>JAZBOX010000107.1:0-96976 GCA_036351355.1 Halieaceae bacterium
GTGACCGCTGAGGACGCGCGCGAGCAGACGCTGCGCACGGTGGTTGATCATCTTCTCGTTCGCGAAGGGGATTACCGCGACCTGTTTACGGATCGCTCGACCTTCATGTCGCCGGCGCTCGCAATCATCTACGGCGTTCCCGCCGAGCCGGGCTGGGCGGCGCACCGCTTCCCCGAGGACAGTCCTCGCGCGGGGCTGCTTACGCAGGTGAGCTTCTTGTCGCTGCACGCCCATCCGGGTCGCAGCTCGGTGACGCTGCGCGGGCAGGCGCTGCGCGAGCTGTTCCTGTGTCAGACCGTTCCCGAACCACCGCCCGGCGTTGATTTTTCCGTGGTCACCAATCCCGACTCCAACTATCCGACGCAGCGCCAGCGTGTTGCCGCCCACCTCGAGACGCCCTCCTGCGCCGGCTGCCATCGCATCACCGATCCGATCGGGCTGTCCCTGGAGCAGTTCGACGGCGCCGGCGGTTTCCGCACGACGGAAAACGGTGCCGTGATCGATGCGAGCGGTTCGCTCGACGGCTTTGAGTTCAACGGCGCGGTCGGTCTCGGCGAGGCCCTTCGGGAAAACCCGGAACTGCCGCGCTGCCTTGTTCAGCGCGTATACAGCTACGGCACCGGAAGCCCCCCGGCAGCGGGAGCACGCGAACTCCTTGACTACTTTGCTGCCGATTTCGCCGAGAACGGTTACCGGCTGCGCGAGCTCCTGCGAAGGATTGCCCTGAGCGAAGCGTTCTCGCGGGTGCAACCGGCGGCGCCGGCACCCGCACCTCAACCTGAGAATAATGACGTGGGTACGCAGATCGTTGCGGCCGACTGAGGAGAGATCTGGAAGATGAGCAAGTGGAACAGGCGGCGTGTACTGAAAGGAATGGTCAATGGCGTGGGCGTGTCCGTCGCGCTCCCATTCCTCGAGATATTTCTGAATGCGAACGGTACGGCGCTTGCGTCCGGGAGACCGATGCCCGTCCGCTTCGGTACCTGGGGTTATGGCCTTGGTGGAACGAAGGATATCTTCGTGCCGAAGAAGACCGGTGCCAACTATGACCTGCCGGAGGAAATCGCCTCCTGGGCGCCGGTGCGCGACGACATCAACCTGTTCACCAATGGCTCGGCTTTCCCTGATTCATCTCCGAACCGCAATCACTTCACCGGCTGGGTCGTATCGAGGACGGGTGTGGCACCGGAGGAGGATGCGGTGCCGGCGGAGACGATCGACGTCACCGTGGCCAAGCAGATCGGTCGCACCACGCGCTACACCTCGCTCACCGCAACGGCGACCGCCGATGCTCGCGACACCTATAGCTACCTGAACGCGACCACGCCGAACGCGCCCGAATGGTCACCGCTTCAGTTCTACACACGTCTCTTCGGACCCGATTTCCAGGATCCGAATGCCGACAATTTCACCAAGGATCCACGCCTGATTGCGCGGCGCAGCGTGCTGTCCGGCGTGATGGAGCAGTCGCGTTCGATGATGCAGACGCTTGGCGCCGCCGACCGCCAGCGCCTCGATCAGTATTTCACCGGCCTGCGTCAGCTCGAGAAACAGTTCGACCAACGGCTCACCAAGCCCGAACCGATTGCGTCCTGTGTCGCGCCCGATGGCCCGCCCGAAAATCCGATGATGGACAAGTCCGCTGATGCCGTGCGTCAGCGCCACAAGATGATGACCGACTTGATGGTGATGGCCGTGGCCTGCGATCAGACGCGCGTCTTCAACATGACCTACTCGGCGGCGTTTTCCTCAATCATCAAGCCCGGCTATCCCAAGCCGCATCACACCTGCACGCACGAAGAACCCGTTGACGGCAAGCTTGGCTATCAGCACCACGCATCGTGGTTCACGCGGCGCGCGATGGAGTCCTGGGCGGACTTTGTCGCTGCTTTCCGGGAGATCCCCGAGGGCGACGGTACGCTTCTCGATAATGTTTTGATTCTGGGTACCACGGACGTCGGCTACGCGCGCACACACGCGATCGATGGCATGCCCGTATTTCTCGCCGGTCGCGCCGGCGGACGCGCGCGCAGCGGCATGCACATCGATCTCAACGGCGGCTCCGTGGCGCAGGTCGGTTACACGGCGCTGCGGCTCGTTGGCGTTGACACGCCGTCCTGGGGAACGCTGAGCAATCAGTGCTCTGACGTCATTGGCGACATCGTGGTCTGAGCCGGGTCCGTGACTGTGACGAGAAGCAAGATCGAGATCGCCGCCCTGGCCGGGCTGCTGGCAGGCCTTTCCTTCGCCGCCGGCGGTGCAGCGGCCGCTGAGCGCCATGAATATTCGAAGTACTGGCAGACCGCCGAGAGCGGCCACGAGGAAGCCTACATCCGCGAGCTGATGCCCGCCGGCTTTCAGGTGCTGAACGCGCCCCTCGAGGGTCCCGTGTATGCCGATGAGCGTGGCCGCACGCTGTACATCTGGCCGCTCGGTGCGCTGCGCAATGGCTCTACCGGTGACCGCAAGGACAGCCCCTCGAACTGTACGGACGAGGTGCTGCGCGTATCCGCGGGACTCATGAGCCCGTATCCGCCGGGTCTGCTGCTGCCCGATGCCGACGAGCGCCGGAGCTGCGCCGAGGTCTGGCCTCCCGTGCTTGCCGCGGATGACGCCGAGGCCGTGGGCAAGTGGACGATCACCGAACGGTCTGATGGCAGCCGGCAGTGGTCCTACGATGGCTTTCCGCTGTACACCTCGACGCTCGATGAAGCGCCGGGCGATGCCTACGGTGGCTCGAAACTTGACTCAGCCCGCGATGGCGGCATTGTTCGCGACCCCGTCGGACCGCCCCCGGACGTGCCCGCAGACTTTGGGGTGGTGCAGACGACGACGGGCCGCCTGCTGGTCACCGAAGACGACTTCTCTGTCTATGTCTGGGACGGTGATGAGCCGGGCAAGTCGAACTGTCGCGGCGCCTGCCTCGAAGACTGGGCGCCCGTACCCGCGCCGGAGATCGCCGTTGATCGCGGAGACTGGTCGGTCATCCGTCATGAGTCGGGCTTCAAGCAATGGGCCTACCGGAATCAGCCGCTGTACACCTACAAGAAGGATCCCGGGGCGCGAAGCTTTGTCGGTAGCGACGTGCCCGACTGGACGGCACCCGAATGGCACAACGTGTACACGCAGCGAGCCGTTCGCCCGCCTCGGGAATTCACCGTGCAGGACGTGGAAGCCGGTGGGCAGGTACTGGCGGATTCGCAGGGTCGAACGATCTATATCTACAACTGCAGCGACGATTCCGTCGCCCAGCTGTCCTGCAATCACCCGGGTGCGGCGCAGGAATATCGCCTCGCGATCTGTGGTAACGGCGACCCGGAGGTCTGCCTCCAGACCTGGCCCTACGTGCCCGCGGAGCCAGAGGCGGTCAGCGACAGCGCCTTGTGGACGGTGCTTGCGATCGACCCGACAAGCGGCAGGCTCGCCGAAGCGGGGCAGGAGAACGCGCTGCACGTCTGGGCTTATCGCAAGCGGCCGGTTTATACCTATCGCGGTGATCTCGGTCCCGGTACGACCAACGGCGATGGCATAGGTGAGTTCACCGGTCGTCGCAACGGTTACAAGGCATTTGTGCTTCGCGATGACTTCGGCCGCAATGCCTTCAGGCGGTGAGCCGGCGATATTCAATCGGTTATAGCAGCAGGGCGCGGTTCCGCCCGCAGGAGGATCCATGGCACAGCTGAGCAACAGGGAATTGAACGCAACCGCCCGGGAACTCGTCACCCGGGTACGGCAGGGAATGGGCGGACTCGCGGCGGTCGCGATGGGCGTTGCCGGGTCGGCGCTGGCCGAAGCGCCGCAGGATGGCCGCATCGGCTACGTGCTGACGGAGCGGCACTGGGCCCTGTACCAGACTGAGGAAGCGCGCGAGGAGTGCCCCGACGGTTTCAACATCGGGCCGCGCGAACAGTTCGACGTTCTGTTTCCCGAGGAAGCGGGTGTCCAGCGCACGGAGCTCGACACGCGCCTGGCACGCGAGGGCGATCGTTTCCATCTTTCGACGGAGCCGGATCAGTTCGAGTTTCATGTCGCCCAGGGGACCCATGCCTACGGCGTGAATCTGGATGGCAGCGTCGATGCCGATGACTATCTCAGTCCCGACGGTGTCGAGGGCATCGATAATCAGCTGCAGCGTGCGTTGGGCTGTATCCCGATCTACCGCGGGCCCGACGGGGCCTTCTACCATTTCTCCAATCTCTTCATGTATGGCAATGCCTACAACCGCTGGGTCATAGAGCTGACCGGGGTGGACGATCTCGAGAATGACGACGACGTAACGGTCAGCTTCTACCGCGGCCTTGACGACCTGGTGACCGATGCGTCGGGCACGGGATTTGTACCCGGAGGTACGCAGCGCGTTGATGTCCGCTGGGGTCAGAGCTTCATTCAGCACGTTAAGGGCCAGATCACCGATGGCGTGCTCACCACCGAGCCCGCGGATCGCGCCAAGTTTCCCTGGTCTTTTCCCAACATCGGCGGCGGTTTCCACATTTTCCGTGACTTTCAGCTGCAGCTGACGCTGACGCCGGAAACGGCGCAGGGTGTGCTGGCCGGCTATGCCGACGTCGAGCATTTCAGCCATCGCCTCAACCGCAACTGGACCACGCACCACCAGAGCTACGGTCAGCTTTCCGCCGCTTCGCTCTACCGCGCAATGAAGAAGCTGGCCGATGGCTATCCCGATCCGCAGACCGGTGAGAACACCGCGATCTCGGCAGCGGTCGATGTGAAGATGCACCAGGTCCACGTGGTTCACCCCGATCAGACCCTGACCGCGTCGCGGCCCTAGGCCACTCACGGCACCCGTATGTCCCGACCCGCGCAAGGCGCGGGGCCGGGTCCATGAACCGTTCCTTCACGAGACGAATTGATGATGAACCGTCACTGCCTTCGGCATGTCCTGTTCCTTTGCACGGCGCTCTCGCTGCTGCTGTCGCCGCTGGTGCAGTCGCAGGCGGAGAAGAACGCCGTAGATCGGCGCGCGCCGGTCGGGCAGGGATTGCTCGAACTGTGGTCCGAGGGCAAGCCGGCGCTCGGCTACTACCTGCGTCCGGATTCCGACGGTGGTGATGATCCCGATGCACATCCGGTCTACTCGGTACAGACCGGACGCGAGCTGGCCGAGAATCCGCTGCCGGACTTTGCCTTTCTGAGCCTCGAGCATCACTACGACGCCGAGGCCGCGCGCAATGTACTCGAAGGTCTGCGCAGCGGTGCTTCGAATTCGGATCTGTCGCTGCTCGTGCGTATTCCGCCGATTTCCGAGGACGGAGAAGATGCAGCCCGCGAGCGCGTGCGCGAAGCTCTGGAACTCGGAGCCAACGGGGTTGTGATCCCGCATGTGCTCAGCCTCGACGAGGCGCAGGCGGCGGTGTCATTCTTCGACGGCTTTGACGTGTGGTCGCCAAAGAACCCCACGGGCTCGGTCGTAGCCATGCTCATCGTCGAAGACCCCGAGGTGTTCGACGATCTTCAGGCGATTGCCGACCTGCCGGGCTACAGTTCGCTGGTCTGCGGAATTGGTAGTCTTACGGCGGCGCTCGACGGTGACCGTGAGGCAGCCGAGGCGATCAACCTGCAGGTCCTGGCGACGGCGCAGGCCGCCGGTCTGCCGAACATGACCACGGTCAATGAAGCCTCCATCGAACAGCGGATCGAGCAGGGCTTTCTTGGCTTGCTCGCCTATGGAGCCACGGCCAATGACACGCTGCTTATCGGCCGTCGTGCCCTCGAAGCCACGGAGCCTGGCGCCGAGGCCGAGCCAATGGACCGCGGTGCCTATCTGACTGCGGCCGGTAACTGCGTGAGCTGTCACACGCGCGATGGCGGCGCGCCGTTTGCCGGTGGCCTCGAGTTCGTCACGGACTTCGGCACGATCTACTCCACCAACATCACGCCGGATGCGGCGACGGGAATCGGTTCCTGGTCTCTCGAGGACTTCACGGCGGCGATGCGTCAGGGCGTAAGCCCCGAGGGTAAGCACTATTACCCGGTGTTTCCCTATACCTCGTACACGAAGGTATCCGATGAAGACGTCGCCGCCATCTTCGACTACCTGAAGTCGCTGGACCCCGTCTCCTACACGCCTCCGGAAAACGATCTGGGTTTCCCCTACAGCCAGCGCTGGGCTCTCGGAGCGTGGAAATCGCTGTATTTCGAGGAGGGCCGCTTCGAGCCCGACGCCGCCCGGTCCGAGGCATGGAACCGGGGAGCCTACCTGGTTGAGGGTCTCGGTCACTGTGGCGAATGTCACACGCCGCGCAACGCCCTCGGTGGACGCGACGCGGACCTTGCGATGACCGGCAGCAGCTACCTCGAGCGTGTTGAAGGAAAGTTGTCGAAATGGTCGGCGTCCAACCTGACGTCCGCAGCCACCGGCCTGAAAGCCTGGTCCAAGGAGGAGATTGCCGACTATCTCAGCCTTGGCTTCAGCGAGCGTGCCGGGGTGTTCGGGCCCATGAACAAGGTTGTCGTGAACGGCACCAGCCACTTGAGCGCGGTCGATGTCGACGCCATGGCGACCTATCTCAAGGCACTCCCGCCCGCTGTGGGTAACGGCGACAGCGAGGCGGCGACGGAGGACGTCCTGCGCACGGGCTCGATCCAGTACGACATCCACTGCGGGACCTGCCATCTCCCCACTGGTATGGGCTCAGGAGAAACCGGTCCCCCGGTGCTCGGCAGCCCTGTGGTGCTTGACGCCGATCCGGCTTCGCTGATCAATGTGACGCTGTACGGTGCGCAGCTGCCGAAAACCTCGCCCTCGAAGCAGTGGGAGGGTCGGACCTGGAAGCGCATGGAGGCCTACGCCGACAAGCTCAGCGACGAGCAGGTGGCCGCCTTGCTAAGCTACATGCGCAGCGCCTGGGGCCATGACGCAGGTGCCGTGACCGCCGAGCAGGTGGCGGCCCAGCGCTGAAGTATCCGGGCATCCGGATTGCGTCACGCTGCTGTATAAACCACCGAAATCCACGGATTACCGCCATCAACGGATTGGAAGATTGTTCATGACGAACCTTAGAGCACGCCTTGTCGCCCTGATCAGCGCGCTGTCGCTTCCCATTATTCTGCTCGCATCGGCGGGCGCTCAGGCTGCCGAGCGCGATGGTGGCGGTGCGGGTCACGATCTTTCGCCCGTAGACGCCATGAGCTATCGCCTGATTGGACCCTACCGGGGCGGCCGCTCGGGTACGGTCACGGGAGTGCCGGGGGATCGGGACACCTATTACTTCGGCTCTGTCGGCGGCGGCGTCTGGAAGTCGATCGACGGGGGCAGCAAGTGGTTCAACGTGTCCGACGGCTACTTCGGCGGCTCCGTCGGCTCCGTTGCCGTCGCTGAGTCCGATCCCAACGTGATCTATGTCGGTCTCGGCGAGAAGACCGTACGCGGTAACGTCTCCTCGAACTTCGGCGTATGGAAGTCTACCGACGCCGGCAAGAGCTGGACCTTCCTCGGTCTCGAAGGCACGCGTCACATCGGTCGCATCCGAGTTCATCCGAAGAACCCCGATATCGTTTATGTAGCCGCGATGGGAGATCTCTGGCAGTCGAGCGAAGAGCGCGGTGTCTACCGCAGCCGCGATGGGGGGGAGAGCTGGGAAAAAGTACTTTACGCCAACGAGGACGCGGGGGCCGTCGACCTTGTATTCGAGCCGGGCAATCCTCGCATCCTCTACGCCAGCACCTGGAATGTGCGCCGCACGCCGCACAGTTTCTCCAGCGGCGGCCCGGGCTCGGACCTGTGGAAGAGCACGGACTCCGGTGAAACCTGGACCAAGCTGACAGAACTGCCGAACATGCCGGCGGCGCCGCGCGGCATTATCGGTGTCACCGTCTCACCGGCCAATCCCGAGCGCGTGTGGGCACTCATCGAAGCCGAGGACGGCGGCGTGTTCCGCTCCGATGACGCTGGCGAGACCTGGACTAAGATCAACACCGATCGCGCGCTGCGGTCGCGGGCCTGGTACTACACGCGGATCATTGCCGACTCGCAGGACGAGAACAAGGTCTACGTGATGAACGTGTCCTACGCCGTGTCTACGGACGGTGGCAAGACCTTCAGCCTCCATCGCGCACCGCACGGCGACCACCACGATCTCTGGATTGATCCCGACGACAACGACCGCATGATCATCGCCGACGACGGCGGCGCGCAGGTGTCCACCGACGGTGGCGCCAGCTGGACGACGTACCACAACCAGCCGACGTCGCAGTTCTACCGCATTGCCACCGACAACCACTTTCCTTATCGCATTTACGGTGCCCAGCAGGACAACTCGTCGATCCGAATCCTGCACCGCAGCGACGGCAACGCCATTGCCGAGAGCGATTGGGAGGTCACTGCGGGCGGCGAGAGTGCGTACCACGCCATTGATCCCGACAACAATGACATCGTTTACGGCGGCAATTACAAGGGCTACCTGTACCGCTACAACCACGCCAACAATCAGCGCCGCTCGATCAATGTATGGCCCCTGAATCCGGCCGGTTCCGGTGTCGAGGTCATGAAGTACCGCTTCAACTGGAACTTCCCGACCTTCTTCTCGCACCATGACCCCGACAAGCTCTACGCCTTTTCGCACCGCGTGCACGTGTCGAAGACCGAAGGCCAGAACTGGGAAGCGATCAGCCCCGACCTGACTCGCGCGATTCCCGAGACCCTGGTGTCGTCCGGCGGTCCGATCACCCAGGACAACACGGGTGTCGAGTTCTACGCAACGATTCTCACGGCCAACGAAAGCCCCCACGAGGAGGGCGTGCTGTGGACCGGCTCCGATGACGGCCTGCTACATATCACCCGCGACGGCGGCGAGACCTGGCAGGATGTGACGCCTCCCGGAGCGCCGCGCCTGCTGATGTGGAACTCGATCGACATCCATCCGACGATCAAGGGTGGGGCCTACGTGGCCGGTACGCTGTACAAGACCGGTGACTTCGCGCCGTACCTGTACAAGACCACGGATTACGGCAAGACATGGACGAAGATCACGAAGGGAATCGAAGCACCGAGCTTCACGCGCGTGCTGCGCGCCGACCCCGAGCGCGCCGGCCTGCTCTATGCGGGTACGGAGTATGGGATGTATGTTTCCTTCGATGACGGCGCGAACTGGCAGTCCTTTGACCTCAATCTGCCCGAGGTGCCGATCACCGATCTGCAGGTACGCGATCTCAACCTTATCGTCGCGACACAGGGGCGCAGTTTCTGGATCATCGACGACCTGACGCCGCTGCACCAGCTCAGCGACGCGGTGTCCAAGGCCGATTTCCACCTGTTCCAGCCCAAGCCGAGCTACCGCATGCGCCAGAGCGGCCGTGGCAAGCGCGATCCGCTGCTCGAAGGCGAAAACCATCCGAACGGCGTGATGCTTTACTTCAATCTTGCCGAGGCACCTGCGGAAGATGATGTGGTCAGCCTTGAAATCCTCGAGGCCGACGGCAGCCTGGTGAAGCGCTTCGGCACCGATGTGGGTGACGACGCCCAGGGCGCGAACGCGCCGCTGGAAGTCGAAGCAGGTTCCAACCTCTTTGTCTGGGATATGCGCTACCCCGACGCCGTTTCCTTCGACGGTATCGTGCTCTACTCCTCCAACACCAAGGGGCCCGTCGCGGTGCCGGGCAGCTATCGCGCGCGGCTCAGCGTGAATGGGGACAGCGTTGAGCAGGAGTTCGAAATCCTCAAGGATCCGCGCGTCAACAGCACGATCGCTGACCTCGAGGCGCAGTTCGATTTTCTCATCAAGGTGCGTGACAAGCTCAGCGAGGCCAACCAGGCGGTGATCGATATCCGCGCGCTGTATGACGATCTCGACTACCTCGAAGGCAAGCTCGACAACATGCTGACCGTCGAGCCGCTGCGCGAGGCGCTCACGGCGCTGCGCGAGGAGGCGAGCAGAATAGAGAACAATATTCACGAAACGCGCAACGAGGCCTACCAGGATCCGATCAACTTCGGCATCAAGCTGAACAACCGTCTCGCCTATCTTGCGACGCACGAGTCGGCGGGAGACTTCCGTCCCACGGACCAGGGCGAGGCTTACCGCAAGGAGGTTTCGGCGCAGATCGATGCCGAGCTCTCGGCGCTCGACGTGCTCGTGAACGAGAAGCTGCCGTCGATCAACCGGATGATCGAGGAGCAGAACATCAAGCTGCTTGGGGTGAACTGAGGTGCTGTCGCTCGAGTCTCGCCCGCGCGCAGCGGGCTATCTGCGCGCACTCCTTTGCCTGTGCTGCGTACTTTCGTTTTCGGCTCGTGCCGACACGCTGCCTTCTATCGAGGAAACCGTCGACGGTGCACGGCGCTACGACGGCTACTTCGATCTGTACTGGGATGCGGCCAGCGGTGCGCTCTACTGGGAGATCGACAAGCTCGATACGGAGTTTCTGTACCAGGTATCGATGGGCTCGGGCCTCGGCTCGAACCCCGTCGGCATCGACCGCGGGCAGCTACGAGGCACCTATGTTCTAGAGGCGCAGCGTATCGGCCCTCGCGTTCTCCTGCGCGAACCCAATTACCGTTACCGCGCCAGCAGCGACAATCCACTGGAGGTTCAGGCGGTCAAGGATGCCTTCGCTCCCTCCGTGCACTGGGGCTTTGACATCGTCGCCGAGTCAGACGGGCGCGTGCTCGTTGATGCCACGGACTTCTTCCTTCGCGATGCGCGCAACGTAATCGGCCAGCTCAAAAGTCGCGGCCAGGGCAAGTTCAGCCTCGACAAGAGCCGCAGCGCGCTGTTTCTCGATAACACGGCCGCCTTCCCGGAGAACGTCGAGGTGGAGGCAACGCTCACCTTTCTGAGCGACGACCCGGGTGCGTTGGTAAAGCAGGTTGCTGCCACGGGCTCCGCGATCACGCTGCGTCAGCACCACTCGATCATCAAGCTGCCCGATGATGCCTATCGGCCGCGCGTGTCCGATCCGCGCATCGGCACCTTCGGCCCGACGATCCAGGATTACGGTACGGCGATTGGCGAGGATCTTGTCGTGCGTTTGGTGGCAAGGCACCGGCTCGAAAAGAAGAACCCCGACGCCGAGCGCTCTGAAGCCGTGGAGCCGATCGTCTATTACGTCGATCCCGGCGTGCCCGAGCCGATCAAAAGTGCGCTGATTGAGGGGGCGAGCTGGTGGAACCAGGCCTTCGAGGCTGCCGGTTTCATCGATGCTTTCCAGGTGCGCGAGCTGCCCGAGGGTGCCGATGCGCAGGACGTGCGCTATAACATGATCCACTGGACGCATCGTCGCACGCGCGGCTATTCCTACGGAGGTTCCGTGCAGGATCCGCGCACGGGCGAGATTATCAAGGGCAACGTGAACCTGGGCAGTCTGCGTCTGCGTCAGGATTATCTTCACGGCCAGGGCATGCTGCCGGCTTTCGACTATCTGGCCTCGGCATCGGGCGACAACAGCGCTTCCGTGAAGCTCGCGCTCGATCGCGTCCGTCAGCTGTCGGCCCACGAGGTCGGTCACACGCTGGGTTTCCCTCATAACTATCTCGCGAGCAGCTATGGTCGGGAAAGCGTGATGGACTACCCCGCGCCGCTGGTCACGATCACCGGGGAGGGGCAGCTCGATTTCTCCGACGCCTACCTGCAGCGCATCGGCGACTACGACAAGCTCGCCGTGCGCTATGCCTATGAGCAATTCCCCGAGGACGCCAGTGAGGCCGAGGAGCTGGCGAAGATCGTCCAGGAAAGCCTCGACACGGGACTGTTGTTCATGGCCCATGACAACAACAACTTCCGCGGCGCCGGCCATCCCTACGCCAGCGTCTGGGACAACGGCGCGAACCTCGTTGATCACCTGCAGCACGAGATCGAAGTCCGCCGCATCGGCCTCGAAAGCTTCGGTGAAACGGTTATTCGCAAAGGCGAGCCTCTGTCCACGCTCGAATATGTGCTGCTGCCGCTGTACATGCATCACCGTTTCCAGATGAACGCCGCAGCGCAGAGCATCGGTGGCGCCGACTACCGCAACGCCGTGCGCGGCGACGGGCAGTTCGCATTTCGAATCATCGATGGCGCAGAGCAGCGCCGTGCCCTCGATACGGTTCTGCGCACGCTCGACGTCGACTTCCTCGCGCTCTCTCCCGACCTCATCGCGATGCTGCCGCCGCCTGCGGAGCGCTATACGCAGGGCGAGGCTTTCCCCGGGCGGACGGGGCGGCTGTTCGACGTTCTCGCGGCCGTCGAGGCCTCGGTCAGTCTAACGGTGCAGACCGTGCTGCATCCGGCGCGCATGGAGCGCCTCGTGGCCTACGGCTCCATGGGGGACTATCCCGATCTGGCTGAAGTCCTGGACGCGATCATTGCGGCAAGCTGGGGCGCCGAATCACCTGAGAGCGCCTACCACCGGCAGATACTCGAAGTGGTTCAGCGTGTGGTGAGTGACGAACTGCTGGTGCTTGCCAGCGATCCGGGCAGCAGCGGGGCGGTACGCGCGGTGCTCTCTGACCGTCTCGACAGCCTTCGCAGAGAGCTGGAGGGCCAGCGCGGCGCCAGCGCCCACGCTAAGCACGTGGCCGCGGAGATTGCGCGTTGGCAGCAGCGTAGCGATGACGCTATACCTGCAAAGGCCCTGCAGATGCCCCCGGGCGATCCGATCTGAGTGCGAGTCAGAGGGAGCACTATCGCAGATACTGCTCCTCAAAGTTCCAACCCCGGGCGCAAGCCCTGGCTTCAGGCCTGCCTTGCGCCGTTGGGCACTTCCGTGTCAGGAACCGCGAGCACCACCGCGCCATCGGTGCGGTGAAAGCCCGTCACCAGACATTCGGACATGAATGGGCCGATTTGCTTTCGCGGTAAGTTCACCACGGCAATAACCTGACGGCCGATCAGGGCCTCGCGTGCGTAGAGTTCGGCTATCTTTCCGGGCTATGCGTATATGGCGACGGCAGTGCCGAGGCTGTCGAAGTCGGGCTCAATGCCGAGGCCCGGGCCGGTGCCGGCGCGCATGCGCCCGTTGTCGCGCTGCGGCGCGCCCGTGGCGTTGCGGACCGTGACATAGCTGTTGAAGTCCGTCGACGAAAAGCGGAAGCGTTCGGGCGTTGAATGGGCGAGGTGGGCGATTGCGGCGGTGATGATGTCGCCGCCCCAGCTATCCTCAATGGTCATGGGAATCTGCTGGGCCACGCAAAGATCGCGGATCAGCCTTGCCCTCGAGAGGCCGCCGACCTTGGAAATCTTGAGATTGATCGCATCCATGGCGTGGTCGGCGCAGGCGCGCAGAAGAGCGCCGAGGCCGTCGATGTTCTCGTCCAGGATAAAGGGAAGGCGGGTCTGGCGGCGAACGCTAAGGCTGTGCTCGTAGCTGATACAGGGCTGCTCGATATACACATCGAGATCCGCGACCGCGTTCGCTACGCGAATGGCATCGCCCACAAGCCACCCCGTGTTGGCATCGGCGACCAGCGTCTCGCCGTTGGCCAGAACTTCCGAGGCCGCGCGGATGCGGGCGATGTCCGCCTCCACGTTGCCGCCTACCTTGAGCTGGAAGCGTCGATAGCCCTGATCGCGATACAGGGAGACGTTCTCGGCCATCTCTTCGGCCGGTCGCTGGCTGATTGCGCGATAGAGCTCGACGCTGTCGCCCTGACGGCCACCGAGAAGATCGCAGACCGGTCGACTCGTGGTCTTCCCGAGCAGGTCCCAGCAGGCCATGTCGATGCCGGTCTTGACGTAGGGGTGACCGAGGAGCGCTGTGTCCATGACGCTGTTGATCAGGCCGAGGTTGGTCGGATCTAGGCCGATCAGATGCGGCGCAAGCTCGCCGATGCCGGCGCGGGCCCCGGCGCCGAAGGCGGGCAGATAGAAGGGACCGAGGGGGCAGACCTCGCCGTAGCCGAGCAGACCCTCGTCAGTAACGAGCTCGACAACGGTGCTGTCGAAAACGTCCACATGGCGACCATCGGACCAGGTATAGCGTCCCTCCGCGAGCGGGAGATCAACCTGATAGACGCGGATTTCCGTGATTTTCATGCGAGTTGCTCTGACTCCCTGCGGCAGTGTCTACATTGCTCGAAAGACTGTTTGCGACGTCGCATCAGCCCCATATCCCCGAAACGAAAACCACGCTGAGGGCGACGGGGATCACGAAGCGGATGAGCAGCAGCCAGAGCCTGAAGCCGATCCCGTCGCCGATGCCCAACTCCTCACGAATGCTGTCGCGTGATGCAACCCAGCCGAGGAAGATCGCCGTGAGCAGGGCGCCTACGGGCAGCAGGGCGTTGGCCATGATGAAGTCGATGGTCGAGAAAATAGTCTTGCCTTCGAAGAGCGACAGGAAGTTCAGCGGATAGAAGTCGCTCAGTACGTTGAAGGAGAGCACGGAGCCGAGGCCGAGGAGCCACATGGCGAAGCCCGAGCTGAAGGCAGCGCGTGCGTGACTCATGCCAAAGGTCTCCTCGGTCCAGGCCACTACGGGAGCAAAGTTGCCGATGCATGAAGTGATCGCCGCGGCAATCAGCAGCAGAAAAAATACGCTCGCGAAGAAGCTGCCCGCGGGCAGCATGCCAAAGGCAACGGGCAGCGTCTGGAACACCAGGCCCTCACCGGCGTTGGGTGACATGCCTTGCTGGAAAACCAGCGGAAATATGGCAAAGCCGGCCATAAGGGCGACAAGCGTGTCGGCGCCGACGACGATAAAGGCGTTCTGGGCGATCGAGGTTTCGCGCCCGAGGTAGGAACCGTAGGTGATCATCACGGCCATGGCGATGCCAATGGACAGAAAGGCCTGGCCCAGGGCCATGAGCAGGGTTTCGCCCGTGACCTTGCTGAAGTCCGGCGTGAGCAGGAAGCGAATCGTGGTGCCCATGTCACCGACGACCGCGGCGTAAATGACAAGAAGAACAAGCGACACGAACAAGGCCGGCATCAGCAGGTTGACCGCCTTTTCGATGCCGCCGTGGAGACCGCGCGAGTTGATGTAGACGGTGAGTATTACCACCACCGTATGCCAGAACACGAGGCGCAGGGGACTGGCCATAAGCGCTTCGTAGGCCGCACCGGAGGCTTCCGTGGTGATGCCTTCAAAGGCGCCGCTGGCGGCTCGAACGAAGTAATCGAAGGTCCAGCCCGCGATCGTGGTGTAGAACAGCATCAGCATGAACACGGCCAGCACGGCCATGCTGCCAACGGCGCCCCAGCGCGGCGAGGCGCCGCACTGCTGGGCTACGCCGCGGAAGCTGCCCGACGCCGAGGCCGCCTCGCGCGCGCGACGCCCGATCGTCCACTCCGCCATCACCAGCGGCACGCCGATGAGGAGCGCAAAGGCCAGGTAGACGAGGATGAAGGCGCTGCCGCCGTTCTCTCCGACCACGTAGGGAAAACGCCAGATATTGCCCAGACCGACGGCAAAGCCGACGGAGGCCATCAGGAAGGTGAGTCTCGATGACCAGGTGAGCTCTGCGTCGCTGCTGACGGGTCCTGCCACGGCGTTGCACTCCTGTGCTTCAGTAATTGCGGTCGGTGACCTGGCTGGCCTTGAAGGCGCGGTAGGTGCCGCTGATGGTAATCATGGTCGAGCCGAGGAAAGAGCGCTTGAACTCGGCGGTCAGCTCTGAACGGTCCGTCGGCAGGGCCAGGCGGGTCGAGTCCGAATCGAGCTGTCGCCAGCGTTCTCCGTTTTCAAGTTCGACGAGGTACTTGCCCCGCGGCGTCACGCTCACCTCGCGGATCGCCATGGCGCTGCGATCCTCCTTCGTCGACGCCTCGCCTGCATCGGCAGCCATGGCGTCGTCGCTCGATACGCCACTTGCCACCGTAGCGGTGCCTGCAGCCGCTTCCAGGGCTGCTTCGCCGGGCCTGTTCTTGATCTCTACACGGGCAGCGCCCGCGGGCCTCGGGCCCGTGTAGAACAGGATTTCCTCGGGCAGGGTGCGGGGGTCGATGCGCTGCCCCCGCGCGATCACCGTGTGCAGGCGTCGGATATTCCGGATATCGCCGAGCGGATCGGCGTCGAGGAGCAGCAGGTCCGCCTCCTTGCCGACTTCCACGGTGCCGATGCGATCGAGCATGCCGGCAGCGATCGCCCCGTTGCGCGTGGCCGCAACGATGGCTTCCATCTCGCTCATGCCCAGTTCAACCAGACCTTCGATAGCGAGGATGCTGCCAATACCGGCTTCCTGGACTTCGGCCTTGGGCGTCTTGCGGAACTCGGGAGCCCGACCCTGGTAGTTGTCCGTGGCGATGGTGATGCGGCATCCACGTTCGATCAGTGTCTCGGCGTTGTGACGCTGCAGTGCGTAGCCTTCACCGAGGCTCTGCTCGCGCGCGCGGCGCTCCGCTGAAGTGCGCGCTGGCGGTGCGTCGCGAAGTTCCGCGACTGCGCGCTTGCGTTGCAAAAGATGTTCCCGCCAGGGTTGGCCCGTGAGCGTGTTCGAGCGCAGCGCGCAGATCACATCGCCCTCGATAATCAGGTCAAGAAGCTCATCGTCATAGGCCCGCGTGAGGATTTCCGGGTGCTGGATCAGGTCGATACCCGCCTCCAGCGCGAGGCGAAGCGACTCCGGGCTGGTGGCGTGGGTTTCGGCGATCAGTCCGTGCTCGTGAGCGACGTCCACGATGACCTTTTGCACGCGCGGCGAAAAGGTGATCAGCGACGGCTGGAAGAAGTGGCTGGTGCCGCCGTACTTGATGAAGTCGGGGCCCTTGTCGATGTAGCGCTCGAGCGCGCCGCGCACTTCCTCGGGACTCATGTCCATGAGTTCCTCGCCGACGCCCTGGGCGATGTGGTCGTTCCAGCGCGCCTGGAACTGTGTGAGTTCCGCCTCGGGCATCAGGGAAAAGGTCAGCGAGAAAGGGCCGCCCCAGCCGACGATGTTGCCAGCGGCAAGAAGCCGCGCGCCGATGGCTTCGCCCGCATTGATGCGATCGCGGGTGGCGATCAGCGGTTCGAGGGCACCGTAGCTGTCGCGAAGCGTGGTCACGCCATACTTCAGCTGGCGCTGAGCGAATTCGAGGGCGAGGCGGTCGTTGTGATCGCCGTACTTGACCACTGTTTCGCGACGGCTGGCGTTGCCGTAGACCGTTGCGTGGACGTTGCTGTCGATGAAGCCCGGTAACAGGTACTTTCCATCTCCCTCAATGACCTTCGTATCCGCCGGCGGCTGCGGATTGTTGCCGATGGCCCTGATCAGGCCGTCCTCGATGAGCACCGATACAGCGCGCCGGGGGGCGGCACCGGTGCCGTCGATCACCGTCACATTGTTGATGAGGAGCGCATCGGCTCCCTCGACGGCGGCCGCAGACGCGAGCAGCAGCAGAAGGCCGGCGCCCGTCCGAGCAAGGCCCGCGGCAAGGCGCCGGCCTGCAGCTGCGAGCGCGCTCATCGCGTGCGCGTGCCGAGAGGCGCCAACACTTCAGATCTCGTCATCGACCGCGTCATCGCTCATATCGATCCAGATCGTCTTTGTTTCGCAGTATTGCTCGTGTGCCTGCAACGAGTTGTCGCGGCCACCGAAGCCCGACAGCTTGTAGCCGCCGAAGGGCGTGGCGATGTCGCCCTCGCCGTAGCAGTTGACCGACACGGTGCCCGCCTGCAGCGCACGGGCGAAGCGGTGCGCATTCTTGACGTTGGAGGTATACAGCGAGGCCTGCAGGCCGTACTCCGTGTCGTTGGCGAGCTTGAGCCCTTCGGCGTCGGAGCTCACTTCGATCAGCGCTACGACGGGGCCGAAGATTTCCTCGCGGGCAATGGTCATCGAAGGCGTCACGCCGTCGAAGATCGTCGGCTCGATAAAGAGGCCGGCACCGGCCTCGATGGCCTTGCCGCCAGCGATCACCGTCGCGCCTTCCTTTTTTCCAATCTCGATGTAGGACAGGATCTTGTCGTACTGCTCGCGGCTGACGATGGCTCCGAGGCGGTTGCGCGGGTCCAGCGGGTCGCCGGTCTTCCACTCGCGAAGCTGCCCGTGGATGCGCTCAAGGAGGGCCTCCTTCACGTCGCGATGCACGATAATCCGCGAGTTGGCCGTGCAGTTCTGGCCCATGTTCCAGAGCGCGGCATACACGATGTGCTTGGCCGCGTGCTCGAGATTGTCGGCATCGGACAGCACCAGCGAGGGGTTCTTGCCGCCGCATTCGAGGATGATGCGCTTGAGGTTGCTGCGCGCCGAGTACTCGAGGAATCGACGGCCAACCTCCGTCGAGCCGGTAAAGGAGACAACGCCGATGCCGTCGTGCAGGCCGATCGGTTCACCGGTGCTCGGTCCATCCCCCGGCAGTACGTTGAGCACGCCTTCGGGCAGGCCGGCCTCCGTTGCCAGTTCGGCCACGCGCAGCGCCGTCATGCTGGTCTGTTCAGCGGGCTTTACAATCACCGAATTGCCTGCGGAGAGTGCAGGGCCGATTTTCCAGGCCAGCATCATCAACGGGAAGTTCCACGGCAGCACGCAGGCCGCGACGCCGATCGGCTCGCGGACGATCATGCCGATGGCGTCGTCACCGGATGGTGAGATCTGATCGTAGAGCTTGTCTGTCGCCTCGGCATGCCACTTCAGGCAGGCAATTGTCTCCGGAACGTCGGTCAGGGCGCACTCCTGGATGGGTTTCCCCGATTCAAGGCTCTCCATGACGGCAAGCTTGTGGCGCTCGCGATGCATCAGCTTGCACAGCTGGATCATCACTTCCTTGCGCTCGCTCGGGTGCATGCGCGACCACTCGCCGCGATCGAAGGCCTCCCGCGCCCTGGTGACGGCGAAATCGACGTCTTCGGCATTGCAGTTCGCCATCTCGCCGAGCACTTCGCCGGTCGCCGGGTTCAGGGTCTGCATGCGCTCGCCGGACAGCGGCGCAGAAAACCGGCCGTTGATGTAGGGGTTGAGGGGCAGCGAGAGCTCGCTGGCGATGGCCTTGTACTCTTCGTGGGTCAGCAGGTTCGACATGATTCAGCCCTTCTCCGCGAGGATCGCCTGGAGCGTCGTATGTGCGGTCTCTACAATCTGGAACACTTCGCGCTTGAGCTCTTTCTTCATCGGCGTCAGCGGCGGGCGTACGGCGCCACCGGGGCGGCCCATGAGTTCGCAGGCGTACTTCACGCTCTGGAGAAACTTGCCGCCCATTTCCAGGCACAGCATCAGCGGCAGCAGCGCCTTCATGATCTTGCGTCCCGTCTCGAAGTCGCCTTCGAGTACGCAGATTTCGTAGAAGCGCCGCGCTTCGACGGGAAAGAAGTTGGCGACCACGGACACCCAGCTGCGTGCGCCCCAGGCGAAGAACTCAAGCACCTGGTGTTCCGCTCCTGCACTGAGCTGCAGTTGCGGGAACTCGCGGGCGAGCATGTGCATGCGGTCGATGTCTCCGCTTGACTCCTTGATCGCGACGAAGTTCTTGCTCTGTGCGACGCGCTCGAGAAACTCCTCCTCCATGTTCACCCCCGTGCGCCCCGGATAGTTGTAGAGGATGATCGGGAGGTTGGCGATGCGGTCGATCTTCAGACAGTGGGCGACGAGTTCCTTCTGGCTGGGCAGCGAGTACGGTGGTGCGGCGACGAGCAGGGCGTCGGCGCCAGCGTCTCGGGCGATCGCCGTGTGCTGGTAAATGCGGTCCGGGAGGAGGTCGTTGATACCCGCGACGAGCGGGATGCGCCCGTCGATGCGTTCGGCGGCAAAGCGCAGCTGAGCCTGCCGCTCCTCGTCGCTCAGGGCGAAGAACTCGCCCGTTGAGCCGCCGACGATAATGCCATGGGTGCCGTTCTCGATCTGCCAGTCCAGAACGTCGCCGAAAGCGTCGTAATCAATGGAAAGGTCATCGGCGAAGGGCGTGATGATAGGGACGTAGATGCCTTCTACCTTCATGCTGCGTGTCTCCGCTGTTGCTGCCTCGGTCGGCGCGCACAGGGCCACCGATGTTCAGGATCGTCACCGCGCCCGTCGGAGCATCGATGCTGCCGACAGAGCCGTGCGGCCACCGGCTCGCCGGTGAAAGAATCCGAGATAATATACTATCTGTCGAAATACTGGTGCAGCTGTCGTTGCCGTCGCCGCAAAAGCGCCGCCCGGCATCAGATGCGCAGGTAGCTCCACTCCTTGGAAAACGGCACGCGGCTCATGAGGACGCTGCCCTTCGACGTAACCAGCAGGTTGTCGCTGGGATTGATGCCAACGCCCTGCTTTGAGTAGAGGCCGGGTTCGACGCTGAACATCATGCCTTCCTCGATCACCGTCTCGTCCCCAAGGGCGAGAAAGGGCGGCTGGTGGCCGGTGAAGTTCTGACCCGTGCCGTGTCCCGGCCGGTGATAGACGTGCTCCTGGACGCCACGCTTGATCTGGTGCTCGTGTACGGCACGGGCCACGTCATGGCAGATCGCGCCTGGGCGCGTCGTCTCGACCATGATCTCGACGGTTTCGGCGACGACCTCCCAGAGCTTGTCCTGGTGATCCGTCCAGGGCGCGATCAGATAGTTGCGGTAGCCTTCACCGCCACAGCCGCCGATCTTGATGTCCGTGTTGACGTAAACAGATTGCCCCTTTTCGACGTTCGCATGGAAGAACTGGTTGGGGTGCGGGTACGAGGTGGCGATACCGGCGCGAACGTACTCCGAAGTCACCAGCATGCCGACGGCCTTGTGCGGCGTGCCGTCGTGCTCGATGTCTTCCATCAGTAAATTGATACCGAAGCTGCGCAGCGCTTCACCGATAGCGAAGTCCGTTGTGTCCGTGCCATGTTCAAGGATGAAGTCGCGGGCGAAGGCGTGAATGCGGTCAAAGTAGCGGTAGGCGCGCTGACACAGGGCGATCTCCTCCGGTGTCTTGCGGATCTGCATGTGCAGGCAGTGATCCGAAATATTGACGAACTCGGCGCCGGGCAGGCGTTTCTTCGCTGCGGCGCGTTGCGCCGCCGACAGATCAATGTCGATGCCGATGCGCTTGCCTGCGAGCTCATGCTTTTGCAGTCCCTGGAGCATCCAGTCGAAGAGGTCCACGCCGGGACCCGTGCTGACCTCGCCGCGGTTCGGAAATCCGCCCTCGGCGTGCGGATAGCAGAAGTAGTAGTCGTTCTCCGTACACCACCAGGAGGTGATCAGGTCGCGGTCGATGCCCGGTGAGTACCAGTAGGCCGTATCTTTCTCGGCGACGGGAAACATGACCCAGGTCGTTCGCTCTCCGCTGCCGCGAAAGCAGCCCGTGTAGTACACGGCGTTGGCGTCGCGCTGTAGCACGATGGCATCGATGCCTTCGGGCTTCAGCCGGTCCTTGAGGCGCTGCGTGGTCGCCTGATACCAGGAAAGGGGCAGGCGGTCGTACCCCATGGGCGCGGGATCGGGGTGCTTCCGATCCGATACGAACAGCTTCTCGGAATCGCCAGTGGTCTTCGCCAGACTTCGCGAGGCCAGCCCCGCGCCCGCGAGCCCCAGCCCAAGATTCTGAATCAGTGCCCTTCGCGACAGTTCCATCTTGTCCCCTCGTTGACTCCGTTGAGTATTCCATAGTTCGATGATCGGCCGCGACCGCCACCCGCACTGGAGCCGAGCATGCGTCTTCTTCGACCGCCGTTTTCCCTCATTGTTTTCCGCCGCATGGTCTGCCTTGCTCCCCGCGCCTGTGCGCAAGGCCGCCTGTTTGCGCTGCTGGCCGCCCTTGCATCGCCGCTCGCCGCCGCGCAGTACTACCAGTCGGATTTTCCACCGGAGGAATTTCGCGCGCGCTGGGAGCGTATCTTCGATCGTATCGGAGACAATGCCGTAGCCCTCGTGCAGGGCGCACCTCTCGCCCGAGGCTTCGAGTATCCCCGCCAGACCAATAGCTTTTACTACCTTTCGGGCATCGAGACGCCGCACAGCTACCTCTGGCTGGACGGACGCTCGCGCGAGGTCACGATCTTTCTGCCGCCGCGGAACGAGAAGCTTGAGCAGGGGGAGGGGCGGCTTCTTTCTGCGGCAACGTCAGAACTGGTGAAGCGCCTCGTCGGCGTGGATCACGTCGCGAGCACCGAGGACATGCAGGGCAACTGGCTGCGCGAGGCGCTGGCTGGCGACGGTTCAGGAAACGCCCGCGATCTGCCGGCGCTGTACACGCCGTTCCGGCCGGAAGAAGGTCACGCCCAGAGCCGCTACGAGCTCGACCTTGCGAATACGGCGATTGCGAACGATCACTGGGACGGGCGTCTTCCCCGCGAGTTGCGCCTCGTGGGCCTGCTGAAAGCACGCGGTCCCAAGCCCTGGGATGCGCCCGAGCTCCAGGTCAGGGATCTCTCGCCGATCCTCGATGATCTGCGCATGATCAAGAGCGACCGCGAAATCGCCCTCATCCGGCGGGCATCGGAGATCGCCGGGCTGGGCGTAATGGAGGCGATCCGAAGCACGGAGCCGGGTGTGTACGAGTATCAGCTCGATGCGGCGGCGCGCTACGTGTTTCTGGCCAGCGGGGCGCGCCTTGATGGCTACCGTTCGATTACCGCGAGCGGAGTCGAAAACATCAATACGGGGCATTACTTTCGCAACACGCGCGAACTCCGCTCCGGAGATCTCGTGCTTATGGATTACGCGCCCGACTATCGCTATTACGTGAGCGACATCGGACGCATGTGGCCCGTCAGTGGCCGCTTCACGGCGGAACAGCGTGAACTGCTCGAGCCGATCCTGCGCTACCGCGACGCGCTGATCGCGCGCATTCGACCGGGCGTCAAGGCCGCCACGATCCTCGAGGAGGCCGCCGCCATCATGGAGCTCTGGTTCGAGGCCAACCCGTTCGCCAACAAGCGCTACGAAGCAGCCGCGCGCGAGATGGTGGAAAAGGGCAGCGGGGCCTTCTCGCATCCCGTGGGTATGGCCGTGCACGACGACGGCGACTACAACTATCGGCGCCTTCCCCTGGCACCGGGCATGGTGTTCTCCGTGGATCCGACGCTTCGCGTCGCCGAGGAGAACCTTTACCTGCGCTACGAGGACACCGTGGTCGTGACCGAAACGGGGGTCGAAAACTTCACTGCCTTTCTGCCCTCGGAACTCGATGATCTCGAGGCGCTCATGGAGGAGGAAGGCGTGGTACAAAAGGTCAGGCTCGCGCTTCTCCCCGTTGGGTCAGAGCAGGATGTCTTAAGCAAGCAGGGCCCCGGCGGGGCTTGAGGAGGCTCTGTATATGACCGATTTGCTGCGCCTTTCCAGTGATGTGATCGACGGGCGTATCGAGCTCGAGCGAGCCGGACCGCTCAATCGTATCAACCACCAGCTCTCGGAAATTGCCGATGGCCTTGCCGTTGTCGAGGCGTTCTCGCACTGCATCGTGTTTTCGACGGACGAGGGACTGGTTACCTTCGATACGTCGAATGAGCAGGGCGGGGCGCTGTGCGTGGATGCTATCCGTGGTTGGCGCCGTGACCCCTTCCACACGATCGTGTTTACGCACGGGCACATCGATCATGTCGGCGGAAGCGCTGCCTTCATGGCCGAAGACGTGGCGCCGACGGTCGTCGGTCACGAGAACGTCGCCCGGCGCTTTGAGCGCTACCGGCTCACGAACGGCTACAACAAGATCATCAATGAGCGTCAGTTCGGCCAGTTCCGCCGGCGTGGCTACGATCTTGCCGGTCACAAGCAGTTCCTCCCGGTGGATACCCCCGTGCCGGACACCAGCTACCGCGAGACCCTGGAGCTGCAGATCGGCGGCATGGATTTCCATCTCAAGCACGCCCGCGGTGAGACCGATGATCACACCTGGGCATGGGTGCCTCGGCACAAGGCCATCTGTGCCGGCGATTTCTTTATCTGGGCTTTCCCCAACGCCGGCAATCCACAGAAGGCCCAGCGCTACCCGCGCGAGTGGGCGGCGGCCATGCGCGAGATGGCCTCTTTCGGTGCCGAGCTGTTCCTGCCGGCACACGGTCTGCCAATCCAGGGACGTGAGCGCATCGCCGGGGTATTGGATGACGTGGCGACGGCACTCGAGACGCTGGTCGAGCAAACACTGCAACTGATGAACGAGGGCGCACGTCTCAACGATATTATTCACAGCGTCGTTCTGCCTCCGGGTACGCTCGATAAACCCTGGCTGGCGCCAACCTACGACGAGCCAGAGTTTGTCGTGCAGAATATCTGGCGTCTCTACGGCGGCTGGTATGACGGTAACCCGGCGAATCTCAAGCCGGCGCCCGAGCAGAGGCTTGCCTCCGAGCTGGCCGCGCTGGCCGGTGGCGCCCGGTCCCTCGCCGAGCGAGCGGTTGAGCTCCAGGACGATGATCCCAGATTGGCGTGCCACCTCGTCGAAATGGCGGCCCTGGCTGCGCCGGAAAATGCGGCCGTGCATGCAATGCGCGCCGAGGTCTACAGGACGCGGCGCTCGCAGGAAACATCGTTGATGGCGAAGGGGATTTTCGGGGCTGCGACGAACGAGTCCCAGGCGCGCGCCGATCGTGACGCGGGGAAAAGCCCCGATAGCTGAATACGTCGGGCGGCCCAGTAGCTGGATTCAGTAGCTGGACTCAGTAGCTGGAGAATATACGCCGGATCTCCTCGACTTCGGAGCTTCGCGTAAGCGCCAGCATGAGCAGGATTCTCGCCTTGTTGTCCTGCTGCTCCGTGGCTGCTATCGCCGGGAACGGGTAGGTGGGAGGCGATACGACCCGACCCCGGGGAACGCGCGAGGTTACGACCGTCGGCAGGCCGAGCTCGGCGACGGCCTTCAGGCCCTGCGCCATGCCCGCGCTCGTGCGCGCTCCGGCGAAGGATCGGACCACCAGTCCGTCCATGGGCTGGCGCGCAAAGCGTTCGACCACGGCGGGATCGATCCCGGTGAAGTCACTCAGGATCATCACCTCGGGCAGCTGATCGACCGTCGCGATGTCGAATTCAGACTGCGTGGTGTGCGGATGCAGCGAGCGGGCGTGGAATCGCACACCGTCGGGATCGACGCTGCCAACGGGGCCACCGATGGAAGCCTCGAAGGTATGGACACGGCGGTTGTCGGTTTTCCAAACGTCTCTGGCGGAATAGATGTCCTCGTTGAGCGTAACCAGGACACCTTGGCCGGCGGCCTCGGCGCTGACGGCAACGCGCACGGCGTTGATCAGATTGCCCGGTCCGTCCGCCGAGACTTCGTCGGAGGAACGCATCGAGCCGACGATTACCACGGGCCGGTCGGCTTTCACCGTGAGATTGAGGAAGTAGGCTGTCTCTTCGAGTGTGTCGGTCCCGTGCGTGATGACGATGCCGGCGAGCTCCGTATTCCGTGCGAAATGCGCATTGACGCTTTTGGCGAGGGCGAGCCAGTTTGCCGGCGTCATTTTCGACGAGCCGACCACGCTGAATTCCTCGACCCGAATCGTCGCGTGTTCGAGGAGTTCGGGCACGGCCTGCACCAATTCGGGACCGTCGACCATGGGCGCATCCCTGCGGCTCGCGATCGTGCCGCCGGTGGTGAGCACGAGCACCTCTGCCGGCGGAACAGCCCGCTCCGCATGGCTCAGGGTCGAAGCGAACATCAGGATCAGGGCAAGCTGTAGTTTCATGGTTCGATCCGGTCAGGTTTTTGGCGTTGAGGGCGTTGAGGGCGTTGAGGGCGTTGAGGGCGTTGGTAGCCTTGCGGCAGCAGGTGGCGCTCGCGGCGACGGGCAGGCCCGATGGTAGCGCTTACCCCGGCGTGAGGGGCGTTATGTCTCCGGATATCTGAACTGCCGCGCGCGGGTCCTTCACCGCGCTCCGGTATTCCGTAGACTGGCAGCCCGGGCGCAGGAAACGTTTCTGTTGCTGAGCCCGTCGGCGATACGATTTCAAGCTCGCCAGCGTGTCGAGCGCTTCAAGAGCCCCAGGAGAATGGATGTCGTGAACCAGAGCCCAGCGCCTGCCCCCAATCTTCGCGTGTATTTCTACACCTTCTTTGAAGATCTCCGCGGGTCGCTGATCGACCTGTCGGTGATCGTCGGCATCATCGCCTTCTATCAGTTCGCCATCCTGCGCAGCGTACCCGATGACCTGCCGAACATGGTGGTCGGCCTGATGCTCGTAGCCGTCGGCCTGGCGCTGTTCCTGCGCGGGCTGGAGATCGGAATCTTCCCCCTCGGGGAAGACCTGTCACAGCGTCTGGCGAAGCTGAGCGCGCGGACCTGGATTCTGATCTTCGCTTTCGTCATCGGCTTCGCAACCACCGTGGCCGAGCCCGCACTGATTGCCATCGCCCATAAGGCAGCGATCATCAGTCAGGGTGGCATTGACGCCTTCACGCTGCGCATCGTGGTCGCCTTTTCCGTGGGCCTGGCGATCGTCCTTGGCGTGGTGCGGATCATTCTGGACCACCCCATCCACTGGTACATCATCGCGGGATACTGTCTTGTCCTGCTGACCACGCTGATTTCGCCCGTCGAGATTGTCGGCCTGGCCTACGACTCGGGCGGGATTACGACCTCAACGGTAACGGTTCCGCTGATAGCCGCGCTGGGAATCGGCCTGTCCACCACGCTCAAGGCGCGCAATCCGCTGATCGACGGTTTTGGACTGATTGCTTTTGCCAGCGTCATGCCGATGATCTTCGTACAGGGCTACGGCATCGTCGCTTACGGCGGCTCTGCGGTCGCTGTGGAGCCCGCGCTGCTCGAACTCACCGAAGACGCCACCGCCGCCGGCTACTGGGCCTACGTTGAAACGCTGCTCGCGAGTATCCGCGACGTGACGCCGGTGGCTCTGGTCATCCTGTCCTTCTACTTTTTTGTACTGCGCCAGCCCATCGCTCATTTCGGAGTGCGGGCGGGCGGATTCGCACTCGTCGTCCTCGGGCTCTACGTCTTTGTGATCGGTCTGGAGCTGGGTTTGTTTCCGATCGGCGAGAGTCTTGCGATCGAGCTTGCCGGTAGCGGAAGTCTGACCCTGGTGTACAGCTTTGCCTTTGCGGTCGGTTTTGCCACCACCATCGCAGAGCCGGCACTCACCGCCATTGCCGGCAAGGCCGAAGAAATCAGCGAGGGCTCCATCAAGGGTTCGCTGCTGCGCTCCTTCGTCGCCGTCGGCGTTGGTATCGGCATCCTCCTCGGTGCCTACCGCATCGTGCAGGGCGACTCCATCGTCTACTACATCCTCTCGGGCTACGTCGTGGTCATCATCATGACGTTCTTCGCACCGCGCACGATCATCCCCATTGCCTACGACAGTGGTGGTGTGACTACGAGTACGATTACCGTGCCGATCGTTGCGGCGCTCGGCCTGGGGCTGGCCACGAGCATCCCCGACCGCGACCCGCTCATCGACGGTTTTGGACTGATCGCCTTCGCCAGTCTTTTTCCCATGATCACGGTGCTCGGCTACGGTATCAGCAAGCGTGAAACGATCCGCTTTCACGAGCGGCGCATCCTTCGGATGGAGCAGGAGGTCTTCTCTAAGGTCAGTCGCCATGTCGGAGCGGGGCTTGAGAGCGAAGGTTCTGACGTCGATGCAGTCGGGGATGCTGCCTACATCTATTCGCTGCCGCTGCCGAAGAAAAGCATCGTTACCCTGACCGGCGACAGCGGCTCCGGCGTATCGACGGTCGCCGCCCTGCTGGCCGAGTCCCTCGACTATCGTAAGTTCAACGCCGGTGGCCTGTTCAGGGACCTTGCGCAGCGGTACGACATGACCCTCGACAACCTCGAGCGGTTCATCGAGTCCAATCGCGCGATCGACCAGGAGGTGGACACGCTCATCCGGCGTCTGGGGCAGGGTAGCGAACTGGTGCTCGCGGCCCGCCTTGGCTACTACTGGATCCACGACAGCTTTTCGGTCTATCTCCGGGTCGATCCGGAAACGTCCGCCAAGCGCGTCTACGAAGATATCGTCTCCGGGCGCCGCAAGGGCGAGCATGCAGAGAGCGTACTCGAGGTGGCGAAGAATATTGAGCGGCGATTCGACAAGACCAAGGCGCGCTACCTGCGCGAGTACGGCATCGATATCAGCAATACGCGGCAGTTCGACCTCGTGGTGGATACGGGCGACAAGGCGCCCGAGGAAGTCGTTGCGGAGATCCGCGCCGCCTTCAAGATCTGGCGCTCGCGCTGAGCCCGCCGCGCCGGTCCGCCTTACCGGAGTTGCCCGGCACTACTGAAGGCGCCCTTGTGGCTGATCGCGGCGAGGGAGCGGGGCGTAAGGACTGGCGTCGTGCCGAGGCTTCCGTAGCCGTAGTTTTGTCTATTGCGCGGCGCCCTCCCGTGGAGTAGCTTCTCTCGCCCTCCCCGGGCAAGCATTCGGGCCTGCGGAGCACCATCCTTGGATACTCTCGAAACACCCATCTCGCTCCGCATCATCGACAGCAGTGCGGGGGGCGGTGGTCGGATTGACGGCAGTCCGTGTCAGCAGGAGTGGCTGTTTTCGCAGATTGCCGACGATATCGAGCAACAGGGCTACAGCATTCGCCCCGCAGCCCTGCCTGATGCAATCGCTGACGCCCTGCTCACGCAGCAACTGTCGATGAGCGCCAGCATGTTCTCGAACGCGGGCGTCGGCAGAGGTACGGGCTTCCAGCAGACGGAATTCATTCGTACCGATGACATCTGCTGGATCAACGGTGACTCGTCGGCCGGGAAGGCCTGGCTGGACTGGACATCGGCTCTGCAGCGCTTTCTGAACCAGAGGCTGCTCCTCGGGCTTTTCTCCTTCGAAAGTCACTTTGCGCACTACCGGGCCGGAGCCTATTACCGCCGACACTACGATGCCTTTCGCGGTGACACGAACCGCGTCCTGTCGATCGTTGTTTACCTGAACCGGGGGTGGAGCAACGACGATGGCGGCGAACTGGCAATTTACGCCGATGAGTTCGACCGTGTGGGGACCAGGGTCATTCCGCTCCTTGGCACCGTCGTGCTGTTTCTGAGCGAGGAGTTCCCGCACGAAGTACTACCGGCGAGGCGAGATCGCTATTCGGTCGCCGGCTGGTATCGCGTCAATAACTCGATCCAGAATCGGATCGATCCGCCTCGCTAGCGCGGCGGATACGGATCCTGAGTCGCGCGCATCGAAGGTCAAGTCGCTGGCCCCGGGCGCGAAATTCGTTGCCACGCGCTCAGCGCCGGTTAAGGCGCTCCAGAAATTCGGTCAGGATCGAGCGATACAGTTCGTCGCCGAGAAATGCGTCTTCGACGCCGTGGTCGATGTTCGGATTGTCATTGACCTCCATGACCACTACGCGACCATCGGGCAGCTGCTTCAGGTCCACACCGTAGAGGCCGTCGCCGATCAGTCGCGCCGCGAGCAGCGCAGTCTTGATCACGGCCCGGGGTACCTTGCCCACGGCCACGGGCTCGAAGCCGCCGGAGCGCGTTCGGCCCGACGCGCTGTGCTGATAGATCTGCCAGTGGCGCCCGCTCATGAAGTACTTGCAGGCAAAAAGAACCCGTCGCCCGAGGACGCCGATGCGCCAGTCGAAATCGGTGCGGAGATACTCCTGAGCGAGTAGCACGGAGGCTTCTCCGAGGAGATCGCGCGCTGCCGGAAGCAATTCTGCCTGCCGTTCCACGCGCCGCATCCCCCGGGAAAAGGAGCCGTCGGGTATCTTCAGAACAAGCGGCAATCGCTCGGCGAGCCTGCTGCACTGCGCCTCGAGGCTGTCCTCGAACAGCAGCTCTGTGCGCGGAACGGGCACGCTGTGCCCGCTCAGGAGTTCGTGGAGATAGACCTTGTTGGCACAGCGCTGAATCGACTGGGGGTCGTCGATCACCACCATGCCTTCCTGCTCGGCGCGACGGGCAAAGCGCCAGGTGTGATGGTTGATTGCCGTGGTCTCGCGGATAAACAG
The DNA here is from genome assembly GCA_036351355.1 of Halieaceae bacterium. Taxonomy (GTDB): domain Bacteria; phylum Pseudomonadota; class Gammaproteobacteria; order Pseudomonadales; family Halieaceae; genus Congregibacter. The sequence goes on from JAZBOX010000107.1 coordinate 29,678, forward strand.
AGCGTCGTATTCGCCGAGGCGCATCTCGTCGCTACGGTCGATGAAGCTGACATCGATGCCCAGTTCCCGGCCTGTGCTGCGAAAGCGACGGAGGGCGCCGCGGTTGCTTGGCGGCAGCGCCTCTCTCGGATCGATCAGGACAGCCATCTCGTAACGGAAGCGACGGGTGTTACGCGGTTTGCGCCAGATTCTGTGGCTGTAGCGGTCGATGGCCGAGGCAAAGTGCGTTTCCTGGCCGGCGTCGAGGTGGCTCAGGGAGAGCGGCTCGACGCCCGCCAGACGCCAGGCCGCGCCCTCGCGTCGAAGCGTCATTCGCATCATCGGCAGGTCCAGCTGTGCAAACAGACGGCGTCCAAGGCTCGCCAGAGCCGGACGCTCGGCTTCGCCGAACAGCACTGTTTCCACAACGCTATGCTCGTCGTCATCGATGTCGAGGCTGATGCGCCGCGGCAGGCTTGGCAGCTGATCGGCAGCCAGATCCGCCAGACAGCGCGAGCTGGGCGTGACCCGCTCTCCGCGCGCCTCGGCGAGCAGGCTCACGTAGTAACCGATGCTGCGATAGGTGAGATTACTGCACAGGTTGATTACCAGGCGTCGAGGAGACGAGCCCGGGGAGGCAAGATAATCGTGTGCCGTTTGCAGGTCGCTGCTGGGGTAGTAGGGGGACCAGTCGTCGAGGGCATCGACGACGATGGCAAGGCGGGACGCAACCATGGAATGGCGCTTACCTCATGGGTAGCCGTAGTGTTCGGCCGCGGCTGGCGCGCAGCGCAGCGTGGGCGGATAGTAGAGGCAAATCGAGTTGCGGAATAGCTTCATGGCGCAGGTGCCCGAGATCTCCAGAGAGCATCGCGATGGAAGCGGGACGCCGCGCCGGGCCGTATGCGCCGACCTGGATGCACTGATCGCGCTGGAAGCGTCGAGCTTCGCTTCGGATCACTTCAGGCCAAGGCAATGGCGCTACCTTCTGGCGCGTCCAAGTGCGGAAGTCTGGGTCGAAGAGGGCGTCGACACGGTCGCAGCCTCGGCCGCATCGCCGTCATCGGTACGCGCTGCGATGGTCATCCTGTTCCGACGCGGAGCCCGGCTGGCGCGGATCTACTCACTGGCGACCGCAGAACCGTGGCGCGGCCAGGGGCTGGCGGGGCGCCTGCTTGCACTGGCCGAGCGGCGGGCCCGCGCACGCGGCTGCGACCGGCTCGGCCTGGAGGTGCGGGAGGACAACTGCGGCGCCCTTCGCCTCTACGAGCACCACGGCTTCGAAGTGCGGCGCCGTCTGCTCGCCTATTACGCCGACGGCAGCCACGGATTGCGCCTTGAAAAAAAGTTGAGCGCGGACTGAGGGACTGAGTCGGCAAGGGCATCGCCTTCGCTACCGCGCGTCGGGATCCCGGCGGGCGCCTGCCTGGCTAGGTGATGCGCATCCGCATCCACTCTGCCGAATTGTGGAAATTGGCGACGGCGCTGCCGGGTGGATTCAGCGTGTCGCAGGCCTGCCGCAGGTCTTCGCACAGGTGCATCTGCGCGACGGGCAGCAGGTGTTCGAGCTGCTCGAGCGTTCGCGGACCGAGGAGCGGGGCACTGATAGCCGGCTGGTCCTTGACCCAGAGCACCGCCAGCTGCGCCGGAGACAGACCATGCTCGCGGGCGAGTGCCGCGAAGCGCCGGCCGGCCTCGATACCTCGTTGGGTCACACGTTCCGCATAGATGCCGCCGCGCAGGCGCGCGCGCGAGTCGACGGGCACGTCTGCCTCGCTTTCGTAGCGACCGGCAAGAATGCCCATGGCCATGGGTGACCAGGAAATCAGTCCCAGACCGTGCCGTTCGCAAAGCGGAACCAGTTCATTTTCTATGCGCCGGTCGAGCAGGTTGTAGGGTGGCTGCTCCGATACAAAGCGTTCCAGGCCGCGCAGTTCGCTCACCATCAGCGCCTCCATCACCCGCCAGGCCGGGTGCGTGGAGCAGCCGATATAGCGCACCTTGCCCTGGCGCACGAGGTCCGTCAGCGCTGAGAGCGTCTCCTCGACGGGAATGCGGGGGGAGGGGCGGTGAAGCTGGTAGAGATCGATGTGATCGACCTGGAGCCTTTGAAGCGAGGCCTCGCAGGCTGCGATGATGTGGCGCCGCGAGTTGTCGCCGTCGTTGGGGCCCGGTCCCGTGGGATAGAACGCCTTGGTCGCCAGCACGACCTCGTTCCGCCGTCCACTTCTCTTCAGCGCGCGGCCGATGATGGCCTCGCTCTCCCCGGCAGCGTAGCTGTTCGACGTATCCACCAGGTTGATCCCGGCATCGAGTGCCGCATCGAGGATCGATGCCGCCTCGCTCTCCGGCGTCGGGTTGGCGAAGTTATCCGTGCCCAGGGCCAGGCAGGAAATGCGCAGGCCGCATCGGCCGAGGTGTCGGTAGATCATGGCGCGAGTGTATCGTCTACTCTGCGGCGATCCTACGCGAAGGGCCCGGGAATCGGGCTCCTGTTGGATCAGCGCACGCTGTATCCGGCGTCCACGGTGACGATCGATCCGGTCATGTAGCTCGCCTCGTCGGAAGCGAGGAAGGCCACCACGCGTGCGATCTCCCGCGGGTCCGCGAGGCGGCGCATCGGTATTGTCGCGTCGGCCAGCGCCTGGAGGTCTGCAGCGCTGGGGGGGTGCTCGCGCTCCGAGGCCAGCATCGGCGTATTCACTTCGCCCGGCGCGACGGCATTGATACGGATGCCGTCGTTGACGTGATCGAGCGCCATCGCCCGGGTGATCTGGTGTACGGCGCCCTTGCTCGCGCAGTAGGCGAGGACGCCGGACGCGCCGAGGTCTCCCCAGATCGAGCCGAAGTTGATGATCGAGCCGCGCTTGCGGCTCGCCATGGGGGCCACGGCCGCCCGCGACATGTAGAACACGCCGTTCACATTCACGTTCATCACACGCTGCCAGTCTTCGTCGCTGGTCGCTCGCGCGTCCTTGCGCAGAATCACGCCAGCGGCATTGACCAGGATATCGAGCTGGCCGAAAGCTTCGACGGCCGACTGCACGGCATCGCGACAGAAGGTGGAATCGCTGACATCTCCGATTCGGCAGAGCGCTGAATCAATCTCCGACGCGGTGCCGCTTGCGAGCTCGGGATTGCGGTCAACGAGTACGATCCGGGCGCCACGTGATGCCAGAATGCGCGCGGTTGCCGCCCCCATACCGGAGGCTGCGCCCGTGACCAGTGCCACGCGGCCCTGAAGATCGGAGCCGTGGTCGTGATCGACGCTCACCCGAGGCTGTCGGTGTGTCCCTGGAGGTTTCTCTCAGCCCTTGAAGGGTACCGTTTCGATGTCCATCGGGCCGGGCGCTATGCCCTGCGCTTCCTTGGCTTCTCGAACCAGCTCGCGGAGGCCCCGGCGCATCTCGACGGTGTCGTAGACGATCCCGTCCTTGACCACGTGGCTGATGCCACCGATGCGCTCGACTTCGCCGGTGTCGTCGTTGAGACGAATGGCGCCCGTACCCATAAGCACGTGGAGATTTTCGAGGGGATTCTCCGGGACCACGACGAGGTCTGCCTTTTTGCCGACCTCGATCGAGCCGAAGTCCTCGTCGATACCAAGCTGGCGGGCGCCCTGCAGCGTTGCTGCATGGATCACCTCCAGCCCGGAGAAGCCGGCTTCAGCGAGCAGCTGCATCTCCATGATGTGACCGAAGCCGTAGGTGTTGTAGGTGTAGCCGGAATCGGAGCCCACGGTCACGCGGCCGCCACGGTTCTTGTACTCGTTGATGAACTGCATCCACAGCTGATAGTTGCGCTTCCAGTCGAGCTCGTTCTCGAGCGTCCAGTAGTGCCAGTAGGAGGCGTGGTAAACGCGACTTGGACGATAGAAGCTCCAGAGGTTCGGGTGAACGTACTCCTCCTGCCACTTGGCGCGCGCCATACGCATCACGTCGCGCGTGGCGATGTAGGCGGTGAAAGTCGGTGAAATGCCGAAGTCGCGATCGAGCAGCGTCTGCATGACCTCGTTCCACTTCGCCGAACCAGGTTTCGCAGCCTGTTCCCAGAGCCGTCCGGCCTCGGAAAAGCGATCGCCCTCATCCTGATAGATGTAGTCCGACGGGTAGCGCTGGATCTGCTTGTCCTCGAACATCGCCTCGGGCAGACCGTACCAGTGCTCCATGGACTTGAGGCCCGCCGCAGATGTGTCGAGCACATTCGCATAGGACACGGCGATCTGCGCGTGGTGCATCGTGGAGTTGAGCCCCAGCTTGTCCGCCTCATCGAGCGCGGCCTCGAGGACCGCCTGCGGAGCGCCGATGAACTTCACGCCTGAGGCGCCGAGCTTCTTCATCAGGCGAACATGTTCGCGGCCTTCCTCGGCGGTGGTTGGCTTCGGCAGACCGATTTCCGGACTGCCAAACATCGGGTAGACCTCGAAGCGGGGGCCGGTGATTTCGTTGGCGGCGCTGCGCCTGGCGGTCTCGACGGACCAGCGCGTGTTGGCCGTGCCCACGGTTCGCCCGTTGGTGATGCCATGCGACATCCACATCTTCATGACGTACTCGGGTGGAACCTGCTGGTCATCGGTTTCCTGATGAAGGTGCAGATGCGTGTCGACGAAGCCAGGCAGGATATAAGAGCCACTGACGTCGATCTCACGGCCTCCCTCGAGGGCGGGACGATCCTCGGGCTTGATCGGTACGAGCGGTACGCCGACCATGCGAATCTCGGCGATTCGGTCGTTCTCGACCACTATGTCGACGGGGCCCTGCGCCGGAGCGCCGGTGCCGTCAACCATGTAGGCGCCCCGCAGGATCAGTCGCTCGTAGGGGCCTGCTCCTTCGCTGCGCGCTTCAAGGGGCCGGGGTTCGGATGCCTCGGTGGCAGCAAAGACGTTGGCTGACAGGCAGATAGATCCGAGTACGGCAAGGCCGGTGCGGCGGAGCCACTTGCGGGGTTCAGCGTCCAGATTCATGCAACTTCTCCAGGCAGGGAAAAATAACCAGTCGCAGGAATCAATCACCCGGGTCAGCGGTCAGCCCTGAGGGATTGCGTTCAGCGATGGTCCAGCGTGCGAGCAGGCGTGTCCCGGGATCGGGCAGCAGACTCAGGGGCTTTCGCGCTGCCTGTAAACTAACATTTCCCCCATTATTGTCCAGCAATATAGACACTCGTTCGGGCAGGGCTTCTCCCGGAAAATAGATGGCAAGCTCCAGTTCAAGCGGCGGGCTTCCCGTCGTGTGGCCGCTGCGGTCCACATCGATCTGCAGCAGGCCTGCGTCCGCATCATGGTGCCAGGCGATATCGAGGTTCACCGTGCTTCCGCTTTGCAGCCAGTATTCAAAGAACGCTGCCAGATCGCACTGGCAGGCGCTTTCCATTTCTCGCTGGAAATCGGCGCTGTCAGCGAGGCCGTTGCGATAGCGGCTGTAGTAGCTACGGATACCATGCCACCAGTTCGCATCGCCGATCTGCTCACGCAGCATATGCAAGACCCAGGCGCCCTTGTCGTAGATCTGCCGCGTGGTCACGTCCTTCATGTCGCGCAGATCGTCATGGAGGAGACGATAGTCCGGTCGTTCGGCTGAAAATTCGTTTGCGCGCTCGCGCGCCTCGATCATGTACCGCGCAAAGGCCTCGCGGCCCTTCGCATGCTCGAAATACAGGAAGGTGAAATAAGTCGCGAAGCCTTCACTGAGCCAGACGTGATCCCAGGAAGCTTCGGTGACGGAGTTACCGAACCATTGGTGGGCGATCTCGTGCACGATCACCGTCTGCCAGCGCCGCGAGCGCGGGCGCTCGTCGGACACGGAGTCATCACCGTAGAGAATCGCCGAGGCGGCCTCCATGCCGCCGCCCACGCTGTTGGACTGGATGTTGGCCAGCTTCTCGTACTCGAAGGGACCGACATAGGCAGCGAAAAAACCCAGCGCATCTTTTGTCGGCTCGGCAAAGGCGTAAAAGCCGGCATCTCGATCCTGGCGATAAACCCAGCTCTCGATCGCCTTGTGCTCGAAATCATCGACGTGCTGTACGGCAAACTCCGAAGCGGCGAGCACGTACAGCCACGGCGAGATTGGTACACCCTGGCGCCAGTGCGTGCGCTTCATGCCGCCACCCAGGCTGCTCTCCTCCAGCCTCCGGCCGTTGGAAACGACACGCAGCCGCTGCGGCGCGGTCACGATGAATTCGGCCGTGGCCTTGTCGGCGATGTGATCCACCGTTGCCAGCCAGTGGCGCGCCTTGTTGGGCCAGTTGTCACTGAAGAAACTGCGCACGCCGTGCTTGTTGTCGCCAATGATCAGGCCGGTTTCCGGCACTCCGCTGTAGTCGACGTCGATTGCGACGCGGCCCTCGCGCAGGATTGCATCGCTCAGCGCGATAGCGAGGCGGTCGTCCTGATGCTGGTAGTTCATGGTGCGGCCGTCGACGCTGACGGATTCGACGCTCATGCCGGTCTCGCCGTCCTTCCGATTCACCAGGTCGAGGATCACCGTGTCGCTGCCGTCGCCGGCTAGGCGGACATCGATGCGCGCCTGCACGCGAATGCGGTCCGAGTCATCCGAGAGCTCGATGGCAAAGCGATAGTGCTCGACATCGATGTCAGCGTTGACCGGGTAGGGATCGGCGACGCCCGGCCAGGATAGGGCCGCAGCGAGCAGCGCGGCGCATGCGACGGACAGCGCGCGCGTGCACCGCGCGCAGATCCGATCGGCGACGCTTCGGCACAGGACGATCGCGCGGCGACGCTCAGTCATTGAACATCAGCCGTCGGATCTGTGGAAAGGGCAGGTCGCCGTAGGTCAGCAGCGTGTCGTTGAAGTTGCGCAGGCGGTAGTGCTCCCCCATGCGGCGCTGATACTCGGCGCGCAGCTCGAGAATTTTCTGCTCGCCGATGATTTCCTTTCCCGGCGGAAAGGGGGACTGCGAATCGCGCTGGACTTCGATAAAGGCGTTGGTCGCCTCCATGCCGATTTCCTCGATGTAGACCTGCACGGCCTCATCGAAGCTCATCTCGCCCAGCGCCATGCGCAGTTTGGTGGTGATGCGCACGTTGCGCCACTGGCGCATCTGCAGGCGGGCCATGCGATGCTTGAGGGCGGCCGTGTGGCTGAAGCGGTCCTCGAAGTAGCCCTCGTCCTCGAGCAGCTTCTCCAGATAAAAGGACCAGGCCTGGGAGAAGTAGCCCGTAGCGAGATTGCGGCGGATTTTCCGGTCCACGTGTTCGCGCGCCGCAGCGATCTGCACGTTGTGCCCCAGCCACTCGTGATAGGAGATGACGTGTGTCCAGTAGGGGTTGTAGCTGCGGATGCGGCTGGCGGCCTCTTCCTCCGTAAGTCGGTCTTCGAGCGGCGTCAGGATGTAGTACCCGGACTGGCGGCCCGCCACGTCCGGTCCACGCGTTGCACCACCGAAGGAAAGAATGCGTCGCGCCATCGGCGGGCTGATACGCGCGCCGTAGTCGATGTACTCCGGAATCGTCACCACGTGCGCTCCCTCGTCGTGCAGCCAGGACGAAGTGATGTCCACGAAGCGCTGCGCCATGGGGAGGACTTCCTGCCAGGGCGGGGCCTCGTCGAGCATGACGTTCCATACGGTGCGCAAATCCCCCGACGGGTGGATGCGCCTTGCCAGGGCTTCCATCGACGCGCGCGTTTGGGCGATGTCGCTATCGGCGAAGGCGAGCATGCGCTCGAGCGGCCAGTCCCTGAGGCCTTCCTTGGTGAACTGGAGATATTCGATCCACTCGGGGTTCCAGGCCGGAGAGCGGTCCGAGCGTGGCAGGAGCACCTCGCGCAGCCAATTCTCGTAGCGCGACACGGCGACGTCGGCGTCTTTCGCTGCGGCCAGCAGGTCGCCCTTGAGCTCGGGATCATCGACGGCAGCGCCGGGAACGTAGTCGCGCAGCAGCATGTGGGCGTAGTAGGCCTCATAAAGCGCGTTCTCTGTCCACACGCGCGCCGGACGCTCGAGGTTCTGCTCGGCGTTGACCAGAATCCGCGGCAGCCGTTCAAGTTCCTGCACTGCCCGGCGGACCCCCGAGTCGCTGATCGCGCCGGGGCGTACGAAGAGGGCGTTGGTTCTGCCGAGGCGGAAATAGGAAGCGGGATGCAGCGAGTGCAGCCGGACCGTTTCGATATTGAAGATGCGCGATTTGAGGTCGCCGACCAACAGGTCGTGATCGACCTGCTCATCGCGGCTGAGCGCGCCGTAATCGATGGACGCCAGGTCAGCGAGCACGGCTTTGTATTCCGTCAGCGCGGCGGCATACTCCTCGGCGGAAAGCTCGCTGATGCTTACGGCCAGAAAGCGGTCGGCGGCAGAGGACAGCAGGACCGTATCGTCGCTTGCTTCGGCGGCCGCTGCGCCTGCAGCGAGCGTCGCTGCGAGCACAGCGCCGGTGATCGCGCCGCGCATCAGTGCGCCAAGGCGGCGCAGTGCCGTCATCGCGCGGCTGCGCGCAGAGCCCTCGCGCCTCTGCTTTTCAAGCGCCCTCGCGCCGACCTGCGTTCCGGGGATGGCCCGTACAGCCATCGGCGAAGCTTTTCCTGATCCTGCACTCGCAGCACGCGACACGGCTCTTACTCCCGACGGCGACAGACGCGACGCAGTGTAGGGAGTGATCCTTGCCATGGCCAGAACGCCGTTAATGACCGCGGCGCCGTGGCCTCCGCTCAGTCGACTTCGATCCAGCGGATGATGTGATCTTCAAAGTCCTCGTCGTCGACCTCGTCCTCGCTCACGGTGAAGCCGCGCACGGAGATGTCAGCAAGATGGACCGACTCGGGGTCGCCGCTGACCAGCGGATGCCAGGCCGGTAGCGGGCGGTTCTCGCTGAGCAGGCGATAGGCGCAGGTATCGGGCAGCCAGGTGAGGTCTCCGAGGCCGTCGGGTGTGAGCACGACGCAGTCCGGAATCAGCGTCTGTCGGCGCTCATACTGCGTGCAGCGGCAGCGCTGGGGATCGAGAAGGCGGCAGGCGACGTTGGTGTAGTAGATCTTTTCCGTGTGAGCGTCCTGCAGCTTGTGCAGGCAGCAGCGTGCGCATCCGTCGCAGAGCGACTCCCACTGCTCGGTGCTCATCTCCGCGAGTGGTACCGTCTCCCAGAAGCGAGAACTGCTCATCGATCGCAGCACTTGCTGTGCCGTGGGATCGCGGTAATCATCGCGTCGACCCGCTTTCGGGCCCGTTCCATGAAGCGGTTTCGCTAACGTCATTCATTGACAGGACCAGCCGACGAGGACCCCTGGAGTATGTTACGCAAAGCAAGCCTGATCATTCTCATCGTATGCATCGTATCAGGGGCCGCTGTGGTGGCGCAGCGCTATGGCCTGCTCGGTGGCAGCGTGCCGACGGTGGGTGTTGAGGCGCTTCTCGCCAGCACTGCGGATCGCGAAGGCCTCATTTCACCGGTCTACCAGCTGGTGGATGTCCGCTCGGATGAGGAAATCGCCGTCTCGCTTATCCCGGGCGCCATTACCCGAGCCCAGTACGAGCGCAACCCCGAGCGCTACGCCGACAAGCAGATCGTGCCCTACTGCACCGTAGGTGCGCGCAGCCGTGCCTACACTGAGTCCCTGCGCTCCGCCGGTGTCGACGCGGTCAACTTTGACGGCAGCATCATGGGCTGGGTCGAGGCCGGCCTGCCGCTGCAGACGCTCGACGGCCAGCCCACGGTGCGTGTACATACCTGGGGACCCATGTTTGACGTGCCCCCGGGCTATGTACAGGTCCTCGACTGATTCCTCCGCCCCCTACACGGTCACCGCGTTGCCGCGGAAGATGCGCGCCAGGTAGCGGCTCTCGCCGGGACTCGGCGCCGGCACGGAACAGCTGAGTACCGCGTAAACAAGGCGCTCCATCTCCTCCTCGAGCTCGCTTTCATTGGCGGGCTCTTCGGCGCGTGCACGACGCGTAAGCTGCACCTGGTTGACCGCCGGGTAGGTGGGCAGACGCTCAGTTTCCACGCCCAGCGTTACCGTGAAGGCGTGGAGCGAGTTCTTCACGAACAGCGCCAGGGCGAATTCCTCGCGCGATGACACGAAGGACGTGTCCGGCGTAAGCAGCACGATCTGACAGTTCGGAACCAGCGCGGCGCGGCGCGCGATGCGGAAGTGGTGAGTCAGCTGGTCGTCGATCAGGCGCGCGAAGTCCTCGTGCGACAGGACGCGTTCCCAGGATCCCTCGTTCTCCGCCGCAAGCGCGTTGTAGGGCAGGCGCGCAAAGGGCGCGCTGACCACCACGTCGAAGCCGCCATGGTTCTGCAGCAGATCGTCGAGGGCGCCTTCAATATCGTTGCCGATCACCTTGACCTCGAGCTTCATGCCAGCGCTCACATCGATGCTGTGCTGAATCTCTTCCTGCGCTTCTGCAGTTTTCGTGAGCACCGTGAGTGCCGCGATCTCGTGATCGATGAAGCCGCGGGCGATCGATGCCAGCTCTTCGCGCATGGCATCGCCGATCAGCACCACGCGCTTGCCCTTCAGCTTGGCGAGCGCCTCGCGGTCGGGCCGGTGGAGCAGTTCTCCTTCGGTCACGGAGCGATCGAACTTGAGTCCGCCGGAGGGGTGGAAGGTCTCGCCGCTGGCGATGTCATCGGCGAGGTGGAATACGGTCGACAGACCGATCTGCTCGTCCGTCGGCATCTTGTGCAGGTGCAGGCGGTTGAGGATGCCCGCCTCGATGCCCTCGGCAGCTTTCTTGATCGCCTGCTCGTCGAAGAAGGGCGTCGGTGCGTCGGCGAAGGCGTCGAGGAAGGCCGACGCATTCTCCGGTGTCATCAGGCCGCCCGTAAGCAGGCGATTGACGAGTTTTTCGGCGAGATCGCGGTTGAGCAGGTAATCGCGCGAGGTTCCGCCCTCGCGCGCATCTTCGATCTGTGCCACCAGTTTACCGAGCGCCTTACTGCGTCCATCGACACGGCGCAGCTCAGCCAGCGTGTTCGCACTCAGCGCCATCAGCGTGTCCGTATCCACGCCTTCGTCCATGGCCGCCAGAAACGCCTTGTGCACGCTGTTCAGGCGCTTGTTCTCGAGCACGAGGCGGCCGCGCCGCTCGAACAGTCCCGGCGCACCGCCGAGACCGCGCAGGCGGGCACCGTCCACGGGTCCCGGGGCGAGCGCATTGATACGAATCTCCGGACCGAGGTGTCGCGAGAGGATCTCGGCGAGCACGCGCTGCCCGGCCTTGGACACGGCGTAGTCGGCGCGGTTGGGGTAGGCAACGGCGACATACTTCTCGCCACCGAAGTAGCTCGACACGTTGAGCACGATGCCGTAGCCGTTCGCCTTCATCTTGGGGGCGTACTTGCGGATCAGCGAGTAGTTGGAGATCAGATTGGCGAACATGGTGCGGTTCCAGGCCTCGAGGGTCATGTCCACGACCATCTCTTCGGCTCCGGAAATGCCGGCATTGTTGATCAGGAAGTCAACGTGGCCGAAGAGTTCCATCGAGTGTTCGTACAGGCGCTCGAGCGCCGCCTCATCGCCGACATCGATGTCGGGCATGATGTGTACGCGGTCATCCGGGTTGGGGTAGCCCACACCGCGGAGTTCCTCGACGATTTCGGCGCGAGCCTCCTCGAGCTTGGGCGCACTGCGCGCCGACAGCAGCACGCGAGCGCCGGCAATGGCGAGGAAGCGGCCGAGCTGTAGGCCGATGCCGAGGCTGCCGCCGGTGATCACAGCCGTCCGGCCCTTGTGCAGACCCGGAAGCACGCGCTGGATGGCGTGGGGCATCGCGCTTTTGCCCGTGGCGCGCTGAATACTCTCGGGCAGCCAGAGGTTGATCGGATCCATGCGCCGCACGCGGTTGGTCAGCGTTGCCGTCCAGTCGGCGGTGAAGGTGAGGTTGTCGTCTTCCGTGTTGTCATAGCGCACGAGCTGGTTGGCGAGGATCGCCCAGTCGCGCTCGCCCTTGCGTCGCATCTGCCGGTCCTCGTGGCGCCAGATGCGTATCAGCGCCTCGATGGCCGCGCGCTTGACCTCGTTGAGGTAGTCGCCGTGACCGTCGCTGGGGTTGGTGACGTAGGTCAGCGCCGGAGCCTCCTTCAGGAATCCCCAGCGATCGAGGTTGTTGGCCAGGGCGGAGGCAAAGGCCACCGGTGCCACGACCTCGTCGCGGACAAAGGCGGCGACGTCGTCGTCGCCCGCGGTGCTGAGCGAGTAGCCGTGCTCTCCGTTACCCGAGCGCGGGAGGACGATGATGCCGTCGAGGCGCCCGAAATGGTCGCGAATGTAATCGAAGGTGCGGTCTGCGGACTCGCGACGCAGCGGCTCGAGGTGCAGGAGCTGTACGTCGTCGAGTCCGCGCGATGCGCAGTAGGAGCGCGCCATGCCCAGCGATTCGAGGCTGCGGAATGCCAGGACCACGCGGGCCCCGCTCACGCGGTGTCGCTCGGCGAACACCAGCGCATCCTCGTAGTCGCTTCCCGCGAGCACTAGAACGACCTGGCCGCTCAGGTCCTCGAGGCGCTTGTCCGGCCAGGACACCAGCCTCGACCGGCTCTGCGCCGGGACCTGCATGCCGTTGGTCACCTCGATGTGGTGGCCCGAGAGCGCTGCCGATTCGTCGGAGGCGAGGTAGGTGATCGTCGCGGCCACGTCCACGGGTGTGGGGTAGCGATAGTCGAAGTCGCCTTCGGGCGTCTCGCGCCGCGCGATCATGAGACCGCGAAATTCCTTCGAGGTCGTGCCCGAGGGCGCGCTCTGCAGCGCGTCCATGTTGCTGAAGACCGTGTCGATGCGCTCGGACTCGATCGGCCCGGGGAACAGCGTGTTCACGCGAATGCCATACTCGTCGCCCAGCTCCTTGGCAAGGCCGATGGACAGCGCGTTGAGGCCTGACTTGGGCACAACGTAGGGGATGCGACCGTAGTAATGCGTGCGCGAAAAAATCGTCGACACGTTCACGATCGAACCGCCGCGGCTCATGTGCGGCACGGCGGCTCGGACCATGTTCCAGGGGCCGGCGAGTAGATTCATCGCCGCTTCGTACATGGTCTCGTCGTCGCCGCGAGCCTTGCGCTCGGCGTCCGAGAAGGGGATGTCGCGCAGCGTCCGTCGCGGGCCGGCGCCGCCGGCGTTGTTCACCAGCACATCGATGCGACCGTAGTGTCCGATCGCCGATGCCACGATGTCGCGGCAGACCTCGGGCCGGGCGCTGTCGCCGATGGCCATCAGCATCTGTTCGCGCGCGAAGCCCTCGGCGCAGAGTTCTTCGATAAAGGCCGAGAGTTTCGCCTCGTTGCGGCCGGTCATCACCAGCCGCGCTCCCTCTCGAAGCAGGTTGCGGCTGACGAAGGCGCCGATATTGCCGGCGGCGCCCGTGAGGATAACGACCTTGTTTTTCAGGCGGGCGCCGGCGCTCGTTGCCGTCGGGTCAATTGCGGGTTGATTCATCGCAGAGCTCCTGCAGATCCGGTGTCGATGTGCGCGAAGCTTTCTCCGCGCCGTTCGGCTTCGCGAATGGCCCAGGCGCGATAGAGTTCATCGCGCGTCTTGAGCCCCGAGCGGGGAAGGCCGTGCGTGGCGACGTAGTTCGCTCCCGCATGGCGGTTTTCCCACATGGCCTGGTGGGCCTCGGCTATCTCAGGCAGGGGCACGGCGACGGGCGCGATCACGTCGATCATCCCGGCGGCGATGCGCTCCTGCATTTCTGCGAATTCCCGTGCCGTATTGAGGTGGGTGCCTCGGATTTCGGCGCTGGGCATTACGATACGTCGCTGGCGCATCCACACCTGCGGCGCATAAAAACTCAGGCGTCGGCCCTTGAGTTCCTCGGAGTAGATCACCTTGCCGACGTTGGGCTTGACCAGAGACGTGGCCAGGCCAAGTCCGTCGCGGGCCGCGCGCTCGAACACGTAATCGGGCAGACCGCGCTTGTCGAGCGTGTTGCGCAGCAGCGGCGCCACGGCGGAACCGATGGGCTTGAGCGTGCGATCGGAGAACTGGCGCACCGCTTCCTTGAAGGCCTCCGATTCGCGGAAGGGGTCGGGCAGGGCCGGGAAGGGGCCCGGGGGATCGAAGTCCTCGCCGAGCTTGCGTGCGATGCTGTCGATGCTGACAACGCCGGTCAGACGCGCGCCGAAACCCAGAGAGGTGACGAATTCGCGCTGCGCCGCCGTGTCCGCAAGCACCGCAACCTGGGCGCCCAGGCTGCAGCCAACCTCGATGGCCTCGATGGCGACTGAATCGACCACGCCGTCTTCGGCGCCGGGCCCGTAAATCACCAGCAGTGTGTTGCCCGCGCGCAGTCCCTCGCGATCAAACATTTCTGCGGGCGTGCTCGCACCGGGCTTGCCCATGAAGGAAAAACGATAGCCGGAGGAGGCGCCGTAGAAAGTGAGCACGCCGCCGTCACCGAGGAGCTGGAAGGAGCGCGGGAAGGCACGCTCACCGGCATGGGAAACCACGTAATCGAGCGGGCCACCCACGGCTGCGTGCGCGGCCTCCACGAAGGCGTCGCCGGCCGCTTCCCAGGACTCCCATTCGGCGGGGTCGTCGGGGACGGGGCTGAAGATCGTTTCCCAGCGCGGGTCGCGGCGATTGACGGGCTCGCCGCCGAACTGGCGTACGCGCTCGCCGCGATCCTCCGAAGACACCATGCCGAGCACCTGGAGGCCGTTCTGCTTTGCCGTGCGCAGGCAGTCGAGACCGGTGCCGGTCGAGGCGCCCTCCACGAAAAGGCGACGACCGGGACGGATGTCCAGCGTGGTGAACAGGGCGCGGTGAATGGTGCCGAGTGTGAGTCCGTAGGACCCCGCTTCCTCAATGGTCAAGCCGGGAAGCTTGGGATGCAGCTGCGGGCCCTGAACCACGAGGAACTGCGCGTGGCTGCCGTCATTGCGCTCGTAGCCCTGGATACGGAAGTCGGCCGCCATGGGGTCGAGGCCCTGATCGGGCGAAAGCAGCTCGCTCTGACCCGAGTAGACGGTCACGATCTGGCCGACGTGCAGGCGGCCCTCGCGAAGCAGTTCCTCGCCGAGCTGAGCGATCATGGCCACGCCGCCGGAGCCGGTCACCTGCACGTCGGCATCGCGCGCATCGAAGGGCGACACGGGAATACCGGTGATCGCCCAGATGTCGTTGAAGTTCATCTCCGAGGCGAGCACGAACACCAGTGCTTCATTGGGGCCGGGCTTCGGCGTTGGAAACACCAGCAGCTTTTCGGCGTCAACCGGATCACCGTGGGCGGGTGACCCGTCCTCCTCGCGCTTCGCCACGCCCATGCCGTATTGGTAGCGCGGCACCGGAGTGACGCCGGGGAAGAAGGGGGCCTCGAGGGGCAGCAGTTCGCCGGCGGCCTCGAGCTCCGCCCGCTGGTCGGCGCTCGGGTAGGGCGGGACCGGCGTCGCCTTGATCGGCAGCGCCGCGCTGCGGCGCTCGAGGAAGGCGCGTATGCCCACGGGGCCGGACTTCGGATCGCAGACGGCTTCGGCGAAGAGCTCGGCCTCGCGCTTGAGTCCGCTGCTTTGACCGTGCTCGGCACCGTGCTTCACGGCATCGAGGACGCGTTCGAGGCAGCGACCGCGACCGCCTGCGCGCAGCTGCGCGAAGGTGCGCTCAAGCGCGCTGTCACCAAGGATATCGTCACCGATCTCGATCGGCTCGTCACGCGCCGCCACGCGCTGTCGATGCCGTGCGAGAGCTTCGTCGAGGCTGTCGCCGCCGGCGAGATGGTCGCGTACGAGCGCCATGGCCGTATCGACGGCGCTGTGCGCCGGCGTTGGCACCAGCATGTCCACGAGACCGGCGGCTGCTGCTTCTTCGGCGTCGATATTGCGGCCCGATGTCACCAGCTGGAGTGCGTCGATCAGTCCTTCACGGCCGCGCGAAGCGGCGAGTCGTCGCACGAGGCGCTGCGTTCCGCCGTAGCCCGGGAGCAGGTTCAGGTTGATTTCCGGCTGTCCGAAGCGGGCCTGGCGGTCGGCGACGATGCAGGCGCAGGCTAGGGCGAGCTCGCAGCCGCCGCCGAGTGCCGGGCCGTTGACCGCGGCAATGACGGGTTTGTCGAGTTTTTCGAGGACCGCGAAGGCGGTTTGCGCGGCATTCGGCGGCGTACGTGCCGAATCCATGTCTGCGGCTTCGCCGATTTCCAGCAGCTCCTTGACGTCGGCACCGGCAACGAAGGCGTTGCGCGCGCCGGTCACGACCAGCGCTTCGATGCGGTCCTGCTGCGCGATGTGCTGCAGCACCGTGTTCAGTTCGTCGAGGGAGCGCTCGTTGAGCGAGTTCACCGGCGGCGCATCGATGACCAGCAGCGCGGCAAAACGTCCGGGAAGTATCTCGTGCGTCTCCAGACGCAGGAAGCGGTGGCTTTGCACGATCTCGCGCGCCTGAGTGAGCTGGCCGAAGGCACGCCAGTTCTCGACGATGGCCTGGATCTCGGGTACCGATTCCGGGTTGCGCAGCGTGGACAGGTCGCCGAGCGGCAGGTCGAGGAGGACGGCGCGCAGCGTTCGGCGCATGTACTTGCCGCTGCGCGTCTCAGGGAAAGCCGGTACCACGAGAAAATCCGACGGCACGGCTGTTGCGCCCTTTTCACTGCGCACCAGCGCCCGCAGGCGATTGAAGTCGTCGTCGCCGAGGCGCGCGCCCGGGGCGGCGATCAAAAACGCCACCGGCGTCTCGCCTTTCTCGTCGTGGGGTGCGCCCACGACCACGGCATTGCCCAGGGGGGAGTCCTTGCGCAGGGTCTTGTCGCGCAGGATCGCGCCCTCGATCTCCTCGGTCCCGATGCGATGGCCGGACACGTTGATCACGTCGTCGGAGCGGCCGTGAAGCGTAAAGGCGCCATCGTCGTGAAGGCGGGCGTAATCGCCCTGCGTGTAGGCGAGGCCGTCGGCCCAGCGATTGAAGTAGACATCGCTGAATCGCTCGATGTCGCCGCGCCAGCTGTCTTCGCCGAGATGCTCGGCGTCGCCCCAGATCGTGCGGGCGAGGTAGGGGTAGGGCTGCGTGATGACCAGTTCGCCTTTCTCGCCGGCCTCGGCGGCGCGCCACCCGGTGGCGATGCCGTCATTGCCGGTTTCCGTGGCCACGCGAACCTCGGCCTGGATCCACGGAAGGGGCCAGGTCTTGGCGTCGGGCTGCAGGTCGTTGATATCGCCCCAGGGGCAGGAGAACACCATGCCGCCGTGCTCTGTCGCCCAGTAGGAGTTGATGTAGTGCTCGCAAATACGCTCCATGCCGAACTGCTGAACGGCGGGCGATACGGGCTCGGCGCAGAACGTCGCCACCTTGACGCTGTTCATGTCGTAGGCAGCCATGTCCTCGACGCTCGCCGGATCGGTCATCACCGCCTTGAGGAAGGTCGAGCCCGCCTTGAAGATCGTCGCCTTGTGGCGCTCGATGATCGACGAAAAACGCCCGGCATGGGGGAACAGCGGCGAGCCTTCGGCGATCACCGTCGATATTCCGAGCGCCAGGGGAGCAGCGATCAGGTAGGCCTGCCCGGTGATCCAGCCGGGATCGCCGACGACATAGATGCGATCGTCGTCATCGGCATCGAAGACCATGCGCATGCTGTGCGAGATGCCCGCGAGCCAGCCACCGTGCGTATGTACAACGCCCTTGGGCTTTCCCGTCGAACCCGAGGTGTAGATGATGAACAGGGGCCAGTCGGCGTCGACGGGCACCGCCGGATGCACGCTGGCCAGGGCCTTCCACAGATCGCGGTCGGACAGTTCCAGCAGAGCCTCGAGACGAGAGGCGACGAAACCGTGCTCGGCGGCGACGGCAAGCACGCGTTCCGTGGCCTCGGCGACGAGATCGTGCGACCAGCGGTCGCGCGGCTGAATCGTGATGTCCTGACCCGTGTAGCGGACAACGACAACCTGCTCCACCGTATGCGTCACGCCGGCGAGTTCGCGCGCTACCGCCGTGCGCAGTTCCGCCGAGCGCTCTGCGGCGATGCTCTGGTCCGCGGCGATGGCGGAGCCGAGTTCGCGCATCAGATCGCTGCGCTCGATGGTGATTTCGCCGTGCAGGCCCTTCGCCACGGCCGCCGCGAGACGCTCGCCGGTGTCGCCGAGCTCGTAGCGGGCGAGTACGTCGCGCAGGCAGGCGAGTGCGCTGCCGAGGGGAATGTAGTTGTCGAGCGCCGGATCTGCGTAGCTTTCCTTGAAGGAGGTGACCTCGGCGTTACGGTAGCCGCCATCGGCGGTGACGATCACGCGGGCGCCTGCATCGTGGATTCGATCCGACAGCGTCTTGGCGGAAAAACCGCCGAAAACCGGGGTATAGATGATTCCCAGGCGCTTGGCGGCCTCGGTGTAGTAGATCTGCTCGAGGATGTTGGGCAGGTTGAAGGCGACGCGATCACCGCGCTTCAGCCCGAGCGAACGCAGCACTTCGGCGCGCAGCACGGTCTGCAGCAGCAACTGGCGGTAGGAGACCTTCGCCTCCTGCACCGGACCACCGCGTCCGTCGTTGCGCGAGGGGTCCCAGCGGTCGCCTTCAAAAATCAGCGCCGTATCGCCGCCGCGTCCGTCAAGCAGGTGACGGTCGATCTCGTTGAAGCAGGCGTTGGTTTTCGCGCCCGAAAACCAGCGGTAGAAAGGCGCGTCGCGGTCGTCGAAGGCCTGATCCCAGGGCTCCCAGTCCGCCGGATGGGCCGGTTCAGGGGCCGCCTCATGCCCGCAGTTTAGCCCGATCCACGTGCCGTCAGCCTCGCGGCGCACCCAGTCGCGTCCGTCGAACCAGTGAAGCTCCCGCGAGGCGATGTCTCCGTGATAGCGGCCGGGATCCGTGCGCGCAAGGTCGCGCTGGGCGGCTTCATCATCAGCGCCACACAGGCGCCCCCAGCGTTGGGCTTCATCGAGCACAGGCTTCCCCCTCTGTATTGGGATTCAGTTCTGGTTGTACGTTTGCTGGCTGGCCATTCCCACCGCTTGCGATCAACGCTGGCCGGCTTTTGCAAGCCAAGATAGCGCCTCCCGCGACGAGAAAGTGACCAGGCTTTGTACGGATGTTGAATGACCGGCAGATCAGTGTGGTTTATGCGACGGGTGTCGCGTTTCTGTAGTGGCGCTACGGCGTCGCCTGCCGGGAATTGGCAGCCAGGCGCTGGGGGTGCGGGGGCTGTGGCGGTATAATTAGCCGATGAGTGATGCACCCCAGTTGATACCTGCCGTCGACCTCGCCGAAGCCGATGCTCGGAACACCCGGGTTGCCAGCGGGGCAAAATTCACCAACGAGCGCGGAATGGCCGTTATCAAGGACGGCATCAAGGCACGCGCCGCCGCGAGCGAGCGTCTCGCCAAGCCGCGCTGGCTGCGCGCGCGGATTCAGGGTGGCGAGACCTACGAGGCCGTCAAGGGAATCGTCCACGAGCATCGCCTCGCCACGGTCTGCGAGGAGGCCAAATGCCCCAATATCAGCGAGTGCTGGAGTGCCGGCACCGCGACGATCATGCTCATGGGGGACGTCTGCACGCGCGCCTGCCGCTTCTGCGCGGTGAACACGGGAAACCCGCGCGGCTGGCTCGATCCCGAAGAAGCCGAAAACACAGCGCGCGCCGTTGAACTCATGGGGCTGAAGTACGTCGTTCTCACGTCGGTCAACCGCGACGATCTACCCGACGGCGGCGCCGGTCATTATGCGGCCTGCGTACGCCGGACCAAGGAGGTCAACCCCGGAACCGCGGTCGAGGCCCTGACTCCCGATTTTCTCGGTGTGCTCGCCGACGTGGAAACGGTAGTCGACAGCGGCGTCGAGGTCTTTGCCCAGAACGTCGAGACCGTGCGGCGCCTGACGCACCCGGTGCGCGACCCGCGTGCCAGCTACGAGCAGACGCTGGCGGTACTGCGCCATGCCAAGGAACACCGCCCCGCGGTGCTCACCAAGACGTCGCTGATGCTGGGTCTGGGTGAAACGGAAGACGAAATTCGCGAAGCGCTCGATGATCTTCGCGCGGCGAGGGTCGACATCGTGACCTTCGGTCAGTACCTGCAGCCGACGCGCCATCACCTGCCCATCGAGCGCTATGTGGCCCCCGAGGAGTTCGAGACCTATCGGACCTGGGGTCTCGACCGGGGGTTTCTCGAAGTCGTATCCGGTGTGCTGGTGCGCTCCAGCTACCGCGCGGAGCAGGTACTGCAAAAGAACAACGTGGGGCTGAGTTCCGCCTCCCGCCCGGGCGTACACGGGGCAGAGGGGGCAGCGATAGCAGAGGGGGTAAAGGGAGCAGAGTAGGTAAAGGGCGCATAGCCCATCACGATTCCTCTTTCTCCCTGCGTGGGCGCCTCAGCCGCCCGCGCGCTCGCGGAGAGCGAGCAGGCCGTCGCTCAACTGCGTGCCCCAGCTGCGGAAATGACGCCGCAGCTCGGCCAGGTTGGTGACGCGATTGTTGATCGTGCCAAAGCCGCTCTGACCGTCTCGCGTGTCCTTGATGATAGCCAGCGCCTCGCCACTGTCGCCATCGGCGAGCACGATGGCCACGGAAATTGAGCCCGCGCCCTCGGTGATGATGGTGCTGCGGGTCCCGCGCGACTGCACATCATCGCGCGGCGCCGTCGGCGCGATCTGTGTGATCATCGCGTCGATCACGATGACATCGTCGCCACGGGCGTCCGCGATAGCGAAGCTACCGCCATCCTTGATCGCTTTTCTCACCGTTTCAGCAAATTCCTGCTGCAGCCTGCTGCGGTCCTCGTCGTCGAGCTCCCAGTCACGATTGACGCGGCTCACCGCGCTGACGCCTCGACCGGGCTGCACGATCTCGATGTGATCGACGTTCAGGGGGGCGACGAACACGCGACGATAGCGCGCGTAATCAGCGTCGGGATCGACGTAGACGAGCGAGCCCTGCGTGTTATCCACGCGGCTCAGGCGTCCGTCCATGATGGTTTCGGCGTCGGCACCGGTCTGGATGCTCGGCGCGGCGCTACAGGCGGCCAGCAGCGCAGCGGCGCTGGCGATCGCGATGGCCCTCGCGATAGCCCTCGCGATGGCCCTCGCGCCCGATGAGAACGGTTTCATGATCCTCGCGGCGGGGTCGTTTTGAGTCAGTGCCCGGCGGGCCGTAGACCCAGTGCGCTCGTTCATTCTGCTTGGCTTCCCGGTAACATCAGTTTTGGGCGATTCTGACAGTTTCCTCCCCCGTGGCAATGCTTTCGCGGCCGGTTCCGCTCGCTATACTGCTCCTTTGAGCCACAAGGGCAATTCATGCCGTCAGTGTTTCGCACCGTGGGTGTCGTGGGGCGCAGTCGTCAGACCGACCTCGAGGAAATCCTCAGCGAGCTCCTTGCTTCACTCGCCGAGGCCGGCGCCGAGGTGCTCCTCGAGGATCGCTTCGCCGATCTCGCCGGGCGCGGCCAGCAGCTGTACCAGCGTGAAGCCATCGGCGCTGAGGCCGACCTGATCATTGTGCTTGGCGGCGATGGCTCGATGCTCAGCGCCGCCCGCTCACTGCTTCAGTACGGCAAGCCGATGCTGGGAGTGAATCGCGGTCGCCTCGGGTTCCTCACGGATATCAGCCCCGATACGCTCAGCGAACAGATCAA
Organism: Halieaceae bacterium; assembly: GCA_036351355.1. GTDB lineage: Bacteria > Pseudomonadota > Gammaproteobacteria > Pseudomonadales > Halieaceae > Congregibacter. The sequence continues at coordinate 51,150 of JAZBOX010000107.1, forward strand.
CGAGGTGCTTGCGGGCCACTACAGCAGCGAGGAACGCTTCCTGCTCGACGTCTGCGTCGTGCGCGGCGGAGAAGTCGTTGCCGAGGGCGATGCGCTCAACGACGTCGTGGTCAATTCGGGGACCTCGGCGCAGATGATCGAGGTCGAGCTTTATATCGACGACAAGTTCGTCAATCGCCAGCGCGCCGACGGCCTGATCGTGTCCACGCCAACGGGGTCGACGGCCTACTCGCTGTCCGGTGGCGGTCCGATCATGCACCCCGCGCTCGACGCGCTGCTGATCCTGCCCATGTTCCCCCATGCGCTGTCGAGTCGCCCGATCGTGATCCGTGGCACCAGCGAGATTCGCATCGACGTTCTGTCGCGCAACCGCATTCATCCGCCCGTCACCTGCGATGGTCAGGTCAATATGACTGCCCGCCCCGGCGACTCCGTGGTCCTGCGCCGTAACCCGGCGGTACTGACCCTGTTGCACCCGCCGGGCTACAGCTTCTACGCCAGCTGTCGCGACAAGCTGCAGTGGAGCGGGGCACTGGTCAACTGATGCCGCTCGAGCTCTACCGTGGTGGCCTTGACGAGGATCTCCGTGCTTTCAGTGCCTTTCTCTGGCAACAGGGCATTCGCCATCGCGTCGCCGAGGAGGCGGGGGCGCAGGTCGTGTTCCTCGCCGATGAAGCCGATCGCGAGCGCGCGGCGACCTACCTCGAACGCTGGCGCCGGGGCGAGCTGCGCCTGGAACTGCGCAGCCAGCCGCGCGCGGCGTCTGGGATCAGTCCTGCCCTCGGCGCGGCGCTGCAGGCTCCGGTAACGCTTCTGCTCATTGGTCTCGCCGTGCTTGGCTTTGCCCTGGTGTATTTCGGCGCGCCCGTGGCCTGGGTGGCCAGGCTCACTTTCCAGCCCTTCGAAATTGTCGGTGGGCGGCCGGTGTTCGGCGAGAGCGAGGCACAGTACTGGCGTTTCATTACACCGATCTTCCTTCACTTCGGCTGGCTGCATATCGCCTTCAACAGCCTGTGGTGCTGGGAGCTCGGTCGCCGCGTCGAGGCCCGCCTCGGCGGTCTCAATCTCGCGGGGCTGGTTATCGTGATGGCCGCCGTGTCCAACGATATCCAGCATCAGGTGTCGGGCCCGGTGCTGTTCGGTGGTCTCTCCGGTGTGGTCTACGGTCTGCTTGGTTTCGCCTGGGTAGCCGGGCGCCTGAACCCGCGTTGGCGGGAACTGGCGCCGCCGACGCCGATTCTGCTGTTTATGGTTGGCTGGCTCGTGCTCTGTCTCACGGGCGCCTTCAACGTGCTCGGCTTTTCCGTGGCCAATGGCGCCCACGTCGGGGGTCTCGTCTCCGGCATCCTGCTTGGCGGCGTTTTCGGTCTCGCCTTCCGCGGCGCGGGCCCGCAGTCGTCCTGAGGCCGCTTATAATGCGCGGCCGGGCGTGCAAGCGCAGAGGGGCACACATAGATGGGCATTGGGTCCCGGTCTACATTGTCTGAGCGCTGTCTGGGCCGGGGGCCGCAGCATCAGCCTGAAGGAGAAACCCGTGACATACGACGAGATGATCGACAGCCTCACGCCGGACGTGGTCGATCGCCTGCGCCGCGGTGTGGAAACGGGGCGCTGGCCCGATGGGCGCGCGCTGACGCCCGAGCAGCGTGAGCACAGCCTGAACGCGCTGATTGCCTGGGGTGAACGCAAGCTGCCGCCGGAGGAGCGCGTCGGCTACATCGATCGTGGTGCCAAGGCGGCTGCCTTCGCGGCACGTCGCGCGCCGCAGCCGCTGCGCTGGAGCGAGGGCGCTGGCAACGACGCCAGCGGCGATGCTGCGAGTGGCTCTGCGAACGACGCTGAACATGACGCCGAGGCCGACGGCGGTGACTTCGGCGGTTCGCGGGGGCGCAGCTGATGAGTGAAGTGGTGGAAGGGCATCTGCGCAAGATGCGCACGCAGCTGGGCGGTGATCGCGCCCAGTATCAGCTTCCCCTGGACGACGCGCTACTGCCGCTGAACGAGCTGCTCGGCGAGATGATCCGTCTCGACTATCTCGGTGAGATCCACTGCATTCACTGTGGCCGCAAGACCCGGAAGAGCTTCAATCAGGGTTATTGCTACCCCTGTTTTCAACCACTCGCCCAGTGCGACAGCTGCATCGTGAAACCCGAAAAGTGCCACTACGCCGCCGGTACCTGCCGCGAGCCCGCCTGGGGCGAAGCGCACTGCATGATCGATCACTTCGTGTACCTCGCAAACACCTCGGGTCTGAAGGTGGGTATCACGCGCGGAACGCAGATCCCGACACGCTGGATTGACCAGGGAGCCACGGAAGCCCTGCCCATCTTCCGCGTGGCCAGCCGCCTCGACTCGGGACTTGTCGAGGTGCTCTTTGCCCGGCACGTCGCCGACAAGACCGCCTGGCAGGCCAATCTCAAGGGGCCCGGAGAGGTTATCGATCTCGCGGCGGCGCGCGAACGCCTGAGCGAGGCCTGTAGCGGGGATCTCGAAAAGCTGCAGGAGCAGCGCGGGATCGACGCGATAAGCGCGCTGCCGGACAGTGAGCCCACGCGCATCGACTACCCGGTTCTCGAGTACCCGCAGAAAGTGAAGTCCTTCACCTTCGACAAGACGCCGGAAATTTCCGGGCGCCTGATGGGCATCAAGGGGCAGTACCTCATGCTCGACACAGGCGTGGTCAATATCCGGCGCCATGCGGGTTACCGAATTCGCTTTCGCCGCGACGCCGCGGCCTGAGCCGGCAGACCGTTGGGTCACCCGGCCGATTCATGGCATTCGCAAGTCCATTCGCTGAAACACCGGAGTAAGCACCATGCGCGACGCACAGCCGCAGACGATTCACCTTGTGGACTACCAGCCACCGGCCTACGCCGTGGAGCGCACGGAACTCCACTTTGAGCTTTTTGACGATCACGCGCTGGTGCACGCCTCGCTCGAGTTTGCACGCACCGCCAGCGCTGCGCAGGACGCGCCGCTGATCCTCAACGGGGTCGATCTGGAGACGCTGCAAGTCGCCATCGACGGCGAGGAAGTCAGCGAAGGAGCGCTGAGCTACCGTGAGGAAACGCTGGAGATCAGCGGCGTCCCCGCCCGCGGGAGGCTGCAGACGCGCGTCCGTATCCGTCCCCAGGACAACACGTCGCTCGAGGGTCTTTATCGCTCGCGCGGTCTGTTCTGCACGCAGTGCGAGGCTGAGGGCTTCCGCAAGATCACCTGGTTCCCCGACCGCCCCGACGTCATGTCGATCTTTCGCGTGACCGTGGACGCCTGCTCCACGCAGTGCCCCGTGCTGCTGTCCAATGGCAATCTCGTGGAAGGCGTTGAACTGCCCGGAGGCCGTCATCGCGCGGTCTGGGACGACCCCTTTCCCAAGCCGAGCTACCTGTTTGCGCTGGTGGCCGGTGACCTCGAACGCGTCGAGGATCGGTTTATCACCTGCTCGGGTCGCGAGGTTCGCCTGGTAATCCTCGTCGAGGAGAAGGATCTGCCCAAGACCGCCCATGCCATGGAGTCGCTGAAGCGTGCGATGCGCTGGGACGAGGAGCGCTTCGGTCGCGAGTACGACCTCGATGTGTTCCATATCGTCGCTGTTGACGATTTCAACATGGGTGCGATGGAGAACAAGAGTCTCAACATCTTCAACACATCCTGCGTCCTCGCCTCGCCGGAGACGACCACGGATCTTGGCTACCAGCGCATCGAGAGCATCGTCGGCCATGAGTACTTTCACAACTGGTCCGGTAACCGCGTGACCTGTCGCGACTGGTTCCAGCTAAGCCTCAAGGAAGGCTTTACCGTTTTCCGCGACGCCGAGTTCTCCGCTGACATGGGGTCGGCGGCGCTGAAGCGCGTGGAAGATGCGGTTGTGATGCGCACGCTGCAGTTCGCCGAGGATGCGGGGCCGATGGCGCACCCGATTCGCCCCGCGTCCTTCATCGAGATATCCAACTTCTACACGCTCACGGTTTATGAGAAGGGCGCCGAGGTCGTGCGCATGCTGCAGACGCTGCTCGGGCGCGAAGCCTTCCGCGCAGGCAGCGACCTGTACTTCGAACGCCATGACGGCCAGGCGGTGACCTGCGACGAATTTGTCGCAGCCATGGAGGAGGCGTCGGGAGTCGATCTGACGCAGTTCCGGCGCTGGTATTCGCAGGCGGGAACGCCGGAGCTCACGGTTCGCGACCGCTGGGATGAAGCCGCCGGCGTCTATCATCTCGACATCCGGCAGCACACACCGCCGACGCCGGGGCAGGAAGAAAAGGAGCCGCTGGTGATCCCGCTGGCCATGGGTCTGCTTGGTGAGGCGGGCAACCTGCGCGTCAGCCTCGAGGGAGACGCCGCGGATTTCACTAGCGAGGACAACACGCAGCGCGTGCTCATCGTCGATCGGGAGAGCCAGAGCTTCAGCTTCCGCGGACTGCCGGAGAAGCCGGTGCCTTCGCTCCTGCGCGGTTTCTCTGCGCCCGTTCGCGTGGACTATCCCTACAGCCGCGAGGATCTTCTCGCTCTGGCGAGCCGCGACGATGATGGCTTTGTTCGTTGGGATGCGATGCAGCAGCTGATGGTGACGGCACTGCAGGAGCTGCAGGAGCTGCCGCGAGAAGTTTCCACGCAGGACCTCGACCCGATGCTAGCCGCGGCCGTGGCGGCGATCGTGGCAGATCCGGGTGATCCCGCAATTGCCGCGGACATGCTGCGTCTGCCCTCGGAGTCCTATCTCGCCGAGCTGGCAGCGCACGGCGGTGGCGTCGATCCCCTCGCGATTCACCGCGCGCGGGAAACGCTGCGTCGCCAGCTGGCGCTTGCTTACGGCGACCGCTGGCGCGAACTCTTCGAGGCGCAGCGAGTCCGCGAAGGCTACGCCGCTAGCGGCGAACAGATCGGTCGGAGGGCGCTCGCGGGTGTCGCGCTCGATTACGCGGCCACGGCGTCTTCGCAAGGCGTTGAACTTGCCGCATCGATCTACCGCGAAGCGGACAATCTCACGGAGCGCCTGCTGGCCCTGCGCTGTCTGATGCGCGAGGCCTCCGACGATGAGTGCGAGGCGGCCATCGACGACTTCTACCGTCGCTTCGGTCAGGAGACGCTGGCGCTCAACCACTGGCTGCAGCTGCAGGCCGAGAGCCCGCGGGGCGATGCGCTGGAGCGCGTCCGCGGTCTCATGCGGCATCCGGCCTACGACCGGCGCAACCCGAACAAGATCCGAGCCGTCGTTGGCGGCTTCTCCAACCTCAATACGTCGACGTTCCATCGCGAAGACGGGGCCGGCTATGCGTTCCTCGCCGAGGTGGTGGCCGAGCTCAACGAGGTAAATCCGCAGATCGCCTCGAGGCTGCTCACACCGCTCACGCGCTGGCGCAACTATCCGCAGGGTGGCGTGCGGATGCGCGAAGAGCTGCAGCGCCTTTCCGAGTTGCCTTCGCTATCGCGCGACGTCTACGAGGTCGTCAGCAAGTCACTGGCCGGGGTAGAGGGCGGGTAGGCCCGAATCGCCTTCGTCGCGACGAGGGCTCGCCTCCAGCGATTCAATGGCGGCAGCCAGGGCGCTGCCATCCCAGCGGCGCGTATCGTCATCGCCAGCGCGGTAGAGCGCGGCTTCGAGACCATCCACGGCCTGATTGAGCGCCGCTGAATTCTGCTGGCGCAGCCAGCTCGAGAGCGGACCCCGATGGCCCTGTCCACGCAGCCAGGCGAGGAGTTCGCGTCGGGCGAGGGCCGCGTCGCCGCTGCGGCAGGCCTGAAGCAGGGCGCGGGGGCTGCGCCGTTCCGTGACTCCGCTCGTTGGCGGCGTCGAAGCGCTTTGACCGCGGCTGCGCCACCATCCAAAGCTCGTCAGCAGCCAGCCCAGGGCGCATACGGCGGCGATCCATGGCCATGCTCCGGCCCGCGCGGGTGCTGCAGCCGGTGCCTGTGCCGGCGGGCGCGCGGCGTCGTCGAGGGACGGCGTCTCCGTCGCTGAGCCGGGGTTTGGAAGAACACGCAGGCGGCGGGCCGGCAATCGTGCCACGCGCAGCGTGTTGCTCCCCGTATCCCACCATGGGACTTCGATCGGTGGCAGCTCGTATTCACCGTCGCTCACGGCAACCAAGGCCACGCTGTCCGTGCGCACGCCGGTCACGCCCGCATCTTCCTTCACGTCGTTGATGTTGGGCTGGTCCGGGTAGGCGCGCAGTCCGTCAATCGCCGTCGCGGGAACGGGCGGTAGCTGCGCACCCTGCAGTCCTTTTGCGGAAATCGTGATGGTGCGTGTCACCGAATCGCCGATTTGCAGCGCATCGAGATCACCGGACCACTGCTCCTCGATGCTGAGATCGGCAGCTGGCAGCCAGGTGGCATCGGGAAACTCGGTCGGGCGCGGCAGCACCGGGATCGTGATGGCATCGGTCTTGCGGCGGATGAGACGACCCGCCGGGCGCGTATCAAAGAGCGTACGGCGACCGGAGCCCATGCGACCGGAAAAGGTCTGGTCGGGAATGACGAGCTCGCCGCTGGCTTCGGGGAAGATCGCGTAGCGAATCTCGTGCACCAGCCAGGGTCGGCCGTTGATCATGCGCTGGAAGGAATTCTGGCCCAGCGTTTCCACGTAGGCATTCTCCAGATCGAGTTCGGTGATGCTGCGCGACTCGAGGTTGACGGCCTGCTGCACCCTGAGAGTCAGTAGCAGTTGGCCCTGAACAAATACCTGGTCGCGATCGACCTCGGCCTCAAAGGTCACGATCTCGTCGTCCGCCTCGACCTCGGCGGGCGGCGAGACGGTGACAGCGAGGGCCTCGCTGCGCTCGCCGTCGACTTCGAAGGGCGCGATGAGCACGTCGCCCTCGCGCCGCGGCGTCAGCTCGAGCAGCAGCTCGCGGTTCTGACTGCGCGCGCCGTTGACGATTCTCGTACTGACGCTGGATGAGCGCTGCAGGATTTCAAAGTCTTCCTCCAGCTCGCTGAGATCGGCTTCGGCAGGATCTGCCTCACCGTCGCTGCGCAGCGTCAGGCGAACCGTATCGCCGAGTGCGATGCTGTAGCGGTCTAACGAGGCGTAGAGCCCCGCATGCGCGGGAAGCGCAAGCACCGCTAAGAGCATTGCGATGAGCGCGGGCATCGAGGCCCGCGCAGCTTTACCAGATCTTGTCCGTGGCACGCGTCTTACCCTGTTGTTGCCGCTGACGGCTCTCGAAGCGGAATTTTTCTCGCAGGAGTCCCGAGGGATCATCAGGGACCCGTCGCAACCACTGCTTCATGGCCTGGTCGCGCTCGATGTCTTCCTGCATGGCACTGTTGTCGATGTCCGGCCGGGGCATCGGCTGCCCGCCGGGCTGCTCGCTCTGATCCTCGTCGCCCAGGCTCCCGGGGTCCTCGTCCTGCTGCTGACGGCTGCTCGAGTCCTGCTGCTCGTTGCGCTGCGGATCCTGCGGCTGGCCGTTCTGGTCGTTGCCGTCCTGGCTCGCCTGCGACTGTGACTGCTGCTGCGACTGCTGATCCTGCTGCTGGTCGCCGTTCTGCTGCTGTTGCTGTTGATCCTGGGCGTCGCTGTTCTGCTCGGGTTCGGCCTGCTCCTCGGCGTCGCCCTGCTGCGGCTGCTGTTGCTGCTGCTGTTCCTGAAGCCTGCGGATTGTCTCGATATTGCGCCGGGCATCCTCCTGATCGGGTTTCAGCTCCAGCGATTTCTCGTAGGCTGCGATGGCTTCATCGTAACGGCCCTGGCCGGCGAGGGCGTTGCCCCGGTTGTACCAGCCGTCGGCGCTGTCATCGCTGGCGAAGGACTGTGCGGCAAGTTCGTAGTCTTCTCCCTCGTAGGCAGCCGCGCCGCGCCAGCGCGGATCGGAGAACAGTGCTGCTGCATTCTCCGTGTCACCGGCTTCAAGGGCTTGTTGACCCTGCTGATCCTTGCGCAGCCAGAGGTCACGCCATTCGAAGGCGAGGACTTCCTGCGGTGGCAGCAGCAGAAAGAAGGGCAGCAGGTACAACCACCCTCGGCGAAAACTGGCGAGGGCAACGAGGAGCAGCGGCAGCACCAGCCAGTGCGCCATGTCCTGCCATCGATCGGCGCGGCGATCGAGGCTGATCGTGTCGTCCTCATCGAGAACTCGATTATCGGAAAGAATACGGCTCAGGTCAGCATCGTCGACACTCATGCGCTCGTAGCGTCCGTCGAGATCGGAGGCGAGTTGTTCCAGCGTGTCCTCATCGAGCGCCGGGACGACGATTTCACCACCGGAGTCCTTGAGGAATCCACCGCCGGGAAGGGCAATAGGGGCGCCGACCTCCGTGCCCACGCCGAGGATGGCGAGGCGACGTTCGCCGCCTTCGAGGCGCGAGCGGATTTCCCCGGCATCGCTTGCGCTGATCCCGTCCGTTACCAGCAGGATACGCCCGCGCCTTACACCGGCGGAGTCGAGCAGCTCCTCGGCGCGCTCGATCGCTTCGACGGGGTTGGAGCCGGGAAGCGGCATCATTCCGGGGTTGAGCGCGGGCAACAGGTTGGCGATGGTCGGATTGTCGTCGGTGAGCGGCGCGACGATGTGCGCGTCGCCGGCGTAGGCAATCAGCGCCGTGAGTCCCTCCCTGCGCTCGCGCAGCAGATCGAGGAGCTTGCGCCGGACGCGATCCTGGCGCGAAGGCTGCAGATCCGTTGCCAGCATCGAGTAGCTCAGATCCATTACCAGAACCAGGGCGTCCTGCTTCTGCATGACGGGCTGGGGCAGCTGCTCCCAGCTCGGTCCGGCGGCGGCCAGCGTTGCCAGGATCCAGGCAGCTACGAGCGCCGGCACGCCGGCGCGGCTGCGCCTGACGGATTCGCTGCTGATCAGGTGCGGAAGGAGCTCGGGAGCGATCACGCGCGCCCAGCTCTGCTCGCGCCCGCGGCGGCGCCACAGCAGGGCACCGAGAACCACGCTTGGCAGTATCAGCAGCAGCCAGTGCGGACGCAGGAAGTGAAAGTTGCTGATCACCTCGTTCACGCCGGTGATTCCTCCGCAGCGCTGCGTCCTGAGGGCAGGCGGGCGCCTGGCCAGAGCTGGCGCAGCACCAGTACAAAGCTGAGCGCGATTGCGAACAGCAGCGGAAGGGCGATCAGCGACTGCCGCGGCCGATAGACGGCGACGTCGACCTCGATAGGCTCGAGCGCTTCGAGCAGCGTGTAGATCGTTGCAAGCTCTGCGGGGTCGCGGGCGCGGAAATAGCGTCCGCCGGTGAGCTCGGCGATGGTCTGCAGGCTCTGCTCGTCGAGATCGGCCGAAGGATTGACCGTGCGGGAGCCAAGCGGCGAGCCGAGGAGTCCCGGGAGCGTAAGCGATTCGGCTCCGATACCGATCGTGTAGATGCGAACCTCCAGGCTCGCGGCGAGGCGCGCCGCCTCAAGCGGATCGACGGTGCTCGCCGTGTCCTGTCCGTCAGTGAGCAGGATGAGCACGCGATTGCTGGCCGGCCGCTCCTGCAGGCGCTTGACCGCCAGGCCGATGGCGTCGCCGATAGCCGTTTCCTGGCCGGCGAAACCGATCTGGGCCTCGCGCAGGAAGCGCTGCACCGTTTTTACGTCGAAGCTGAGTGGTGACTGCAGATAGGCCCGGCTGCCGAAGAGAATCAGGCCGAGACGGTCGCCGCTGCGCCGCGCCATGAAGTCGGCGCCGAGTTCCTTCACTGCATCGATGCGCCGCGCCATGCCGTTGCCGACGCGCATGTCCTCGACCCTCATGCTTCCCGAGATATCGACGGCAACCATAAGGTCGCGACCGCTGTTCGGAAGCTCGACGGCCTCACCTATCCACAGCGGTCGCGCTGCGGCGATCACCAGGCACAGCCAGATGAGCCAGAGCAGCACTGCGGGCAGGCGACGGCTGATCGTGGTCGGCGATCCACTGCTGCCCGCGGCGAGATGCTGCCAGCGCGCGAAGAACGGTGCGCGCAGCGCCGGGCGTTCGGCGTCGCGCGGTGGCGCCAGACGTCGCACGAGCCAGGGCAGCGGAAGGAGCAGGATCATGTAGGGCCAGAGCAGGGTGATCATGCCGGCCGCTCCAGTTTTTCGAGCCAGAGACGCGTCGCTTCGATCAGGTCCGAGATCTCGCGCTCGCGGACCTCGGCGCGATAGGCGAGCTCGGCCAGGTCGCTCGAGAAGAATTCGCCGTCGCCGGGGGGCAGGCGATTGAGGAAGTCCGTCCAGGCGCTCCCTGTCAGACCGGCGCAGGCGCCGCGCCCGGCAATGCGAATCGCAATGCGACGCTGCAGTCGCGCGAGGGCCTGGGCGCGCTGCGCGCAGTCGAGATCGCCGGTCTCGATTCGCTCGAGCTCGCGCGCGGCGCTGCGCAGCGGGGCGCCGCGGCGGTGAAAATGCCAGGCCCAGCGAAACGCCAGCAGCAACAGCGCGAGGGCAAGCAGACCGAGTACCCACCAGCCCGGTGCGGGCGGCCACCAGCCGATAGCTTCGGGCGTGCGCAGCGGCGCGAGCATCGGCGTGATCGACTGCTGATTCACGCGCTGCCGTCTCCGAAAACGCGGCGCAGCAGGGCGAGCGGCGCATCTTCCGTGGTGGCGGGCATCATCGGTATGCCGAGGCGCTGGAACTGACTCTTGCAATCGGCGCGTCGGGCCTCGAATTCGCTGCGGAATTCCCTTTGCAGGGCGCTGTCCGAAGTGTCGAGATCGACGCGCGTGTCCCCGTTGGTGACCGTGTAGCGTCCGGCCGGCGGCAGCTTTGCCTCGAGGGGATCGCTGACATGGATAGCGGTGATCTCCGTATGCCGGGCGAGCTGGAAGAGCTCCTCGCGCGCGTCGTCGTCCTGCAGGCCGTCAAAGTCGCTGATGATGAACAGGCTCGAGCCCGGTCGGGCGACGCGCCGGGTGCTGCGAAGCAGGTCGGAAAAACCGTTGCCACCCTCCTGCGCGCGTACCGGCGGCAGTTCCTCGGCCAGCGCCGATAGCAGCGACAGCACCGTACGCCGGCTGTTGCGCGGGCGCATTTCCCAGTGATCATTGCTGCGCAGGAGCAGGCCGCCAACGCGCTCGTTGCTGTTCAGGGCGGACCAGGCGAGGAGCGCGGCCAGCTCGGCGGCAAGCACGACCTTGAAACAGTGCCGGGATCCGAAGCGCATAGCCGGACGCTGATCGACCACGAGGAGTACGGGTCGCTCGCGTTCTTCGTGGAACATCTTGGTATGAGCGCTGCCCGTACGTGCCGTAACGCGCCAGTCGATGGTGCGGATATCGTCGCCGGACTGGTAGCCACGCACTTCCTCGAACTCGATCCCTCGTCCGCGGAAGTTCGATCGCTGGCCGCCCGCGAGCTGGGCGAGGGCACGGCGGCGACGCCGGATATCGAGCTGGCGGGCGGGAAAGCGCAGCGCGAGGAGTCGCGAAATATCGACCTGGGCGCCCTGCGCCGGCTGTGACGGGTCCAGGAGACGCATTGCCTCGCTCAGGCGGCGGGAACGAGACGCAGGAGTTCGGCGATTACGTCGTCGCTCTGGACGCCCGCTGCCTCGGCTTCAAAGCTCAGCAGCAGGCGGTGGCGCAGCACATCGGCTGCCACGGCCTGAACGTCATCGGGAGACACAAAATCGCGACCGCGCAGCCAGGCGTGGGCGCGTGAGCAGCGGTCAAGGGCAATTGTCGCGCGTGGACTGCCACCGTAGTCGAGCCAGTGCGCCAGCTCCTCGCTGTAAGCCCCCGGATTGCGCGTCGCCATCACCAGCTGAACGATGTATTCCTCGACAGGCTCCGCCATGTGCATCGCCAGCGCCGCCTTCCTCGCCGCGAACACGCTTTCCTGCGTGAGCTCGGGGGCTGCTCGCCGCGCTTCCGCTGCGGCCTCGGCGCGCGTCAGGCGCAGGATGCGTCGCTCGGCCTCGGCGTCGGGATAGTCCACCTTTACGTGCAGCAGGAAACGGTCGAGCTGCGCTTCGGGCAGCGGGTAGGTGCCCTCCTGCTCGATCGGGTTCTGCGTCGCCATCACCAGGAACAGGGTGGGAAGCGGATAACTCTTGCTGCCGACGGAGACCTGACGCTCGGCCATCGCTTCGAGGAGGGCGGACTGCACCTTGGCCGGAGCCCGGTTGATCTCATCGGCGAGCACCAGGTTGTTGAATACGGGACCGCGCTGGAACTCGAAGCTGCCCTCCTGCGGTCGGTAGATATCCGTGCCGGTCACGTCTCCGGGCAGCAGGTCCGGGGTGAACTGCACGCGATGGAAGCTGCCTTCGAGGGCGTCGCCAAGGGACTTGATCGCCCGGGTCTTAGCCAGTCCGGGAGCGCCCTCCACCAGCAGGTGGCCGTCGGCGATGAGGGCGATCAGCAGGCGTTCGATCAGGTGGGCCTGACCGACGACTTGCTCATCGAGCCATGTTTCCAGTTCTCTCAGGTCGCTGGCGCTCAAGCTGGCTGCTCCATTTTCGATCTTCGGGGGTGTGGCGTGGGCGAGCGGCGTAGTTTAGCGAAGCCGCCACCGCGCGGTCATCTTTATATGCGGGCGCCCGATACAGACGCTTGCGATACAATCCCGATCTGCAGTCGAAGCGCAAGGACACCCGGGCATGGCGTGGGAAACTCTAAAAAAAACACTGCTTGCCGAAATTGCCGCGCTGGTTGATCGCCGCGCCAGCGAAGAGCATCGTGCCGATCTCCACGCGCTGGCCGACAGCTTCTTCACTCGTTTTTCCTCCGAGGATATGCGTTCGCGTTCCGCGGAGAACCTTTATGGAATGCTCTACGGTCTCCTGCGCTTCATGCAGGAGCGTACGGACAGCGACGTAAAGGTCAGAATCTTCAATCCGCAGGTCAGCCGGCACGGCTGGGAAAGTACCGCGACGGTGATCACGATCCTTTGTCGCGACATGCCCTTTTGTACCGCATCGGTGCGCGGTGAGATCAATCGTCGCAATCTTGGCATTCATTGCCTGGCCAGCTGCAATCTGCGCGCCCGGCGCGACGGCGGCGGGCAGCTGCTCGAGCTGCTCGATGATGCGGCGGACTCGACGTCGGCCGATGTCTCGGCCGAGAGCCTGCTCTTCTTCGAGATTACACGTCACAGTCGCCTCGAGGATCTCGATGAACTGTCGGCGACGCTGGTATCGATTCTCGAGGAGGTAGGCCTCGTGGTCGGCGATTTCAGGCTGATGCGCGAACGCCTCGATGATGCACGCTCGGCGGTGGTCGCGGCCTCCTTCATCGACGAGGGCCTGCGCGCTGAAGCCCTGGCGTTCATCGACTGGCTGCGCACGGATCACATGACCTTTCTCGGCTACGAGTACCTCGCCGTGGATGAGGGAGGCGTAGGCGTCGATGCCACGCGCAGCCTCGGCGTGCTGCGCAAGCGCGACACGCGCGGTGTCACCGATCTGGAGCAGTTCCTCGACGAGATGCCCCAGGCCGAGCTCCTGCGCCGCCAGCTCAGCTTTGCCAAGTCGCGACAGCGGGCCCGGGTCCACCGCCTCGCCTACCCCGATTACGTGGAAGTCAAGGTCTTCGACGAGGAGCAGCGTGTCGTCGGTCAGCACCGCTTTCTGGGCCTGTACACCGCCACGGTGTACAGCATGGATCCAACGCTGATCCCTATCGTCCGGCGCAAGGTTGAACGCGTGGTTGAGCTCTCGGGGCTTTCCGCCGATGAGCACGATGGTCGGGAACTGCGTCGTGTGCTCGAGCTCATGCCCCGCGACGAGCTGTTCCAGTCATCGACGGCCGAGCTTTACGAGACCGCTGCAGCCGTGAACCGTATCCAGGAGCGTCGCCACACGCGGCTGTTTCTGCGCCAGGATCCGCACGGCAAGTTTGTGAGCTGTCTCGTCTACATGCCCAGGGACCGCTATACCACCGGGCGGCGGCAGCGCATCGAGCGGATCCTGAGCAAGGCCGTTGCGGCGGAGGAGAGCGAGTTCACCACGCAGTTCACCGAGTCGGTCCTGGTGCGGGTTTATTTCGTCCTGCGCGTCGATCCATCGCGGCCGCTGAAGGTTGACGTCAATGAAATAGAGGAGCAGATCGTGCAGGCAACGCTGGCATGGAAGGACCGGTTGAGACTGCGTCTGATCGAGGAGTTCGGCGACGAACACGGTGAACAGCTCATGCGCGACCTCGGCCGCGGTTTTTCTGCGGGCTACCAGGACGATTTCGATCCGCGCATCGCGGTGCTCGACCTGCAGCAACTTCTCGAGCTCCGCGGGCGCGATCCGCTCGGGATGCATCTGTACCGCCTGATCGAGGAAAAGCCCGATCATCTGCGCCTGCGCCTCTACCGCCGCGATGAGCCGCTGCCGCTATCCGATGTACTGCCGATTCTCGAGAACCTCGGGCTGCGCGTCGTTGCCGAGCGTGCCTACCCCGTGAAGTCTGCCGAGGGTCCGCGCCTCTGGATTCAGGAATTCTCTCTTATTTACTCGCTGGCGGCGGATATCGATCTCGATGCGGTCAAGGAAGAGTTCGAGGACGCCTTCGCACGCATCTGGCACGGCGAGGCCGAGAGCGATTCCTTCAACCGCCTGCTCCTGGGTAGCCGCCTGAGCTGGCGTGAGATCGCGCTGTTGCGTGCCTACGCCTGCTATCTCGGTCAGATCAATTTCCCCTACTCGCGCGCCTACATCGCCGAGACCATGGCCGATCACCTGCAGATTTCCGCCGCCATCGTCGAGCTTTTCCTGACCCGCTTCTCGCCCGTGTTCGACGGTGACGAGGACTGGCGGCAGCAGCGCGAGCAGGCCATCGAGGAGCGCATCGCCACGGATCTGGATCGTGTTGAGAACCTCGGTCAGGACCGCATCGTGCGCCAGTACGTTTCGGTGATAAAGGCGACGGTGCGAACAAACTTCTTCCAGCAGGGCGAGCGCGGCGACAGCAAGGAGTACTTCTCCTTCAAGCTTATGCCGCGGTCTGTCCCCGATATTCCACGGCCCGTGCCGCTGTACGAGATTTTCGTGTACTCGCCGCGGGTGGAAGGTGTTCATCTGCGCGGCGGCAAGGTGGCGCGTGGTGGCCTGCGCTGGTCTGATCGCCTCGAGGACTTCCGCACGGAAGTGCTGGGTCTGGTCAAGGCGCAGCAGGTCAAGAACGCCGTGATCGTTCCCGTCGGCGCCAAGGGCGGCTTCGTCGCCAAGCGCCTGCGCCCGGATATGACGCGCGACGAGATGCAGGAAGAGGGCGTCGCCTGCTACAAGACCTTCATTCGCGGCTTGCTCGATATCACCGACAACCGCGACGAGGACCGCATCGTGCGGCCCGATCTCACCGTTTGCAAGGATGATGAAGATCCTTATCTCGTCGTCGCTGCCGACAAGGGCACGGCGACGTTCTCGGACATCGCCAATGGTCTCGCGTACGAGTACGGCTTCTGGCTCGGGGACGCCTTTGCCTCTGGCGGCAGTGTCGGCTACGACCACAAGAAAATGGGAATCACGGCGCGCGGTGCCTGGGTGTCCGTGGAGCGGCACTTTCGTGAACTCGGCCTGAATGTGGCGACCACGGACTTCACGGTCGTCGGCATCGGCGACATGTCCGGCGATGTGTTCGGTAACGGCATGCTGCGCTCGCGACACATCCGACTTCTTGCGGCCTTTAACCACCAGCACATTTTCGTTGATCCCGACCCCGATGTTGAGCGCAGCTACGCCGAGCGCGAGCGGCTTTTCGCGCTCCCGCGAAGCGGCTGGGCGGACTACGACAGTTCGCTGATATCGGACGGCGGCGGTGTGTTCAGCCGTCTTTCCAAGTCGATCGCGATTTCACCGCAGATGCAGGCGCGCTTCGGGATCAAGGCGCCGCGGATGACGCCGATGGAGCTGATCAGCGCGCTCCTGCGCGCCGAGGTTGACCTGCTGTGGAACGGTGGCATCGGCACCTACGTCAAGGCATCGACAGAGCAGCACACGGATGTCGGCGACAAGGCGAACGACGGCCTTCGCGTCGACGCGAAGCAGCTGCGCTGCCGGGTGATCGGCGAGGGCGGCAATCTCGGCATGACCCAGCTTGCCCGCACGGAGTTCGCGCTGCGCGGCGGTCGCGTGAACACGGATTTCATCGACAACGCCGGCGGTGTCGATTGTTCAGACCACGAGGTCAATATCAAGATCCTCCTCGATGCCCGCGTCGCGCGGGGAGACATGACTACGAAGCAGCGCAACGTGCTTCTCGAGGAGATGACCGAGGACGTCGCCGAACTTGTGCTGACCAACAACTACCGGCAGACACAGGCAATCAGCATCGCCGAACGCGAGGCCCATACGCGTTCCGGCGAATACCGACGCCTGATCCGCAATCTCGAGGACAGCGGGCGCCTCGATCGCGCGCTGGAGTTCCTGCCCAGCGACGAGGTGCTCGCGGAGCGTCGCGTTCAGGGGCAGGGTCTGACGCGACCGGAACTCGCGGTCCTGATCTCCTACAGCAAGGCGGTGCTTAAAGAGCAGCTCATTGCCTCGGATCTGGGTGAGGATCCCAGTCTCGGCGCCGCCGTGGCAACGGCGTTTCCCGCGCGTCTTGGCGAGGAGTTTGCCGAGGACATCCGCGAGCACCGCCTGCGTCGCGAAATCCTCTGCACGCAGGTCGCCAACGACATCGTCAATCGGATGGGGCTGAACTTCATTCTGCGCCAGCAGAAGGCCAGCGGTGTTGAGGTCGACGACGTCGCGCGAGGCTATGCGGTTGTGCTGGAGATCTTCGGCCTGCGCGACCTGTGGCGGGCCATCGAGGATCTGGACTACCAGGTGCCGGCGGAAGTGCAGCTCGACATGATGCTCGACCTCATCCGCCTCGTGAAACGGTCGACGCGCTGGCTGCTGCGGAATCGACGACACCACCTGCATCCGGCGACGGCTGCAGAGGAGTTTCTCGGCGGCGTCGATGCCCTGCTCGGTCAGCTACCGACGCTGCTTCGCGGGCGTGCGGAAGAGTCCTATGGCATGCAGCGCGACCGCTATCTTCAGGTAGAAGTGCCCGAAGGCCTTGCCAGCCGCGTTGCGCTGGCCGGTCAGGCGGCAACCGCGCTGGCCATTGTGGACGTGGCCAAGCGCACGGGCGCGGAACTGATCGAAGTGGCGACGCTTTACTACCAGCTCGGTGAGAGCCTGGAACTCGACTGGTTTGCCGCGCAGATACTCAGCAGCAAGGTCGAGACCGAGTGGCAGGCGCTGGCACGCGAGGCCTATCTGGAAGACCTGCAGTGGCAGCAGTGCACGCTTGCTGAAGGCGTGCTGCGCCTGCGCGACGAGGATCGTGATCTCGGCGCGTGCCTTGCGCTCTGGGAGGAGCGCGAAGCGCCGCTACTCAAACGCTGGCGCGACATGCTCACGGAGCTGCAGGCCGTACCGTCACCCGATATTGCGATGTTCGCCGTGGCCAATCGCGAGCTGCTGGACCTTGCTCAGAGCAGTCGCCGCGACGAAAGCTAAGCGTCGCGGCCGCCGTCACCGCGGCTTCCGTCAGCTCACCCGCAGGCGATGAACACCCGAGACGCCGGTCAGGCCGTCAATGTGGTCGGCGTGACCGTCGCGCCAGCCCGTAATCCAGTTGATGCGCTGTTGCTCGCTGCTGTGCGGGCAGACTTCGCTGCTCCGCCCCGTCACGCCCGCCTGGTAACCACGTTCGTAAGCCCGGGCGGCCATATCGCGTTTCTGTCGGCGCATACGTCGATCTCCTCTTCGGGGGGTTCAGGATCTGACCCCTCAAGCTAAACAGAGCGAATCGAAGAGCGCTACTACCAAATTGTTACAACTGCAAGTCTGGCTATGCCTTAAAAGTCTGAAAAATGCCGCAAAAGTTGCGGCTGTACCCCGCGGTTACCCAGACAGCTACGCCAGGGCGTCATCGACGAGCTCGAGCCAGTGCTTCACGGGACGGGTGGTCGCCGCCTGCAGGTGCATCTGGCAACCGATATTGGCCGTTGCGAGCATGTCCGGATCGTCGGCGCACAGCGACGCTAGCTTGCGAGCACGAAGCCGATTGCTCATCGCGGGCTGCAGGATCGAGTAGCTGCCCGCCGAACCGCAGCACAGGTGGCCGTCGCGCACCTTGCACAGCGGATAGCCCAGACTCTCGAGGACACGACTGACCCCATCGCCAAGCCCGAGCGCGTGCTGCTGCGTGCACGGTGTTTGCACCGCCACGCGAGGCAGCGTTGCCGCGCTTCGCGGCAGGTCCTTGAGCGCGAAGGCCATCAGGTATTCGACGGGATCCCGCGCTTTCATTGCGACTTCGGCGGCCCGCGACGCGTAGGCGGTGTCGTGACAGAGGGCTCGCCCATAGTCCTTCACCTGGGCGCCGCAGCCAGTGGCACTTACCAGAATCGCATCGACGCCTCGCTCCAGAGCGGGCCACCAGGCATCGATATTGCGGCGCATGTCGGCGCGACCGTCCTCTGAGGCGGCCAGATGGGTGTTGAGCGCGCCACAACAGCCCTGGGCCGGGCTTTCGATCACGTCGACTCCCAGGCGCTTGAGAATGTTGCGCAAAGCACGATTGGTATTGGGAGTTGCCGACGCCTGCACGCAGCCCTCGAGGAGCAGAACGCGCCTGCCTGACGCTTCCGATGTCGCCGCGTTTTCCCTTCGTTCCGGCCGTATGCGTTGCCGCGGCGGCACTGCCAGCGCAAGCTTTGATGGCAGGAGCGGGCGCAGAGCCTGCGCCAGGCCGAGCGCCAGGGCGAAGCGCCGGCGCTGCGGTACGATCAGGCGCAGGCCGCGACGCAGCAGTCGCTGCGACAGCGGTCGCGGTACGCGTGCTTCGAGGAGCTCGCGCCCGGCATCGGCAATCTCCGCGTAGCGTACGCCGCTGGGGCAGGTGGTCTCGCAACTGCGACAGCTCAGGCATCGGTCGAGATGATGCTGTGCCACGGGCGCGGCCTCGCCCTCCTCGAGCAGTTCACGGATCAGGTAAAGGCGGCCGCGCGGGCTGTCGCGTTCGTCCCGGCTGTCGAGATAGGTCGGGCAGGTCGCGAGGCAGAATCCGCAGTGGACGCAGGCTTCGAGAGCCTCCGCCGCCTCGCGGGCAATCAGCGACTCGCAGAGGCTGGGGTGTAGCTCAACGTGCATGGATCACATCCACTCATAAAGACGGCCGGGATTGAACACGGCGCCGGGGTCGGCAGCCTGCTTTGTCCTCTGCAGAACGTGCCGCATCGCCGGCTTTGGTGCCGGAAACACTTCGCGTTCCTGGTCGCCGTAGCCGCACAGCTGTACCTGCGCCCTCGTGCTGGCTGCGTGCTCTGCCAGCGGCAGATCGTCGACGGGCTCCGGCAGCAGGCGCAGCGATCCAGCCCAGTCGATCAGCCATGTATCGGCAAGGGCTGCTGCCGCGGTGGCCGCTGCGAGATCTGCGCGGATATGCGGACGTTCGAGCCCGGGCAGCGCTCCCTCGCGCAGCCGGGTCCAGAAGCCATCGTCATCCGGCGCCCAGTCGGCGAAGCGAGCGCGCAACGCGCGCATCGCGGCGCTGCTGCCCTCAAAGCGCAGACGCAGCGCGCCGTCGTACCAGCACGCACCGCTCAGCGGCAGTGCCTCGAGCGCTACCTCGCGCAGACAGGGAATAGCCGCGTCGAGTTCGCAGCTTCGCGTCAGGCAGAGCCTCGTCTCGGGTTTCGGTAACAGGCGCAGGCTGACTTCCGTGATCAGACCGAGGGTTCCGAGCGCACCCGCCTGCAGCCTCGATACGTCGTAGCCGGCCACGTTCTTGATGACCTCGCCGCCGAAGCGCAGCAGCTGTCCACCTCCATCGACAAGGCGCAGACCGAGCACGGCGTCGCGCACGCTGCCCAACCAGGGGCGGGCCGGGCCACTGGCGTTGCAGGCGAGGCTGCCCCCCAGGGTGGCGCGGCCACCGCAGGTCGGAGCGTCGAAGGCCAGCCGCTGTCCCGCCTCATCTACCGCCGCGACGAGCTCGCTGATCGGTGTTCCCGATCGGGCCGTGATGACCATCTCCGCAGGGCGATAGGACACGATGCCGCGATGCCCCGATACGTCCAGATCTGCGGCATCGCAGCGGCGGCCGTAGCGCACTCGCTTGCTGTCACCGCCGCGAAGATAGAGCGATCTGTTGTCAGCTCGCGCCGCGCGTACGGCCTCAGCGAGGTGTTTCGCGAGGTCGGCATCGGGAGACCTTTCCACGTTGTTCTCAGTCGTGCCCACAGTGGCCCGCTAGCGCGCGGTATTCCTGGCAGCGTTTGAGGATGGGAATACCCTTGCCGGGATTCAGCAGCAGGCGTTCGTCGAGCGCTGCCTTGAGCTCTTCGAAATACTCGAGTTCGCCTCGGCCGAACTGAACGGGCATCTGCCGCAGTTTTTCGAGGCCCACGCCGTGTGCGCCGGTGATGCTGCCGCCAACGGCCACGGAGAGCTCGAGGATGGCCTCGCCAAGGGCTTCGGCGCGGCGTGTCTGCTCCGGGTCGGCGCTGTCGAAGAGGATCAGGGGGTGCAGATTGCCGTCACCGGCGTGGAACACGTTGGCTACGCGCAGCCCCTGTGCATCCGCGAGCCTCGCGATCTCCTCGAGCACATCGGCGATTTTCGAGCGCGGGATCGTTCCATCCATGCAGTAGTAATCGCGGGCAATTCGCCCGACGGCGGGAAACGCGCTCTTGCGCCCTTTCCACAGGCGATCGCGATGCGCGGCGTCGCGGGCCACGGTAATGCTGCTCGAGCCATATCGCTCAAAGGCCGTCGTGGTTTCCGCAACGAGGGCTTCCAGCTCCTCTTCCAGCCCATCGAGCTCGCACAGTAGTACCGCCTCGGCGTCGCGCGGATAGCCGGCCTGCGCAAAGTCTTCGGCCGCGCGCAGGGCGAGGCCATCCATCATCTCGAGTCCTGCGGGCAGAACTCCGTCGGCGATCAGGCCGCCCACGGCTTCGCCGGCTGCGCGAACGGAGGGAAAGCCCGCCAGGACGACGGCAGTGGCCTCGGGTCGCGGTAGCAGGCGCACGATCGCCTCGACGACCACGCCGAGCAGGCCTTCGGAGCCAATCATGAGTGCGAGCAGATCGGGCCCCGGGGTTTCTAGTCCCTCACCGCCGATTTCAAGGAGTTCTCCATCGGCGGTGAGCATCGTGATCCCGATTACGTTGTGGACCGTGAGCCCGTATTTCAGACAGTGAACGCCGCCGGAATTTTCTGCGATGTTGCCCCCGATACTGCAGATAATCTGCGATGAGGGGTCCGGGGCATAAAAGAGGCCATGCTCGGCCGCGGCGGCGGAGATCGACAGATTGCTGACTCCGGGCTGCACGCGTGCGAAGGCGCTTTCTGCATCGATCTCGAGAATCCTATCCATGGCGGCGAGATTGAGCAGGATGCCCTCTGGATGCGGCAGCGCGCCCGCGGACAGGCCGGTGCCGGCACCGCGGGGGACGATCGGCAGTCCCTCGCGTTGGGCGAGGCGGAGCACGGCCTGAACCTGTTCCGTGGTCTCCGGCAGAACGGTCACCAGCGGCGTCTGGCGGTACAGCATCAGGCCGTCACACTCGAAGCTGCGCAGCGAGCTCCGGTCGCTGATCACGCGGTGTGCAGGCAGCAGCTGCTCAAGTTCGCGCACAAGGGCGCGCGTGGCGCTGCGTCGGCCTTCGGGCCCGCTGCTGACATCGCGTCCGTTGTCGGCCGCGGATGAAACGGGGCTGGATACAGTCGTGGTCATGGAAAACCGGGATTCAGAGCCGAAGCCCAGTGTAAAGCCTATCGCGGAGCCTGGCAGCGACTGCGGCGAATCGGGGGCGTTGCGCTGAGCGGCCGCGCGGTCAGCCTCGGCGCAGCAGGGCGCGGCCTTCCAGGCAGGTGGGCAGCGCCGCGCCGCCGCTTTCTCAGGCCGCCTCGGCGTAGATCAACTCGAGGGGCCGGGTGCGCCAGCTGAAGCGTCCATCGAGAGCTATAGCCTGCATCGCGTTTCTCCCTGGGTGAGGTAGCGTTGCCGCTTGCGCGCCGTCAACTTGTGAAGATCGGCGATGACAAAGCTGTCAACGCAGTCACCGAAGTCGCGGTCGATGTTGAAGGCCGTGAAGGTGACGCCATCGGGGCTCGTGGCCTGCGAATAGTGCTTGTAGAGCGTTGGCAGCGGCAGGCCTGAAGCAGCCAGCTGCTCTCTCAGCGACTTCATGTCCTCCTCCGGGTCCACGCCGGAGAACTCGGCTTCGAGCTCGAGGCGTATTTCCCGTGGGATGACGAAGGGATTGCGCGGCCTGACGTCGAGCTTCGATCCGCTGAAGTGCGTGCCGTAGTAGTACACGAGTCGCGCGGTCGCCGCGCTTCCGTAGAAGCGGCTGATAGACGCCGGGCCGAAGAGGTAGCGGATGTGGGGGCGACGCCGGATGTACGCGCCGATCCCGTACCAGAGATAGTCGAGGCTGTGGCGCGTCTGGTAGCGTGGTTGGACAAAGGAGCGGCCCATCTCGAGGCCCTGGCGCAACAGAGGCTCAACTGAAGGTCCGTAGTCGAAGAGGGTCGAGGAGTAAAGGCCAGCAAGGCCATGGTGCTCGATGATTCGGCCTGCATCCGCCAGGCGATAAGCGCCGACGATCTCCATATCGTCGCTATCCCAAAGAACCAGCTGATCGTAGTGGCGGTCAAAGCGATCGATGTCGCGCGGCTGGCCGCAGCCTTCGCCAACGGTGCGGAAGGTAAGCTCACGCAGACGACCGATTTCGCGCATGACGCAGGGCGCCTGGTCCATGGCACAAAGGTAGATGCGCTTGCCGTCCCTGGTGTCGCCAAGTAGCTCCGCCTGCGCGAGTTCCTGGCGAAGCAGCAGTCGGTTTTCCGGGGGCGCCACAGTCTCGACGCTGCGGAAAACGGGGCGACCCCTAGAGGCCAGTCGATAGACGTGCTTGCGGAACATGCGCGCCAGCTGGCGCGCAGAAAAGTCCATGGCCGAATACACGTCGTACGGCACGGGCCGGCCGATACGTGCATCGACAGTGTTGTGGCTCTGCTTGAACATTTCGCGCACCAGCCAGATCGTTGACAGGGGCCTTGCAAGCATCGACAGACTGTAAAAAAACAGCGAGTTCCTCCCGGCAACGTACACGGGCAGGATCGGAGAGCGCGTGCTGCTCGCGAGCTTCACGAAGCCGCTGTGCCACTCGGCGTCCTTGATCCCCCGGGCGCCGAGCCGGGACACTTCGCCTGCGGGGAAGATGATCAGCGCACCTTCATTGAGGAGGTGCTCCCTGATGGCGCGCAGGGAAGTTCGTGTCGTGCCAGTGCCGCCCATGTTCACCACGGGCAGCAGGACGGAGTGAAGCGGCTCGATGGCCGTGAGCAGGTCGTTGGCTACCACCTTGACGTCGGGGCGCACACGACGCACGAGGTGAAGCAGGGCCAGGCCGTCAAGGGAACCGATGGGATGGTTGGCGGCGATGACCACTCGCCCGCTGGCCGGAAGCCGCGCCCGTTCCGACTCCGTGAGGCGCAGGTCGAAGTCGAAGTAGCGCAGTACCTGGTCCACGAATTCGAAGCCCTCGAGGTGTGGGTAGTCCTCGGCGAACTTCTGGAAACGCGACTCGTAGAACAGAAAGCCCAGAAAGCGCGATAGCGTGCGTGCGCTGCGGCGGTGGCGCTCAAAAAAATCCGGATAGCGCGTCTCGAGGGTACGCTGCACGTTCAGCACCGGCTTTTTCCTCGTGGGGCCTTCCCCGGCTCAGTCGAAGCTGAGGAGCAGCTCGTCCGGGCTCAGGGAAGACGATGAATGCACCGCATTGCCAGGCGATCCGGCAGGGGCATCGACTACGGTGATCCGGCCACCGTTCTCAAGGTAGCGCCGGACCTGCTTCTCGATAGCGTCGCGCAGACGCCTCTTTTCAACCACTCTGATGCTGGATTCGAGTTCCACGACGATCTTTCCTTCTGTGGCTGAGCGCATCTTCGGAGCAGCTCATTGCAGTAATTTGGCAATCGATTGAAGTTTTTGTGACGTCACTGGCGGCTCGGAGTCTGTAACAAAACTGCAACATAAGGATCACAGTTCCTTCATGTCCGGCGCCTAGGATTCGCACCGTCGCGAGGAGGTCTCGCGGCGTTTGTATGCCCACGAATCTGAGGTCGCAATGACACAGCTGCCCGGCGTCCGTCGCACTCTGCCCGCCCTGATCGCCGCCCTGATGGCCCAGTCAGCGCTTGCGGACGATGAGTTGCTTCTCTATGTGTTCGACAACGGAACTGCCGTCGAGGGCGCCAGCGTAAGCATCGATGGGGCGGCTGTCGGTACCACGCGCCGCGACGGATCTTTGTTCATCGACCTCGAAGGCACCGGGCAGCGTGTGGTCAGTATCACGGGCCCCGACGGCGAGGTTCAGCTCGAGCGTTTCTCGTCGGCTTCCGGCCAGCTCGTCGACCTCGTTGTGGATCTGTCAGCCGGCGACGATGCGGCACTGTCGGAAGTGTATTCGCGCACGGAGTCGACGGCGGACCGCCGCGACGCGCCCACGGGAACGCTACAGATCAGCGTCCGTCGGGGCACGGAGGCTGCGGCCAACCAACTGGTCCTGATTTCCAACGGGCAGGGCGGTGTGTCGACGGACGCCAATGGCGTAGCCACGCGCTCGCTTCCCCGTGGCATCTACACGGTCACGGTGGCCGGCGTGCGACGCGAAGTCCGCGTTGCCGGCGGGGTTACTCGTGGTGCCGTGATCAATCTCCCCGAGGACGACAGCGCCATTGCCATCGCGATGCCGCAGATCGAGGAGGTGCTGGTACTCGGCAGCTTCGACGCCAGCGGCTTCGAGGTATCAGAGCGCGACACGAACCTGATCGTCGATACGCTCGGCTTCGAGGAGCTTGCCCGCTTCGGCGACTCGGACGTTGCCGCTTCGGTGATTCGAGTCCCGGGCATCTCCGTTCAGGACAACAAGTATGTATTCATCCGCGGCCTCGGCGGCCGCTACCTCACCACCACGCTGAATAACTCGACGATGCCGTCGACGAACCCCTCGAAGCGGACCGTACCCCTCGATCTGTTTCCGTCAAACTTCGTCAATCAGCTCGATATCAAGAAGACCTTTCTGCCATTCATGCCGGGTGAGTCGACCGGCGGCAATCTGGTCATCAACACCAAAACCTTTCCCGACGAGCGCTCCGGCAGCATCTCGGCCTCGCTGGGCTTCGTCACCGGTCTGACCGGCGAGACGGTCGGCGTCGACCCCGTCGACGGTGCCTTCGACTGGGCGGGCTGGGACGATGGGGCGCGCAAGGAGAACATCGTTGTTTCTACCGTCGGGGATATCGTCCAGGACGGTGGCCTGGTCACGGACACGACTACGGGCCAGACGCTGCAGCTGCAGCAGGGCACGCTTCGCGAACTCCAGCGCGCGGCGGGCATCCTGATCGCCGACGACTGGGATCTCGACTTCTCCGACGCCACCCCCGCCGGTGGCCTCGGCGTCAACTACGGCGATCTCTTTTACCTGGGCGATGGCGAGCTGGGCTTCTACGCCGCCGTGAATTATTCGAATGACTGGTCGCAGCGCGCCAACGGCATACGCCGCACCTACAGTGCGAGCGGCATCGTCGCGGACGATCAGGCATACGAAACCTACTCTAACAATATCGACCTATCCGGCCTTGTCTCGGTCGGCTACAACATTGGCAACCATACCTTCGAGTGGAACAACGTCATGTCACGCTCGACGGAGAGCTTCGTTGAGCGCTCAGTGGGCCGCGAGGGCGATGAGTTTCGTGCCATCTACCAGCATACAAATCAGTGGGAGGAGCGTCAGTTCTTCTCCTCGCAGATCCTCGGGTCGCATTTTCTCAACGAGGACGGTTCTATCTTCGGCGAGTGGCAGTTCACCGCCTCGCAGGCGCGACGCTACGTTCCCAATCGCACGGACGTGCGCTTTAACGCCGAGGCTAACCTGACCGATCCCGCGGCGCTGCGCGATGCCTACGATTTCTCGCGCGCAAACGACGACCAGGGTGACATCCTCCGGGGTTTCTTTATCTCGACGGGAAGCACGTCCAAGCGCTGGGACGAACTCACCGACGACAACTTCGATCTGTCCGGCGACATCACCTGGGACGTGTTCGACAACGGTGCGAGTTTTTCGCAGATCCGCTTTGGCGCGCAGGCGATCTATCGCGAACGCGACGCCAACAGCGCGACCTACGGTTTCTTCAACAACGGTGCCGTCGCCGAGCTCAGCGCGTCACCGAACGTGCTGGTGGCGGACAATATCTTCATCTGCGGTGAGGGCGACGGCACCGTCGGCTGCGAGGACAACACCTTCGGCGGGGTCCAGAACAATCCGACCACGGGCTTCCTCTTTCAGGTGCGCACGCAGGTGTCCGACGAGTACGAGGCAGAGCTGAACTACAACAGCGCCTACGCCATGTACGACCACACCTTCGACGGGACCTGGCAGGTCGTGCTCGGCGCGCGCTATGAACAGTACGACCAGACCACCGACACCTTCAATCTGACTACCGGCGCCCCTGTGCAGGGCATCGTCGACGAGGGCAGCTTCCTCCCCGCGCTCGGCATCAACTGGTTTTACTCCGACAGCCAGCAGCTGCGCTTTGCCGTATCGCGCACCGTCGCTCGGCCAGACTTCAAGGAAGCCTCGAACGCCGTTTTCTTCGATAACGAGTTCAACGTGCGCGTACGCGGTAATCCCGATCTCGGCATCTCCGATATCGTCAACGCCGATCTGCGCTGGGAGTGGTATTTCGACGACAGCGAGCAGGACCACCTGTCTGCAGCGCTGTTCTACAAGGATATGACCGATCCGATCGAGCGCGTCGTGCAGGCCGCCTCCGGTACTGCGAGCAACTCACGGACCTTCCAGAACTCGGAAACGGCCGAGCTCTATGGCATCGAGGTGGAAGGCCGCAAGGAGTTCGCGCTCACCAGCGATTACAACAATACGCTCTTCGTGACCTTCAACGCGGCCTACATCGAGTCCGAGGTGACGCTGCTCAATGGCGATCGTCGTGCCCTGCAGGGGCAACCCGAGTACACGGCAAACTTCGTTATCGGTTACGACAACGTTCCGCGCGGACACCAGCTCACCTTGCTCTACAACCACAATGGTTCATCGATTGCCGACGTGGGCATTTTCGGCCTGCCCAACGTTGTCCTCGAGGAGCGCGGCGAGCTGAACCTCGTCTATCGCTACGACATCTCCGACACCGCCATGCTCAGCGCCCGCATCGAGAACATCTTCGACGCCGCCGTCGAGTACACGCAGGGCGGCGACCTCTTCCAGGTGTACGACAAGGGAACGGCGTTCCAGCTCGGCATCAACTGGGATTTCTAAGCAGCAACACGGCTCTTGCGGGCTAGTAAACCACTAGGGAGTACAGTGATGAAAAAGCAGTATGCATGGGCTCTCGTAGCCTCCGCGGCCCTGGTGGGCCTCGGCGGTTGCTCCGAGGGCGATGAGGCGACGATCACGATCGAAGCGCCAACCACCGATTCCGGAGGCGGCAACGTCTGCATCGGTGAGAACAGCTGCGCTGGCGGCGATGTCGATGGCGGTGATGGCGGTGATGGCGGCAGCGGCGGCCCTGCTCCTACGGCCTGCCCGACGGGAACGGAAGAAGTATCGAGCGGCGTGTGTCGTCTCGCTGGTACGATTCTCGAGGATCTGACGCTTGCCGCCGGCAACGTCTACCAGCTCGACGGTCGCGTGAACATCGGTAACGGCAACTGTTTGCTGATCGACGCCACGACCTGTCAGGGCGGCGACGCCCTGGTGAGCGCCACGCTGACTATCGAGCCCGGCGTCAACGTACGCGGTCTTCCCTCCGACGACCCCTTGAGCGCTTCCGTGCTGCACATCACCCGTGGCAGCAGGATCAATGCCGTGGGCACGGCCGCCGCGCCGATCATCTTTTCGTCTTCGGATCCCGACTTTGTCGGTCCCGGTGAGTGGGGCGGTATCCAGATCAGCGGATTTGCACCGCACAACGCCTGCGACACCGATCCGTGCAACGTTGACGGCGAAGGTGAAGCCGGCTTTATCGGTGGTGACGATCCCGCCGACAGCAGCGGCGTCATGCGCTACGTGGTCCTGGCCGAGAACGGCGTAGCCATCAACGCCGACGGCGACGAGATCAACGGTCTCAGCCTCAACGCCGTGGGTTCCGGCACGGAGTTCGATTTCGTCCAGATCCACGAGACCTCGGATGACGGCATCGAGTTCTACGGCGGCACGGCGAACGTCAAGCACCTGGTGGTCTCAAACGCCCTCGACGATTCCGTCGACTGGGACGAGGGCTACCAGGGCAATCTGCAGTACGTGCTCGTCAAGCAGAGCGGTAACGGCAGCGGTGAAGCCTTCGAGATGGACACGGAAGGTACGCTCGAATGGCTGTCCAAGCCCACGCTGGTCAACACCACGGTCATCGCCGACAAGCGCGCAGACGACGATACCTTCATCATGCGCTTCAAGGACAGCACCGGTGGCTTCTTCCACAACACCGTAGTCACCGTGAGCGGCGACGCGACGGGGACCTTCGACGAGTGTGCTCGTATCGAGGACGGTGCCGAGAACAACATCAACACTGCGCTGGTGTTCAACAACTGGATCCAGGACTGCTCCAATGTGCCCGGGGCCGGTGGCACGCTGTCGAATGAAGCGTCAGTCGGCAATTCCTCCATCGTGGTAGCGGCGGCTGCGCTCGACGACATCCTTGCATCGCAGGCAGCCGACGCATCGGGCCTCGCTCCGATCGACTGGTCCGCTATTGAAGCGAACTTCGACACGCCCCGTGTGGCCGATGGCGATCCTCAGGACTTCGATGCCAGTTTCTTTGAAGCCACCACCTTCATGGGCGCCGTCAACCCCGACGGATCTGATCCCTGGTGGGCTGGCTGGACCCTGGACTTCGGCGCCGGCAACGCTCTGCCTCCGGTGGCCGCCGGCTGTCCCATGGGCACAGAAGAAGTTGAAGAAGGAGTGTGCCGCCTGAACGGTACCTACCTCAACGACCTGACTCTGACCGCAGGCAACGTTTATCAGCTCGACGGCCGCGTGAACATCGGTAACGGCAACTGTCTGCTGACTGACGCCGACACCTGTCAGGGCGGCGCATCGCTCGTCAACGTAACGCTGACGATTCAGCCGGGCGTGGAAATCAAGGGCCTGCCCTCGGATGATCCCCTGAGTTCTTCCGTCCTCCACATCACCCGCGGCTCGCGCATCAATGCCATCGGCACGCGTCAGGCGCCGATCGTGTTCTCCTCCGTCGACGATGACCTTGTCGGTCCAGGCGAGTGGGGTGGCGTGCAGATCAGCGGTTTTGCTCCGCACAACGCTTGTGACTCCGATCCCTGCAACGTGGATGGCGAAGGTGAAGCCGGCTTCATCGGTGGAGACGACCCTAGCGACAGCAGCGGTGTCATGCGCTACGTGATCCTTGCGGAGAACGGTGTGGCGATCAACGCCGACGGTGACGAGATCAATGCCCTGAGCCTGAATGCCGTGGGTTCCGGCACGGAGTTCGACTTTATCCAGATCCATGAGACGACGGACGATGGTGTCGAGTTCTACGGTGGCACGGCCAGCATGAAGCATCTCGTCGTTACCAACTCCCTCGACGACTCCGTCGACTGGGACGAGGGGTACCAGGGCAACCTGCAGTACGTGATCGTCAAGCAGAGCAGTGAGGGCAGCGGTGAAGCCTTCGAGATGGACACAGAGGGTACGCTCGAGTGGCTGTCGAAGCCGACGCTGGTGAATGTCACGGTGATCGCCAACAAGCGCGCCGAAGACGATACCTTCATCATGCGCTTCAAGGACAGCACCGGTGGCTTCTTCCACAACACGGTGGTGACGGTCGCAGGTGACGCGACGGGGACCTTTGATGAGTGTGCTCGCATCGAGGACGGTGCCGAGAACAACATCAACACTGCGCTGGTATTCAACAACTGGATCCAGGACTGCGCGAACGAAAGCGGCACTGGCGGCACGCTGTCGAACGAGGCATCCGTGGGCAACTCTTCGATCGTGATCGAAGCGGCGGCTCTCGATGACATCCTCGCTTCGCAGGCCGCGTCGGCTACGGGCCTCACGCCGATTGACTGGGACGCGATCCAGAGCGGCTTCGCTACGCCGAGCGTGTCGGGTGGCGATCCCCAGGACTTCGATCCCGGCTTCTTCGATCCGACGACCTTCATGGGCGCCGTGAACCCCGACGGTTCAGACCCGTGGTGGGCCGGATGGACCGTGGACGGATCGCTGTAAGCTTCCACTGGCGTAACGCAAAAGGGCGGCTCAATGAGCCGCCCTTTTTTTATCCGCAGCTTTTACATGCGCCTTCTGCAAAAGCCGCACTGCCTCCTTCGTCCGGCCAGAACCGTAACCGCGGCGATCGAGTGGCGGTCACGTCCGGCGCGGATGAAGAACGACCGGGAGCTCCTTGTAGCCCTTCACGAACACGGACAGCGTTTTTATCGGCTCACCCACAACCTCGATGCGATCAAAGCGCTTCAGGAGCTCCTCCCACAACGTGTGCAGCTGAAGCTCCGCCAGTCGGTTGCCCATGCACCGATGGATGCCAAAGCCGAATGACAGGTGCTTGCGAAGGTTCTCGCGGTGCATGTCGAAATCATCGGGACGATCAAAGAAGCGCTCATCGCGATTTCCGGAGACATACCACATCACCACCTTGTCGCCCTTGCGAATTTGCTGCCCGCCGAGTTCCGTGTCCTCGAGCGCCGTGCGACGCATGTGAGCCAGCGGCGTCTGCCAGCGGATCGTCTCGCTCACCATGTTCGGGATCAGGGCGTGATCGGCCTTGAGCTCTGCAAACTGCTGCGGATTCCGATCAAGGCACAGCACGCTGGCAGACATGGTGCTCCGTGTGGTGTCGTTGCCGCCTACGATCAGCAACATCAGATTTCCGAGGTATTCCATCG
This sequence comes from Halieaceae bacterium, assembly GCA_036351355.1. GTDB lineage: Bacteria > Pseudomonadota > Gammaproteobacteria > Pseudomonadales > Halieaceae > Congregibacter. The sequence goes on from JAZBOX010000107.1 coordinate 81,951, forward strand.
GTTCCATATTGCGCGTGGCCTCGCCATGGACGAGGCGGCTGATGAAGTCGCTGGAGGGCGGTTCCTTGGCGCGCTCATTCCACAGGCCCATGAAGTACTCCAGGCAGCCGAGCATTTCCTGCTGCCACTCTTCCTCCGTATCGACCATGCCGTCCACGCCGGGAATCGTGGTCGCCATGTCGGACCAGTAGGTAAGCTTGCGCCGCTCCTCGAAGGGAAAGTCAAAAAGCGTGGCCAGCATTCGCGTCGTGAGCTCGATGGAGACCCGGTCGACCCAGTTGAAACGTTCGCCGACGGGCAGTTGGTCGAGCACATCGCAGGTACGCTCGCGGATGATCGGAGCGAACTGGCGCAGGGCTTCGGCGCCTACTGTGGGGCTCACGGTGTTGCGTTGAACATCGTGCTTGGGGCGGTCCATGGCAATGAACATGGGCAGCTGGAAGTCATCGAGCGGGTCGAGGATCGTGATCGCCGGCTCCGACGAGAAGACCTGGTGCGAGGTATCCACGGTCAGGATGTCGTCGTAGCGGGTAACAGACCAGTAGGGGCCGAAACCGCTGCCCGCGCAGTGGTGCACCGGCGCTTCATCGCGCAGACGCTTGAACCATGAATCGTGAACGCCTGCCTCGAAGAGATAGGGGTTGGCCGGATCTATCTCGTCAATGGGAAGGCTGTAAGGGTCCACCTCGACCTGTGCGGGGTCGTGGACCGGGCGTTGCGGTGTCTCCGCTGCGGTCATTGCGCTCTCCGTGCCTGTTGTTTTGCTGCCATCGACTGCTCCAGACGTCAGATCATTGTAGGCTCTGACGTGCAGGGCAACCAAACAGACGGCAAGGCAACAGGAGGCGACAATGACAGCTGAGGATCATGCGGAGTCCTGGTCCGGCTTCGACAACGCGGCGGAACTGGACCGCTGCTGGCAGGAACTGACGGCACTTGCGCGGGAGCTTGCTCGCGAATCCATAGCCGATCGCTTCGCCGACGATCCCGAGCGCGCCGAATCCTTCAGTATCGAAGCCGCCGGTCTGCTTCTCGACTATTCAAAAAGCCGTATTTCGCGCAGCGCGCGCGATACGCTGCTGCGCCTCGCCGAACTGCGCGGCGTGCCCGATGCCACACAGGCCATGTTCCGCGGCGATCGGATCAACGAGAGCGAGAACCGGCCCGTGCTGCATACGGCGCTGCGCGATCGTTCGGGTCGCACGGTGCTGGTCGATGGGGAAGATGCCTGCGCCCTCGCGCGGGCTGAATGCGACCGCATGCTCGCCTTTGTGCGCCGCGTGCATGCCGATGAACACCGCGGGGCCACCGGTGAACCGCTCGATACGGTTGTGAACATCGGCATCGGCGGCTCGGACCTCGGGCCACAGATGGTCGTCGAGGCTCTGCGTCCCTATGGCCTGAAAGGCCGCAGGACCTTCTTTGTATCCAACGTAGACGGGCAGCATCTGGGCGACGTCCTCGACCAGCTCGATCCCGCGCGGACGCTGTTCATCGTTGCCTCCAAGACCTTTACCACGCAGGAGACCATGACCAACGCCGCTAGCGCCGTCGACTGGTTCCTGGCTTCCGGAATGGCCCGCGAGGACATCGCGACGCACTTTGCCGCCCTGTCCACCAATTCGGAGGCGGTACAGAACTTTGGAATTGCTCCGGACAATACCTTCGCCTTCTGGGACTGGGTAGGCGGACGCTATTCGCTGTGGTCGGCGATCGGCCTGTCGATTGCGCTGCATGTCGGAGCTGACGCCTTTCTGGAACTCCTGCAGGGCGCCTACGCCATGGACCGCCACTTTGCCGAGGCTCCGATGACGCAGAATGCGCCCGTTTTGCTGGCGCTCGTTGGTATCTGGCACCGCAACCTCGAGGGTATCGGCGTGCACGCCGTGCTGCCCTACGACCAGCACCTGCATCGCCTGCCGGCTTACCTGCAGCAGGCTGACATGGAATCGAACGGCAAGGCTGTCGCGCGCAGTGGCCGGCCTGCGCCGCTGGCGACGGGCCCCGTGCTTTTCGGCGAGCCGGGCACCAACGGCCAGCATGCGTTCTACCAGTTGCTACATCAGGGCAGCGACAAAGTCGCAGCGGATTTTATCGTGGCCGCCCGGTCCCAGCGCGAGATGGGGGATCACCACGCCAGGCTGCTGGCCAACGCGCTGGCGCAGCCAAGGGCGCTGATGAATGGCAAGGCGCTCGAGCGTGTGAACGATGAGCTCCGCGCCGCCGGCCTCGATGAGCAGGCGATCGCCGTGCTCGGGCCGCAAAAGGTGTTTCCTGGTTCGCGGCCGAGCAACACGATTCTCATGGAGCGCCTGACGCCGCACAGTCTCGGCGCGCTGATTGCGCTCTACGAGCACAAGATCTTCGTACAGGGCGTGATCTGGGGAATCAATTCCTTTGACCAATGGGGGGTCGAGCTCGGCAAGGAGCTGGCACGAGAGTTGTTGCCGCTGATCGACGGCGAGGGTGGCGATGCCGCTGCGTCCCTGGATCCGTCCACGCGTCGGCTGCTGAGCTGGATTCGCGCGCGGCGAGGCGCGCGCTGACTGCGGTGCCCGCGAGCGCGATCGCCCGATCTTCCACCATTGGCGCATTGCTAGCGCCCGTCGGTCCGCTTAGCTTCGAGCGATAAGAAATACGCGAGGGGCATCCCCGATGAGTTATCGCATTGATTGGATGGAGGCTGCCAGGGCAGTGCACTGGTTTCAGGCGCCTGCACAGCTTCTGGATGACCGGCGGCCGCCTTTCTACCGCTGGTTTCCCGACGGGCAGACCAATGCCTGTTACAACGCCCTCGACTACCACGTAGCCCACGGGCGCGCCGAGCAGACGGCGCTGATTGTCGACAGCCCGGTTACCGATAGCAGGCAGCGCTACAGCTACGCCGAGCTTCTCGAACTCGTTGCCCGCTGTGCCGGCATGTTAAAGGCGCGCGGCGTCGGCGTCGGCGATCGTGTGCTTGTCTACATGCCGATGGTCCCCGAAGCCGTCGTCTCGATGCTCGCCTGCGCCCGGATCGGCGCCGTGCATTCGGTTGTCTTCGGCGGTTTCGCCAGCAACGAGCTCGCCGTGCGCATCGACGATGCGATGCCCAAGGTCATCCTCTCGGCCAGCTGTGGGATCGAGCCCAACCGGATCGTCGCCTACAAGCCGCTTCTCGACGAAGCCATCCGCCTCGCGAAGCACAAACCGACCTGCTGCGTGATCAAGCAGCGCGATGCGCTCGAAGCGGAACTCGTGCCCGGGCGCGACGAGGACTGGGATGCGGCGCAGGCCGATGCCGAACTCGCCGAGTGCGAGGTGCTCCCCGCCAATCATCCGCTCTACATTCTCTATACCTCGGGAACCACAGGGCAGCCCAAGGGCGTGGTGCGCGATACGGGCGGCAGCATCGTCGCGCTGAAGTGGAGCATGCGTCATGTTTACGGGGTGGCGCCGGGCGAGGTGTTCTGGGCCGCGTCCGACGTCGGCTGGGTAGTCGGACACAGCTACATAGTCTACGGGCCCCTGTTCAACGGCAATACCACGGTGCTGTACGAGGGCAAGCCCGTGGGAACGCCGGACGCTGGCGCCTTCTGGCGGGTCATTCAGGAATACAGCGTATCCGTGCTGTTTACGGCGCCGACGGCCTTCCGGGCGATCCGCAAGGAGGACCCGAAGGCGGAGCTGCTGGCCGCCTACGACCGCTCTTCGCTCAAGGCACTGTTCCTCGCCGGTGAGCGCTGTGATCCGGATACGCTGCAGTGGGCCATGGAACAGCTGCAGGTGCCGGTGATCGATCACTGGTGGCAGACGGAAACGGGGTGGCCGATCTGTGCCAACTGCCTCGGCATCGAGCAGCTGCCGATCGTCCCCGGGTCGCCGGCGCGGCCGGTGCCGGGCTATGACGTGGTGGTCCTCGATGAAGTGGGCGAACCCGTGGACGGGGAGGGTATCGGCGCCCTGGCAATTCGCTCTCCGTTGCCCCCCGGCACTTTCATCACCCTGTGGAACGCCGATGATCGCTTCGAGAGAGCCTACTTCGAGCGCTATCCCGGCTACTACGAGACCGGCGATGCGGGCTACATCGATGACAATGGCTACGTGTTCGTTATGGCCCGCACCGACGACGTGATCAATGTGGCCGGTCATCGCCTGTCGACGGGCGCGATGGAAGAGGTCCTCGCGGCGCATCCCGACGTCGCCGAATGCGCGGTCATCGGTGTCGCCGATGCGATGAAGGGGCAACTGCCCCTAGGGCTGCTCGTGCTTGCGGACGGTGTCGAGCGTCCTCACGAGGAGATTGTGGCCGAGGTGATCGCCTCCGTACGCGAGACCATCGGCCCGGTAGCGGCGTTCAAGCAGTGCCATGTCGTGAATCGGCTTCCCAAGACGCGATCGGGGAAGATTCTCCGCGCAACGCTGCGCAGCATCGCCGACGGACAGAGCTATACGGTGCCTGCAACGATCGACGAGCCAGCCATTCTCGACGAGCTCAGGCCGCTGATCGAGCCCGGGCACTGATCACAAGGCCATCGACTGTCATTGGCCTGTCACAGTTTTGTAACACTGGCGCTCTAGGGTGCGGCCACTCGGGTCAAATTGTGACGCTCTCATGCGCTATCCAGTTCGCCAGCCTCGGCAAAGTTCTCGCCAGCTTTCGGGTTTTCCGACTGTAATCCTGGGCCTGTGTGCGCTCGGGTTCTGTGCTGGCGCCTCGGCACTCACGCTGAGTCCTGCCCACCTCGCCGCCGCCGAGCGCCTTGGCTGCGTCCTCGCCGATGACGCCCTGGGCCAGCTCGATGAAAGCCAGTTCAATCGTCGCTTCGATGCCGCGGTGCGCGGTTTTGACGAGGAATCCGTGGATGTCATCTACGCCAAGGCGCTTGGCTATATCGATGGGCTCCTGTTCTCGGCGCCGCCGGGTGCGGATCCCAAGCAGCGGCTTAAGTCCTTTTCAAGCAGTTCCCGCTGCCGTGCGACGGCGTCGCTCGACGCCGATTCGCGGCGCGTCGCGCTCTGAGCCAGGCTGCGAGGGGGCTTGAGGGCCCGCCGACGCGATCGACCGCGAGGAGAGTCACCTGCGTGTAAAAAAGATCGCGCTGCTGTGATCCGCGCCCTGCAGGGGGGCGTAACCACTACCGCAGTGTCAACGCGCTGCAGCACACTGACCATCTCTCCCCCAGATGGTCCGATCTTTTGACCCGGCCTCTGGCCGGGTTTTTTTTATTGGGGCGTCGTTGAGGATCCCTCACAGGCGCTGTGTGTCGTGTGACCATGCGCCGTCAGGGAGGGGAGACCGGACGCGGGCGAACCTCGATGCTGTAAAGGAAAATAAGCCGGATGCAACCGAGCCGTATCATGACCTGCCTGGGCCTGGCAGGCCTGCTGCCGTTTCTCGCCACCGCCGGTGGCGTCTGGATTCTCGACGACCTGCTGCTTGCACTCTCGCAGCGCGCTTTCCTGACCTACTCGGCCGCCATCCTGTGCTTCCTCGCCGGTACGCTTTGGGGTGAGACGCTTCCCGAGCCGACCCGGGGGCAGGGCGCGGCGATTCTGGTCAGCAACGGGGTGGTGCTCTTTGTTGTCTTCGCCCTCCTGACCGCGCAGCCGATACTCGCTGCGGGTCTGCTTCTGCTCGGTCATCTCGCGCAGCTGTGGTTCGAACGGCAAAGCCTGCGTCGCCCGCAATGGTATGTGAAGCTGCGCACGCTGCTGACGACGGTTGCCGCGGTAACGCACGTGGTCTTCATCGTGGGTCTCGTCTCAAGGAGTGCGGTCTAGAGGCGCGCCCTTCGTCTTCTGCGCTGTCCCCGCCGCGATCGCGTGGGTAAACTAGGCGCCTTCCGGGGGTACAGGTAGTGCAGAAATGATCCAGTGTGAGACTGCGCTCGAGGCCGTAAAGGCCATCGAGTCCAATGAGGCGGTTTGGTGCCATTCGATGGCGGCTACCCCCGGACTGCTGCTCGACGCCCTTGCGGAACATGTCACCAACTGCACCGACGTATCGCTCATGCAGCTGCATCTCGAGCACGCCGATGCGGTCGTGCAGGAGTCGCTGACGGGACATCTGCGCCACCGCTGCTTCTTTGCCGGACGCGAGACACGGCGGCTGATCAACCAGGGACTGGCGGACTACGTGCCCATGTTCCTGTCGGAGATTCCCAAGACTTTCCGCTCCGGCGCGCAGCGCGTGGATACCGCGCTGGTACAGGTGTCTCCGCCCGATGCCCACGGAAACTGCTCGCTGGGTATTTCCGTCGAGGCAACGCGCGCAGCCTGCGAGGTAGCCGGCAAGATCATCGCTCACATCAACCCGCTCATGCCGCGCACGCACGGCGACAGTTTCATCAATGTTCGCGATATCCACAGTGCCTACGTCGCCGAAGAGCCCCTGATAACCCCCGCCTCATCCACGGGCTCTCCGCTGGAAACGCGCATCGGAGCCAACATTGCCAGCCTCGTGGAAAACGGCGCCTGCCTGCAGATGGGAATCGGGGCGATTCCCGACGCGGCCCTGCGCTGCCTCGGTGGGCACAAGGACCTGGGCATCCACACGGAAATGTTCTCCGACGGGGTGCTGCCGCTTCTGGACTCGGGTGTCATCAACAATTCGCGGAAGAAAGTGGCGCAGGGCAAGACGGTCACCGGTTTCGTCATGGGCAGCGATCGTCTGTATCGCTTTGTTGACGACAATCCGGAGGTCGTGTTTCTCGACATCGAATTCGTCAACAATCCCACGGTGATTGCGAAGAATCCTGGCGTTACCTCGATCAACAGCGCGCTGCAGATCGATCTTTCCGGTCAGGTCTGTGCCGACTCGATCGGCCACCAGATCTACTCCGGTGTCGGCGGGCAGGTGGACTTTGTGCTCGGCTCGACCTGGTCCGAGGGTGGGCGCTCGATCATCGCGCTGCCGAGCACGGCGCGCGACGGCAAGCTTTCGCGCCTGGTGACGCATCTCGCCGCCGGTGCCGGCGTGGTGACAACGCGGGCCCAGGTGGACTACGTGGTTACCGAGTTCGGCGCCGCGAGGCTGCGCGGGCGCTCGCTCGGCGAGCGGGCGCGGGACCTGATCGCCATTGCGCACCCTGACTTCCGCGAGGAGCTCGCTCGCGAGGCGCGCGACAACCTCAAGCTGGACATCTAGCCTTTCGGCCCTCAGGCCCTTGTTAGCTTCGGAGCTTCTCATGCAACGGATTCAGATTGGCGCCCAGGCTGGGCTCGACCACCTCGTTCTCGGCGAAGCAGCGCCCTGCGATCCCGGACCCGGCCAGCTGCAGGTTCGGGTCCACGCCAGCTCGCTCAACTTTCACGACTACCAGGTTGCCGCCGGCAAGCTGCGAACGGCGGAGGGACGAATACCGCTGTCCGATGCTGCGGGAGAGGTGACCGCGGTCGGGGAGGGGGTAACAGACTTCTCGGTCGGGGACCGGGTTGTCAGCCATTTCTTTCCGAACTGGGTGGATGGTGCGCCGGCGCTGGAGAAGCTGATCGGCGTCCCCGGCGATCATGTCGACGGCTTCGCGAGCCAGACGGTGACGATGGAGGCGAGGGCTTTCTCGCCGATGCCGCGCTACATGAGCTACGCGGAGGCCGCCACCTTGCCATGCGCCGGACTGACGGCCTGGCGCGCAGTTGTGGAAGAAGCATCGCTGGAGGCCGGTGACTGGGTGCTGGTGCAGGGAAGCGGCGGGGTGAGCGTTTTTGCACTGCAGATCGCTCGTGCGCTCGGCTGCCACGTGATCGCAACGACATCGTCGGAGGCCAAGGCCGAGCGACTGCGCGAGCTTGGCGCAGACGAAGTGGTCAACTACCGCGAGCAGACCGAATGGGGTCGCGTTGCGCGCGAAATCAGCAGCGGAGGCGTCGCGCTCGTGGTCGAAGTTGGCGGGCCGGGCACGGTCACGCAGTCGGTTCGCGCGCTGAAGATCGGCGGCACCATCGGCATGATCGGCGTGCTCACGGGGATTGCGGGCGAGGTCCCGCTTGCGGAGTTCTTCCAGCGCAATGCGGTGATGGCGGGCATCACCGTCGGATCACACCAGCACCAGCGCAACATGTGCGCGGCCTTCGAGGAGTGGAAATTGAATCCGGTCATCGATTCCACCTTCGCGCTGGCCGATCTGGCAGCAGCCTTCCGCCACCAGGAGAGCCAGCAGCATTTTGGCAAGATCCTTGTTGATCTGAGCTGAAGGCGCGCCGGTCAGGGAATTCCCCTCGAATCCGGCGCCTCCCGGCTTTGACTCGCCTCAGGCGCCGGTCCCGGGAACAAGCGCGGCTCGACGCAGGTTTCGGGGCGCCGCCGCCGGTGGTGTCAGTGGCGGTCGATCTCGTCGAGTTCGAGTTCGGCGCCATCGAAGCCCTCGCCGCGGTTCAGGCGGATATGCAGTGATACGTTGTTCTTCGAGTCGGCGTACTCAACGGCAGTTTCCGCGGTGATTTTCCCGTTTTCGAAGAGCTCGATCAGCGCCTGGTCGAAGGTCCGCATCTGGTACTTGCTGCCCTGTTCGATCGCGTTGCGCATTTCGGCAAGGTCCTGCTTGGTGATCAGGTCCTGAATGCGCGGCGTGTTCACCAGTACTTCCATCGCTGCGCACTTACCTCCGGCGATCGTCGGTACCAGCCTCTGAGAGACAATTCCGCGCAGGTTCTGGGCGATGCGGACAACCTCGTTGCCCTGGTCCTCCGGCGGAAAAAACGTGCACATGCGCTCGAGGGCCGATACGGCGTTATTCGCATGCAGCGTGGTGAGGCACAGGTGTCCCGTGTTGGCAAACTTGAGGGCGGACTCCATGGTCTCGTGGTCGCGAATCTCGCCGAGGAGGATCACGTTAGGCGCCGAGCGCATCGCTGAGCGGATACCCGTGCTGTAGCTCTCCGTATCCACGCCGATTTCGCGCTGGGCCACGACGGAGCGCTTGTGATGGTGCAGGTATTCGATCGGGTCCTCGATGGTGAGAATGTGGCCGGCGGCGTTCGAATTGCGGTGGTCGATCATGGCTGCGAGCGACGTGGACTTTCCCGACCCCGTGGCACCGACTACGACGATGAGGCCGTTCTTCTCCATCACCAGTTCGTTCAGCACCGGTGGCAGGCCAAGTTCGGCGACGGTCGGGATGTCGTTGCGCACGTAGCGGAACACGAGCGAGGTTTCGCCACGCTGGCGAAAGGCCGAGCCGCGGAAACGCCCCAGTTTGGGCACGCCAAGGCTGAAGTCGACCTCGCCGTGCTCCTCGAATTCCTTGATCTTGCGGTCCGAGGCGACGCTGCGAAAGATGCGATCGACCTGACCCGGGGCGAGTTGCTCCCCGATCCAGGCGAAGCCGAAAGCGCCCTTGATCAGGATCTTGGCGCCGGAGTGGAAGTAGATGTCCTCTCCGTCCTTGTTGACCATGAGCGCCAGGTAGGGCGCGATTTCAAGGTCCATGTCCGCCATGCTGCTTACCCCCAGTCAGCCTGTCTCGAGTATGGCACCACTGGCAGGAGACAAAAAGGCCCGCCCTTAAGGGGCGGGTGGTGATGCCGCAGGGAACGGCGCATAACCCGTGGGGGAAGCGACCGCCGCCTCGGTCTGCGCTTCAGCTGCTTCCTTGCATTGTTCAGGGGAGCCTGAGGATCGTTACATCGGCAGCCTCGGCGATTTCGTTGAAGGCCGGAATCGCCTCGCTGCGCAGTCGCTCGAGCTCCGCCTCATAGCCCTGCCAGACCGCGAGGTAGTCCCGGGTTACGTCGCGAAAGCCTTGCGTCAGTGGCAGATCCGAGCCGTGCATGCGGCCGAGCAGGTCCTTGATCTTGAGCAGAAGCCGCGCCTCATACTGATAAACGTTCTGGAAGGTCTTGAGCTCCTTCTGAAGTATCAGCGCTATCCAGTCGTCGATCTGTGCCTCGAGCGCAGCCGACTGCTCGGCCACGGCGGTCGGGGGATCGAACTCTGCGATCAACGCCAACTGCTTCTTGACCAGGCGCAGGTCCTTCACGCCCTGGCTCATGGCGTCGGCGGCGGTCATCAGCGATTCGGACAGCGCCTCCATCTCGGCGTACTGGCGCAGATTGTCCGGCGTATCGCCGCCGAGGCGGGGGTCCACGCGGATGCGGAAGGGCTGTTCCAGTACCGTATCGCCGTGCGTCATGCGCACCGTATATTCACCGGGTGCAGCCGTGTAGGCATCCATGCTGCCGGAGACGCGATAGATCTCGGGAATGCACTCGAACTCATCCATCTGCAGGCGCCACTGCCACAGATTGTCGCCCGCTTTCGTGGTGATGGTCTGGGGCCGGGGAATCTCGGCCTGACCGCGCCCGCAGATTGTTCCTTCAAGGTCCGAGCGATCGGTGTAGACGACCGCGCCTTTGCTATTGACGACATCGAACTGGATCGGGCCTTCGACGTCTTCACCGAGAACATAGTGCACCTGCAGCCCCACGGGCGGGTTTTTGCCCGGTCCCGAATCGGGATAGCCATTGGCGACATTGCGCACGGGATCCCGCGGCCGAAGCAGCGCCAGGTCTTTCTCGGGCAGGCCATCGAAAAGCTGATGCAGCGGCGTCAGATCATCGAGAATCCACAGGGCGCGGCCCTGCGTCGACACCACGAGGTCGTCCTGCTCGATATACAGGTCGGTGATCGGAACCTCGGGCAGGTTCAGCTGCAAACTCTGCCAGTGGTCGCCATCGTCAAATGACACGAACACGCCGGTTTCGGTACCGGCGTAGAGCAGTCCCGGGCGCTTCGGATCGACGCGCACACTGCGCGCGAAGGTGTCGCCGGGGAGGCCGTCCACGATCTTCTCCCAGGATTCGCCGTAGTCGCTGGTCTTGTAGATGCTCGGCGTGAAGTCGTTCATCTTGTAGCCAGCGAAGGCAAAGTAGGCCGTAGCGGCGTCGTGCGGCGAGGCATCGATGACGTTGATGATGCCTTCCTTGAGCTTCGGTGGCGTGACGTTCTTCCAGCTCTTGCCGCCGTCGCGGGTGATGTGGACGAGGCCGTCGTCGGAGCCGGTCCAGATCACGCCTTCCCTTACAGGGCTCTCGGCAATCACAAAGAGGTTGTTGTAGCTCTCCGCCGTGATCTGCTCATTGGAAATCGGATAGCCGCCCTTGCCCTGGTGGGCCTTGTCATTGCGCGTCAGGTCCTCGCTGAGCACCTCCCAGGTCACGCCGCGGTCCCTGGACCCCATGAGGTACTGAGACCCGTAGTAAATCTGCTCGGGGTTATGCGGCGACACGATCACCGGGCCGTTCCAGTTGCCGCGATACTTGAGGTTACGCGGCTCCTCGCCGGTCACGCGCTCGGGGTAGGGGCGCACGTTGCGATACTGCCGCGTATCGCGATTCCACTCGCCGAGCATGCTCGCGAAGTAGGTGGTGTAGACGTATTTCGGATCTTCCTTGTCGAAGGCGATCGTCGCGCTCTCACCGGACCCTATCGACCACCAGTGCTTCTCGCCGATACCGCCGCCCTGGAATCCGCTGCCGTGGCTCTGGCTGGCGATGGTGATGCCGTTTGAATCCTGCTGCGACGAATACACGCGATAGGGGTAGCTGTTATCGGTGATCACCCGATAGAACTGCCCCGTGGGCTGGTTCATCTGCGTGGACCAGGTGCGGCCTCCATCGAGCGACACATTGGCGCCACCGTCGTTGCCGTTGATCAGGTACTCGCTGTTCGAGGGGTTGATCCAGATCGCGTGATGGTCAACATGCGGTGCACTGACCGTGTCCCAGTTGCTGCCGCCGTCGATGGACTTGATCAGTACGCCGTTCATGACCCAGGCCTCGTCCTCGTCGTTCGGGTCGGCCGTGATGTGCATGTAATACCAGGCGCGAACGAAGGTGTTGGGATCGTCGCTCACGTGAGTGAAACTCAGGCCCATGTCCTCGGAGCGATAGACGCCGCCCTGGCCGTCGGCGGCTTCGACGGCGAGATAAACGATGTTCTGGTTGGCCGGCGAAATCGACACCCCCATCTTGCCCTTGAGGTCGGGCAGGCCTTTGGTGACTTCTTCCCAGCTGTCGCCGCCGTCCGTCGTCCGATAGACGCGACTGCCCGGGCCGCCGCTCTTCACGGACCAGGGATTGCGCCGGAAATCCCAGCTGGTCGCCATAATGAAGTTCGGATCCGTCGGGTCCATGCTCATGTCCGCGAAGCCCGAGTCTTCATCCACGTAGAGGATCTTCTCCCAGCTCTCACCGCCGTCCGTGGATCGGTAGATGCCTCGCTCCTCATTCGGCCCCCAGGGGTTGCCCTGCGCCGCGAGGTAGACGACGTCCGGATTTTTCGGATGGACGTGGATTCGGCTGATATGACGCGTATTCTCAAGCCCCATATGAGTCCAGGTCTTGCCGGCGTCCGTTGACTTGTAGACGCCGTCGCCGTGCGACGTCTTGACGCCACGCACGGGGCCTTCGCCCGTTCCGACATAGACGATATTGGGGTTGCTGTCCGCAACGTCGATGGCTCCAATGCCCGTCGTGTTGAAAAAGCCATCGGAGACGTTGACCCACTCCTCGCCGGCGCTGGTGGTCTTCCAGACCCCGCCGCCCGTGGCCCCCATGTAGTAGGTCAGGTGATCATCTTCAATGCCAGCGACGGCGACAACGCGCCCGCCGCGGAAGGGCCCGATATTGCGATAGGCCATGGTCTGGTAGAGCGCTTCGTCAACCGTTTCGGCGGCAAGTTGCGACGAAGGGACGGTGAGTGTCAGAACGGCGGAGAAAAAAAGTACGGCGAGCAGCGCGAAGCCCGGGCGTGTCGCTGGCATGGGAGACCCTCGTAAGCGTGAGTGCTGGCCTTATCGTGCTGTCGGCCGGTGACGCATGCTACCACCGGACGCGGGACACGGTTTTCTCAATCGCGAGGATCTAGCAAGGAAGCGGCGGAGCGGCCATGCGTCTGCACGCCTTGAACACACGCAAGTCGGGGCGCGCTATTGCTGCGCGGTGATACAGGGGCCCGATTCGAATGGTGAGCTTCGAATGGTGCTTCGAACAATGAAGGTGCGGTCAGCAGGAGCGTTGATATAATGACCGCTCGCGGCCCAACGGGCTCCGGCGTTCAATGATCAGCAGCGCTCCGGTGTCGCTGTCGCTCGGATCGCTTCCTCATCACTCCGCCTGTAGCTCAGCAGGATAGAGCAGCCGCCTCCTAAGCGGCAGGTCGCAAGTTCGAATCTTGCCAGGCGGACCATAACAAAAGGCATAGCCAGAGCCGTGTCCCTTGAAATTCTGCTCCACGTTACAGGCGAGGTTCAATGTACCTTGTTTGATCGATCCACCGGGGCGTCAGCCAGGAGTGATTGTCATGCGGCCATCCGTGCTCTTTCCTTTTTTGCTAGCTCTGATCTGGCACGGATCTATGGACTCGCTCGCCGCTGGTGAGCGGGAATCGCAGTCCCGCGCGAACAGCGTTCTTCGAGCGGTTGCCGCCGTAGAGCAGGAACTGGCCGCAAGCGTAGGGCTGTACGTCCGCGATGTGGATTCCGGCGAGTTGATTACCCACTCCGCCGACGATCGCTTTCCGCTGAACAGCACTTTCAAACTCTTTGCGTGTGCGGCTCTACTTCAACGTGTGGAGTCCGGTATCAGTGAACTCGAAGCCACAGTCGAGCTTGATGAACGCCAGCTGATCGCGTGGTCACCCCGGATCGAACAGCTGCTTGAAGCCGGACGCACGCATGCCACGATCGATGAGCTTTGTGCGGCCATGCTCTCAGTAAGCGACAACACCGCAGCGAACCTGATCCTTGGGGAGATTGGGGGGCCACCGGAGTTCACGAGGTACATGCGAACGCTTGGCGATCGGACTACCCGACTTGACCGCTGGGAGCCAGAGCTGACTGAAGGGTTGCCGGGTGATGCTAGAGACACAACCTCGCCCCGAGCCATAGGTACGTCGCTCGAGGCACTGTTGCTCGGCACTCACCTCAAGCCCTCTTCGAGGGCGAAACTCCAGGACTGGCTGGCCGATCACCGTGTTGCAGACGATCTCTTCCGATCAGTTCTGCCTGAAAACTGGTCGATACACGACCGCACCGGTGCAGGAAATCACGGTACCCGCGGAATCGTCGCTGTCATCTACCGTCCGACGTCAGGTCCGATCGTCGCCGCCATGTACATGCGAGATGCCAACGTGAGTATCGCCGAGAGGAACGCCGCAATCGCGCGCGTCGGTCGCGCCATCTTCGTTCACTTCGGTGCGGACTACTCAGCGTCAAGCCCGGCTTTTGGGCAGCCCTAAGCTGCGGGCTCGCGTTGTTGCGCCAACAACTGCGGTGGCGAGCATGTTCTGGCTACCGTCCCTCGATGAGCGCATTGATGGTACTGATATGGTCGGCGAGCGCCTGAATCCGGCCTGCGGTCCGATCGACTTCGGCGGGCACCTGGTCGAACTCCTCTTCCTCAATCGCTTCGCGTACCGCCGGTAGCGTCTTTACGCCGTAACCGGTGTAAAAGCCGGGGGCGTAGAGCGTGTGGCGGAACCAGGGCCGGCGCGGAAGCCCGGCCTTGTCGGTCAGCAGTGCCTCGGCCTGCGCCAGGTGCCGATCGATCGTGCTTCGCACGTCAGCCGGAATTGCCTCAGGTTCAGAACTCAACTCGCCGTAGCGCTTCGCCGCCTGAGCGAGCGAGGCCTGGGCATTCTTCAAAGGCGCAAAATTGAAGAACGGGACGGGCTTTGAAGGCACCGGCGGCGCGAGATCATCGAGGGGGTCGAGGGCGAGGGCGTAGCTCCCGTCGGCCATCAGCGCGGCTTCGCGCTGCTGCGCGTTTCGCTGGCGCTCCGTTGCGGCCTCGAGGTCTGTGAGGAAACGGTCGACGGCACTGGCGACGCCTTCAAACTCGAGGGGGAGCAGCGGTGCCTGGGCGAGACGCAGCGTGGCGCGTCCATTGAGCTCCGACAGGGCGACGCCGTAGCGGAACTCAGGGTCTCTGAACCGCGCGTAGTGGGCGTAGGTGTCGTACAGCGTGTGGTAGCTGCCGCTCGGGCCTTCGCCGGAAAAACTGCTGTTGAGCGATGCAATCCCCAGATGCTGCAGGAACGGCGAGTA
>JAZBOX010000108.1:0-10497 GCA_036351355.1 Halieaceae bacterium
GTACCTCTCGGCCACCCACGGCCCCTCGTAGAGCAACTTCGCTGCTCTGAACAGCGGCGAAAAATCGAGCTCAATCAGCCGGGCGCCAAGTGATCGCCAGCTTTCAATCGCGGCGTCGTAGAGCCCGGCTGCCGACGACTCGCCGAAGAATTCCAGTTGGTCGCGTCCTGGAATTCCGATTGTCGGAGCGCGTCCGGGTTGACCAAAGAAACGCGACGTATTGGCAAACGGGTTGGCGCTTGAGAACGGATCGGAATCGTCCTTCGCAGCGGCAACAGAGAATACGCTGTGGGCATCCGCCGCACACAAGGCAAAGATACTGGGGCAGTCCAGGGTACGGCAGGCCGGCACAACGCCGGACATACTGAGCAGACCGCGGCTGGGCTTGAGACCGACGATATTATTGAGCATTGCCGGCACGCGCCCGGAACCGGCCGTGTCCGTGCCGAGGGAGAAGGCCACCAGACCGAGAGAAACGGCAACGGCTGAGCCCGCGCTCGAGCCTCCGGAAATCACCGCAGGATCAAATGCGTTCCTGCAGGGCCCCCACGGCGAGGGGGATCGTGTGCCTACCAGGCCCGTGGCGAACTGATCCATGTTGGTCTTGCCCATAGGAATCGCCCCGGCCGCAATCAGGCGCGCCACGATGAACGCGGACTCATCGGGCCGATAGGCGTAGTCTGGACAGGCCGCCGTAGTCTCCACGCCCGCGAGGTCGATATTGTCCTTGATGGCAAACGGGACGCCGTACAACGGCAACTGATCGGGGGTAATGGATTCAAGGCGCTGGAAGTAGGGCTCGAGCTCAGCCGATGACAGGCGCCTGATCCAGATGCTGCGATCACTGAACTGGTCCCCCTTTTTCTGCAGGTGAGCAACAAGCTCGCGGACGGTGCATACCCCGTCGCGATACAGCTGGGCGACGGCCTCAATGTGAGGTACGAAGTCTTCAGGAATCATAAGTCCGTCTCAAGAAAGACAAGGGGAGCACCGGCATGAACCAGCGAGCCGGTGCTTTTCAGGGTTCGGTTCACGCGCCCGGCACAAGGTGCCCGCACTTCAATTTCCATCTTCATCGACTCAAGAATCAGCAGCGTCTGGCCCTCGAGCACATCGGCGCCCTCATGGACTTCCAGCTTCCAGACGCTGCCGGCAACAGGACTGTCGACCACCTGTACGCCTTCGGGAACGGTCTCTTCGTCCGCTTCGGGATCCGGTGCCTGCTCCTCGAAGGAGAACTGCCCGCTTTCCTTCCAGCGCTCCAGTTCCTCGTCAAAGGCCCGTTCCTGCTCGCGCTTGAAGCGGCCAATGGCTTCGGCGTTTTCGCGAAGAAGAGTCCGATACTCCGCAAGGCTGAAGCGCGTTTCTTCGATATCGACAGCGTAGCTACCGACGGGAAATCGATCGCGCAGACTGGCGAGTTCGTCCCCACTCACGGGAAAGAATTGAATCTGATCGAAGAAACGCAGCAACCAGGGCTCTGAAAATTGCGCCGTCTGCCGGTAGCGATTCCACATCTGAAGCGTGCGACCCACGAATTGATAACCACCCGGCCCTTCCATGCCATAAATGCACAGATAAGAGCCGCCGATGCCGACGGAGTTCTCCGCCGTCCACGTTCGCGCGGGGTTGTACTTGGTAGTCACCAGCCGATGTCGGGGATCTACCGGTGTTGCGACGGGCGCACCCAGATACACGTCGCCAAGCCCCATCACCAGGTAACGTGCTTCGAACACAATGCGCCGCACGTCCTCTTCCGACTCGAGCCCATTAATGCGGCGAATAAAATCGATGTTTGACGGGTACCACGGCGCATCCTTGCGCACCACCTGGTCGTACTTCTGAATCGCGCGACGGCATTCATCATCGTCCCAGGACAGGGGAAGCCGGACGATTCTCGAAGGCACTGTCACGTCCTCAGAGGAAGCCAGTTGCTCAACGAGTCGCTGCACCAGGTCAATCAAGTGAGCATCGGAAATAATCTGCGGGTCGAAGTGGATCTGCAGGCTGCGGATGCCGGGCGTCAGTTCTTGCACCCCAGGCGTATTGGCGTCTTCCAGGCCGAGCATGAGTCGGTGCGCAAGGAATCGCAGCTCGATATCCAGAACCATGTCGCCGAACTCAACAAGCAGCCAGCTATCCCCACTGCGCCTGATCGCGACATCGCGTTGATCGAGCCTAAGGCGAGTGACTTCGGGCGCGTAGTTCCGCGTCGCCACGAGTTGCGCAGGCGCCTCGTCGAGGTTATCGATCTCACGCTGCCTGCGCGCCAGCTCCGCGACAGCGGAATCACGCGTCACCGCGACAAATCGCACGCGGTGGCCCGCGGCAAGCTGTCCAATTTTCCAAAGATCAGCCGTAATAACCGTGGCGGGACAAACGAAGCCACCGAGCGAGGGCCCATCGGGACCGAGAATCACCGGCATGTCACCAGTGAAATCGACGGTACCGAACGCATAGGCGTTGTCGTGAATATTCGACGGGTGCATGCCCGCGTCGCCACCACTGCTCCGCGACCAGTCGGGTTTCGGACCGAGCAGCCTCACGCCCGTACGACTTGAGTTGTAATGAACCTCCCAGGCGTGATCAAAAAAACCTTCGATGTACTCGCTGCTAAAGAATTCAGGCGCAGCATGCGGGCCGGGAATAACGTGCAGCACCCAGTCGCTTCCGATCTCGGGCCGCAGGGGCGGCGGCAAATCGACGGGACGTGCCGCGCGACTCGCCTCCTTGGCGAGGTGCAGAACGTCGCCCGTCCGCAGTGCGCGCCCCGCGTGACCGCCGAAGCGTCCGAGCGTAAAAGTGGCTTTGGCACCTAAGTATTCGGGACAGTCGATGCCTCCGGCGATCAGCAGATAAGCGCGGGCGCCAGCATTTTGCAACTTGCCGATCTTCAAGGTCTGACCCGACCGAACGTGAATGGCCCGCCAGAAGGGTATCGGCGACCCGTCGAGCGCGGCGGGCATTTCCGCGCCCGCCAGCGCGATGCTCGTGTCAGAGAGAAAGCGAAGCGTCGGCCCGTCAAGCGTCAATTCAAGGCCGGAGGCTCCGGCCGGGTTTCCCAGCACCCGGTTTCCAAGACGAAAGCTCAGGTTGTCAAAAGGCCCTGAAGGCGGCACACCCACATGCCAGAAGCCAACCCGACCCGGGTAGTCCTGCACGGTGGTCATTGTTCCCGGCGCCAGCACCTCCACAGCGTGCCTGGCGTAGGCAAAATCGGAGAGCGTGTTGGTGAAGTACTCACCGATCTGCATGGGGCGCGAAGCGAGCAGCGCCTGGAGATAGCCCAGGTTCGTCTCGATTCCGTAGATGCTGGTCTGCGCAAGGCCTTCGCTCAGCCTGGTCAGCGCGTTCTCCCGGTTGTCCGCCCATACGATCACCTTCGCCAGCATGGGGTCATAGAAGGGACTCACTTCAATACCGGATTCGATCCAGTGATCTATGCGCAGACTCTCGTGCTCTGGGGGAAAGGAGACGTGGGACAGAAGCCCGGCGCTCGGTTGAAAATTCCTTGACGCATCCTCCGCATACACTCGCGCCTGTATCGCATGCCCGCGCGATCGCAATCCACGGGCCAGCTCATCGAGCGATTCCAGGCTGCCGTCGGCAAGACGGACCATCCATTCAACGATGTCAACGGCGTACACCATTTCCGTAACGCCATGCTCGACCTGCAGGCGCGTGTTCACCTCGAGAAAATAGAACTCACCGCTTTCGGCGTCGTAGATAAACTCCACGGTGCCCGCACTGCGGTAGTCAACGGCTCGCAGAAGTCGCAGCGCGACTTCGGCGAGCCGTTCGCGCAGCTCATCGGAAAGATTGGGGGCCGGGGTTTCCTCGATCACTTTCTGGTTACGGCGTTGGGCCGAGCAGTCCCTCTCGCCAAGCACAATGGCGTTACCACGTCCGTCACCGAACACCTGCACCTCGATATGGCGCGCCCGCGCGACGAATTTCTCGAGGAACAGATCCGGGTTGGAAAAGTTGTTGGCGCTGAGCTGCGCCACGGAAGCAAATGCCTTCGCGAGCTCCTCGGGCGTCGCGCACAGTTGCATACCGATGCCACCACCACCGGCCGTGCTCTTCAGGATGACGGGGTAGCCGATCTTTTCGGCTTCGACCAGCGCCTCCTCGGGTCCGGAAAGCACGCCGGTCCCCGGAAGAAGCGGAACCTTCTGTTTTTCCGCCAGCGCCCGGGCCCGGTGCTTGAGGCCGAAGGCGTCGATCTGCGCCGCCGTGGGCCCGAGAAAAACAAGCTCGCGCTTCGCACACCGTTCAACGAAGGCGGTGTTTTCACTCAGGAACCCGTACCCCGGATGAATCGCATCCGCGCCGGCACGCTGCGCAATGTCCAGGATCTTCTCCTGATCGAGGTACGTGTCGCGCGCAGCACCATCGCCCAGGGAAAACGCCTCGTCTGCGCAACGGACGTGCAGGGAATCGCGGTCGCTCTCGGCGTAGACGGCGATAGCGGCAACGCCCATTTTTCGGAGCGTCCGAGCAATGCGGACCGCGATCGCGCCACGGTTCGCGATGAGGACCCGGGAGACATTCCGGCAGTCATTGGACATGGTCAGCTACGCATCCCAGATCAGAACCTCGATGGGGGTCGGGTTGTAGGCGTTACACGGATTATTCAGCTGGGGGCAGTTGCTGATCAGCACGACGACGTCCATGCAGGCACACAGCTCCACGTACTTACCCGCATCCGAAATGCCATCTTCAAAGGTCAGGCCGCCCCCCGCCGTCACCGGCACGTTCATGAAAAAATTGATGTTGTGCGTGATGTCCTGCTTGGTGAGACCGAACTCCGGACGCTCGATGACTGCGCGCATCCAGCTGTCGCGACACGCGTGCATCGTTTTCTTCTCGAGCGCGTAGCGCACCGTATTGGACTCTGTCGCGCAGGCGCCGCCGAGCGTGTCATGGCGACCACAGGTATCGGCGACAATCTCGAGCATGGCCTGGCCGCGATTGGAGACCAGCTTGGTCCCCGCCGTGAGGTACAGATTCCCCTGATTGCGAATCGTGTCCATAGCCGAATAGCGTTCCGTCGGATCCGCGAGGCTGTAAAAGAGCGTATCGGCGGCCTGGTTTCCTTCAAGATCGAGGATGCGCAGCGTCTGGCCTTGCATGAGCGGTTCCATCCAGTAGTCGCCAGCAGGAACGATTTCTCGATAGCTGGCCTGCTCGGGCGCCCGCTCGCTGCTCCTGATCATGAGTAAGCTCCCGTCAGATGGTAGATCGCGTTATTTTGGAAACCGCGGATATTCTCCTCCCTTGAGTTCATGCAGAAATCGTCGGGCGCCACGGGCTTTGCCTTGCGAATCTGGTATTGAATGGGCTTTCGCGGATAATCCGGCGCCGGGTTCATTGGGTGTGGACAGGTGTGGAAAAGCACGAGCGTGTCCATCTCGAAGCGAAGATCCACGGTGGAGCCGGCTGGACTGTGGTTTTCCACGTAGCGCATCGAGCCGTCGTCATCCGTCGCCACTTTGCTGAAAAGATTCAGGTTGGCGGCCAGGTCACGCTCGCCGAGCCCGTGCTTCGCCAACTCCACGCCGAAGCAGTGCTCACCGCTCAGTGTCCAGTCATTGCGCGCTTCCTGATAGGACCGTACCGCATATTTTTCTTGCAAGCCCTGCTCGCTGAGATTGCCGCCGACCGTATCGTGCCAACCGAGCGAGTCCTCGGTGATCGAGCAAAAGATTCGCCCCATGTCAGAATACAAACAGTGGCCTCGCGTCAACTTGAAGGTGTGCTGGCATTTGAGCGTGTCGGGGGCGTTGTAGCGCTCCAACTTATCAGCGGGGTTGTAGAACAACATACCGACGTTGGCACCGCCCCTCAGGTCCGTGAGACGCAGAATCGTCCCGCGCCGCATCAGTAGCGACCAGTGGCTTCCGCCTGCGATGCGATCCTCGAACATCATTTCCTGATCGGGGAATACCTCGGCCATGTCCTCTCCTTACTGCTGAATCCAACGCGACGGACTCCTGCTCGACAAACCTCAATGCGCCGCAGCAAGCATCCGGACGTGCGCGCTTGCTGACGCGAAGTCAGCCAGGATCCCGTTGGCGTCCTGTGTTGATGATTGGTTAGGCAGGCTCCGGTCAAACCTGCGGCTTTACGTCGTCTCCGACTTTCGCCAGGCGTGCAAGATCGAGCGCATCAGTCTCGTCCGCGGACGTCGGCGGGTTGATCAGTTCATCCAGACGCTGCCTCGCGGAAAGAAACTCTGGCTCGATGAACTGATCCACGGAGCGCGGCCGCGCGACCGGCACTTCGATAATCTCGTTCACGCGCCCCGGATGCGCATCGAGCACCAGTATCCGATCGGCGAGGTAAATCGCTTCATCGAGGTCATGAGTGATGAAAAGGATGGTGATATCGACGTGTTTCCAGATTTCGAGCAGATAGGACTGCATTTTCGTGCGCGTTTGTGCGTCAAGAGCGCCGAAGGGCTCATCCATGAGCAGGATCCGGGGCTTCGCAGCCAGCGCCCGCGCAATAGCCACACGCTGCTTCATGCCGCCCGAAAGCTGGTCCGGGTAGACCTCCGCGAATTTTTCAAGGCCCACCAGCTTGATCCACTCAAGGGCCTCGGACTCTGCGGCGGCGCCAGCAATTCCTTGATTGCGTAGCCCGAACATGACGTTGCGTTTCACCGACAGCCAGGGGAACAGTGTGTAGCCCTGGAAGACCATGCCACGATCGGGCCCGGGCGCCGTAACGGCCAATCCATCCAGCAGCACCTGGCCCGCCGTAGCGGTCTCCAGGCCCGCGAGCGTACGGATCAGTGTCGACTTGCCGCATCCCGAGGGTCCGATAACGGTGACAAATTCACGCCGGTACACTTTGAAGCTTATGTCTTCGAGTGCGGTGACCGGGCCGTTGTGCGAGGCGAACACCTTCCCGAGGTTCTGCACATCCAGAATAACCTCGCGACGCTTGAGCTCGTCGAAGCGCTGCCGCACTTCAGCTGTCTGATCCAGGTAGCTGGGTAATTCGAGTTTGCTCATAGCTGTTTTGCCATCATGGCCTCACGCCCGATGGCTCGCCCGCTGCCAGGGAAAGAGCCTTCGGCCCAGCCGCGCAAGAAAGACATCAGACACCACCCCGATAACACCGATAAGCATGATGGCAGCAAACACGTTGGCGAAATTCTGATACCGCGCCTGCTGCGTGATGAACCAGGTGATACCCGAGCTCGTGCCGATCAGTTCCGCCACGATCAGATACGTCCAGGCCCAGCCAAGGAGGATTCTCTGGTCGCGATACAGCTGCGGAAGGACGCCGGGGATCACGACCTTGAACAGCAGCTGTCGACGATTGGCGCCAAGCGTCAGCGCGGCCTCGAGCAGGCCCATATCCAGCTGTCGCGTGGTGTTGGCGATTACCAGCACCTGCTGAAAAAAAGTTCCGATGAAGATGATCGCAATCTTTGGGCCGTCGTAGATGCCAAGAATAGCGACAGCCAGAGCCCCGAAAGCGGGCGCGGGCAGATAACGAAAGAACTCAATAAAGGGCTCCTGCAGGCGCGAGACAGCGGCATAGGTCCCGCACAGCACCCCCAGCGGAACTCCAATAAGCGACGACAAGGTAAAGCCCCAGAAAATGATCTGGATGCTGTGCCACAGACTTTCATGCAGCCACTGCTCGCTGCGCCGGCGCGGCTCCGTCGTAAACGATGTGTAGAACGCCGCCGCCACTTCGTGGGGCGCTGGAAGGTAAACGGGGTTTGCACGCCGTCCCTCGGGGAGCTCTCCCCCCTCTTCCAACTGCCGGGCGTACTCCTGCTGAAACACGTCGCGCTCGATCTGCATACCCTCGCGGAAGTAGGCGACGGAACCCGGGTCCGAGATCTCGACGTTGGGGTGCCAGATAAACGGCGTGTAGCTGACGGCGGCCCACAACAGCAAGGGGAGCAGAAAAGACAGGGCCGTGAGCAGCCGCTCGCGCGACGCAGGCAGGGCAACGCGAGGGGCGAACCAGGGACTGGAGTTCATGCTGATTTACAAGTCAGGTCGGCTACTCCCCGAGCAGAAGACTGCCATCGATGTAGGCGTCGATATCCTGCGGCTCCGGGTAAACGTCGTAGCGGCGGTTGAATTCATCGGCAATGCGCGTGGAACCTCGTAGCGAATCAAAGCCTTCGGTCACGTCGTACAGCTGGCCGGCCTCGTCACGCGAAAGCAGCCTCGTGCCCTCCAGCAGGCGTGCGTACTTTTCCGGCGACTGACCCGCCCGCGCCGCCATGATCGCCAGCGCGTCGCTGCGCGTGTCGGGGTCGAGGATGTAATCCACGACGCGGTACCAGACGTCGATCACCTTCTCCCAGGATTTCCGATCGCGATACAGGCTCTGTGGCGAAACCGCGAGCACATCGTAGATCAAGCCGGGCTGGTCCCCGGAGGTGTAAACCGCCGTGGAGCCCGGCACACGCTCCAGGGATTGCCCTGAGTTCGGCTGCCACGCCACGATCGCGTCCACGTCTCGTGACGCAAGCACCTGCGGTGTTTCGTTGGTAGGCACGTTGACGATTTCAACGTCCGCCTCCGTCAGGCCCGCACTCTCGAGAGCGTCGAGCAGCAGGAGATGTCCGACAAAGCCGACTTCCACGCCGACGCGCTTTCCGCGAAGTTCAGCCACCGAGTCGATACCCGGCGCCGCCACGATCATGTCATTGCCGTTGCTGTAGTCACCGACGAGGATCATCACAGAGCGGGCCCCCGAAGAGCCGGTCACCAGCGTATCGCCGTTGGTCATGGTCACCGCATCGAGCTGTCCGGCTGCAAACGCTTCCATGGACGCGGCGTAGTCGAACCACTCAAAGCGCACGTCGACGCCGGCCTCGGCGAACCAGTCTTTCTCTACGGCGACCTCCCAGGCGACCCAGCCGGGCCAGTCGCTGTAACCGATCACCAACGGATCGGATGCTGCCCTGGTCGTCAGGACCGCGCCCAGAAGACAAAAAAAGGTTGCGGCGAGTCGGGGGCAGCGATTGAGGCGCGGCATAGATAAATCCTGGCGGAAGGCATTTGCGGAGAAGAATGTGCGGCTGCGCGAGCGAAGCAGAAACCGTGCCAGCAGTGCTAAACGCGCCAGCCTGCACAGTTTTAGGACTCAATGCGCCGCATCGGAACGCAATCGGTGCAGGGCTTTTCGACCGTTTTTGGTGCGCTTTCCGGCATCGGCCCGGAGAAAAAACCCTCCCCGGGCCGCTTGCTACGCCAAGCCACTGAAAGCAGGAGGTATTTTTGGGTGAAGGATCGCTTCGGGATCAACGCTCTTGCACCAAACTTGTGAGCCGGCCATCGCGCAGGCGGCGGCATGGGTTTTGCTGGCTCGCCGGTATTAATGCGTGTCCGGCACGAATACACTCTTTGAAAAGTTACGTGCGCAGGTACCTGCGTAGGTACGTGCTCAGGTACGTCGCGCGGACAAGGCGGCACGCTGAACAGCGGACCCGTGAATCGAACACCCAGGACGCAGACTGACAAAAGACTCGACCCCAGAGACCAGACACCAGGGCGCATTTATGAACGACGTGACACGCAGCGCATTCGCGGACACCAAGGACAACAAGGACAAGGACATACACGCAGAGCGACTTGCTGACGCTTCGGTCGATGGCGCCACCGCAGGCCCGCGGGCATGGACCGCGCGTGACTGGGCCTGGGCGCTCGCGCAGCCGACCCTTGTCCTCGGCACAACGCTCATCGTTGCTTTCATGGTCTCCGCTGACTGGGTCCACCGCGGCCTTTTCTCTGCCATCATGATCGTCCTCCCCATACCGCTCCTGATTTTCGCGGAACGCATCTGGACGAAGCGCGAGGACTGGCTCCTTGAGCCCAAGGAGATGATCGAAGACGCCGGCTGGCTGGCCGTTGGCGGACTCCTCTGGGTTCCGCTTTACACCGATTTTTACGAGACGCCGATCGCAGACGGGTTCAAGGCGGTGCGGGATATGACGCCCCTCGGGCTCGAATTGGCGCCCTCCTCCGTCCCGGGAATCCTCGGGTGCTCGATGCTGGTGTTACTGGCATCGACATTTGTCTACTACTGGCTGCACCGCGTACAGCACGAGTCGCTGTTCTGGTGGCGGATTCACGCAACGCACCACCACATTACGAAGATGGGCTGCATGCGCGGTGATCGCACGCACCCGCTCGAATGGCCGGCGCTGATGCTGGGAACGCCGATCGCCCTCACGCTGCTGGGAGCCAGCGATGGCGTAATGGCGGTTGTGGGCGCCTTCGGGATCTGGAACGGGATCATGAACCACGCGAACCTGCCCTTGAAGTCTCTGCCGGGGTACGACTGGGTTTTCGCAACGGCGCAGCAGCACCACGTGCATCACGCGAGCGATCGTCGTCAGTCCGATTCCAACTACGGGTGCATGCTCATTCTGTGGGACCGGGTTTTCGGAACCTACTGCGGTGATGAGACCGAAGGGCAGATCGGCGCAGGCAAGTGCGTCCCACTGTCGATCAA
>JAZBOX010000109.1:0-8226 GCA_036351355.1 Halieaceae bacterium
ACGGCGCCCAGGGCCCAGGCGAAGCTCACCGCGTTGGCGATGGCGCCGACGGCGGGATGCCCGGTGCGCGCATAGACCCAGCGGCTGAACAGTCCGTACACGAGGAAGTAGATGACGATCACCGCGGCGATGATCAGCAGGAAGAACAGCTCCTCGAAGGACAGGGCAACGGCAATCCCCAGCGACAGCAGAAAGCAGAAGCGCGTGAAGAGGTGCCCGCCGCGCGCTGTATAGGCGCCGTGCGCCATCCATTCATCGGCCAGAAAGAAGGCGAGCGTGCCGACCAGCGTGGCCAGTACCAGCGGCAGGCGCGTGGCCGTGATCGCGTAGGAGGTCACCGTGCTGTCGAGCACCCAGGCGAAGACGCCGGCAAAGAACAACGTGGCGGCGAGCGTGGCTGCGGCGAGGCGCACGCGGGGCAGCGGTGTGGATGCCCGGGTCGCGTCCCCGCGGCGGCGCGCCAGCCACCACAGCATGGCGCCAGCGAGCAGCCCGTAGACGAGGAAGTGCACGGCGAGGTAGCCGCCGACGAGCACGCCCATGAAGTCGGCGGGAAAGGCGACAAGCAACAGTGGTGTTCCGATCGCGGGCACCAGGGCCGCCGGCAGCAGTTCCCGCCAGCGCAGGCTGGCCCCGCGCGCGGGTTCGCTGACCTTCGGCAGCAGCTGCGCCAGCGGCCAGGCGAGAAGGACCAGACCGAGGAGCAGGGCGATGATCGCCGGTCCGCGCTCGGCGATGGCGTCGCCGCGGCTGCGGCCGAAAACGGCGTCGAGCCAGTCTGCCGCCTCGCGCTGCGCTGCGACATCGTAGAGCACGCCGACGTGTTCCACGCCCTCGGCGATGGCCACGCGCCGCGCGCTGCCTTCTTCAATGCTGCCGACGGTGACTCCGGCGCGGGGCGTATCGGTGACCAGGCCGAGCACGCGCAGGGCCTCGTTTTTCAGAAAGCCTTCCCAGCCACCGACGATCACCAGCAGGTTGCGCGGCGACTCGGCGCTCACGGCGGTTGAGAACATCGACACGGCGACGGTCGCCATTACGCGCGGGTCGGCGTTGGCGAAACGCACCACGATATCCGAGGCCATCGAGTGCCCGAGCACGGCGAGTTCGCCGCTGGCGTCGGGCAGCTCGAGGACCCTGTCGGCGACCTCCACGGTCTGCTCGAGGAGTTTTTGCGTCGCGCCCTCGATTTTGGTGACGTCGCCGCTCAGCGCTTCGGGGTGCCTGCCGTGGCCGAGATAGTCGAAGGTCACGGCCAGGTACCCGCGCTGCGCCAGGGTCAGGGCAAAGGAGCGCATCAGCTGTTGCGAGCCGGCGAAGCCGTGGCTGATGAGCACCGCCGGAAGCGCGCTGCTGTGCTCGGCGGGCCGGAACAGCGTGACGGGCGTGCCGCCGATGACCATCGGCTCTTCGCTCACACCTGACGCTGCGCCACGAAGCTGCACGGACGCCAGGGCAATCAGAATCAGCCCGAGCAGGGCCAGTGCGGCCGCCCGATAGGTGCGGTGGGGAGTCGGCGCCATTCCCATTACACTGATCGACAAAGTGTTACTGAACGTAACAAAGGCATCGCAGGATACGGCGTTGAAGCAGCAGAGCGGTCATGTTTGATACTTTTGATCCCATTTTTCTGGCACGGGCGCAGTTCGCCTTTACCGTGTCCTTTCATTTTATCTTTCCTTCGCTGTCGATCGGTCTGGCGAGCTATCTGGCCGTTCTCAACGGTCTGTGGCTGCGCACGCGCGACGCGGCCTACCTCGATCTGTTCAATTTCTGGATCAAGATCTTCGCGATCATCTTCGCCATGGGCGTGGTGTCGGGCATCACCATGTCCTACCAGTTCGGGACCAACTGGGCGGTCTTTTCGGATCGTGCCGGACCGGTGATCGGGCCGCTGATGGCCTACGAAGTGCTCACCGCCTTTTTCCTCGAGGCCGGCTTCCTGGGCATTATGCTGTTTGGGCGCGAAAAAGTCGGCGATCGTCTGCACATGGTCGCCTGCGCCATGGTCGCGATCGGCACGGCGGTCTCGGCCACCTGGATTCTGTCCGTGAACAGCTGGATGCAGACCCCTGCAGGCTTCTCCGTCGCCGACAACGGCCAGTTCATGCCCGAGGACTGGTGGGCCATCGTTTTCAATCCGAGCTTCCCCTACCGCCTCGCGCACACGCTCACGGCGTCCTACCTGACCACGGCCTTCATGGTCGGCGGCGTGGGCGCCTGGCACCTGCTGCGCGGCCGCGGCGCCAACGCCGCCGTCCGGCGCATGTTCTCCATGGCCATGTGGATGGCGGCGCTCGTCGCTCCCGTGCAGGTGTTTCTGGGCGATCTCCACGGCCTCAACACGCTCGAGCACCAGCCGGTGAAGGTCATGGCCATGGAAGGGCACTACGACAGCCATCCCGAGGGCGCGCCGCTGATTCTCTTTGGTCTGCCCAACGAGGCCGAGCAGCGCATCGACTACGCCATCGAGATTCCTAAACTCTCTTCGCTGATTCTCAAGCACGATCTCGACGCGCCCCTGGCCGGCCTCGATACGATTCCCGACGAGCTCCAGCCGCCCGTACCCGTGGTGTTCTGGTCCTTCCGGGTCATGATCGCCATCGGCATGGCCATGGTTGCGATCGGAGCGTGGAGTCTGTGGTGTCGGCTTCGCGGAACGCTCTACCAGGACCGCGGTCTGCAGCGCGCCGCCGTGCTGTTCGGTCCCTCGGGCCTGGTCGCCGTCATCGCCGGCTGGGTCACCACCGAGGTCGGGCGTCAGCCCTACACGGTCTACGGCGAACTGACCACGGCGCTGTCCGCATCGCCGATCGGGGCGCCCGCCGTTGCCACTTCGCTGCTGGTGTTCGTTGTCGTGTACTTTACGGTCTTCGGTGCGGGCGTGTTCTACGTGCTGCGCCTGATGGGCAAGGAGCCGGGCAAAACGAAGGCGACCGTGGTCGACGATGGACCGCTGCGAACCTCGGGCCTGATCGGCGGCAGCGATGACCTCGTGCCGGCGGCGTCCTGATGGATCTCTCTGTCATCTGGGCCGGGATTCTGGTCCTCGCCGTCTTCATTTATGTGGTGCTTGACGGCTTTGACCTCGGCATCGGGATCCTCTTTGCCTTCTTTCCCGAGAAGCGCGACCGCGACCTGCTGATGAACAGCGTGGCCCCGGTCTGGGATGGCAACGAGACCTGGCTGGTCCTTGGCGGCGGCGGCCTGTTCGCGGCTTTCCCCATGGCTTACGGCATCTACATGACGGCGCTGTATGCACCGATCATTGCCATGCTGCTCGCGCTGGTGTTCCGCGGCGTCGCCTTCGAGTACCGCTGGCGCACGAAGCGCTGGGAACGCTGGTGGGATCGGGCGTTCATCAGCGGGTCCTTCGTCGCGGCGCTCGCCCAGGGCATCGCCCTCGGCGCGATCCTGCAGGGCGTGGAGGTCGACGGGCGCGCCTACGGCGGCGGCTGGTACGACTGGCTGACCCCCTTCACCTTGCTCACGGGGCTGGCCGTGGTCATTGCCTACACGCTGCTCGGTGCCTGCTGGCTGATCCTGAAAACCGAGGGCGAGGTACAGACGCGGGCTCAGCGCCTCGCGCGGACAACGGCCCTGGGCACCGTCGCCATGATCGGCCTGGTGAGCCTGGCGACGCCCTTCCTCGACGCAGCCTACTACCAGCGCTGGTTTGCGATGCCGATGGTACTTCTGCTCGCGCCCGTGCCGCTCGCCGTTGCGGCGCTTGCCGTGCTCCTTGCGCGCGCCCTGCGCGGCGAGGGCGGCGACGCGCGGCCCTTCCTGCTCGTTGTCGGCCTGTTTGCCCTGTCCTTCGTCGGCCTGTGCGTCTCGATGTGGCCCTACCTGATCCCCACGGAGGTGACGATCTGGGAAGCCGCGGCCCCCGAGAGCAGCCAGCTGTTCATGCTCGTCGGCGCGCTGGTGCTGATCCCGATCATCCTCGCCTACACGGCCTACGCCTACTGGGTCTTCCGCGGCAAGCTGGATCCCGAGCAGGGCTATCACTGAGGTGGCCGTGTCGCGCTGGCTGTGGTTTGTCGGTCTGTGGGCCGCGGGCGTGATCGTCGTCAGCGGCGTCGCAATCCTGCTACGCTGGGTACTCGTTCCCTGACAACAGTGTCAACGGCGTTGCCCGATTCTCACTTGGCAAACCGAGCCTTCCTGCACCGCGCTCGCCGGCGCAGCTCGGCCGTCGTTGCCTGTTTCGCCTATTTCTTCGTCGCCGCGATCCTGCCGCCGGGCTACATGGCGGCCCCGCTGGCGTCGGGAACGGCCTTTCATCTCTGCCCCGGTGATCTGCGCAGCGCACAGCTGCTGGCGGCGATGGGGGCGGGTGCCGGGCATCACGGCGGTGATCACCAGGATGGCGGTTTCGGTCACCATCCGATGCCCGCCGCCGAGGTCAGTGTCGCGGGGATGCATGGCCCCGGCGAGCATCTCCACGACGCGTCGCAGGGCAGCGAGGACCACGACCCCGCCGCCAGCGCTGCCGAGGTCCGCTTCGATTCGGGCTGCGGCTTCTCAGCCACCGGCAGCGCCGCGCTGGCCGCCACGGCAGCGCCGATCGACTTCCGCGATACTCCCGCGCAGCCCGTCGCTGCGCCGCCTCCCGCCACTGCCTTGCCGACGCGCTGGCTTCGCCCGGCGCCGCGCTCTCCCCCCGCCTGAGCTTGCGCTCTGCCGCGATCCGCGGCCTCGATCTGCGCCGACGTTTTGCCGACGGCGCGTTGTGTTTTTGTTTTGCCGTTGCCCCATGACCGCGGGCTCCGGCCTTGTGCACGGCTGTGCACACGGGGGAATACACACATGAATATCAAGCAGGGATTGCTACTTGCGGGCGCTGCCCTGGCCGCGCCGCTCACGCTCGCCCAGGGCGAGCTCGAAGAACTCCTGGTGACCGCAGAGCCCGATACGCGGCGCATCGATGTCACCGAAGCGCTGTCCGTATCGCCGGACCCGGCGCAGTTGCTCCATGCGGCGCCCGGCGCCAACGTCACGCGCAATGGGCCGATCACGGGTATTCCGCAGTATCGAGGGCTCTTCGGCCCGCGGATCGCCGTCGCCCTCGACGGCAACCAGCTTGCGCCGGCGGGCCCGAACTGGATGGATCCGCCGCTGTCCTACGCGGTGACCGCACAGCTCGAGGTACTCGAGGTCTATCGTGGCATCGCGCCGGTGCGCGTCGCCCAGGAAACGCTGGGCGGAGCGATCGAAGCGCGCACGCGGCGCATGGCCTTTGGCAGCTCGGAGGCCTTCGAGGTGCAGGGAAGGGTCATGGGCAGCGGTCAGTCGGTGAACAATGGCTACCAGCTCGACGCCGAGCTGCAGGCGGCCAATGAGCGACACCGCTTCCGCGCCGCGGCGATGCGCCAGGAGGGGGATGACGCGGAGTTTGCCAGCGGCAGGATCCTGCCCTCGGCGTACGAGCGCGATCGCTACGATCTCGGCTACGGTCTGCGCCTCGGTGACCACAGGCTGCAGGTCGACTTCGGGCGCAACGCGACGGGCGAGGCGGGCACGCCGGCGCTGCCGATGGATATCGATTACTTCGACGGCGATCTCGCCAGCCTGACCTATCGCTGGGAGCCGGCTTCGGACGCAGGTATCGAGGCGCGCGTCTACGCCAGCGATCTCGATCACGGCATGACCAACTATCATCTGCGCCCCGCGCCCATGGCACCGGGTATGTGGCGCCAGAATATCGCCACCGCGGACAACGTCGGCTTCCGCGTCGAGGGCTGGCTGGACATGGACGGCGGGAGCTGGCGCCTCGGCGTCGACGGATTCAGCGAGCGCCACGACTCGAACGTCGATAACCCGAACAACCCGATGTTCTTCGTGGTCAACTTCAACGATGCCGAACGCGATGTGTACGGCGTCTTCCTCGAGCACGATCGGGCCCTGGGCCGCGCCTGGGATCTTGAGCTCGGCGCGCGGGTGAATCGCGTCAGCAGCGATGCCGGGATGGTCAACGGCACGCCGGCGATGATGATGCCGCCGGCGCAGGCGCTGCGCGACGCCTTTAACGCTGCCGACCGCGAGCAATCCGAAAGCAATTTCGACCTGCTGGCGAAGCTCAACTACCGCCTCAGCGACACCACTCGTCTGCACCTGGGTGTGGCGCAGAAGCAGCGCGGGCCGAGCTACCAGGAGCGCTACCTGTGGCTGCCGCTGGAGGCGACGGCGGGCCTTGCCGACGGCCAGGTCTACATCGGCGACATCGCCCTCGATTCGGAGCGCGCGCATCAGCTGGAGCTGGGTCTCGATTTCGCCAATGAGCGCCTGCGCCTGCAGCCGCGTGTATTTCTGCATCGCATCGACGACTACATCCAGGGCACGCCGCTGGCGGCGGATCATCCCGCCACCCGCTTTGTGCGCATGATGAATGCTGCCAACGGTACGAATCGCGCCGATCCGCTCGGCTTCAGCAACGTCGAGGCGCGTCTCTACGGCGTCGACATGGACTGGGCCCTGCGCCTGAGCGAGCACTTTGCACTCTCGGGACTGGTGAACTACGTGCGCGGCGAGCGCCGTGACATCGATGACGACCTCTACCGCATCGCGCCGCTCAATGCGACGCTGCGCCTCGACTATGCCAGCGGTCCCTGGTCGGCGAGCCTCGAGGCGCAGGCCTATGCGGCTCAGGACGAGGTGAGCGCGACCAACCGCGAGCAGACCACGCCGGGCTATGGCCTCATCAATCTGCGCGCGAGCTGGCAGGCGAGCCCTTCGCTGCAGTTTGCCCTCGGGGTGGATAACCTGCTTGATCGCGAATACGCGCCGCACCTTGGTGGCTACAATCGCGTGCGCAACGCAGACGTTCCGCTGATGGCGCGCCTGCCCGCGCCGGGGGCGAATGTCTTCGGGCGGGTGCTGTGGACTTTTTAGAGCAACAGGGAGAAGGCAAAGGTGGAGATGGACGAATCGGTCAACGTGTTCGGCGAGACGCTGGAGAGCTGCAGCGAGGACCCGGTAACGGGTTTCTTTCGCGACGGCTGCTGCAATACCAGCGAGCAGGATCGCGGTTCACACACGGTTTGCGTTGAGCTCACGCAGGACTTCCTCGAGTTCTCGCGCTCGCGCGGCAACGACCTCATGACTCCCGTCCCCGCCTTCGGCTTTCCCGGCCTGCGTGCGGGCCAGCGCTGGTGCCTGTGCGCCAGCCGCTGGCTGGAAGCCGAGCAGGTCGGCAAGGCGCCGCGCGTGTATCTCCGCCGTACGCATCGCCGCTCACTCGAGACCGTGCCCATGGAGGTACTGCGCCGCTACGCCATCGACCTCAGCTAGCAGCCGTGCCCGTTGCTTCGCATCGTTGCAGGGTCTCAGCCTGCCCGGGCGGCACGTTCACCCCGGGCGGTGCACGCTGTGGCGGCCGATCCACTGCCTCCAGCCGCGCTCCAGCGCCTCGAGTCCTCCGGGATAGGACCGGATTGCCTCCAGGCTGAACGACCGCCTGCCGTCGCAGCGCGTCGACCAGGCGTCGCGCAGCAGACCGGTGAGGGCAGTGCGGCCGTCGCGATGTTCCAGCAGGTAGGCCACCAGCGACCAGGCGCTGGCGTAGCGGTGCTGGGCGTTCTCGAGACCGAAGTCGCGTCGCCGCAGTTGCAGGAGCGTTTGCAGCGCGACCGGGCCATCGCGCAGCAGCAGCTCGAGATGCGTGGGATTGCGCAAATAGGCGGGCGGTGGACCGATGCGCAGTGTCTCGAAATACTCGGCCAGTCCTTCGTTGAGCCAGGCCGGCGTCGGGCCGAGGTGCCAGGCCATGACCAGATGCGAGAGTTCGTGCAGTGCGGTCGAGCGGGCGCGGCGACGCTGGTCGTCCGAATACAGAATAAACGCCTCGTGGCTGCGGATGCGGTAGAAGCCTGTCGCCGTCGAGCCGTCCACATTGGGGCCGTCGTACAGCTCATGGAACGTCATCGCGTCGCTGACGAACTGCAGGCGCGCCGGGGCCAGGTCCAGGGCGGCGTCACCGAGCCACTCGCGCCAGCGCTCGTGGACCAGCGTGCTGGCGCTGCGCAGTTCATCGCCGAGCTTGCCGGGGAGCACGACGTCGATGCCCAGAATCTCGATGCCGGCGGCGTAATCAGCCTCGCCTGCCGTACACGACAGCGCCGCTGCCGAGCCCGCGGACAGTATCTGGTCCGGAGCCTCCACCGTGCGCGGCGCTGCGGGTCGGCTCGCCGTCAGCTCCGGTGCAGGCCGCGGCACCAGCCACAC
>JAZBOX010000110.1:0-10269 GCA_036351355.1 Halieaceae bacterium
CAGGGCGTAGGCGGCGCCGTACGCCTCGAGGGCCCAGACCTCCATCTCGCCGAACCGCTGGCCGCCGAACTGGGCCTTGCCGCCCAGTGGCTGCTGCGTGATCATCGAGTACGGGCCGGTCGACCGCGCGTGGATCTTGTCGTCGACGAGGTGGTGGAGCTTGAGCATGTAGGTGTAGCCGACGGTGATGTCGGCATCGATCGGCTCACCGGAGCGACCGTCGAACAGCCGCGCCTTGCCCTCGTCGTCGACGAGCTTGTCGCCACGGTCGGTGCGCCGCGTGTTGGCCAGCAGGTCCGCCAGCTCGTCCTCGCGGCAGCCGTCGAACACCGGGGTGGCCAGACGGACCGGCCCCTCGACGTCGTGGAGGCCTGCGTCCCAGCCGGTGCCGTCCATCCACTCGGGACGCTCGTCGTACTCCCAGCCACGCGCCGCGGCCCAGCCGAGGTGCGTCTCGAGGATCTGTCCCACGTTCATGCGCGAGGGCACACCCAGCGGGTTGAGCACGATGTCGACGGGCTCGCCGTTCTCGTCGTAAGGCATGTCTTCCACGGGCATGATCACGGAGATCACACCCTTGTTGCCATGACGGCCGGCCATCTTGTCGCCGGGCTGGATGCGACGCTTGACCGCCAGGTAGACCTTGACGATCTTGAGTACGCCCGGGGCCAGGTCGTCGCCGCTCTGGAGCTTGCGCTTCTTGTCCTCGAAACGCTCCTCGAGCTGCTTGTTCTGCTCCTCGAGCTGCTGCTGCGCCGATGCGAGCGAGTCATTGAGCTCGGGCTTGTCGAGCTTGAGCTTGAACCACTGCTCGCGATCGAGGCCTTCGAGCACCTCAGGCGTGAGCTTTGTTCCCTTGGCAAGGCCACCGCCGCTCACCGTCGTTGCGCCGTTGAGCAGGTTGCCGAGGAAGGAGAAAGTCGCCTCTTCGTAGATGCGGTACTCCTCCTTGAGGTCCTTGCGATACTCGTCGAGCTGGCTCTTCTCGATCTGCTTCGCGCGCGCGTCCTTTTCGAGGCCGTCGCGGGTGAAGACCTGTACGTCGATCACCGTGCCCTTGGTGCTCGAGGGCACGCGCAGCGAGGTGTCCTTCACGTCCGAGGCCTTCTCACCGAAGATCGCGCGCAGGAGCTTCTCTTCCGGGGTGAGCTGCGTCTCGCCCTTCGGCGTGACCTTGCCCACGAGGATATCGCCGGCGTCGACCTCGGCGCCGATGTACACGATGCCGGACTCGTCGAGATTCGACAGCGCACCCTCACCGACATTGGGAATGTCGCCGGAAATTTCCTCGGGCCCGAGTTTGGTGTCGCGGGCGATACAGGTCAGTTCCTGGATGTGGATCGTGGTGAAGCGATCTTCCTTGACCACGCGCTCGGACACGAGGATCGAGTCCTCGAAGTTGTAGCCGTTCCAGGGCATGAAGGCGATGCGCATGTTCTGACCGAGCGCCAGTTCGCCCATGTCGATGGACGGACCGTCGGCGAGGATGTCGCCGCGGGTCACTGAATCACCGCGGCTCACGATCGGACGCTGGTTGATGCAGGTGTTCTGGTTGGAGCGCGTGTATTTGGTCAGGTTGTAGATGTCGACGGGGGCCTCACCGGGGCCCACTTCGGCGTCGTCCACGCGGACCACGATGCGACTGGCATCGACGGAGTCGATCACACCTGGACGCTTGGCCACCACGCAGACACCGGAGTCGGCGGCGACGAAGCGCTCCATACCCGTTCCTACCAGCGGCTTTTCACTGCGGAGGGTGGGCACCGCCTGGCGCTGCATGTTCGAGCCCATGAGCGCGCGGTTGGCGTCATCGTGCTCGAGGAAGGGGATCAGCGCCGCGGCCACGGACACGACCTGCTGCGGCGATACGTCCATGTAATCGATACGCTCGGGCGGCATCACCGTGGTTTCGTTCAGATGACGCACGGTGATCAGGTCGTCGACGAAGCGCTTGTCCTCATCGAGGCTGGCCGAGGCCTGCGCGATGACGTGCTCGGCCTCGTTGATAGCCGACAGGTACTCGATCTCATCGGTCACCTGGCCGTCGATCACCTTGCGGTAGGGCGTCTCGAGGAAACCGTACTCGTTGGTGCGTGCGTACACGGCGAGCGAGTTGATCAGGCCGATGTTCGGGCCTTCCGGCGTTTCAATGGGGCAGACGCGACCGTAGTGCGTCGGGTGTACGTCGCGCACCTCGAAGCCTGCGCGCTCGCGGGTCAGACCACCCGGGCCGAGCGCCGAAACGCGACGCTTGTGCGTCACTTCGGACAGCGGGTTGTTCTGGTCCATGAACTGCGACAGCTGGCTGGAGCCGAAAAACTCCTTCACCGCCGCCTGAACCGGCTTGGCGTTGATGAGATCCTGGGGCATCAGGCCCTCGCTCTCGGCCATCGAGAGCCGCTCCTTCACGGCGCGCTCGACGCGGACGAGGCCCACGCGGAACTGGTTCTCGGCCATCTCGCCGACGCTGCGGATGCGGCGGTTGCCGAGGTGATCGATGTCATCGCCCATGCCCTTGCCGTTGCGGATCGATACGAGCGTCTGCAGCACATCGACGATATCTTCGC
This sequence comes from Halieaceae bacterium, assembly GCA_036351355.1. Taxonomy (GTDB): domain Bacteria; phylum Pseudomonadota; class Gammaproteobacteria; order Pseudomonadales; family Halieaceae; genus Congregibacter. Next base: position 2,568 of record JAZBOX010000110.1, read on the forward strand.
GCGACAGCGTGCCTTCGCCGATGATCTCCTCGCGACCGAGGCGGCGGTTGAATTTCATGCGGCCTACGGCAGAGAGGTCGTAGCGGTCCGGGGAAAAGAACAGGTTCTGGAACAGGTTCTCGGCCGACTCCTTCGTCGGCGGCTCGCCGGGGCGCATCATGCGGTAGATCTCGACCAGCGCCTCGAGCTCGTTGCGCGTGGAGTCCTGGCGCAGGGTGTCGGAGATGAACGGACCGCAGTCGAGCTCATTGGTGTAGATCGTCTCGATGCTGGTGATGTTCGCCTCGCCGAGCTTGGTCAGCACCTCGTCGGTGAGCTCCGTGTTGCACTCGAAAAGCAGTTCACCGCTCTCTTCGTCGACAACGTTCCTGGCGAGCGCACGGCCGTAGAGGTACTCGACGGGCACGGGCAGGTCGGTAACGCCGGCCTCCTCGAGATCGCGAATGTGGCGCACGGTGATACGGCGACCGCGCTCGACGATCACCTTCTTGCCGATCTTGATATCAAAAGCCGCGATGTCGCCGCGCAGACGCTCGGGAACCAGGGCAATGTGGTAAGTGCCCTCGTCGTCCACGCTGAAGGTGTTGAAGTCGTAGAACATCGACAGGATTTCCTCGGAGTCGTAACCGAGGGCGCGCAGCAGTACCGTCGCCGGCAGCTTGCGGCGGCGATCGATGCGGGCGAAGACGAGGTCCTTGGGATCGAACTCGAAGTCGAGCCAGGATCCGCGGTAGGGGATGATGCGCGCGGAGTACAGCAGCTTGCCCGAGCTGTGGGTCTTGCCCTTGTCGTGATCGAAGAACACCCCCGGGGAGCGGTGCAGCTGCGACACGATGACACGCTCGGTGCCGTTGACGATGAAGGTGCCGTTGTCTGTCATGAGCGGGATCTTGCCCATGTAGACTTCCTGCTCCTTGATGTCCTTGATGGTCTTGTTGGAGCTTTCCTTGTCGTAGATGATGAGGCGGACCTTCACCTTGATCGGGCAGTCGTAGGTCACGCCGCGCAGCTGGCATTCGGCCACGTCGAATTCGGGCGTGCCGAGGCGGTAGTCGACGTACTCGAGAGCGGCATTGCCGCTGTAGCTCACGATCGGGAACACGGACTTGAAGGCGGCGTGCAGGCCAATGTCCTGACGCTCGCCAGCCGGTACGTCCTGCTGCGTGTATTTGCGGTACGAATCGAGCTGGATCGCGAGCAGGAAGGGAACATCCATGACGCTCGGCAGCATGCCGAAGTCCTTGCGGATGCGTTTTTTCTCAGTGTACGAGTAGGCCATCTGTACTCCCCGGAGCTGTGAACGCGGTCCAGCCGCGCGAAAAATCGGGTCTCGCCGGCGCCGGGACCCGAGGTCCACGGTCGGAGCGAGAGGCCTGCCTGAAGCGCTGGCGCTTAAGCAGGAAAAGGCCGGCGAGCCTCAGGCCCGCCAGCCTTCTTCAGACCGGGCCGAAGCCCGGTCGCTTATCAAGCTTACTTGAGCTCAACGGAGCCGCCGGCTTCCTCGAGCTGCTTCTTGATGTCTTCGGCCTCTTCCTTGGAAGCGCCTTCCTTGACCGGTGACGGCGCGCCGTCAACCAGGCCCTTGGCTTCCTTCAGGCCGAGACCCGTCACCGCACGCACAACCTTGATGACGTTGACTTTCTTCTCACCGGCAGAGGTGAGGATTACGTCGAACTCGGTCTGCTCTTCGGCCGCTGCACCGCCGGCATCACCGCCTGCCGCAGCAGGGGCAGCCGCGACAGCTGCTGCTGCCGTTACGCCGAACTTCTCTTCCATGGCGTCGATGAGCTCAACTACTTCCATCACGCTCATTGCGGCGATGGCTTCCAAGATATCGTCTTTGGACATACCCATGAGGTCTGTACTCCTATACAGATGGCCCGCGTCGGCGGTTCACCGCTCCGGCGGGGCTGTTTGCTTTGCTTGCTTGAACCTTGCTGTTCCGGTTGCTTGTCAGTTTGCTGAACCGTTGCTCAGGCTGCTGCGGAAAGTGCAGAAAAAGCCGGGCAGAGCCCTAGGCTGCTTCCTGCTCCTTCTGGTCGCGGATGGCCGCAACCGTGCGCACCAGTTTTCCAGGCACTTCGTTCATCGTTTGTGCGAGCTTGGTGACGGGCGCCTTCATGACGCTCATCAGCATGGACAGCGCCTGATCGCGCGTCGGCAGCTTTGCCAGCACATCCAACTGTTCCGCACCCAGCATCTGGCCACTTACCGCCAGCGCCTTGACTTCAAAGGCTTCGTTGGTTTTCGCGAAGTCCTTGAAAAGCCGTGCCGCGGCGCCCGGATCCTCCATGGAAAATCCGAACAGGGAGGGACCGACGAGCACGTCGTTGACGCACTCGTATTCCGTTCCCGTGAGCGCGCGCTTGGCCAGGGTGTTGCGCACGACGCGCAGCGTTACCTGGTTTTCACGAGCGTCTTTCCGCAGCGCTGTCATCCCGCCTACCGATACACCACGTGCATCGGCGACGACGAGGGACAGGGCGCTGGTGGCAGTCTCGTTAACTTCAGCTACGATCGCCTTCTTGTCTTCGAGTCCAATTGCCACTGGCTTTTACTCCTGGATTGCTTCTTCAAGCAGCGGGCCTGCCTTGTGCAAACGCCGCTGCCGCCCTTGTGGTGAAGACCGTCAGGTACAAAGCCAGGCACGCGGCCCGACGGCACTCAACGGCTGGTCTGCGCGCAGAAAGCGAACAGTCCCACCATCTGCGTAGGCTTCTTCGCCTGCCCCCGTGGCCGCATTGCGGACATCGGTGACAGGCGCTTCGATTAAGCTCCGCACCGGGTACTCGCCCCGGCGCCTCGCGCCTACGGTCTTTGATGGCCTCCCGTAGAAGCGGGTGAAGGAGCAAGTCCGGCTCGCACGGCGCTGGGCGCCGGCGGCGTTTCCTGACCCCGGAGGTAAAGTCGTCGCTGAAGCCCGACTTCACCACCGCTGTACAACCGCGTTACAGAGACCTCAAAGTGACGCTGTGCCGACCGCCTTGCCGAAACCTTCCCGAGACTTTCCCGGGGCAGATCAGCGCGGCAGGTCGTCTTCGCGCCATGGCTCACCCGTCCGTGGGTGAACCGAAGCCGCAGCGTGCGGGCAACCCTTGAGAGGACTGACCCGTTCGGCTGCGGCGGAAGCGCCCTCGACTAGAGGTCGAGAGACGCCTGATCGATGGTCACGCCCGGTCCCATGGTGGTCGAGAGCGTGACTTTCCTCATGTAGATACCCTTGGCAGCAGAAGGCTTGGCCTTCTTCAGGTCTGCCAGCACGGCCTCGAGGTTGCCGCGGATCGCGTCAACTTCGAAGCTGATCTTGCCGATACCGCCGTGGATGATGCCGTTCTTGTCCGTACGGAAGCGCATCTGACCGGCCTTGGCATTCTTGACTGCCGTCTCGACGTCAGGCGTGACCGTGCCCGTCTTGGGGTTCGGCATCAGACCGCGAGGACCCAGGATCTGGCCGAGCTGACCCACGACGCGCATTGCATCGGGCGAGGCTACGACCACGTCGAAGTCCATCATGCCGCCCTTTACCTGCTCGGCGAGCTCTTCCATACCGACGAAGTCCGCGCCGGCTGCCGTCGCCTTGTCGGCGTTCTCACCCTGCGTGAACACGGCTACGCGTACTTCGCTGCCCGTTCCGTGCGGCAGCGTGGTTGCGCCACGAACCGCCTGGTCCGACTTGCGCGCATCGACGCCGAGCTTGATTGCAACTTCAACGGTCTCGTTGAACTTGGCCGTGGCCGTCTCCTTGAGAAGACCCACTGCCTCCTCGAACGGGTACGCGCGATTTGCGTCGATTTTTTCGCGGAAGAGCTTTAGACGCTTGCTGAGCTTTGCCATCAGACAACTCCCTCCACTTCGAGACCCGCGGAACGGGCGCTGCCCGCAATCGTGCGCACGGCCGCATCCATGTCGGCGGCAGTGAGGTCGGGCCACTTCTGCTGCGCAACCTCTTCAAGCTGGGCACGCGTGACCTTGCCGACCTTTTTCGTGTTCGGCTCACCGGAGCCCTTGGCGACACCGGCGATCTTGCGCAGCAACACGGCAGCGGGCGGTGTCTTCTTGATGAAGGTGAAGCTGCGGTCGCTGTAAACCGTGATGACCACCGGGATCGGCAGCCCGGGCTCCATCCCCTGCGTATCGGCGTTGAACGCCTTGCAGAATTCCATGATGTTCACGCCGTGCTGGCCGAGAGCCGGACCGACGGGCGGACTCGGGTTGGCCTGACCGGCAGGAACCTGAAGCTTGATGTAAGCCTCGATTTTCTTTGCCATTGTGTCTTCTCCGTGGGTTCAAACGGCGGCTCCATCGATGCCACCGCTCGCGGTGGCCCAACGGAGTCGCCTCCCCTGCCTTGCGGGCCTCAGGGCCCGCGATTCATCGGCGCAGGCCAGGCTGCGCGTTCCAGTCGCCGACCGTGGCCGGCGTCTCGGCTCTAGGCCTTTTCGACCTGACCGAACTCGAGCTCCACCGGAGTGGAACGCCCGAAAATCAGTACCGCGACATTCAGGCGGCTCTTTTCGTAGTTGACCTCTTCAACGACACCATTGAAGTCGTTGAAAGGCCCATCGATGACGCGAACCATTTCGCCAGGCTCGAACATCGTCTTCGGACGCGGGGCCTCTGTGCCCTCTTCAATCCGGTTGAGGATCGCGGCGGCCTCGGCATCGCTAATCGGAGACGGCGCATCCGCCTTGCCGCCGATAAAACCGAGTACGCGCGGCGTTTCCTTCACCAGGTGCCAGGTCTCGTCATCGAGTTCCATCTGCACCAGAACGTAGCCAGGAAAGAACTTGCGCTCGCTCTTGCGTTTTTGACCGGCGCGCATCTCCACGACTTCTTCCGTCGGCACGAGCACATCGCCGAAACGATCGCCCATACCGTGGCGCTCGATGCGCTCCTGCAGCGAGGCAGCGACCTTCTTCTCGTAGCCCGAGTAGGCCTGCACCACGTACCAGCGCTTCGCCGTCGGCTGGCTATCGGTTTGCATATCGGCGGTTTCCATGTCGGTTGCGTCCTCTGCTCGGGGCCAGATCAGCCGATGACCAGCGACACGAGCCAGCCAAGGAAAGAGTCCAGACCCCAGAGAATCAGCGCCATCACCAACACGAAAGCGACAACGATCATCGTGGTCTGCACCGTCTCCTGCCGCGTCGGCCAAACGACCTTGCGAATCTCCGTGCGCGAGCCCTTGACCAGCGACCAGAACGACGCGCCCTTGGCGGTCTGAAGCGCGACGAAACCGGCTGCGGCGGCGAGAGCAACAATGGCAAGCACGCGATACAGCAGCGATTCATTGGAGAAATAGCTGTTGCCGACAACGGCAACGGCGACGAGGACCGTCACCACCAGCCATTTCAGTGAGTCGAATCGACTTGTCGGTGCTTCTGTGTTCATGCTGCCCCGTGTCTGTTTCAGCGCCTGCTGTGGCACCTGTTTCAGCGCGCTTTCGCGTGTGAACGCCTTAGCGCGCACGCTCAAGCTGAAAAAAGTGGCAGGCCAGGAGGGAATCGAACCCCCAACCTGCGGATTTGGAATCCGCTGCTCTGCCAATTGAGCTACTGGCCTGTTGTTCCTGTACTCGGTACTGCTGCGCCGCCTCGGGAGGTAACGCGTTCCCGCCCTGCTCAGACGAGAAAGCCGAATCGTCTGATTCGGCTCGAAATCTATCCGGCGCCGCGGCGCCGGAGTCGCTCTTGTGACTGGCGGTGGCCGAGTCGACCGCCGCCAGCCGAGCGAGGCTTCTTACTCGATGATCTTGGCCACCACGCCGGCGCCGACGGTGCGGCCGCCTTCGCGGATCGCGAAGCGAAGACCGTCTTCCATCGCAATCGGAGCAATCAGCGTCACAACCATCTGGATGTTGTCGCCCGGCATCACCATCTCTACGCCGTCAGGCAGCTCGCACGCGCCCGTCACGTCCGTCGTGCGGAAGTAGAACTGCGGACGGTAGCCCTTGAAGAACGGCGTGTGACGTCCACCCTCGTCCTTCGACAGCACATACACCTCTGCCTCGAACTTCGTGTGCGGCGTCACCGAACCCGGCTTCGCCAGAACCTGACCACGCTCAACGTCCTCGCGCTTCGTGCCACGCAGCAGAACACCCACGTTCTCGCCCGCACGGCCTTCGTCCAGCAGCTTGCGGAACATCTCTACACCCGTGCACGTCGTCTTCGCCGTGTCCTTGATGCCGACGATCTCAATCTCCTCGCCAACCTTGATCACACCGCGCTCAACACGACCCGTCACCACCGTGCCACGGCCGGAAATCGAGAACACGTCCTCAACAGGCATCAGGAAGGGCTGGTCAATCGCACGCTCGGGCTCAGGGATGTAGCTGTCCAGCGTCTCAACCAGCGTCTTCACCGCCGTCGTGCCCAGACCGTTCTCGTCTTCACCATTCAGCGCCATCAGCGCCGAGCCGCAGATGATCGGCGTGTCGTCACCGGGGAACTCGTACTGGTCCAGCAGCTCGCGGAGCTCCATCTCCACCAGCTCCTTCATCTCCTCGTACTCTTCCGAATCCGCGCCACCGCAGTCTTCCGCCAGCAGGTCGGCCTTGTTCAGAAATACCACGATGAAGGGAACACCCACCTGACGGGACAGCAGGATGTGCTCGCGCGTCTGCGGCATCGGGCCATCGGTGGCACCGCATACGAGAATCGCGCCGTCCATCTGCGCCGCACCGGTGATCATGTTCTTTACATAGTCAGCGTGGCCAGGGCAGTCCACGTGCGCGTAGTGACGCTTGTCAGACTCGTACTCAACGTGGGAAGTCGCGATCGTGATGCCGCGCTCCTTCTCTTCCGGCGCGTTGTCGATACCGTCAAACGCTACCGCTGAGCCACCCCAGACCTCAGAGCATACACGGGTCAGCGCCGCCGTCAGCGTCGTCTTGCCGTGGTCAACGTGTCCAATCGTGCCCACGTTGACGTGGGGCTTGTCGCGCTCAAATGCTGCTTTTGCCACTTTGCTTCACCTCTCCAGTAAGCGTTGGTTAATTGGTCTGGTTCTTGGTTTAGTTGGTCTGGTTCTTGGTTTAGTTGGTCTGGTTCTTGGTTTAGTTGGTCTGGTTCTTGGTAATAATTGCCTGGGCGACGTTCGTCGGCGCCTCGGAATACTTGGAAAACTCCATGGTGTACGTTGCACGACCCTGGGTCGCACTGCGCAGATCGGTGGCATAGCCAAACATCTCGGCCAGCGGCACTTCGGCGTCGATCACCTTGCCGGACGGGTTTTCGTGCATGCCAGCGATGAGGCCGCGACGACGATTCAGGTCGCCGACCACGTCACCCATGTTCTCTTCCGGGGTGACTACCTCGACTTTCATGATCGGCTCGAGCAATACCGCACCGCCTTCCTGCGCCAACCGCTTGGTCGCCATCGAGGCGGCTATTTTAAAGGCCATCTCGTTAGAGTCCACATCGTGGAAGGAACCGTCATACAGCGTCGCCTTCAGGCCCAGCAGCGGATAGCCAGCCAGAACCCCATTCTGCATCTGCTCTTCGATACCTTTCTGCACCGCCGGGATATATTCGCGCGGCACCGTACCGCCGACGACCTCATTGACGAACTCAAGGCCTTCCGCATTCGCGTCTTCACCCGGCTCGAACTTGACCCAGACGTGACCATACTGACCGCGACCGCCTGACTGACGCACGAACTTGCCTTCGATCTCAGAGGTATTTCGGATCGCTTCGCGATACGC
>JAZBOX010000111.1:0-18953 GCA_036351355.1 Halieaceae bacterium
ACCCGCTCGCGCAGCGCAGTGTGGAACTGCTCCGCGAGCGCCGGGCAGTGCTGATTGTTGGGGCAGTGCATCATGAAATAGAGCTGGTGCCCGGCGGTGAGATAACGTTCGCAGCGATCGAGCCACTCGTTTATCCAGGGGGCGTTCTGCGAAGCGTCCGGATGCAGTACGACCCGCGCGTAGGCGATGTCGTTGTAGACCGTATCGAGCAGCGGCACGTCGGGCTTCTTGTGCCTGGCAGCCAGAACTTCGGGATGCGTCGCTTCGCCGCGGTAGATTGGGCGACTGTCGAACATCACCCGTCCGGCGCCGAAGCGTTCGAGCAGGGGCTCCACGCGCTCGGGCGCCTCGAAGAAGGCCGGGTGGCGAAGTTCAAGCACGTACTGCCACTGAGCCGGCAGGGCCTCGAAGAGCTTCTCGAGTCTTGGGAGCTCGGCCGGTCCGGTACTCGCGGGGCACTGCACCAGGAAAGGTCCGAGCTTGTCAGCGAGATGTTCCATTGCTGTGAAGAAATTGCACAGGTCTTGGGCGTCCGGGCGCGACTCGTGCGTGAGCGTGCGTGGCAGTTTGAAGCTGAAGCGGAAAGGGCGGTCACGAAGATCGTCGGCCCAGCGCTTCGTGGTTGCCGCATCGGGAACGCGGTAGAAGCTGGTGTTTCCCTCGACGGTATTGAATACGCGCGCATAGAGCGACAACGCGCTTTCTTCTCGCGTCGCCCTCGGAAAAAATTCCCCGGTCCAGCCGGGGAATGCCCATGCGGGCAGGCCGAGGTAGTAGTTCATTGCGAGCGCTTCATCGTGCGCACATGCGGGATACGGCACTCGGCCGCCGCGTTTTGAGTTCGACTGCGGGCCGGCGCATCAGCGCTCAATCACGTTCAGCACGATACGCGACGTCTGCTTTGGGCCGTGGTGTACGGCATTCGTCGCCACTACCGCCGCGGTTTCGCGTGCGTTGTGTCCGCCCGTGTTCAGGTTGCGCTCAAAGCGCGGGTAATTGCTGCTCGACACCTCAATGCGGATCCGGTGTCCTGCCTTGAACTCGTTACTCGTGCCCAGCGGTGCGAACTCCAGCCGGTAAACTTCGCCCGGCCGCATGAATACCTCCCGGTCGTAACCCTCTCGATAGCGGGCGCGCTGGATGCTCTCGACGAGATTCCAGGCCCTGCCATCGGGCTCGACGTCCAGCAGTTTGACGGTGAAATCCGTATCCAGTGCATCCGAGGACACGAACAGCGTAACCTCGATCGGACCGCTTACTTCAAGATTCTTTTCCAGCGGCTCACTCGTGTAGACGAGCACATCCTGCCGCGCTTCGTTGTCGCGCTGGTCAAAGGATCCCGGCGTCTCTGCCTTGCCGAGGCAGCAGAAGTTACCGCCGTGGGTGGGCACGGGATTCATCGGGTCGTAGATGAAGCTGTCCGAGCCTGTGCCAGCAGGTGGGGTCTTTAGCAGCTTGCCATCGCCATGCAGCGTATTGGCAGCCTCGGCACTGGACAGGAAGAGCGTCATCGGCTGAGCCGCCTCCGGCGGCCAGGTCGACGCCGTACGCCACTGGTTCTCTCCCATCGTGAAGTACTGCACAGGCGGTTGTTTGTCAGGAAAGTCGTTCTGCTCGCCCTTCATGTAGTAATCGAAGAAGTTGTAGACGATTTCGTCGAGACCGAAGTTCACCCGGCCCATACTGCGCTCACCGACGACATGCGGTTCGCGCAGGCGGTACATGTGGCAGTGCTCTGTCGGCGCGATGATCATGTACTGGCTGTCGCGCACGGATTGCTCCGAGGCATTGCTGCGCACGTGATTGAACAATTCCGTGTTGGCTTCCACCGAGAGGTCGAACCAGGAATTCACCCACAGCGCGGGGACGGTGAAATCCTCGTTGTCATGGTAGAGACCGCCCTCGTACCAGGCGGGATCATCCGGTGCACGATCAACCATCTCGTCAAAGATGCCGTTTGGGCCACCTGCCGCTACCAGCGCCTCCGCCAGCGGCAGATGGGCAAAGGCCTTATGCCAGTCGGGCTGCGGGTAATCGGGGGCAAGGTCGTAGTACTTCGAGACACGGATCAGTTCGTCTCGCGACAGGTCAGCGGGGAAGGTGGGGCGCACCGTGTTCTGCTCGTTATACAGCCAGGTGAGCATGGGCAGCTGGATGGCGCCACCCTTGTAGAAGTTGCCCTGCTCGTAGTGTGGACCCATGCGCCCGATGCCCGCACCCTGTCCCATGGGCACGGCCGCCGCGTGCGCGGGATGCTTGTTACTGGCCAGGCCCATGATCCACTCGGCGGTTGAGGAACAGCCGATTGTGCCCACCTTTCCGTTGGACCATTCCTGCTCGGCGATCCAGCTCAGTGTGTCGTGGCCGTCCGTGCGAGGCCGGCCGAGTACCTCCCACTCACCCTCGGAAAAGAACTTGCCGCGCTCATTCTGCATGATGAAGGCGTAGCCGTGGCGGATGGCGTCGAGCGCAAACTTCAGATTCGCGTCGGAATAGCCCGGCACGGGCTCCATCTTCTCACTGAAGTTGTAGGGCGAGCGCCACAGGATCGTGGGGAAGGGGCCTTTGCTCTCCTTAGGCAGGTAGAGCCGCGATGCAAGACGCACCCCGTCGCGCATGGGCACCATCACCATGCGTTCAATGTGCGATTCGCGCTCGAGCGCCGCACGGCGCACTTCATCGCTGACAAGGTGAATCTGCGCCCGTGGGGCGGCGCCAAGCAGCAGCGCAAAAACAATTACGAAGAATCTGGAAAAGCACATGCTCGGGCACCTCGGCTCTGGAGTGCTGCAGTCCACTCCGACAAAGGGATCAAGCGGGGCTGCCAGGCGGCGCGCCCCGTCGCTTACGGGATATCGGGTGACATCCTAGAGCATACGGATGCGCGTTCAGTAGGAAAACTACAGGCTCGAGGCCTGTGAGGACAAACCCTCAGCCCTGGGCAGATGCAGTCGCGGCTGGAGTAGGGTCTATGGATAGGTCAGCGACACGTTCGAGGGCGCCGACCACATCGAGGCTCGCCAGGCCGATATTCAGAATCAGGCCCGCGTTATGTACGGATCGACCTCCATCATGCAACTCCTGAAGCTGCGCTTCGAGTAGCGCCTCGGCCGCGGCTCTGGCCGGGGGCAGTGTCGGCGCCGCTACAAGTGCTTCGCCGAGAGCGAGTTGCCGCACACCATCCACTGCGTCGCACAGATGGATCTTAAGCTCCGCTAGCAATTCCTGAATACGCCGCGAGGGCGGGAGATGCCCGTTGCGCACGAAGGCGCTGCTGGCGGTTTGAATAGCCTCTGCCGACTGCTGCAGATCCTGTTCGGCGCTCAGTAGGCGAAGGGGAACACTGGCGGATCCACCGGCCACAAGTTGCGACTGCTTGATTGCCGCGACCAGTCGTTCCTGAGCGATCCTGGTAGCGCGCTCGAGAGCTTCCTGTTCGCGGCGCCCGCGATCGAACGCGTCTGTGCGACCGTCCTGCAATACGTCGAGTGCACAAAGCAGCACGGCACCGACCCTGTTCAACTGCACCGCGAGGCGCTCGCGAACACGCGCCAGTGCATCATCGGCCGTTACCCCGGAGAGCGATGGCATATCGCGAACCGCGGTAAGTTCGCTTCGCTGCCGATGCAGGCGTGAGCTGTGCACGAGTGCCAGCGCCACCAGCGATACCATCACGAGCAGCCCTGGCAGAGCGAACTGGTGGATGACCAGCGCCACCAGGGCTGCAGCTCCGAAAGCGGCCGCAGCCGTGAAGAACCAGCCACCGATCACGCTGAGGACGCCCGAGACCCGGTAGGCGGCGCTATCGCGTCCCCAGGCGCGGTCGGCAAGCGAGGTCCCCATGGCCACCATGAAGCTGACGTAGGTGGTGGAGAGCGGCAGCTTGAGTGACGTCGCAACGGCGATCAGCGACGCAGCGACCGTGAGATTGACCGAGGCGCGGATCAGGTCGAAGGCAGGAGTGTCTTCTCCAACCATTTTCTGCGTACTTGTTTGGAAACGTTGGGAGACCTGCTGCTGCACGGCGGCTGGAAACACGCGCTGCACCAACTGAGCGATCGCCAGGAACGCGCGCACCAGAATGCGAGCCGCGGGGCCGGGCTGGAAGCGCTCCATCCCCTCGCCCTGGCGGCCAAGGTTGACCTCCGTATCCGTCACCGATTGAGCCTTGGCCGAAAGCCACAGCGTCACCACCATAACGATCCCGGCAGCGAGCAGCCACCTGGTGGCGCCCTGTACCGGGGCGCGCAGGGCCTCCATCTTCAGGGCGGCGGGGTCGATGCCGCTGTCCAGCCAGGTGCCGTAGGCGCTTATACCCGCTAGCGGCACGCCGATAAAATTGACCAGGTCGTTGCTGGCAAAAGCCATCGCGAGGGCGAAGGTGCCTGCCAGCACGACGACTCGCAGCGGCTCGACTCCTGTGCGGTCGAGGATCACAACAATGAACGACCAGAGCCCAAACAGCGCAGCCCCGAGCGCGATTGGATGGGCCGCCGCAGCTTCGGCGGCGGCAGCGGGAACGAAGGCCGCGCCGCCGAGCACTTTGATAAAAAGAAAGAAGGAGATGACAGCGAGTGCCAGCGCTGCCCAGACCAGTCTGGATCCCCTGCCGTGGCGCTGCTCAAAGCCGAACAACAGTCGCGACAGGAACTGCACCGCGGCGCCCACACTGAAGGCGACTCCGATGGACAGGAAAATGCCGGCGATGATGGCCAGCGCCTGTCGACCATTGATGAATGCGAGCACCGAGTTCGCGCCGGAATCGCCTATTACCAGCAGTACCGCCACCATCACCGAGGCGCCCAGCAGTTCAAAAACGATAGATACGGTGGTGGACGTCGGGAGTCCGAAAGTGTTGAACAGGTCGAGCAGGACCACGTCCGCGATCATCACGGCCAGGAAAATCACCATGACGTCGTGGAAGCTGAAAAGCTCCGGGTTGAAAATTCCCTTGCGTGCCACCTCCATCATGCCCGAAGAAGCCAAGGCGCCACAGAGGATGCCAATGCCCGCGATGATCAGTATGTTGCGGCGCGACGTGACGCGGCTGCCGATCGCGGAATTGAGGAAGTTCACGGCATCGTTGCTGACACCGACGCTGAGATCGAGAAGCGCGAGGACAAACAGCAGCAGGACTGCGACGAGGTAAAAGTCAGGCATTGGGCATGGCCGCGGAATCGTGCCAACGCTACCGCGCGCGCGTTACAGGATTATGAATTCATGGAGGCCCACGGCCCGCCGGCCGGAGCTCGCGGCGAAGCAGGTGATTTGTCGTGTTTCCACCTCGGCCGCGATGGCGTGCCTGTTGTGGTAAACAGGGACTCATCGCGCCGTGCCTGGCTTTCTGCCCGCCTTCTGGATGTTCCCTATGCCCAGCTTGTCCTCAGCAACGTGGCTCATCGCTGTCACTGCCATTGGTGTGCTCGGCGTCTTCGCCGTGGACGTGCGCGCGGCGGCGCCTGATCACCAGAAGCCCGAGTCTGCGACAGCGGTCCTGTCTTTGTCTGAGGGCACCAACCTCGCAGTGGCCGTCAATCCCGTCAACGGGGACAAGGTGATTGCGCTGCAGGCAACGCTCTACCTGCAAAGGCGTGGCGACTCGCATACGACGAAGCTCACGCAATGGTACGACGACGCCTGGGAGCCCGATTTTGATTCCGCGGGTCGCCGTCTTGTCTACGAAGGGTACCGCGAGGGGAGTTTCGATCTGTGGACGATAAACCCCTACGAAGCCAGCGGTCCGGCGCGCCTCACGTCCAGCCCCTTCGACGACCGTGAGCCCGAGTTCTCGCCGGACGGGGCATCGATCATTTTCTCCTCGGATCGTTCGGGTAGCTACGACATCTGGCAGCTGAGCCTGGGTTCGGAGATGCCGGAGCGACTGACGTTCCTCGACGGCGAAGCGCATTCACCGACCTGGCACCCGACCGGTGACGGCTTCGCGTACTTAGTGTCAGACCGTGATGGCTCGTCGATCTACTGGCAACCAGCGGAAGCCGCCGACGCGCAATTGTTGCTGCAAAGCGCATCACAGTTTTCCGGCCTGCAGTTTCTGCCGGATGGCGAGCGGCTGAGCCTGCGCACGCTGGATCGCGATTCCGACGGGAACGCGCTCAGCAGCCTGTCGCTATTGGACATACAAACGAAGACGCTACGTGCGCTGACTCCCGCTGATGCCGATGTTTTTCCCTTTCGTGCTCAGTGGCAGGACGACGGCTCAGCCGTATTCGCCGCAGACGGACTGATTCAGCGCTGGCATCCTTCGGGCCTCATTGAGCCCGAGCCCTTTGTGGTAGAGGTTCCGGTCCGGCGCCCCGAGTACGCGCGCACGCGGCGTGATTTCGACAGCCGCACGCCGAGGCCGGTGCTCGGTCTGTCCTACCCTGCACTGTCTCCGGATGGCGCGGTGATCGCTTTCACTGCACTGGGCGACCTTTACCTCTGGGACATCGATCGCGAGCAGCTTTCTCAGGTCACCGACGACCCCGCTGCGGATCAGACGCCGCACTGGGCACGCGATGGTCGTCGCCTGGCGTGGATCAGTGACAGGGACGGCCAGTACAAGGTCTGGACCCTGGACCTTGAAACGGGAGCGCGGAACGCCCTGGCCTTTGAGCAGAAATTCATCAGCTTCCCGGCCTGGTCGCCGGACGGTTCGAAGCTCGCTTTCTTCACCGACGTGCCTGGAAACCCCTTGCTCCACGTCCTCGGACAGCTGGTGGTGGTCGACCTCGACACAGGCAAGCAGACGCCGATACTGGCACCGATGCCGCCGCAGCCGGTGAACTGGTCGGCCGACGGACATTACCTGCTGACCACGCGTTTACGACCTTACAGCCGCCGCTTTCGTGAGGGCCTCTATGTGTTGCTTGCTGCCCGTGTGGAGACGGGCGAAGCTCACGAGATCGTCCCCGTTGCCCACCGCAGCATCACGCACGCCACGCTCGCCGATAACAATCGAGTGGCCTACTCGCAAAATGGCGAATTGAACCTGCTGCAGCTGGACGCGGACATGCAGCCGGCGGGGAAGCCCGAGGTCGTCGTGGCTTCACTGGCAGACATGCCGAGTTTCAGCTACTCCGGAGAGCACCTCGTCTATCTGGCCGGTCGCCGCCTGTATCGTCTGGACCTGCGCACGCGCGAAGCGCGTGATGTCACGCCGCGCATGCAATGGCAGCCGGACCTGCCGACGGAGAAGTATGTGCTGCGCGCCGGCAGATTGTTTGACGCGACTTCCCGGCGTGCGACGAGGGACGTCGATATCCTGATCAGTGGCCATCGCATCGAAGCCATCGGCCCGATGGATCGGAATACAACGCTGCCAGTCATCGATGCCAGCGACAAGTTCGTGATTCCCGGCCTCTTCGAGTCCCACGCCCACATCGGTGATCACAACCACAGCGAAGTCCAGGGGCGGACCTGGCTGGCCTACGGAATTACCTCGGTGCGCGATCCGGGCTCCAACCCCTATCTGGCAAACGAGCGGCGGGAGGCCTGGGGCAGCGCGCGCCGTATCGGTCCGCGCACCTTCGTCACCGGGCACAACATGGATGGCAACCGTGTGTACTACGCGGTGGCGGAGGGCATCGCCTCAGACGCGCATCTCGAGCGGGCGCTTCAGCGCAGCCGCGAACTCAATGTCGATTTCATCAAGACCTACGTGCGCATGCCCGACCGCCAGCAACGGCGCGTGGTCGAGTTTGCCCATGACATGGGCATCCCTGTGACGAGCCACGAGCTTCTTCCTGCCGCCGCCTACGGAGTCGATTACGTCGAACACTTCACCGGTACCAGTCGCCGCGGCTACGCCACGAAGATCAGTGAGCTGGGGCGCAGCTACCAGGACGTGGTGGAAGTGCTGGCGCAAACCGGCATGGGCGTTGTCCCTACGATGGTGGTGCCCGGTGTCGTGCTGACGTTCAGCGAGCAGAATGATCTCTACAGCACGCCGCAGTTCAACGCTTTCTACGGCCCTCCGGCAAAGAAGAACTACCAGGATTTCATGGGCTTTTTTGGCCCGGGTAGCGAGGCCTATGTCGATGCGTACGGAGACCTGCTGTCGCGGCTTGTCGAACGTAAGGCCCTGGTGGGCGTCGGCACAGACTCGCCTTTCACGCCCTTTGGCACCGGCCTTCATGCGGAGCTGCGTCTGTACCAGCGCGAGGGCCTGGCGCCCCATGAGATCCTGCAGGCTGCGACGCTGCAGTCGGCACGGATAGCCGGCGTTGACGCTGACCTGGGCTCAATCGAAGTCGGCAAGCTGGCGGATATGGTAATCCTCGATGGCGACCCGCTGGCGGATATCGCCAACGCGGGCCGCGTGCTGGGAACCATCAAGAATGGTCGTTACTACCCGCTCGAGGTTCTGCTGCCTGGTGGGGGCTCGGCGCTTCCTGGGCGCGCCAGCGTGGACTCGTTCGGTCAAAAAATCAGTCATTGAACGATTGATCCGGTCGCGGAGGGGTTCCCGTAGCGAATAGACATTCATCGGAAAAGGAGTGTCTCCTGTGACCGAGAACAGTTTCGTATTTCTGCTCGCATTCGTAACGCTGGGTAGTTTCCTGGCCATCGGTATCTGGCAGTGGCGCCGGGTCCAGAAGGAAAAGCGCGATGGCGACCGTCGCAAACTCGAGCGCGAGCTCGATCCGCGCTACTGACCCCTGCAAGGCCCCGCGTCTGCCCCCGCTATCGTCAGGGGCGCAGCGCGCGGGGCCTTTTTACATGCACAGCCTCCGGCAATTCCGGAACAAACAGAACTCCGTGTAGACCGCGCCGTCGCGGCGCCGATCAATCACCGCCGCTTCGCCTTCACTACCGACGAGGTAGGAAAGGTGAGCCAGTCCGTCGCTTCTGATCGTTTCGATAAACATCCAGATTCCTTGTGCTTGGAGTGGGTTTGCGGCGACGCCCGGCACGGGTCGGGCGTGCCGTCCGCCCCGCAATTCACGCAAGATGGATGCCGGATGCCGTCAATCGATGTCTTCGCGACCGGCAGCTCCCACTGCCTCGCTGCCAGCGCTATTGAGCGTTCGCAGGATGTCCAGCTCCGCACTGATGCGCAGGCGTACCTGATCCCAAAGGTCATCGCCCGCGCTGTAATCGCCCTCCGAACGCAGATGAAGGCGTCGGTAGGCTGCCAGTGCCTTGTCGGCGCAGCGATCCATCGCATAGTCCGCCGCCGTGCTCCGGGCCCCGCGAACCAGGCGACTCCGCTCCTTCGGTGGCAACTTCGAGAGCTCGCCGAGAGTCCCGGCGAAGGCAGCTTCCGTCGCGTCGGAAGGGAGCAAGCGCCCGTTGACATGATCGCGGACAACCTCGCGGACTCCTGAAGCATCGAGCGCTACAACGGGGAGGCCTGCGGCCATCGCTTCCGTCAGCACCATGCCCTGCGTTTCGCTGCTTGAGGCGAAGGCAAATACGTCGCTGGCGGCGAGGGCATCGACCAGGTGTCGGCCCTCAAGGGTGCCTGTCAGCCGAAGCTGCCCGGTGAGTCCCCGGTGCGAAACGATCCCCTTGAGCTCGTCGGCGGCTTCGCCGTCACCGATTACCAGGAATACGCGTCGGGCATCGCCGGCGAGAAAGTCGCACACAGCGCGCGTCAGGAACGCGATGTTCTTCTCGGGGGCGAGCCTCCCCAGATGTCCCACCACGTGGGCGTCAGGGTCGATCGTCAGACGGCGTCGCATGCCGGCGCCGTCGCCCGATGCAAAGCGTTCTACATCGACGCCCGTGGGCACGACGGATACCGGTGTTGTGACTCCGCGATCGAGAAGGATGTCGCGGATGCTCTCGCTGGGTGCCAGCACGCGGTCTGCCAGATTGGCGTAACAAGTGGCGAGCTCGATGATGAAACACTTCATTGCCTCCGAGTCACCCGGAACATAGTGCGTGTAGCGCTCGTACAGCGTGTGGTGCGTGAACAGGAGTGGACGCTTGAAGGTCCTCGCGAGGCGCAGCGCGGTCGTGCCGAGAAGAAACGGGTGCTGCGAGTGAATGACGTCCGGTGCGAACGCCTCCAGACGGCGCCGGAGGCCTACGGGCAAAGGCAGGGCGACCGAAAAGTCCGAGGCGTTGAAATTTTGCAACGCTGGCAGCCGCACAACGTCCTCTTCTGCCTCGGGCATTTCGGGGAAGCTCGGTGCGACGACAAGCACTCGGTGTCCGCGCGATCGGTAGGCATTGCGGAAAGCTTCCACGGAACGGGCCACGCCGCCCACGTGGGGCGCATAGGTGTTTGTGATCAGGACGATGTTCACGCCTCGCCTTCCTCGCGCAGCGCAGCGTCCTCGGCTTCGAGCAGCAGGCCTTCTCCCGTTTCCGCGGCGACGCGAAAGCCGGGCAGCGCGCAGCGGATCGTCGGCGCTTCGCCGCGCCAGCTGCCCTGGCAGACCAGCGTATAGGCGCCCTCGTTCAGGGGCTGCAAGGTGACGGTCACGGGCCCGAAGCGTGTTGCCGTCGGGCCAAAGGCGAGCGTCTCGCGTGCGTCCAGCCAGCGCCCGGGGATACCGGGGCACAGGATCAGGGCGTCCTCCTCCTCGCGCAGGAACAGGTGACGGATCATCAGCACCCATTCCGCCGATGCCCAGACATGCTGCCCATCACCCATGCACCCCCCCTCCGTCGCAGGGTGAATGGCCTCGGGCCATTGTCCCGTGGGGCTTGCCAGGGCAGCGACGCGATCTACGAGTGCGAGGTAGCGCTCGTCACCTGCACGCAGCAGCACCTGCGCAAGGTGCAGCGTCAGGTAGGCGTTGTAGCCGGAGTGCACCATGTCCTGAAAAAAGGCCTCATCCACGCAGCAGTGGTCGAGCAGATAGTGGGCGCAATCGAGAACACGCGGATCCTGCGGCCCCATCAGCCCGAGGGGGTAGGACGCCGCCAGTGATCCAATGGCGCCCGCGTCGAGACGACGGTAGGGAGCCGCAGGCATGGCATCGCGCCCAAGACGTTGCCGACAGGCTTCGAGGCTGCGGTCGACGGCGTCGCGCAGGCGGTGCGCTTCCGTGCGGGCGCGCTCGGCGCCGTGAGGGTCGTGCTCGCGCAGGAGGCGACCTGCGCTCTCGAGGCCGGCGATGCTCCAGAAATCGTCCCAGTAGTAGTAATCGTTGGGCCCCAGGTGTTCCGCGCTGAACCCGGCGGGCATCAGGCCGGCGTGAGGCGAGGGCGGCTGATCGTCCTGTCGTTTGCGCTCGATCCAGCGCGCGCCGCGGGCGATCGCGTCGAGCCACTCGTCGGGCAGCTCACGGCCGGTCAGAGTCCGGTAGCGCTCCAGGATCCACAGCACCTCGCCGTTGGAGTCCCACTCGCCCTCCTGCGAGCGGAAGTATCCGCGGCGCGTTTGGCGTGCGAAGAAGCGGGCGAGCGCCCGTTCCGAGAGGTCCTCAAGACCGATGCAGAGGGTCGCGTGCAGGATCAGCGCCGCGTCGCGAAACCAGAAGCGGCGATAGGTATACGGCCCCGGATAGACGTCACCCGGCGCGTGCAGGACCAGCGAGGCAACCGCCGCATCGAATAGAAACTCGTACTCGGGCTGGGGGCAGCGCAGGCGCGCGGCGCCCGCCGTAATTTCCGCAAGGGAGGAAGCGTCGCCCGTGGGCTCTTCTATTGGATCGAGGGGAATCGTCAGTTCAATGCGGCGTTCGCCGGACAGCTTGTAGACGGCCGCTGCGCTGGCAAGCCCCGCCTCGCATTCCACCGGTGCACCGTCACCATCGTCGAGGCTGAACAGGACGTCTCCCTCACGGTAGGTGGAAGCGACGTGCCGGTCCGGCACTGACGACAGGCCGACGCTCGGTCGGCCGTCGATGCGCCATTCGTCGTTACCCTCGAGGGCGATCGTGTGGATCCGCGCGACGCCCTCGGGGTTATAGGGACGCAGGCTGACCACGAGACGCCCCTCGCCAACGCCTTGCTGCGCCGCACGCAGCTCGAGCGCGCAGCGCACACGACCGTCGCAGTCGATGACGACCCGCGCCCGCGATTCGAGGCTCAGGCGCCGCTGTTCGCTGCGAGTGACGACTTCGGCATCCGTGGCAAGCTCAAGGCTCTGGCGCGTGTGTTCGCAGCGCGCAGGAATCAGCGCATCGCCATCATCGCCCAGGACCCACGCGTCGATGGACCAACCGTCGAGATGCGGCGTCACCAGACCCCGGGGATCAACGATCGGCAGGGCGTCATGGCCGGGTACGCCTACGGCTGTCCAATTACGATGCGTCAGGTTCACGTGGGTTATCGAGAACGCTCGCGGCAGAAAGGCGGCGTCCCTCGGGTCGTACTGCCGCCGTACCCAGTAGGGCCAGACCCAGTCCAGATTGTTCTGTATGACCTTGCTGTTGATGAGCCCGCGCGCGTGAAATACGACGCCGGCCCTAAGCAGTTCGACGGGCTCGCTGACCTCCGACGGCTGCGCAAGGCCGCGAAGGCGCGCCATGATTTCCAGAGGGTCAAGGAAGCCCTGGCTGCGCGCCGCGCGCCGGATGATCCAGTGCAGGGGGAGGCGGGTCCACAAACTGCTCATTGCTGCACCTCCGCCGCCGACGGCGCTGCGGCATCGGCGAGCGCGCGCTGTGCCATGCGATTGAAGTACACGACGGCGGTTACCGTCGCCAGAAATCCCAGCACGTAGACAGACCACTCCAGCGGACTGCGCCCCGTCGCGGCCTGGTCAAGGGTGAGAAGGCTCGATGCGAGTGAACCGAGGTAGACGTTGTGCAGCGAGAAGGGCACCAGACCCACAGCAGTTGCGGCCGTGAAACCTCGCAGAGACACGCCGGAAAGTCCAAACAGGTAGTTGGACAGCTTGCCGGGAAAAAAGGGAACGAGACGCGTCAACAGCACGGTGCGTGCGTCCGCGTAGCCGAGCCCCTGGCGCAGGGCGCGCAGGTTGCGCCGTCGATTCAGGAAACGAAGCACGCGGCCACCCGCGAGGTGGCGCGCGGCGAGAAAGGCAACGCAGGCGCCGGCGGTCGTGCCTGCCACCACGTAGACCGTGCCCTCGAGAATTCCGAAGACAAAGCCGGCGCCGGTGGTGAGAAGCAGCCCAGGCAGAAGAAGGACCACGGCCAGCATCATCAGGCCGACGAACCATAGGCGCGCGACCGGTCCCTGCTGGTCAATCCAGCGAAGGAGGGCGATAACCTGCTGATCTATGTCGAAGGCCAGCATGACTGCCACGAGGGCCGCGACGAACGCCGTGGCCACCGCTACGAAGCGGATCGGAGAGCTCATGCCTCACGCAGGGAAACATGAACAGGCCGCGGGACACAAGGCGCCGGCCTCATGCCGACGCAGCTGCGGCAGCTGTCGCCGGCGTGAGCGGCGAAGTATCGGCAGAATCTGCAGTACCCAGGGCAAATCCTGCACGCGGCTTCGTCGCCCCGGTCCGCCCTGCGCGAGCAACAGGTCTGACGACGCCGGCAGACCTGTTACGCGGGGACACGTTGCGAGCCGTCTGCACACCTTGCGGCCCACCAGAAAGCGCAAGCGTCGGTTTGTCGTTCAGCGACGCAGGACCGTCAACCAGCGACCGAGGTTCAACAGACTTGCGAGGGAAGACGCGACATAGGTCAGTGCGGCGGCCTTCAGGATGCGATTGGCGTGGGGGAGGTCACCGTCGTGAAGGTAGTCACCCTCGGCCAGTATCGGCAGGGCTTTGCGGAAGCTGGCATCGAGCTCAACGGGCAGCGTTAGCAGGTGTACCGCCGTGCCGACCAGCATGGAGCCGACAGCCGCGACAAGGAAGGCGAAGCCCAGCCCCGGGGCGCGTGTCAGCACAAGGGCGAGGGGAGCTGCGAGCATCACCATGCTGCCGATTCTTTGGGCCCGCATGGCGGCCTTCGCCAGCCGCTGCCGGTTGCGAAACAGTGTCTCTCCCCGCGAATCCTGAATCGCGTGACCCACTTCGTGTGCCGCGACGGTGATCGCGGTCAAGGAGTGGCCCTGAAACTTGTCCTCTGTGAGCCGTACGGCCTTCGCATCAGCGTCGTAGTGATCGCCGATCTCCGTTGTCTCTACGGAGACCGCCTGCAAGCCGTAACGATCGAGTAGATGGCGCGCGAGCTCGCCGCCGCTCCCACGGTCGCGATAGCGGTCCGCGGGTTGGCTGTACTTTTTCATCACCCGCTTCACCCAAAGGCCGGGCAGGAGGACGGCCGCCACCACAAGCGCGATGATGATCAGAATTCCCATCGGGGAATTCTAGTGCCTTTGGCATCGCGCCGTACTTATCCATCGAGTACAGGGAACAGTGTGAGGGACGGCCTCACAAGCGAGGCCCGGTACGAGGCGCTGTTTCTTCTGGTTTGCGCGCACTGTCCCGAGCGCCGCCGGCGCATGTCACACGGCCTTGAAATAGGCCACGCCGTCCTCGCCAAAACGTGGCGCACCCACGATCGCCACCTGTACCCGATGCGCACTGACGCGCTCATCAAAGACGATATTCACTTCTCCCCCCATAACGGGCACCAGGGCGAGCGCCAGATCGCGGGCGATTGCATCGTCGCGCTCGCGGCAGCGGATGAGCAGTCCCGCCAGCGGCGGAGCCGGCAGCGTCGCTCCGGGGATACTGGCCATGTCGGGCGCATCGCTTACGGCGCTTGATGCCAGCAGGTCATATTGCGCCAGCCAGCCCTCCAGCTGCTCGGCGAACGCGTTCGCTTCACCACTGGCGTCGGCCGTCTTCAGCGCAATGCGAGGGTTTGCTACCTTCCAGGTGGCGCTGAATTCCGACAGGCGCTGCAACACCTTTTCCCGCCTTACGCCCGCGGCGGCGACGAATTCCTTGTTCAGGGCGTTACCCGCGGCCGGCGTCGTTCGGCCAATCTCCAGGCGATATCCGTCGAGGCCGCCGACCATCCGCGGTTCGAGCATGGGGGGCTCCCGAAGTCCCGAAACGAGCAGGTAGGCGCCGCCTGCGGCAATCACCGCGAGGGCGATCAAGCGGAAACCCCCGGGCATCGTCACGCCCTGTTTCGTTTGTCGCGGAACGGCGTTTTGCCGAGGGTGCGTATTTCCATTGCCGCCGCGCCCTTCGTCTGCTCCGCCGTCCTGCCCGTTGTGCGGTTGGTCATGTCTGGAATCCATGGTCCCGGTCTCTCCTTGCGGTGTCAAACCGAAACAACGCAGGATCTGTGCCAGCGACGGAGGCCCGAGCCCCGACGCTTCGGGCATACTTGCGCGGTCAGCGCGCCCAGCGCGCCCACCAAAGCGGTTCGTGCCCGATGTTGTATCCGGGTCTTTGCGAGGACCTTGGGAAGGACCGCGCGGGCGGGGCGTGCGATTACCTGCGTGCAATTACCTGGAGGGAGCGTGGAGAGAGCTGTTTTTCCTGGCGCAGAGGGTCACGGCCGGTTCAGCCGGAAAGCGATGGGGCGCACCGCGATCCGGCGGCGTTCGCGGACGGCGATGCGCATTGCCCTTGTGCTGCTGGGGTTCATACTCGGGGGCTGTGGCGATCAGTTATCGCGCATGCGCCCCTATGTGCTCTCCACGGCAACCACCGGGGGCACCTACTACCCCGTCGGCGTTGCGCTGGCGACGATTGTGCACGCCGAGCTCGCCGAGCCCTCCGGCATATCCATGACCGCAATCAGTTCGGCAGGGTCCGTCGAGAATATCAAGCTGCTGCGCGACAACCAGGCGCAGTTCGCGATGCTGCAGGGCCTGTTTGGCGCGTGGTCGTGGAGCGGCGAGGGTCCGGTCCGCAATCCGCAGCGCCATCTGCGCAGCGTTACCGCGCTGTGGAAGAACGTCGAGCACTTCGTGCTGCTCAGGGAACTCGCCCGAAGCGGTGACATCATGGACCTCGGGCTTCTCGACGGACAGCGCTTCGTGCTCGGCGCGCGCAACTCCGGTGCAGAACAGACCGGACGCTATATCCTCGATACGCTGGGTATAGACCACGAGGCGAAGTTCCGCGCCAGCTACATGGGCTACGGACCGACCGCCGATGCGCTCCGCGATGGCAACATCGTCGGTATGAATATCCCCGCCGGCGTGCCGGTCAGCGCTATCACCCGGGCCTACGCGCAGATGGGGGACGACATGAGGATTCTGAGCTGGAGCGAATCCGCCCTGGAGACGATCAATCGACGCTATCCACTGTGGGACTGGTACGAACTGCCGCCCGATACCTATCCGAACCAGAAGGAGACGGTGCGAACCGTGGCTTCGCCAAACGTGCTGGTGGCCCGTGACGACGTGCCCGCCGAGCATGTCTATCAGATTACAAAGGTCATCTGGGAGAACCTTGCCACGCTGCAGGAAATCCACGGCGCAACGCGCGATATGCGCCTCGATGCAGCGGTGCGTGGTCTGGGCGCACCGCTCCACGTGGGCGCCCTGCGCTATTTCCGTGAGGTGGGCCTCGACATACCCGAGCGTCTGATCCCCGAGGAAGCGAAAACTGCCGCGGAGCCTGCGCCCTGACATGAAGTCTTCCGTGCTGCGGTGGTCAGCGTTTCTGTTTGCCCTGTTCCACATCTACTGCAACGTGTTCGCCAGTATTTCCGAGCTGTGGCTGTCGGCGATCCACTTCGGTGGCTTCTGCGCGATCTGCGCGCTGATGGCCAACGAGTCGTCCGCAGTGAGCAGGGCTTCTGTGACCTGGTGGATCAACGTCGGCCTCGCCGCAGCGGCCATCGCCGTCAGCGCCTACTTGCTGCTTTTTGAGGATGCGCTATACGCGCGCGAAACCGAGTTCATCCTGAGCGATTTCGTTTTCTCGCTCGCCGCGCTGGCGCTGGCGATCGAGTTCACCCGCCGCACCACCGGCTGGTTCATGCCGATACTGATCCTGATCAGCCTGTCGTACATCCTGTTCCTGGGGCGATTCATGCCGGGACTGTTTTCTTTCCCCGGGCTCAGTCTGGAGACGGTGCTGTACCGCAGCTATTTCACCAGCGAGGGCATGTTCGGTCTGACGGCGCAGATTTCCGCAAGCTTCGTGTTCATGTTCATCATCTTCGGCTCCTTCATGCTCCACTCGGGTGCCGGCGACTTCATCGTGCGTCTGGCACGCTGTCTCGCCGGGCGGTATACGGGGAGCGCCGGTTTCGTCGCGGTCTTCGGTTCGGGCCTGATGGGCTCCGTGTCCGGCTCCGCCGTGGCCAACACCGTATCGACGGGAGTCATCACGATTCCGCTGATGCAGCGTTCCGGCTTCGGTGCGCAATTCTCCGCCGGTGTGGTCGCTGCAGCGTCGACCGGTGGCGCGCTGATGCCACCGGTGATGGGCGCGGGGGCTTTCGTGCTCGCCAGCTATACACAGATTTCCTACCTCACGATCATTGCTGCTTCTGCGCTGCCCGCGATTCTGTATTTCCTTACGGTTTCCTACTTCGTGCGCATCGAGGCGCTGCGCCTGAACCTGCAGCCCTCCGCCGCCGGGGAGGCGGAGAAGGTCAGCGAGGTGTTGAAAGAGGGCTGGCATTTCATCATCCCGATGGCCGTGCTCGTCAGCTTTCTGGTGGCCGGTCGTACCCCGACCTCCTCTGCGGCCTTCGCTACGATCAGCATCATCGCCGCTTCCTGGCTATCGCGCTCGCCGATGAACCTTAAGGACGTGTTCAATGCGGTGGTCGATGGCGTGCAGACGATGGTGTCCACGGCGCTGCTGCTCGTCGCTGTCGGTATCATCATCACCGTGGTCACCACGACCGGTGTGGGCAATGCCTTCTCGCTGATGATCGTCGAGTGGGCACAGGGATCGCTGCTGATCACCCTCGTCCTCGTTGCACTCGCCTCGCTGGTGTTGGGCATGGGCCTGCCGGTGACTGCGTCCTACATCGTACTGGCCACGCTCTCGGCCCCGCTGCTCTACGACCTTATAAGCCAGGCGCAGTTGCTCAGCGCGCTGCAGGGACCCGATCTGCCCGGAAATGTGAAGGCGACGCTCAGCCTCTTCGGCGGAGACGCAGCCGTCGCGCTGAAGGAGATGCCGCTGGAAATGAAGCAGCTGATCCGGGCAGAAATGCTGCCCGCAGAGCTTCTGGCGGGGATGCTGCTCAGCGCCCACCTGATTATTTTCTGGCTTTCTCAGGACAGCAACGTGACGCCACCGGTCTGCCTCGCCTCTTTCGCCGCTGCCGGTATCGCTGGCACTCGACCGATGGCAACGGGGCTGACGAGCTGGATGGTCGCCAAGGGTCTCTACCTCGTGCCGGTGCTGTTTGCCTATTCACCGCTGATCGCCGGTAGCTGGCCGGAGCGTATCGAGGTGTTTTTCTGGGCCTGCCTCGGACTCTACGCCCTGGCCGGGCTGCTGCAGTGGCACCTTGAACGTCCCTTGGACGCACTGCAGGCGCTGCTGCTACTGGTCAGTTCCGTGCTGTTGATGTGGATGCCGTTCCCCGTTTACCTGCACCTGCTGGGCGCGGCGCTGCTTGCGGGGGTTGTGATTCATCAGCGGCGCCAGCCCCGGCACCGGCCCTCTGGCGAAGCACCCCGGATGAACGAAGGTGGGCAATGATCGGCGTCGTCGCGAAGCCCCGGTCCATACCCCGTGTCGCAGCTGCGACGGCTTCGGCGCTGGCGCTTCTCGTGCTCGTTCTGGCGAGCGCCTGTTCGCCGTTACCCGACCTCGGCGACCGGATCCCGTCGCGGGCGCTCCCCCCGTCCGCCGACACACGCCTGGGGGCTCCCCTGAAGCCCCGGCTGGATCGCCACGGCGGCCTTTCGGGTTTCTATGCGCTGGGAAACGGACTGGATGCCTTCGTGGCAAGGCTCGCCTTTGCCGAATACGCTGATCGCAGCATCGATGTTCAGTACTACCTGTTTCACGACGATAGGACCGGCAGAGCGCTGGCCGCCTTCCTGCTCGACGCCGCCGATCGGGGCGTACGGGTCAGGGTGCTGCTGGACGATATGGATATGAACGGCCGCGATGCGGACCTTGCATCCATTGCCCTGCACCCCAACATTGTCATCGACGCTCCGGAGCTTGCCGCTCCGCCGAG
>JAZBOX010000112.1:0-3615 GCA_036351355.1 Halieaceae bacterium
ATCGTCCGGGCGAGGCGTGCGCCGTTCGATCGCCAAGGGCTCAATGGAAGAGGTTTCGGACTGGGCACCGTAGGCCTGGATTACGGGCATGGGAAATTCCTGTTGGCTGTGAGTATCCAGCCATTATGCAGCCTGGGCTGGTGCGGGACGACGGATCACGCTCAGAAGTTGCCAATCGGCGCTCGGATGCTTCAATGCAAGGCCCTTGAGCCGCTTCCGATAGACCATGTTTCTACATCGCTTGCACCAACGGTAGGCTACGCTTTCGGCGCCATGCCCACTGATCCTCGAATCGACGGAACGATGCGCCTCGTGCGAGCCGCGCTGCGCCCGCCCCCCGGGGCCGGGCGGATCGCGCTGGCCTTGAGTCTGGGCCTGCTGTGCCACGTTGTTTTCGCCGTCGCGGTCCTGGCGATGGTGGGTGCAATGTTTTTCGGCATGAGCGAAAGCTTTGGCCGGATTCCTTGGCCCTGGGCGATAGTGACCAATGGGCTGCTGATAGCACAGTTTCCTCTTTTCCATTCGTTCTTGCTGACCGGCGCGGGCGGGCGCTGGCTGGCGCGGTTGATCCCGGGGCCGCACGGCCAAACCCTGGCAACCACGACCTACGCTTTGATTGCTTCAATTCAGCTGGCCGCCCTGTTTTTGCTGTGGACTCCATCGGGCATCGTCTGGTGGCGAGCGGAGGGCGTAATGCTGTGGTTGGTCTGCTCGCTGTACGCCGCCTCCTGGGTGTTGCTGATGAAGGCCAGCTTCGACGCCGGCGTGGAAGTGCAGTCCGGGGCCCTGGGCTGGATGTCGCTACTCGGCCGAATCCGACCGCGTTTTCCCGATATGCCCACGCTCGGTTTGTTTCGCATCATCCGCCAGCCGATCTATGTCGCTTTCGCGCTGACCTTGTGGACGGTGCCGGTCTGGACGCCGGACCAGTTGGTGCTCGCCGTCAGTCTGACCATTTACTGCCTGTTTGCCCCGCGCCTTAAGGAGCACCGCTTTGCGTCCCGCTATGGCGCGCGCTTTGCGCGCTACCGCCAGTCGGTTCCTTACGCCTTGCCAAGCACGCGATCGTTGAAGAGAAATTCTGATGCGCAATGACCTGACGATTTACGACAAAGTGGCCCATCAGTGGTGGTCGGACGAGATTCGCTGGGTGCGGACGCTAAAAAATCTGGTTCCCGGTCGACTCTCGTGGATGGATCGCCAGATCGATTGGGACGGAAAAAGGGTGCTGGATCTGGGCTGCGGCGGCGGCTTCATGGCCGAGGCCCTGGACGATCGCGGCGCGACGGTTACCGGCATCGATCCGGCCGAGGAGGCGGTTGCCGCAGCCCGCGCCCATGCCGAGCAGAGGGGTCGTGATATTACCTACGATATCGGGGTGGGTGAAGCTTTGCCCTACATCGATCAGCGCTTCGACGCCGTGGTGTGCGTCGACGTACTCGAGCACGTTAAAGATCTGCAGCAGGTCATCCGCGAGATCGCGCGGATTCTGCGTCCGGATGGCCTGTTTCTGTTCGACACCATCAACCGCAACCTGCTGTCGCGGCTAGCCACCATTACGATCGCCGAAGACATCTTGCGCCTGCTGCCGCGGGGAACGCACGACCCCAAGCTGTTCATCAAGCCCAGTGAAATGCGCAGCGCCTTGACTGAGGCCGGCATGGTGCCAGGCCGATTCACGGGCCTGGGCCCAAGAGGAGTCAACCGACGGCTTGACCTCACTTTTGGTCAGCTGCCGCTGACCGCGATTCTCTACATGGGCACGGCACGCAAGCCACTTGCGGAAGCGGAACGTTGCCTGTCGGTAGCCCGACCTTGATCCAGAAAAGAAAAAGGCCCTGCAGCATTGCCACAAGGCCTTGATTTTCTTGGCTCCCCGGGTCGGACTCGAACCAACGACCTAGTGATTAACAGTCACCCGCTCTAACCAACTGAGCTACCGGGGAACGGTAAAGGCGGAATTATCCCGAAATCGCGACGATTGGTCAACCGCCAGTGTCGGTTTGATCAGTCGCCGAACTCGTCGATATAGTCTTCAATCGAGGCCTTGACGACTTCGCTGGCGTGCTCGTGGCCGTAAATCTGGTCAATATGGGTGCTCGCCGCCTCGCCGGGCAATAGCTTGTAGGTGAGAAAATAGTGGCGCAAACGTTCTGCCAGACTTTCGGGTAGTTCGCTGATGTCTGTGGCGTCACCCCACAACGGATCGTTTTCGAGCACCGCAACAATCTTGTCGTCGGCCTCTTCGTCATCGATCATCTGCAGACCGCCAATTACGCGCACGTTGAGCAGGACCTCCGACCGAGTGATCGGACGCTCGGAAAACACGCAAATGTCCAGCGGGTCCCCATCACCGCGCTTGGCAGCCGGAATGAGATCCCCAACTCGTTGACCGCAAAAGGTGCGCGGAATAAAGCCGTAGAGGGTAGGGGGCTGAGACGAGGTTCGCTGGGGTCGGTCAACGCGCAGGTAGCCGGTTTTTTTGTCGATTTCGTACTTGACCGTATCGAAAGGCGTGATTTCGATGTAGGCGTGAACCCGGTACGGCGGTTCCTTGCCGACCTCCAGGCCGTGCCAAGGGTGTGGGCGCCAGCGATAAAACGGCTGTGGGAATGACGGCATTGGGTTGTTCTCTTCGGTCCAGTTCGGGCTTGAGTATAAACGGCTCAAACGGCGGTGAGGCGATAGACCGTCTCGTACAGGCGGTCAACGCCGCTTTGTCGAAATTTCGGACTCTCGCCGAGCACGTCGCGCCGCTCCAGCGGGGCCGCATGGAAACCCGCCATGCTATCCACTTCCTCGAAAGAAACTGAGAAAGGGGGCCCATCTTTTAGATTTTGATCGTATTCGAGGGTGACTAGGAGACCGGTAGCTGCGTGGTCAAGGCAGGCACGCAGCTTTCGGGCGTAGTCCGAGCGCATGGCCGCTGGAAGCGCGATAAGTGCAGCACGGTCATAAAACGACGGGTAGCGTTGCTCCGTCTGAAAGTCAAAAAAGTCTCCCTGCCAAAGCTGCACGCCGTCGGCTTCAAATCCTCGCATTAGGGAAGAATCCCGGGTCAGCGACCGGGGCAAGCGTTGCCACTCTCGAAAAAAGTCGCTGACGGCGGTCGAGTTGAGTTCAATGCCGGTCACTGCATGGCCGCGCTCGGCGAGCCAGCGCAAGTCCAGGCTTTTACCGCACAGCGGAACCAAAACGGGTTGATCGACCGGGTGTCCGAGCGACGGCCAATGGGAAGACAGGGCCCAGTGGACGTCGGGTGCGTGAAAGCCGATCTGACCGGCTTGCCAGCGTTTGTTCCAGAAGTCGGGTTCCATCCGTGTATTGTATCCACCGGTCTTTACTTACGGTTTTTGGCTCGTTGTCTCTTATATTTTACATAATATACATTATGCGAACTTATGACCGACACGAAACTTAACTCTCAAGGCATGGCTACACGAACAAGTAATTCTGGAAACTTTTCCCAAGCAACCCCGGCAACAATCAAATAGACCCTGGAAACAATTCGTGCGCAAAGATGCGGCCTAGCACTCCGAGACGCGATCGAACTCTCTCAAACTTATTGAACCGGTGAGAGGCTTACTTTCACGCCCAAGCTGTTCAGCACGCGCA
>JAZBOX010000113.1:0-30875 GCA_036351355.1 Halieaceae bacterium
GAAGGGACCGCGGGCCCAGTTCAGGGACAGGACCAACTGCTGGTCGGGAATGCCCGTGACGTCGTTGCCCGGCGTGACACCCAGGCCGGCGTCGACGGCGCTGTCGCCCGTACCCACGTAGGTGCTGTCGCTGTAGGTGTAGGCCGAGTAGAGCGACAGGGCCTCCGTCAGGCGAAGATCCGCCGTCAGCTCGAAGCCGGAGGACTCGATGCCGCCGGCGTTGAAGTAGGTGCCGTTGGTACCGATGAGATAATTGGGGCCCGCGGCGCTTTCGGGACTCAGGAAGATGATGCGGTTACTGAAATCGATGTCGTAGTAGGTCGCCGTCAGGAACATGCGATCGCCACGGTAGCGCAGGCCCACCTCGATGTTCTCGGCCGTTTCCGGTTCGAGGTTGTCCAGCTCCGAATCGGGCCGCTCGAGGATTTCGTCGGCGATGGCCTTGAAATTCTCGGCGTAGCCCGCGAACACCTCCAGGCCCTCGACGGGCGTCTCCCACAGCACGCCGCCGGAGAGCAGCACGTCCGAGTCCGAATTCAGGGCAACGTTGCTGGTCTCGCCGAAGTTGTCGTTGCGCTCCAGATCCACGAGAAACTGCTTGACGCCGACGGTGAAGGAGAGGGCGGCGAGGTCCAGCGTGTCCTCGGCGTACCACTTGAGGACTTCCTGCGGGTAGGTGCGATCGTACTGCGTCCAGTAGGGCTCGGCGTCGAACTCGATGCCGACGCGCGTGTCCGTGATCTTCTGCCAGGTGCGCGTCTCGTCCCGGGTCTGGTCTTCGTACCAGATGCCGCCGCGGACCGTGTTGGCGAGGCCGCCGAGATCGGCTCGCCAGTCGCCGTCCAGCATGAAGCCGGCGCGCTCCTTTTCGTAGTTCGTGTGGCGGTAGGACTGCACCGCAATCGCCCCGGCGCTATAGCAGGCAGGGTCGTATTCGGGACCGGCACCGCCGTAGGGGAAGGTGATCGACGACACGCAGCCCGCGGCGGGGCTGAGGGCCTGGCCGTTGCCGTCGACGAAAAAGATCCGACCGAGGGCGGGACCGCCGTTGACGCCGGCATTGCCCGTGGCCTCGGCTTCGGGGCCGCCCCCGTCGTCCACCACGTTCACGAGATAGGGCGGGATCCAGTCGCCGCGGCCCTCGTTGCGGTGGAAGTAGCCGCCCACCTTGAGGTTCAGGTCCTCGCTGAAGGCCAGGTCGGCGGTAAGGTAGCCGAGCGTATTCTCGCGCAGCGTCGACCAACCCCGCCGGTACACCTGGTCGACGTAGGGGATGCCCGTCCAAACGTCCGTCAGCCGATCCCAGCCGGGATTGCTGGCGAACTCCTCGGGCGAAAACAGACGCTGGTAGTTGTCCTCGTGAATGTCGTCGTAGGACAGATAGGCAGTAACTTCGGCGATCCCGACCTGCGATACGAGCTTGGCGGCGACGTGGTCACGCTCGTTCTCGGCGGACCCGTTGACCCAGTCGCTGGCGTTCTGGTGCGAGGCGCTGATCCAGGCGCGCGTGTCGCCGGCGAAGCGGCCCGTGTCGAAGCGCAGGTAGTAGCGCTCCGCGTCGAACTCGCCGATGACGGCCTGCGCCGACACGCGCGACTCGTCGAGGGGCGTTGCGGTGACGTAGTCGATGGTGCCGCCAAGGGCCTCAAGGGAGCGCGAAGCGATGTCCGCCGTGCCCTGCGACACGGTCACGGTCTCGATGTTGGCCGTGTCGATGAAGCGGTTGGCCTTGGAGCCGCCACCGTAGTTGGAATTGCCGTTGGGCATGCCGTCGACGGTGGTGCCGATCTGCTGCTCCGACAGGCTGTTCTGGAAGCCGCGCACGGCAATCGTCGTCGACCAGTCGTCAAAGCCGTAGGTGTCCCCTTCCTGCACGGAGACGCCGGGCAGGTTATCGATCAACGCGTTGACGCTGGTGATCGGGGATTGCTGCGCCTTCATGGAATCGGTAACGGTATTGTTGCCATACACGGTCTTTGTGGCCGTGACGAAGACCTCCTCGATGGCCGAGGCCGTTTCCTGGGCCAGGGTCGGGGCGGTGGCAAGGGCACAGGAGGCCTGGGTGACGGCGGCGGCGATGAGTAGCCGGGGGTTTCTGCTGGCTTGCATGGATCCATTCCTTCGGGCTGTTGTTGCGCGTTCCAGGGATCTGGTGCGCGCCGGGGCCGCCTTGCCATCAGACCAGGTCCATAGCGGCCGGGGCTTTGCAGTCCTCGCTGCCCTACCCCTTGCTCCGGCGCGCGTATTGCACTGCACACCCGTGACCGGGACGTTGCAGTCCGGTGATGGTTTGGTGTCGGCTTCGTGACGGTTTTCTTTCAGCGTGTGGACGCTACCGACGCATCCGAGATGGCATCGACCGCGGGGGTCTCGCGCAGCGGAGCGTGTCGAAGATGTACCCGGTCAAGCGGCACCGGTGAGCGCGCGCGCCGCACCAATTGAACGAGAGCAACAAGCCGGACTGGAATAATGCACAACTATGCGCAAAGCTGGGGTGAACATCGGTGAGTTCCATCGCCTGTGAAAACCCGTATGCGCCGCCAATTGAGCAATGGGAATCCGCTATGAATAGATCTCTAGGCATTGTCTTCGTCGCATTCCTCGCGACGCTGGCGCAGTACACGCAGGCGCAAGTGACTTCCTGCGATGCTGCAGTCACGCTCGAAGGCGCCGAAATCCACGTCTCACCGGGAAGCGATGACCGCGCTGCCCTGCAGTGCGCCTTTGACGAGGCCGTGGAGCGCGGAGTTCAGACGATACGATTGGCTGCGGGGATTTATGAGCTCGCGGACGCCGTTGAGATCGCGAACTTTGTGGGCCGGCTTCAGGGACGCTCGAGCGAGCAAACTACGGTGAGGCACGCCGGCGAATCGGCGTTCATTTTCCACCGCGGTGCGCCGTCGATACGATCGATGACCATCGAGGCAACGCGCCAGCAAGGCGATGTGACCAGCATCGACTTCCGCGGCAGTGAGAGCAACTGCAACCAGCGCGTGATTTTCGCTGAGATCGATCGCGTTGACTTCGTCGCGCCGGAGCCAGAGCCGGCTACGTTCCAGTACGCGTTTCGTGCTGAAAATCCCTCCTGCGATAACCCACGATTGCTCGGCTCACTCACGGTGAACCGCTCGTCGTTTTCCGGATACCGGACGGCGGGCCGCGCCGTTATGGGTGACGCGGCGCGAATCGTGATCCGCACCAATCGCTATGAAAACGTAGGCATCTGCATGTTCGTCTCCGAATCCAATGCGGACTTTTCCTTTCTCGGGAACATCTGCAATTTCAACGGCCTTGGCGTAGGGTCGAGCAACCTCGGAGATGACGTGGACCGGAACTACATGCGTATCCGGGAGAATCGCTTCCATTCCACGGGGACGAGCTTCGGCCGATGTATTGTTCTGGAAAACACGTCAACACGGTCCGTCGGCGCGTCGATCGAGAAAAACACCTGCGAAATCGAAGGGGTTTCAGCGGCCACCAATCCGGGGGCCATCTACCTCGACGGCCTCGACGCGCCGAGCATCGTCGACAATATCTTTCGCGGCACTATGGATATCATCGTGGTTGATAACACCAACGATCTGTTCATCAACCGCAACGAATTCAGCAGCCAGTTCGTGAAACGCGATATCAGCATCGGTCCGGGCTCGCGCCGCACGGTCATGGAGGCGGCGGCCGGGAGTCTGAGCGTGCGGGACCTGGGCATCGACACGATCTATCTCCCACAGTAATGCAAGCGCGCGTGACAGCGCGCTGCTGGACCCGAGCCAGACTTCCAGTGGAACCCTAGTCGCCGCTGAAACCGAAAGTCATCGGCTGCTCGCGCACCTCCTGCAGCATTTCACTCCCGGCGGCGCGAGCGAAGGCGTCGGCGATGGCAGCGCTGCGGTGGTCGGTGACGGCCTGGTAGTTGGGGTGGGTGAAGATATACAGCTCGCCAGCCTCCATGGCCTCGATCACGCGCGCAGCAAGCAGCGCCGCGTCGATACCGTTCTCCACTGCCTTCGCCGTGCCCTTGCCGACCTCGATCATCTCGGGCGTGGGTGGCGTTGTCATGGCGTAGCGCGGCTGACGGTTGCGGTAGGACTGGTGGATTCGCGTGCGCACGAAGGCCGGGCAGAGAACAGACACCTGGATGTTGCTTTGAGCCAACTCGAGCGCCCAGGCCTCGGCGAGGGCCACGACTGCCGCCTTGGTCGCCGTGTAGGCACCGGCCATGGGCACGCCGCCCATGCCCGCCATCGACGCCACGTTGATCACCCAGGCATCATCCCCGTGGGCGCGCATCAGCGGCACAAAGGTTTCGGCGCCGTAGACCACGCCCATCAGATTCACGTCGATAGTCCAGCGCCAGCCGGACTCGTCCATGGCGCCGAAGCTGCCGATACCGCCGCTGACGCCGGCGTTGTTCACCAGCATGTGAACGTCGCCGAAGCGCTCGCCGGCCTGGCGCGCCGTGCGCTCCCAGTCCTCGCGCAGGGCAACGTCCATCTCCACCGCGAGCACGCTGAGACCTTCCTTTTCGAGCTCTGCCGCGGCTTTACTCAGCTGCGGCGCTTCAATATCGGCGAGCACGATGTTCATGCCGCGGGCCCCAAAGGCGCGCGCGAGCGCGAGGCCGATGCCGTCGGCCCCGCCGGAAATCACCGCGGTCTTACCCTGTAGATCGAGCATGGCTTGCGTCTACTCCTGTTCGAAAAAAGTGGTTTGGCGCGGCCTTACTCGCGGCGGAATTCGAGACCCGCGTGCTTCACCAGGCGCGCGATGAGGCGCTGGCCCATGGCCGGGGCGG
Source organism: Halieaceae bacterium (assembly GCA_036351355.1). GTDB lineage: Bacteria > Pseudomonadota > Gammaproteobacteria > Pseudomonadales > Halieaceae > Congregibacter. The sequence goes on from JAZBOX010000113.1 coordinate 4,793, forward strand.
GAGTGTAGATACCGCCGGGCAGGTCGCCGCAGTCCTCGATCAGGCACACAGCGCTCTCGGCGATCATGCGCGATGTGGAGCCATAGCCGGGATCGAGGTCACCGCTGACGGAGGCGCGGACCTCGCCACCCTGGCCATCGGTGCCGATGAACAGCACGTCATAGCTCCCCGCCTCGCGCGCCTCGCGCGAGGGTCCCTCGCCAGGTTTCGGGGCATCTTCACCGCCCAGGGGGTTCGAGGAAGCGACCATTTCTGCCACCGCCTTGCCCTGCTCACCGGAGCCGGTCACCAGCATCTCGTCGTAACGGAAGTTCTCGCCATAGGGATGCCCCATGAGCGCGTTCGACCGGTGGATGTTCTTGCTGTTGATCGTGGCCATGATGAAGGGCGCGACCCACTGACCGAGCACTTCGTCCTCCATCGGCTTGTTATCGGCGGGCTGCTCGGGGCCCTTGAAGCCTTCGGCAAGGCAGAAGGGGTCGATGAGCTTGTGCAGCAGCTCAGGCTGCTCCTTGATTGCCGCCATCGTTGCGCCGAGGGATGCGGCGGTACCGCCGGAGAACTCGCCCTTCATCGCGCGCACGCGTCCGCGCACCCGCTCGCAGGGCGCGCCAAGGGTTTCGCGGGCGGCGTCCTGTAGGAAGAGCACGCCGAGATCGAAGGGAATCGAATCGAAGCCGCAGCTGAACACGATGCGCGCACCGCTGGCGCGCGCGGCCTCGCTGTGCGCGGCGATCATGTCGGCCATCCACAGCGGCTCACCGCAGAGATCCACATAGTGAGTCCCCGCGGCGGCGCAGGCCGCGACAAGACCCGTGCCATAGAGCTGATAGGGGCCCACGGTGCTGATCACGCAGCGCGTGTTCTCCACGAGCTCGCGCAGCGAATCGGCGTCGGCGGAGTCCGCAACCACGAGGGGCGTGGCTTCGGGCGCGCCGATCTCGGCGCGTACGGATGCGAGCTTCTCAGCGCTGCGTCCCGCCATGGCCCAGCGCAGGCCGTGTCCACCCACCGTGGCGAGATATTCGGCGACGAGGCGGCCGGTGAAACCGGAAGCGCCGAAGATCACAATGTCGTATTCGCGTTGAGAAGCCATCTTGTTTGCCTGTGTGTTCGCGGGCCGCCATTCTGCCAGCGCTGGCACACAGCCACCACCCGAGCCAATCCGTGTGTTCGCCGTGCTTCGTTCCTGACCTCGCGGCGGCATAATGCGCGCCATGATCGATGAGGGAAAACTGCTGCTCTTCGTGCCAACGATGCTGGTGATCTCGGCAACGCCGGGGCTGTGCATGACGCTCGCCATGACGCTGGGAATGACCGTCGGCCTCGCGCGCACCAGCTGGATGATGCTCGGGGAAGTCAGCGGAGTGGCGCTCGTGGTCGTGGTCTGCGGCGTCGGGATCAGCAGCCTGGTGGCTGCCTATCCCCTTGCTTTCACCCTGTTCAAGCTCGTCGGCGCTCTGTACATCGCCTGGCTGGGGTTCCAGCTGTGGCGGTCGCGTGGCGCCCTGTCCGTTTCGCTGGAGCATATGAACGACCGGGCTGCGCCGGCGCGCGGCGCCCTGATGACGCAGGGTTTTGTAACGGCAATCGCCAACCCCAAGGGCTGGGCTTTCTTTCTCGCGCTGCTGCCGCCCTTTCTGGTCAGCGAGGCGCCACCGCTCAACGCGCATCTCGCCGCGATCATCGCCGTCGTGGCAGCCAGCGAATTGCTGTGCATGACGCTCTACGCCCTCGGCGGACGCGCCCTCGGTCGCCTGCTGGCGCGTCGCGGCAACGTGGCACTGATCAATCGCCTCGCCGGCAGTCTTATGATCGCCGTGGCCGTCTGGCTGGTCAGCAGCTGATAGGCTGGCCGCAGAACCGCAGTGGACTTCCCAATGAACGCATTGATCAGCGCCCTCGACCATCTTCTTGTTCGCACGCGGCACTTCGACGCCGATCGGGACAATTATGCGCTGCTCCTCGGCGGCGCCAGTTCCGCGCCCCCGGCCGGTGATACGCCGAGACGAGCGATCTACACGGCCGGCAATACACGTCTCGTCCTCGAAGAGAGCGCAGACGAAGAGGGCCTGGCCGGCCTGTGCTTCGCCGGTGACGATCGCGAGCGTCTGCGCCGCCGCATGCAGCGCCTTGGCCTGATCGACACGCCCACGGAGGACATCAGCGCCTGCGATGACAGCATTGACTGGCTGCGGCCCGAGGCAAGCCGTGGGCTGCGTATCGGCGTTACCGCGACGCGGGAAGCAATCTCAGTGCCCGCTGCCGACGAAGGCGTCGTCACCGGCCTCGATCACGCCGTGATCACCAGCGCCGGCGCCGAGGGCACCGCCTTCCTGCTGGGCTCGCAGCTCGGCCTCGATCTGCGCATGGATCTCAGCCGCCCCGACTGGGATGCGCGCCTGCTGTTTTTCCGCTGCGGCGATCTGATCATCGAGGTCTTCGAGCGCCTGAGCGCCGGGGCTGCGGGCGACGCGGCCCGGGACCGGCTGTACGGCCTGAGCTGGCGCGTTGGCAATGCCGATGAGGCCCGTCGCACCCTGGCCGCAGCGGGCTTCGACGTGTCCGAAGTGCGTCAGGGCCGCAAGCCCGGTACGCGCGTATTCACGCTGCGCGATCGCTGCGCCGGCGTTGCCACGCTGTTGCTTGAGCCGCCGCCCGCCGCATAAATCCTTCCACGGGCTGGATGTTGCTCCGGTCAGTTCCTACAATCGCGCGCGTCCTCGAAACCCTCTCCCTGGCGCGCCATGTTTCCCAGTTCTACCCCTCTGCCCCGCCTTCCAGGCGGCAATTCGCTGCTGCAATGGCTGCTTCTCGGCATGCTTCTCAGCCTGCTGATGCTCGCCCGGCCCGCCGCCGGAGCGGGCATCGACCGCATCGAGCTCTCCAACGGCTCGGTGCTGATCGGCAGCTTTATCGATGCTGACAACGGCGAGATCATCTTCGAGACAGACTTCGCCGGGCGCCTGAAGATTGCGCAGTCCAAGGTCGTATCGATGGACGTCGAATCGGAAGTCACGCTGCAGCTCGAAGATGGCTCCGTGGTGGAGACGAAGCGCATCCTCGTGGCAGACCAGACGCTGACGCTGCGCGGAGAGAAGGACGCCACCTATGCCTACGCCCTGGATCAGCTGATGCGCATCAACCCGGAGCCCTGGGAGCTCGGCGACGGCTACCGCCTCTCGGGCATTGCCAGCACTGCCTTCACGGTGCAGCGCGGAAACACGATACTCGACGAGCTCGATTACAAGGTGGAATCGCGCTGGCGTGGCCTGAGCGACCGCTTCACGCTGCTCCTCGAGGGCGAGGCACGCGAGGCAAATCGCGCGCGCACCGCCGAGAACTGGTCCATTCAGGGCAAGTACGACCGCTTCCAGGTCGGCGACTACTACTGGGGCATGGCAGCGTCGGCGGAACAGAACCGCTTCGCCGATCTCGATCTGCGCACCACCATCGGCCCCTACCTCGGACGCGCGCTGTTCGAAAGTACGCCCTTCGTGCTGGAGGTCGAAACAGGTCTGTCCCACGTATCGGAGGACTTCAAGGAAGAGGGCACGGACCGCGACTACCTCGGTCTTACCTGGAACCTGCGCTCCGAGAGCCGCTACTTCGGCGCCGACAGCCGTCTCTACGTCGACCATCGCGGCGTGAAGAACCTCGACGAGCGCAACGCGCTGATCCTCAACACGACCTTCGGCCTGGGCTTCCCCCTTCTCGGTCGGCTGCAGGGCGCGACGGAGGTGGTGCTGGACTACAACTCCGGTGCCGTCGCGGGCACCGAGGAACTCGATCAGACCTACCGGTTCCGCCTCGGTTACAGTTGGTAGGCCGGCGCCCGAGGACTGCTGCGCCGGTGCGATCACAGCCTATCGCTGCGCGGCATTTTTGATATATTTCTCGCACCGGCCTGCCGAGAGTTACCGCCCCCGACCATGACCTACTGCCTCGCCATCGCACTCGAGGAAGGCCTCGTTTTCTGCTCCGATTCGCGCACCAACGCCGGCCCCGACCGCGTCAGCACCTACAGCAAGATGCACCGCTTCAGCGTGCCCTACGACCGCTCGCTGGTGGTGCTCACCGCGGGCAACCTCGCCACCAGCCAGGCGGTGATCGCTCGCGTGCAGCGCGATCTCGTCGAGGAGCAGGAGTTCCACATCTTCAATGCCCGCTACGTCAGCGACGTGGCGGACTACATCGGCGAGGTCAGCCTCGCCGAGCAGCGCAAGTACAGCAAGAAAGGCGGACCCAACGCCGGCTTCAACGCCAGCGCCACCTTCATCGTCGGTGGGCAGATCAAGGGCCATCCACCGGAGCTGTACATGGTGTACCCCGAGGGCAACCACATCACGGCCTCGGACCTGTACCCCTACCTGCAGATCGGCGAAACCAAGTACGGCAAGCCGATCCTCGATCGCATCATCCGCCCCGACACGCCGATGGAAACAGCAATGCGCTGCGCCCTGGTATCCATGGACTCGACGATGCGCTCGAACGCGACGGTGGGACCGCCGCTGGAGTGCCTGTTCTACCGGCGCGACTCGCTGCTGCCGCAGGAGCAGTACTGCCTGCTGGAGGAAGACCACCCGTACCTCGCGGAGCTGCGCAAGGGCTGGGACGACAACATCCGTCTGGCCTTCGACAACCTGCCGCCGATCAGTGGAGTCTTCGAAGACGCTGGATAGCCGCGTCCACGAACTCAAGCTTCTCGGTCACCAGGTCGTTGATCACGAAGGGATAGGCATCGCCGCGACCGATGCTGCGGTTGAGCTCGTTCAGCATGAGACTGATACGGGTCCAGGCACCAACGCGCTCGGCCATGGACATCACCGCGGGCTGCACGCCAATCAGCTTCTGCGACCAGGCCGTGTCGAGGGCGTCAAAGATATGCAGGTAGTGACCCCAGCACTCGGCCCAGTCCTCGCTGGGATGCGCGCTGGCGTAGGCGCTGATGAAGCGGTCCTGCCAGTCCGCCGGCGGACCCTTGGCGTAGTGGCGATCGAGCGCCTCGCCGTAGTCGTCGCGCTCATCGCCGAACAGATCGCGGAACTCCCATAGCAGGTGCGCATCGGCGTTGAGCAGGGACCAGTAGTAGTGGCCAGACTCGTGGCGCAGGTGCCCGAGCACCGTGCGGTAGCTCTCGCCGAGTTCGTACTGCGTGGCCACGCGGGCGGCATCGTCGGCCTCGAGGGCATTGATGGTGATGACCCCGCCGAGATAGCCGGTGGTGACGAAGGTCTCGGGAAACTTGTCCGATGAGCGCGCATCTTCGATGAAGTCGAGGAGGAGGCCGTGCTGCGGATCGCGCCAGCCGCTGATCAGCGGCAGATTGAGCTGCTGCAGCGTGTAGAAAAGCCGCTTCTTCGCGCGCTCGAGCGCCAGCCAGCGGCGCTGGTTTTCCTCGCGCGACTGGTCGGGCACGGTACGATTGAACTGGCAGGCACGACAGAAGGCGCCGTCCGCATCGGCGGGACGCAGCCAGTTGCACACGCCGAACTCCTCGCCGTTCGAGCAGTAGCGAAAAGCATTTCCAAGCAGGTCGTGGTAGGTCCCCTGGCCCCAGTCGGCGAGCGTAAGCATGTCGCTGCGCTCGGGGTCGAAGCCGAGGGCCGAACCGCAGTTGAAGCAGAATGTGTTTTCGAAAAAGACCGGCGCGCCGCAGTCACAGGTGAACCGTCTCATCCCTTGTGGCTTAGGAACCAGGTGCCGGCGATCGCCTCGTGCAGAGCATTGATCAGCACCTGCAGCTCCTCGATGAACTCATGCAACTCCGGCTGACTGAAGTTGGCCGCCTCGAAGCCGCGCAGCTTGCGGCGGATGCGCTCGATGGTGCGCAGCGAAGCCTGGGCGTTGGTTACCTCGGTCAGCTCCTTGCGGACCTCGCGGATACAGAAGCGCACGGAGCGCGGAAAGATCGGCTCCATGAACACGAAGTCCACGGCGGCGTTCTTCTCGACCTGCGGCTCGATCAGGCGGCGGTAGGCACCAAGGGCCGACAGCGACTTGAGCAAGGTACCCCAGAGCAGGTGTTCGATACCCTGGGCGACGCCCTCGCGGGCGAGAAAATCCGAGGCACCGACGTCAACGATGCGGGTGGTCATGTCGGCGCGCTCGAGCAGCTGCCCGAGCTTGATGAAACGGTAGCTGTGGTCGCGGCACAGCGTGCTGCGAAGCACGCCATTGATCACCTGCGCGCGCTGGATCACCTCCTCGAGATAAGCCTGGCGCGTGCGCCGCGCCACGGACTTTTCCGAGGCCTCGGAGCTGTACAGATAAAGCTCGTTCACCAGCTCCCAGACCTCATCCGGAAGCACGTCGCGCGTTGTGCGCACGTTCTCGCGCGCGGCGCGGATGGCAAAGGGAATACTGCACTCGGCGTCAACCTCGCCGACGAGGAGGCGCATCACGTTCTGCTCGTTGCGCACGTTGAAGAACTTGTCGAAGACGGGGTCGCTGTCGAGGATGCGTACGAGGATTTCCCAGCCCGGCTGCGTGCCGCGCGGAATATCCATGATCAGATGGTTATAGGCCGCTACGAGGCGCGCCGTATCCTCGGCGCGCTCGATATAGCGTGCCATCCAGTACACGCGCTCAGCAACGCGGGAGAGCATGGTCACAGGCGTCCCTCCACAATCCAGGTGTCCTTGCTGCCACCGCCCTGCGACGAGTTCACTACCAGCGAGCCCTCGACCATCGCCACGCGCGTCAGGCCTCCGGGCGTCACCCAGCTGTTGCGGCTCTGCAGGATAAACGGTCGCAGGTCGAGGTGTCGCGGCTTGATCTCGTTGCCGATATAGGTCGGCGCCGTCGACAGCGCCAGCGTCGGCTGGGCAATGTAATTGCGCGGATTCTCCTCGATGAGGCGGGCAAACCTGCGGTGTGTCGCCTTGTCGGCGTGCGGCCCGACCATGATCCCATAGCCGCCTGACTCGTTCGCCGGCTTGACCACGAGGTCGGCGATGTTCTCGAGCACGTACTCGCGATCCTTCTCGCGCATGCACAGATAAGTGGGCACGCTGCGAATCAGCGGCTCTTCCTTGAGGTAATAGCGGATCATCTCGGGAACGAAGGCGTACACCACCTTGTCGTCGGCGACGCCCGAGCCCGGCGCATTGGCGATCGCCACATTGCCCGCATGCCAGGCGCGCATGAGGCCGGGAACGCCGAGCACCGAGTCCTCGCGGAAGACCTCGGGATCCATGAAGTCCTCGTCAATACGGCGGTAGATCACGTCCACGCGCAGGGGTCCCTCGACGGTGTGCATGTAGACGCAGTTGTCATCGTCCACGAACAGGTCGGCACCCTCAACGAGCTCGGCGCCCATACCCTGGGCAAGAAAGGCATGCTCGAAGTAGGCCGAGTTGTAGATGCCCGGCGTGAGCACGACGATGACCGGCCGCTTGCGCTCGCGCGGCGACAGCGCCGCGAGCGTTCGATAAAGCTGCGAGGGGTAGTCATCCACGGGAAGGATCGAGTAGTTCTCGAAGATTTCCGGCATCACGCGCTTGGTGATCTCGCGGTTCTCCACCATGTAGGAAACGCCCGAAGGTACGCGCAGGTTGTCTTCGAGGACGTAGAAGCGGCCGTCGCGGTTGCGGATGAGATCCGAACCGCAGACGTGGGCCCAGACGCCGAAACGCGGCGAAGCGCCCACGCAGGGCTCCTTGAAGTTGCTCGACTCGAGCACGGTCTCCGCCGGCACGACTCCGTCCGCGAAGATTTTCTGCTTGTTGTAGACGTCGTGGATGAACTGGTTGAGAGCGCGGCTGCGCTGCTCCAGACCGCGGCTCACCTTGGTCCACTCGCTGGCCGTGATCACGCGCGGGATCAGGTCGAAGGGCCAGGCGCGGTCGATATTGCCGGCCTCGCTGTATACGGTGAAGGAGATGCCCATCTCGCGGATGGCAAGATCGGCAGCCGCGCGGCGCGCCTCGACGTCTTCATCGGCCAGCTCGCTGAGCAGCTTGACCGCCGGCCGGGCGACCTGTCGCGGGGACCCCTTCGGCGTAATCAGCTCATCGTAGCTGTTGCCGGGGCGATAGCGCTTCCAGGGATTTTTCATCAGGCGCAACTCTTCAGCTTTTCGACGCACGCGGGCCTCGTTCGAGGCGGCGTTCCATTCATTCTATCAAGCTGAACCGCACAGGCTACGCGCACTGCTCTGGACGGGAGCGGCAATCTCGCGAAGAATCAGCGTGGAAGCACTCCACGCGCGGGCGGCGCACGCCCGGACCTGCGCCGGGGTAAAGACCATCGCGCACGAGAAGCCCGAGCATGCAGAAAACCCACTACCGCGCCTGTCACCTCTGCGAAGCCATCTGCGGTCTCGTCATCGAAACCCGCGGCGAGGAAATCCTGTCGATCAAGGGTGACCCCGATGATCCGCTGAGCCGCGGTCACATCTGCCCCAAAGCCGTTGCGCTGCGCGATATCCACGAAGATCCAGACCGCCTGCGTCATCCCGTGAAGCGCGTCGTGAGTAAAGATGGCAGTGTCGACTGGGAGACAATCAGCTGGGACGAGGCCCTCGACACCACGGCGTCAGCGCTGCTGAAGGCGCGCGAGCAGTGGGGCGTCGACTCGATCGGTGTGTATCTCGGCAACCCGTCGGTGCACAACTACGGGATGCTCACGCACCAGAATCACCTGTTCCGCTGGTTGCGCACGCGCAATCGCTTCTCGGCCACCTCCGTCGACCAGCTGCCGCACCACCTGGTGTCGCTGTGGCTCTTCGGACACAAGTCGCTCTTCCCGATCCCCGATATCGATCGCAGCGACTACTTCCTGATGCTCGGCGCCAATCCTCTCGCCAGCAACGGCAGCATCTGGACCGTGCCCGACGTGAAGAGACGCATCCGCGAGCTTCAGGATCGCGGCGGCAAGCTCGTCGTGATCGACCCGCGACGCACGGAGACCGCTGCGATAGCCGATGAGCACCTGCCTGTCAGACCCGGCAGCGACGCGCTGTTTCTCGCGGCGCTCGCAAATACGCTGTTCAGCGAACAGCTCACCGAGCCCGGCCATCTCACGTCCTTCACCAGCGGCCTCGACGAGGTCGCCGCCGCCCTCGAGCCGTTTACACCCGAGCGCGCCGAGCTGCATACGGGTATCGCGGCGGCGGACACGCGACGCATCGCCCGCGAGTTCGCCGCCGCCGGCGCCGCGATCTGCTACGGCCGCATGGGTGTGTCGACGCAGCGCTTTGGCGCGCTCTGTCAGTACCTCATCCAGGTCATCAATATCGCCACGGGCAACCTCGACCGCCCCGGCGGCAGCATGTTCACGCTGCCCGCCGTCGATCAGGTGCCGCGCACCAGTCCCGGCGGCTTCTCCCGCCACCGCAGCCGCGTGCGCGGCCTGCCCGAGTTCGACCGCGAGCTGCCGGCGGCGGCCCTGGCCGAAGAGATCAGCACACCGGGCGAGGGACAGATCCGCGTGCTGTTCACCGGCGCGGGCAATCCCGTGCTGTCGACGCCGAACGGGCGCGCGCTCGAGGAAGCGCTCGGGCAGCTCGATTTCATGGTGTCTCTCGACCCCTACATCAACGAGACCACCTGCCACGCCGACATCATCCTGCCGCCGACCTCGCCGCTCGAGCACGATCACTACGATATCGCCTTCCACATCAACGCGATCCGCAACACGGCGCGCTACAACCCACCGGTGTTCACACCGACAGCAGACAAGCTGCACGACTGGGAAATCTTCACGGCGCTCGGGGAGCGCGTCGCGCTTGGCCTCGGCGAGGAGCCCAAGGCGGGCATGCCACCGCAGGAGTTGATCGATCAGGGACTGCGCAGCGGACCCTATGGCGAGCACAGCGAGCACAAGCTCAGTCTCGAGGTGCTTCGCGACAACCCCTCGGGGGTCGATCTCGGTCCGCTGCAGCCGATGCTGCCGGAGCGCCTGCTCACCCCGACGAAGACCATCGACTGCGCCGTGGACGTCGCCCTCGCCGATCTGCGTCGCCTCGACGCCGAGTTCGCCGGCGCCACGGCAGACACGGGACTGCGCCTGATCGGTCGCCGCCACGTGCGCTCGAACAACTCGTGGATGCACAACTATCGTCGCCTGGTGAAAGGTCCCCCACGCGATCACCTGCTCGCGCACCCCGAGGACCTGCGCGCCCGCGGGATCGGCGATGGCGACCGCGTCGAGCTGGCCTCGGCCAGCGGCCGGGTGACGGTCACGGTACGGGCGTCGGAAGAGATGATGCAGGGAGTCGTCTCCCTGCCCCACGGTTTCGGCCACGACCGCGGCGCCGCGCGCCTCGGGACGGCCGCACGCCACGCCGGTGTATCCTGCAATGACGTAACGGATGCCGCCTATCTCGACGAACTGTCGGGCAATGCCGCGGTCAACGGTGTGCCGGTGACGCTCAGGGCCGTGGCCTCCTGAGCGGGAGTTGCGTGCGACGGCGCCAGCCGCCGCGAGGAGTGGCGTGAACGCTCGCTGGAGCGAAGGACCCGGGGAGGTCGACGGACTATGGAAATTTCGACAATCGTGTTCTGGCTGGTCCTGCTCGGACTGGTCATCTATGTCATCAATATCTACAACACGCTGGTTCGCCTTAAGAACCGCCATGAGAACGCCTTTGCGCAGATCGAGGTGCAGCTCAAGCGGCGCTACGACCTGATCCCGAACCTCGTCGAGACCGCGCGCGCGTACATGGCGCACGAGCGCGAAACGCTGGACGCGGTGGTCACAGCGCGTAACGAGGCCGCCGCCGTGCTCAAGGCGCTCGGCGAGGGCGGCGGAGCCAGCATGGCCAGCCTCGCCAGCGCCGAAAACAACCTGCAGGGTGCCCTTGGCAAGCTCAACGTGACCATGGAGGCCTACCCGGACCTCAAGGCCTCGGACAACATGCAGCAGCTCTCCGAGGAGCTGACCAGCACGGAGAACCGGGTCGCCTTCGCCCGCCAGGGTTTCAACGACGCGGTCATGGCCTACAACACCTACCGCCAGAGCTTCCCGCCGGTGGTTCTGGCCGCGACCTTCGGCCACCCCGCGGACGCAGAGCTTCTCGAGTTCGACGACTCGGTGCAGATCCAGGCGGCACCCAAGGTCAGTTTCTGATCGTCCCGGCGTGAACACCTGAAGGCCGGCGACGGTGGATTTCTTCGCCGAGCAGGATCGCGCGCGGCGCAATCTGCGCAAGCTCATTGCGCTGTTCGCGCTCGCGGTGATCCTGCTGATTTTCCTGGTCAATGCGCTGGTCACGGCCGTGGTGTGGATCGGCGCTGACTACAACCTGTACGCGGGCGGTAGCGGCGTAGGCGGCTATCTGAGCCACTTCGACCTCGAGCGCTTCCTCGCCGTTGGCGCCGCCGTCGCGCTGACGATCGGCCTCGTCTCGCTGCTGCGCTGGCTGCAGCTGTCTGCGGGCGGCAAGTACGTGGCCGAAAGCATGGGCGGCCATCGCGTGCTGCCGACGACCGGCGATCGCTATGAGAAGCGCTGCCTCAACGTGGTGCAGGAGCTCGCGCTGGCGGCAAACATGCCCGTGCCGCCGCTGTACGTGCTGCCGTCGGAGCGCGGTATCAATGCCTTTGCCGCGGGCATCAGCCCCGCCGATGCCGTGGTCGCCGTGACCCGCGGCACGCTGCTGCAGCTGACAAGATCCGAACTCCAGGGCGTGATCGGCCACGAGTTCAGTCACATCCTCAACGGCGACATGCGCCTGGGCATCCGCCTTGCCTCGCTGCTGAAGGGCATCACCTTTGTCGGCGATGTCGGACACTTTCTGCTTCGCGCCGGGGCCTACCGCGCGGGATTCTCCAAGCAGCGCAATGAGCGCGGCGCGGCGCTGCCGATTGTCGGTCTCGGTCTGCTCCTCATCGGCTGGCTCGGGGCCCTTGCCGCAGGCTTCATCAAGGCCGCGATCAGTCGCCAGAAGGAATACCTCGCCGACGCCAGCGCCGTGCAGTTCACCCGCGATAACCAGGGAATCGCCAATGCGCTGAAGGTGATTGGCGGCTTCCTTCCGGGATCCCTGGTTCACGCGGCGCGCGCCGGTGAGCTCGGGCACCTCTTCTTCGGCGAGGTTCGTCACAGCCTGTGGGACGGTTTTCATACGCACCCGCCCCTCAAGACGCGCATCGCGCGGCTCGACCCGAGCTGGGACGGTCAGTACATCCAGCGCGCCGAGGTGCGCGATGCGCCGATGACGGCAGGTAACGTGCAGGCCGGCGTCGGCCGCGAGGCGCTGGTGATGGCCGCCGCGGCCGCCAGCGCGCTGGATACCATCGCCGTGGTGCAGGAAGAGGACCCACCGCCCGCCGGGGACGGCGAAGGTCTCGATGCGTTGCCGCCGTCGCTCGTCGACGCCGTGCGCGAGCCCCTCGGCGCGATGGCGGCGGCGCTGGGCCTTCTGATCAGCCGGCCGTCGCAGCAGCGTGACGCGGCTCTGGCCGCCATTCGCGAACACGGCGCGCGCGGCGAGGTCGAGGCCGTCGTCGAACTGCTGCCGCAGCTCGCGGGCCTCGCGCCCGGCCAGCGTTTTCCGCTCCTTGCCCTGGCCCTGCCGGCGCTGAAGTCCATGTCGACGCCGCAGTACCGGCAGTTCAAGTCCACGCTCCTCGCCGTGATCCGCGCCGACCGGCAGACCGATCTCTTCGAGTGGTGTCTGTTCCAGGTGCTGCGGCACTACCTCGACCCCGAATACCTGCGCGTCGAGCCCAGCCGGCCGCGCTACCGTCATCTACGCCGCGTTCAGGCTCCGCTTCGCCTGGTCCTGGCGATGCTCGCGCACCAGGGCGAGGGAGACAGCGCAGCGGCCTTCTCTCTCGCCACGCGCGAACTTGAGCTCGAGGCGCTGGAACTGCTTCCTCTTGAGGACTGCAGCGTCGCCGAGTTCAGCCGCGCCGTGAGCACCCTCGCCGACTGCTATCCATTGCTGAAGCCGCGCATGCTCAAAGCCATGGCCCTTGCCGCCGCCGAGGACGGACGCGTATCGGCCGTCGAGCGCGAGCTGGTGATCGCCGTCGCAGCGGTGATGGACTGCCCCGTGCCCGACGATTTCGATCTCGGGGCAAGCTGAGGGGCTCCGGCTGAGCGCGGGCAGTTTCGGCGTGACCGCGCAGACCCACGCAAGGGCCCTGCTGCCGAATAAAGCCGCAATTTCATCAATTCTGGCCACACCGCGCGCCGACTATCGGCTGCGCGCAGAGTTCTGCTAGTCTCGGGCCAGCGGCAAAAAGGCAAGGACGCCTGCCGCGGTGGCGTGCTGTGAGTCCCGGCAACGCGGGAGTTCGCCAGGGTTACTGAGCAGCGAACCCGGACTTCATCAGCACTTGATCAGCACTTCATCAGCGCTGCTTCATCACGAGCAAGGAGGCTCACCATGAAGAATCAACCCTCGACCACCGGTTTCATTGCGGGCATCCAGGACCCGCGCCAGGATTTTGCGCCGAGCGACGCATCGCCGCCCGGATCACTGCTGCAGCGCATCCAGCGCGAGCAGCAGGCGCGCAGCCGCGCTGAAGCGCACCACGGCCAGCACCCGCGCCGGACGCTGCGTCGGCGCACGTCGCACGAGGCTGAAGAAACCCCCGGGGAGCATTTCAATCCGCAGCCCGCGCCGCAGCCCGCGCCCCACCCCGGACCGTACACCGGCCCGCGCAGCCGCCAGCAGACTGACGAGCGCTCGGGTGATTATCTCGATGCGGCGTATATGCCGCTGTCGCGAACCACGGAGTGTGTACTGCGCATGCTCCTCGAAGGCGACCTCGGCCGCCTGCGCGCCGAGAGCGTTGCCGAGAGCCTCGGCATCAGCTGCACGACGCTGCGCCGTCGCCTGCGCAACGACCACACGAACTACCAGTTTCTGCTCGACCGTGCGCGGCAGTATCGCTGCGAGGCGCGCCTGCGCGAGCGCTGGCTGCCGGGCAAGTGCCTCGCCGACGAGCTCGGCTATCTGGAGGTGAACAGCTTTTATCGCGCCTTCCGGCGTTGGACGGGGATCAGCTACAGCGCCTATCGGGCCCAGCGCGAGGGCGTGCAGCGGCTACCCCGGGCGCTGCAGGCCTGATCCTCTTACCGGCGCAAGGGAATGCCGCCAGATGGTGCTCAGGAGAAGGGATCGTGGAGAATGATCGTCTCGAGACGATCCGGCCCCGTCGAAATGATGTCGATGGGCGCGCCGACCACGGTCTCGATGGTGGTGATGTAATCGCGCGCGGCGGCGGGCAGGTCATCGAGGCTGCGCGCGCCTAGCGTCGACTCGGACCAGCCGGGCACGGTCTCATAGACGGGGATCAGGCCCTCGTAGTCGTCGGAGTCCATAGGATTCAGGACGGACTCGCCGGCGCTGTTCTCGTAGCCCACGCAGATCTGAATGGACTCGAGACCGTCGAGCACGTCGAGCTTGGTCAGACACAGGCCGCTTACGGAGTTGATGTTCACGGCGTTGCGCAGGGCCACGGCGTCGAACCACCCACAGCGTCGCGCGCGGCCCGTCGTCGCGCCGAACTCGTGACCGCGACGGGCGAGGTGTTCACCGGTGGCATCGAAGAGTTCCGTGGGGAAGGGTCCCGAGCCGACGCGCGTGGTGTAGGCCTTGGTGATACCGAGCACGTAGTCGAGGTAGAGCGGACCGAAGCCGGAACCCGTGGCCGTGCCACCGGCGGTGGTGTTGGAGCTGGTCACAAAAGGGTAGGTACCGTGATCGATATCGAGCAGCGAGCCCTGCGCGCCCTCGAAAAGAATGCTGCGCTCCTCCGTACGCAGCTGATGCAGCAGCGTCGTGACATCGGCCATCATCGGCAGGAGCTGCTCACCGAGCTCGAGCGACTCCGCCAGGGTGGCGTCCACGTCCGGCGGCGTGGCACCGTAGTAATGTTCGAGCTGGAAAGCGTGGTATTCCATGACCTCGCGGAGCTTGCGTTCGAAGCGTACCGGGTCGCGCAGATCGCCGAGACGCAGACCGCGCCGCGACACCTTGTCCTCATACGCCGGCCCGATGCCGCGCCCCGTGGTGCCGATCTTGTCCTCGCCGCGGCGCGTCTCGCGGGCCACGTCGAGAGCCACGTGATAGGGAAGGATCAGCGGACAGGCTGGTGAAATCCGCAGGCGGTCGCGAACGGGCACGCCACGCTCCTCGAGCTCACGTATTTCCTTGAGCAGGGCATCGGGTGCAAGTACCACTCCGTTGCCGATGAAGCAGCGCACACCCTCGCGCAGAATGCCCGAGGGAATCAGGTGAAGCACGGTCTTCTCACCGTCACAGACCAGCGTGTGCCCGGCGTTGTGTCCACCCTGGAATCGCACGACGGCATCGGCCCGATCGGTCAGCAGGTCCACGATCTTGCCCTTGCCCTCGTCACCCCACTGGGTGCCGAGCACCACGACATTGCGGCCCATCATTCAGACTCCTGTGCAAGGCCGGGCAGTAGCTGCCAGCGGCCATCAATCAATTCGAGGAAGCGGCCGCAGCGGGCATCCCGCCTGCCGCCGAGGGCGACGATCACCGTCTCGCCCGCGTCGCGCAGCTCGCGGATCGCCGCGAGCAGTTCGGCGTCGTCCAGATCGGGGGCGCTGATCGCGCCTTCGCCGCTGGGCGCCGGCAGAAGCTGTGCTGCAAGCACTCTGAGATCCGTGGCGAAACCCGTCGCCGGCCGGGCCTTGCCATACACGGCGCCGACGTTGTCGTAGCGCCCACCGCGCGCGAGGGCCTCGCCGAATCCCGGCAAATAGGCGGCGAACACCACACCCGTGTGATAGTTGAAGCCGCGCAGTTCGGCGAGATCGATGTGAATCGACAGGCCACCGTGACGGCGGGCAAGCCCCGCGGCGAGATCTTCAACCTCGGCGAGCGCTGCCTCGGCCTCAGGAAGGCCGGCAAATTTTTCGCGCGCCGCGGCGAGAACCTCCGTGCCGCCGTAAAGGTCCAGCAGCGAGCGCAGCAGCTCTGCCGCGTCCGCATCGAGCGCCTCGAGGCACTGCTCGAGATCGGGGACGGACTTGCGCTGCATCGCGTCGAAAATACGACTGCGAAGATCGCGGTCGTCCACACCCGCGGCAGCGAGCAGCGGCTTGAACAGGCCGCCATGGCCGAGGTCCAGAGTCAGGTCGGAGCGGGCAATGCCGGCCTCAGCGAGCATCGACAGCATCAGATCGATCACCTCGAGGTCGGCGCTCGCGCTGCTGTCGCCGTAGAGCTCCGCGCCCAGCTGTAGCGGCGATCGCGACGAGGTCAGCGAGCGCGCCCGCGTGTGCAGCGTCGAACCGGCGTAGCAGAGGCGATTGATCCCGCTGCCGCCGAGGCTGTGCGCATCGATGCGCGCGACCTGCGGCGTCATGTCCGCGCGAAGACCGAGCATGCGCCCGCTGAGCTGGTCGGGCATCTTGAAGGTGAGCAGATCGAGGTCTTCACCGACGCCGACGAGGAGCGAGTCCGTGTACTCGAGCATCGGCGGGATAACCAGGCGATAGCCCCAGCGCGCAGCGCAGTCGAGGAGGCGTCGACGCAGCTGCTCGAGGTGCGCAGCGGCCTCGGGCAGGGCTTCGTCGATGCCAGCGGGTAATTGCCAGGAACGGCGCGAATTCGGGGCGTTCACGCGACGCCGTCTCGCACTAATGCAGCCACACTACAGCCACGCCTAATTCACCCAGTAAAGGAGAGCGATTCCAGAAACCATACTGATGAAGCCGAAGCGCCGAATGCTGGCGTCATCGAGCGACGCCACCGTCGCGATCATCGCGCGCCAGCGCGCCGGACTGATGAACGGCAGGATACCCTCGAGAACAAAGACCAGCGCCAGCGCCGCGGGAAAGACCTGCCAGAACTCCACGAGTGCCCGTATCTCCCAAGAAAAAACCGCGGATTTCGCACATCGGCGCACGGCGCCGGACGCTCAAAATCCACGGTTTGTCTAATCTACCACAGCGCGCTTGCGCGCGCCTCAACTGCCGCCGTTGCGGTCCTTGAGGTAGCGGAAGAAGTCGCTGTCGGGTTCGATAATCAGCACGTCGCCCCGATTCTGGAAGGCATCCTGATACGCGCGCAGGCTGCGCGTGAAGGAGTAGAACTCGGGGTCTGCCCCGAAGGCCTCGGCATAGATGCGCGTCGCCTCGGCATCGCCGCGGCCGCGGATCTGCTCGGCTTCGCGGTAGGCGTTTGCGCGAATCACCGTGACCTCACGGTCGGCGGCGGCGCGGATGCCCTCGGCAAGCTCCTGGCCCTGGGACCGACGCTCGCGCGCTTCCTTCTCCCGCGTCGCGTTCATGCGGCGGTAAACGGACTCGGACACTTCAGGCGGCAGGTCAATCTGCTTGACACGAACGTCGACGACCTCGACACCGAGCTCCGTGCGCGCCACCTCGTCAAGCTTGCGCGTGATGATGTTCATCAGCTGATCGCGCTCGCCAGAGACCACTTCCTGAATCGTGCGGATCGCGACCTGGTTACGCAGGCCGTCGTTCACGCGCTGGGACAGCAGCCCCGCCGCGCGCGCGTCCTCGCCGTTGGTCGCCGTATAGAAGGTTGCCGTATCGGCAATCCGGTACTTGGCGTAGGAGTCGATGATCAGCGCCTTCTGTTCCTGCGTGAAGAAACGCTCGGGCTGCGAGTCGAGGGTGAGCACGCGGCCATCGAATTTGCGCACGTTGTTCACGAAGGGGATCTTGATATGGAGCCCCGGCTTAAGATCTCCATCGACCACCTGGCCGAAGCGCAGCAGCACGCCGCGCTCCGTTTCCTTGATGACGTACAGCGAGTTGCTGGCCACGAACAGGACCAGCACAGCGAGCAGCGACAGCGTCATAGTACGTCCGGACATGTTAGCGCCCTCCTCTGCGTGACTGCTGCGCGGCGGCGTCGCGGCGCAGTTGCTCCGTGACCAGGTCGGTCAGTTCACGGATGTTGCTGGAGTTGATGTCGAGACCACTGCCGCCGCTCATGCGCGAACTCTGGCCGCTGCCGCTGCCGAGCTTGTCGAGGGGCAGGTACATCATGTTGTTGCCGCCCTCGACATCGACCATGACCTTGTTGCTATTGGCGAGCACGTTCTGAACCGCGTCGAGGTAAAGGCGCTGGCGGGTGACTTCCGGCGCCTTCCGATACTCGGCCAGCAGATTCTTGAAGCGATCCGCCTCACCCTCGGCGTTGGCGATCACCTCCTCGCGATAGGCATTGGCCTCTTCGATTTCGCGCTGTGCCTTACCGCGGGCCTCGGGGACGATGCCGTTGGCATAGGACTGCGCCTCGTTCTTGACCCGTTCCTCGTCCTCGCGTGCCTTGATCACGTCATCGAAGGCAGCCTGTACCTGCGACGGTGGTTTCGAGTCATCAACGTTGACCTTGGAGAGACGGATTCCCGTGGTGTAGCTGGTCAGGTAGTTCTGCAGACGATCCTGAACTTCCTGGGCGATCCGCGTACGGCCTTCCGTCAGCACCAGGTCCATCGTCATGCCACCGACTACGTGTCGAAGCGCGCTCTGCGCGGCGTGCTGCAGCGAGTTCTCCGGCTCGCGCACTTCGAGGACGAAATTCTTGACGTCGTCGATGACGTACTGCACGGACATGCGCACCTCGACGATATTCTCGTCCTGCGTCAGCATGATCTCGCGGAAGCTTGCCGCGCGCACCTTGGTGGTGTTGACGCGAATGACCTCGTCGATCAGCGGCGGATTCCACTGCAGACCCGGCTGGGCCGTGGTGTGATACTTGCCGAAGCGCAGCACCACGGCGCGCTCCTGCTCATCGATCTGGTAGAAGCCCATCAGAGCCCAGATCAGCAGGGCGGCGCCGAGGACCACAAGAAGAAGCGAGAAGGAAGCACTGCCTCCTCCGGAACCGCCGCCCGCCGGACGGCCGAACAATCCGCCGAGACGCTGCTGCAGTTTCTTCAGCGCCTCGTCGAGATCGGGCGGCCCCTGATTGCCACCGCCCCAGGGATCCCGGCCGTTGTTACCGCCACCCGGCTCGTTCCAAGCCATTCCGTATCTCCAGTATGCGAAAGCCCGGCATTCTAGCAAAGTCGACGGGACGATCAGGCTCCCGTCGCGACAAATTGGTGCCGGGGCGTCGGATCAGACGTCGCCGCGCGCGTCGAGGCGCTCCCAGTCGCTGCGCGGCAGGCGTACCTCGAGGCAGGCGCCGCCCTCGTCATCGAAGCGCTCGGACTGCACCGCCCCCTGCTGGTACAGCGCCGCGCGCAGACGCGCCTGCTGTGGATCAAGCCTGAGTTCGCGCGTCACCAGGCCGCCGCCGAGGCGCTCGGCCAGCGCCTCGAGGAGCTCCTCGATTCCGCTGCCCTGCTCCGCGCTGAGCCATACGCGCCGCGCCACGCCTTCATCGTCGCGGTCGATGCGCGGCACGGTCTCGAGCAGGTCGATCTTGTTGTAGACCTCGAGCACGGGCAGCTGGTCGGCACCGATTTCGGCGAGCACGGCCGCGACCTCGCGACGCTGGTCATCGCGCTCTTCGCTGGCCGCATCGACCACGTGCAGCAGAATATCGGCCTCGCGGGTTTCCTCGAGCGTCGCCTTGAAGGACTCGACCAGGCCGTGGGGCAGCCGGGCAATGAATCCCACGGTGTCGGCGAGCACGGCGCCGCCGAGCGACGGCAGTTCGACGCGACGCAGCGTGGGGTCGAGGGTGGCGAAGAGCTGATCTGCCGCATGCACCCCGGCGCTGGTCAACCGATTGAACAGCGTCGACTTCCCCGCATTCGTATAACCGACGAGGGCAATGGTGGCCAACTCGGCGCGCTGGCGACTGCGCCGGCCCTGGCCGCGCTGGCGCCGCACGCGCTCAAGGCGCGCGCGGATCGACTTGATCCGGGCGCGCAGCAGACGCCGGTCCGTTTCAAGCTGCGTTTCACCCGGTCCGCGCAGGCCAATGCCGCCCTTCTGCCGCTCGAGGTGCGTCCAGCCTCGGACCAGGCGCGTGCTCATGTGTTCGAGCTGGGCGAGTTCCACCTGCAGCTTGCCCTCGTGCGTGCGCGCACGCTGGGCGAAGATGTCGAGTATCAGCCCGGTGCGATCGAGGACGCGGCAACACAGCTCCTGCTCGAGGTTGCGCTCCTGGCTCGGGCTGAGCGTGTGATTGAAGATCACGAGCGAGGCCTCGGCCTCGCGCAGCTCTTCGGCGATTTCCTCGAGCTTGCCGCTGCCGACAAAACTGCGCGCCTGCGGTGCGCTGCGGTGACCGGAAACAACGGCCACCACCTCACCGCCCGCCGAGCTCACGAGATCCTCGAATTCGCGCGTATCGATACCCGCGGGATCTGAATCCAGACGCATGCTGACCAGAACGGCTCGCTCGGCGCCGGAGGGCGTGTCGCTGCGAGGGCCGGCGCCTTCTGCGCCGGGTCTTTCAAAAAACATGAGGCTTACCTGAATGTCCCGACGACCCGGGCAACGCATGGGGGATGGCCGCGAGGACGGGAGAAAAGCGAGCCCTCAAAGCGAAGGCCCGCAGGAAATACAACAATCGATCAGCGACGGACTCGCCCGGGGATCCCTTCCGCGTCAGCGATAACAGGCACGTCAGCGAGAAACATCCAGGAAACGCGCGCGGCCCGCTGAGGCCGCCAGCCGGCGTCCCGGTCAGGCCGTCAGCTCTCCGCGTCTTCCGATGGCGGATTCTGCATTGGCATACGCACGACGCGGCTCGGCACCACGGTCGAGATGGCGTGCTTGTACACCATCTGACTGACGGTGTTCTTGAGCAGGACCACGAACTGATCAAAGGACTCGATCTGCCCCTGAAGCTTGATGCCGTTGACAAGGTAAATGGACACGGGAACGCGCTCCTTGCGGAGCAGATTAAGATAAGGGTCTTGTAGCGTATGCCCTTTCGACATGGTTCGTCTCCTTAGGCCCGGAGGCCGGATTGGGGCCCAACAGGGGCCAAAAAAAACCGAATAGGTGAGGGGCATAGCGCCCACCACCGCACACCACTGTACTACATAGCCTGCTGCTCAAGATAGTTCAAGACCACTTTTGCCGGTTCGCCGCGAAATCCCGCCAGCGACGAATCACCGACGCCGCGCTCGCGCGCAGCGGGCGGCTGCAGCTGTGCGGCGCCACTCTCGTCGGTCCGCAGCCACAGCAGACCCGGCCACTTGCGCAGCCAGGTCAGCTGGCGTTTCGCCAGCTGGCGCGTTGCTGCGAGCGCCCGCGCCTTTGCCGTATCGAGGTCGCAGGCGCCGTCGAGGTGCTCCCACAGCTGGCGGTAGCCGACGCTGCGCATCGAGGGCAGTGCCGGATGCAGGCCCGGTCGCTGGCGCAGGCGGCGGACCTCGTCGACGAAACCCGCACTCATCATGACTTCGAGGCGGCGCTCGATGCGCCGGTGGAGCACGGCGCGATCGGCGGGAGCCAGGGCAAAGCACAGCGCATCCTCGACCGACTCCTGCGTCTGCGCGTGCAGTTCGCTAAGCGGTCGCCCCGCGAGCAGGCAGACTTCGAGGGCACGCAGGAGCCGCTGGCTGTGGTTGGGATGGATACGCTGTGCCGCCGCCGGATCGAGACGCTCAAGCTGGCGGTGCAGGGCGGGCCAGCCCTCGCGATCGGCACGCGCGTTCAGCTCCTCGCGAAGCGCCGCATCTGCCGCCGGCATCGGTGCCAGTCCCTGCAGCAGCGCGCGAAAATACAGCATCGTGCCCCCGACGAGGATCGGCCGACGTCCGCGGGCGCGCAGATCATCGATGAGCGCGCGCGCATCGGCGGCGAAGCGCGCCGCCGAGTAGACCTCCTCGGGATCGCACACATCGATCAGGTGATGCGGATACTCGGGCTTCGCGCTGCCGATATCGAGGCCACGGTAGACCAGGGCCGAGTCGACGCTGATGAGCTCACCGCCGAGGGCCTCGGCCAGCGCCACGGCGAGATCGGTCTTGCCCGAGGCCGTGGGCCCCATGATGCAAAGCAGGGGCCCCAAGCTTCAGCGGCCGCGCAGAAACAGGCGATCGAGCTCGGCGAGGCTTAGCGCCGTCCAGGTCGGACGACCGTGATTGCACTGGCCCGCGCGCTCGGTGATCTCCATGTCGCGCAGCAGCGCGTTCATCTCAGGAAGCGTCAGGCGGCGGTTCGCGCGCACGGAGCCGTGGCAGGCCATGGTGCTCAGCAGCTCATCCTCGTGTTCGCTGATGCGCTGCGAACTGCCGTATTCGATCAGGTCCGAGAGCACATCGCGCAGCAGCTGCTCGACGTCGGCGCCGTGCAGCGACACCGGTATCTCGCGAATCACGATCCGCTCCTCGCCAACGACATCGACACGCAGGCCGAGGGACGCGAACAGCTCTGCCTGGGTCTCGACGAGTTCGGCCTCGCGCCGACTCACGGAGACGGCCTGCGGCACCAGCAGGGGCTGACTGCGGATCCCGGCCTCGTCGCGCGCCTGTTTGAGACGCTCGTAGGTGATGCGTTCGTGGGCGGCGTGCATATCGACGAGCACCAGCCCCTCACGATTCTGCGCCAGGATGTACACGCCGTGGAGCTGCGCCAGGGCGTAGCCCAGCGGCGGGATCTCGCCGGCCTGTTCATCCTCCGCAGCGTGCTCGCCGCCCGCGTAGAGACGGCGATAGCTGTCGAGAAGCGCCGGCGATCCGCGATCACCGCCCGACCGCGCGTGCAGCGATGCAGGGGCAGCGCCGGCCACCGGTACCGCCGCCTCGGCGATGCCGCCGGCGCCGCCCGCAGCAAGGCCCATCTCGCGCTGGTGAATCAGCTCCCCGGTGATCAGGTCGAGGCGCCCGGCGGGCGCCGACAGCGGCGACGGCGCATCGTAGGCCGGGCCGCTCGCCTCATCGGGACGGATGTCGGCCAGCGCCTTGTGCAGCGTGCTGTATAAAAAGCCGTGCACGCTGCGGCCATCGCGGAAGCGCACCTCGTGCTTCGTCGGATGCACGTTGACATCGACCTCGCCGGGATCGATTTCGAGATAGAGCACGTAGGCCGGATGGCGGCCGTGATAGAGCACGTCGCTGAAAGCCTGACGCACGGCGTGGGCGGCGAGCTTGTCGCGGATATAGCGGCCGTTGACAAAAAAGTGCTGCAGGTCGGCCTGACTGCGCGAGAACGTCGGCTGCGCTACCCAGCCGTGGAGGCGCAGGCCACCGGCATCGCGCTCGATTTCCACGGCGTGCTCGACAAAGCTGGGACCACAGAGCAGGGAAACGCGGCGCAGGCGCTCTTCATCGCTACTGCAGCGACGCAGGTCGTGCAGCTGTCGACCGTTGTGGCGCAGGCTGAAGCTCACATCGAAGCGCGCCAGCGCAATGCGCTTGACCACATCCTCGAGGTGTCCGAACTCCGTGCGCTCCGTGCGCAGGAACTTGCGCCGCGCCGGTGTGTTGAAAAACAGGTCGCGCACCTCGACGGTCGTACCCCGCGGGTGCGCCGCGGGCGAGATCCGTACCTCCATCTCGCGACCGGCAGTGCTCGCACGGTGGCCGCGGCTGTCGTCGGCGGTGGCGCTGGTGAGGTCGAGCTGCGACACGGAGCTGATGCTGGCCAGGGCCTCACCGCGGAAACCGAAGCTGGCCACGCCCTCGAGATCCTCCAGCGTTGCGATCTTGCTCGTGGCGTGACGATCGAGAGCCAGCACCAGGTCCTCTTCGCCGATGCCGCGACCATCATCGCGCACGCGAATCAGCCGCGTACCTGCTGCCTCAACGTCGATATCAATGCGCGTGGCGCCCGCGTCGAGACTGTTCTCGAGCAGCTCCTTGGCGACGGAGGCAGGTCGCTCGACCACTTCGCCCGCCGCGATCTGATTGGCGAGGCGCGGCGACAGGCGCTGGATGGAGGGCAAGGGTGCGCGCTCGCCTCAGCTGGCCGGGATGCGCAGGGTCTGACCGATCAGAATGCGGTTGCCGTTGATGTCGTTGAATCGCTTGATCGACGTAACGCTCGTATTGAAGCGCGCGGCAATGCCCGAGAGCGTGTCGCCGCTGACGATAGTGTATTCGCGCAGCCCCTGGTCGCGCTGGTAGGCCAGCAGCGTGCCCGTCGGCGGATGCACGCG
This sequence comes from Halieaceae bacterium, assembly GCA_036351355.1. Classification (GTDB taxonomy): domain Bacteria; phylum Pseudomonadota; class Gammaproteobacteria; order Pseudomonadales; family Halieaceae; genus Congregibacter. Next base: position 28,764 of record JAZBOX010000113.1, read on the forward strand.
GAACCAGTCGACGATACCGCGATGGATGGCCTTTGCCAGCGAGCGCCGGTAGGAGGCCGTGGCGAGCTTGCGCGCCTCCTCGGGGTTGGAGATGAAGCCCGTCTCTACCAGGATCGACGGCAGATCGGGCGACTTGAGCACAACGAATCCTGCCTGCTCGACCTGGCGCTTGTGCAGGCGGGCGATCTGTCCCATCTCGCTGAGCACGCTGGCCCCCATGTTCAGGCTGGCGTCGAGCGTCGAGGTCATCGACAGGTCCGCCAGCGTCAGGGCGAGCGTGTCTTCCTTGTCGCTGAGACTGACGCCGCCAAGAAGGTCTGCGGCATTCTCTCGCTGGGCAAGGTAGCTCGCCGTGGTACTGGTAGCGCCGCGGGTGGAGAGCGCGTAGACCGATGCACCGCGGGCGCGCTTGTCGCTGAAGGCATCGGCGTGCACGGATACGAACACGTCGGCATTGCGCTTGCGCGCGATATCGCGACGCCCCTTGAGGCTGATGTAGTAATCGCCGGTGCGAATCAGCGTGGGTGCAAAACCCTCCTCTTCCTCAAAGAGCTTGTGCAGCTCGCGGGCGATTTCGAGGACCACGTTCTTCTCGCGCAGGCGCCCCGGACCCAGAGCGCCGGGGTCCTCGCCGCCATGGCCCGCATCAATGGCGATGATGATCTCGCGGCGGTCGTCGCTGGAGGCGCGCTTGCGCACCGTTGGCGCCGAAGTCACCGCGGCGCCTGCGGGAGCACCCGCGCTGACCGCGCCGTCGCCGGCCCGGTCGTAGAGATCGATGACCAGGCGATCGGCTGCCCGGTCCGTCGCCCGGAGCGCAAAGCTGCGCGGGCTGACGGCGGCGCGCAGATCGAGAACCAGGCGAAGATCGTCGCCGTTGCGAACGCCGCTGCGGATGCCTGCGATCGGCGTGTTATCGAGAGCGAGGTCGCCAAGCGAAGCCTGCAGGCGCGCGTCATCGATATCGATGACCAGGCGCCGCGGGTTGTCGAGTTCGAGCAGCTGATGCGCGGCGGGGGCAGACATGTCGAGGACGAGGCGCGTATGGTCCGGCGCGCGCCACAGGCGCAGATCGCGCACCTCCGCTGCCCGCACGGCGGTGGCAAGCAGGGGCAGCAGTAGCAGGGCGATCACGGCGACAAATCGCAACGAGACCGACGAGGAAGCAAGCGCGGGAGCTGCGCTGCGCGCGCGACGCGCAGAGGCCGCGCAACGGGCAACGTCCCGATCCGACGACCTGCCCAAAGATACGCCCGACGCGCTGTCTGACGATCTGTCCGACGCGATGGCCGACGCGATGGCCGACGCACTGAGCGTCGATCTGCGCGTCCATCTGCACGAGGACCCGCCCGCTGACGTGATCCCTGATTTGCCCCCTGGCATCATCCCTCAATCCCGTCGCTCGTCGGCGGCAAGCGCATCGACACAGGCCGTGCCGCGCTCGCCGTAAGCCTCGAGCTCCAGTCGTCGCCCCGACGCTTCGACGCCTAGTCTAATCTCAAGGTCCGGAGTGGGCAAAAATCCACCGCCGCGCTCGGGCCATTCGATAAACACCAGCGCGCTGCCGCCGAAATAATCCCGCAGCCCCATGAACTCGAGCTCCTCGGCGTCACCGAGGCGATAGAGATCGAAATGGTAAAGCACGGGATTGAGGTGCTCGTAGGGCTCGACCAGGGTGTAGGTCGGGCTTGTCACCGCGCCGACATGGCCGAGCCCGCGCGCGACGCCACGCACGAGCGTGGTCTTGCCCGCGCCGAGTTCGCCGCGCAGGTAGACGCAGGACCCCGGCGGCAGTCGCTGCGCGAGGCGCAAACCGAACGCGACGAGCGCGGCCTCATCTTCTAAATACAGCTGCAGAATGCTCACCGCAGCAGCGCACCGAGCACCGGCAGCAGGTCGCCCGCGAGCAGCGCCGTGGTGCCGACCTGCTGCGCGGCGCGGTCCGCGGCGCTCGAGTGCAGCACGGTGCCGAGGCGAGCCGCCGCGCGGGCGTCCAGCCCCTGCGCCAGCAGGGCGCCGATGACGCCGGACAACACGTCGCCCATGCCGCCGCTGGCCATACCGGCATTGCCCGCAAGGCACAGCGCCCTTGAACCTCCCGCAAGGACCAGA
>JAZBOX010000114.1:0-38046 GCA_036351355.1 Halieaceae bacterium
AGGGCGAGCTCCGTATTGATCACCTCGATATCGGAGCGCGGGTCCACGGCGTTGGCCACGTGAATCACGTTGTCGTCCTCGAAGCAGCGCACCACGTGCGCGATGGCGTCGGTCTCGCGGATGTTGGCAAGGAACTGGTTGCCGAGCCCCTCACCCTTGCTCGCCCCGGCAACCAGGCCGGCGATGTCGACGAACTCCATCGTGGTGGCGATGGTCTTCTCGGGCTTGACGATGGCCGCGATCGCGTCGAGGCGCGGATCGGGCACGGGCACCACGCCGGCATTCGGTTCAATCGTGCAGAAGGGAAAGTTCTCGGCGTCGATGCCGGCGCGCGTGAGCGCGTTGAAAAGCGTGGACTTGCCCACGTTGGGCAGGCCCACGATGCCGCATTTAAATCCCATGCTCTGATCTCCGCAGCCCAGGCTGCCGTGTGATGCGCACGTCGCGGGGACGCGCCGGTCTGTTTGTCATGCTGGTTTGTCCTGCGCGCCCTGGCGCGCGTAGCGGTTCGTCCCGTGCGCGCTCAGACGCGTGTTGCCTTCGAGCAGCGCCGTGGCGCTGTACGGCGGCTGTCTGGCCGCGGCCTTTCCTTTCTTTTCCCTCGTTCTCGCGTTGCTAGGCGTCGCCGTTTATCGTGGGCGGCACCGCGCCGTTGAAGCTGTGCAGTCGGGTCATGGCCTTGGTCATGTCGCCGTCGAGGAGCAGGGGCAGGGCGCGCAACGCTTCATCGATCGCCGCGGCGATTGCCTCGCGGTCCGCAGGCGCAGCCTTCGACAGCACGTAAGCGCTGACCTGCTTCGCCGAGCCCGGGTGTCCGATGCCGATACGCAGGCGGTAGAAATCGCGACGGTTGCCAAGGGCGGGCACGATATCGCGCAGGCCGTTATGGCCGCCGTGACCGCCGTCGAACTTGAAGCGGGCGCTGCCCGGCGCAATGTCGAGTTCGTCGTGCGCGATGAGTAGCTGCTCGGGCTCCAGCTTGTAGAAACCGGCGAGGGCGGCGACGGCCTTCCCCGAACGGTTCATGAAGGTGGTCGGTACCAGCAGGCGCAGCTTGTGACCGCCGAGCAGTACTTCGCCCGTTTCGCCGAAAAAGCGGCCCTCGGCACGCAGCGTTGCGCCGCCAAGGCGCGCGAGCTCGCGCACAAAGTCCTCGCCTGCGTTGTGTCGCGTGCCCGCGTACTGGGCGCCCGGATTTCCGAGACCCACGATCAATTGGATCGCCTTTACCAAAATGCTGTCCTGATCAGGCTGCGCCTTCAAGCGTCGTGCCGCTATGGCCGCTATGGCCGGCTTGGAATGAAACCCCTGGGCGGAATCCTGTGAGCCTCCGAGGCTCGTCCCGCAGCCGGGCGTCCGGAAATAAACAGGGCAGCGCGAGGCTGCCCTGGGTGTAGCGCGATAGCGAGACGAATGTGCTGCCTCGACCCCTGCGACGCCTGCTATCAGTCCTCGCTGTCGCCTTCGTCTGCGGCGTCGGGCTCGACCTCGTCGACCGCGTCGTCATCTTCAGCGCCGACGCCACCACCGCGCTTGACGGTCACGGAGGCAACGGCCATATCGTGGTCTTCGCCGAGGGCCAGGGCCGTGGATTCCACGCCTTCCGGCAGCTTCAGGTCGGAAATGTGCACGATGTCCGTGGTGGTGACCTCGAGCATATCCACCTCGATGTACTCGGGAATGTTGCGCGGCAGGGTCAGTACTTCGACCTCCGTGAGCAGGTGCGAAATGATGCCGCCCTCGATCTTGACGCCGTGGCACTTCTCTTCGTTGATGAAGTGCAGCGGTACGCTGACCTTGATCTTCACGTTCGCGTCGACGCGCAGGAAGTCCGCGTGCATGACGCGGTCTTTCGCCGGATGGCGCTGCAGATCCTTGAGGATGGCCGGCTGCACATCGCCTTCCACGTTGACGTCGATGACCTGCGAGAAGAAGGCCTCGTTTTCGAGCGCTTTCTCGAGATCCTTGCGAATCAGCGTGAGCGGAACCGGGTCCTTGCCCGCGCCATAGATGATTGCGGGGAGTTCGTCTGCGCTGCGACGCAGGCGGCGGCTCGCACCTTTCCCCAGGTCCTGACGCAGTTTGGCTTCGATGGCCAGTGATTCAGACATGACTGTCTCCTGATATGGGGTTCGGGGCGCCTGCGACCGGCGGTCCCGTCCCGTTCAATAAGGCTGTCGTCCGCGATTGCAGATTCGACAAGCCGGTGTTTCGCGCCGAGGCGCGGGTTTGCTTTCTTCAGTTGCTATCCCGGGCTACGAGAACAGCGCGCTGATCGATTCTTCGTTCGACACGCGCCGGATGGATTCGGCCAGGATGTCGGCGATCGTGAGCTGGCGGATCTTGCCGAGCGTTCGCGCCTCCGCCGACAGCGGGATCGTGTCCGTGACCACGAGCTCGTCGAGCTGCGAGTTGCGCACGTTATCCAGGGCGTTACCGGACAGCACCGCGTGCGTGCAGTAGGCGGCCACCTTGGTGGCACCGCGCTCCTTGAGCGCGTTGGCCGCGTTACACAGCGTGCCTGCCGTGTCGACCATGTCGTCGACGAGCAGGCACACCCGGCCTTCCACGTTGCCGATGATGTTCATCACCTCGGTCTCGTTGGCCTTGGGCCGGCGCTTGTCGATGATCGCCAGCTCCGAGTCATCGAGCTGCTTGGCAATGGCGCGCGCCCGCACCACGCCGCCGATATCCGGCGACACCACCATCACGTTCTCGTAGTCGCAGTCCTGAATATCGTCATTCAGCACCGGCGATCCGTAGATGTTGTCCACGGGTACGGTAAAGAAGCCCTGGATCTGCTCGGCATGCAGGTCGACGGTGAGCACGCGGTCGACGCCAACGGTCACCATCATGTCGGCCACGACCTTGGCGGAGATCGGTACGCGCGAGGAGCGCACGCGACGATCCTGGCGCGCGTAGCCGAAGTAGGGCACCACCGCGGTGATGCGCCCCGCCGAAGCCCGGCGCAGCGCGTCGATCATCACCAGCAGTTCGACGAGATTGTCGTTCGTCGGGGCGCAGGTCGGCTGGATGACGAAGACGTCCTTGCCGCGCACGTTCTCGTTGAGTTCGACGGCGATTTCCCCGTCGCTGAAGCGGCCCACATCGGCCTTGCCGAGTCCGAGATACAGACGGCTGGCGACTTTACGAGCGAGTTCCGGGTTGGCGTTCCCGGTGAAAACCATCAGCTTGGATGACACGCCTGTTTCTCTGTCTCTATTACTGTGCTGGGCGAAGGTACTGTCGTGGGCGAGCGTACTGTTGTGAGCGAACGTACTGTTGTCGGCGAACGTCCTGTTGCGAGCGAAAGTGCTGCCGAGGACGGGAAAAGTGGCTGGGGTGGTAGGATTCGAACCTACGAATGCCGGGATCAAAACCCGGTGCCTTGCCACTTGGCGACACCCCAGTGATTCGTCAGATGCTGCTATCGAGATGGCAGCGCTTCCCTCGCCGCAGACCGGTTGACGCCCCGTGCCACGAAGCTCTGCCAGCCCTGCGGTACTTCGCGGTGCGCCTGCAGCGCCGCCCCTGCCGACGGGAAGCTGGCGAAGACGCAGGCGCCGGTTCCGGTCAGTCGCCCCCCTCCGAACTTTTCCAGCCAGATCAGTGCCTTGTCGATCTCGGGATAGAGCCTGCGGACCAGAGGCTCGCAGTCATTGCGGGAGGGGCCCGCGAAAAAGGCGGGTATTGTGATCGCGGGGGGATCGCGTGTCAATTGTGGATGCGTAAAAACTGCCTGGGTGGACACGTGGCAGCCGGGGTGGATCACGAGGTACCAGGATTCGGGAAGAGGCAGCGGGGTGAGCTTTTCCCCAACGCCTTCCGCCCAGGCCGAATCACCGCGTACGAACACGGGAACATCCGCTCCGAGTTCGCGCCCGAGGAGCGCCAGCGTGTTGTCATCGAGCTTCAGGTTCCACAGGTGATTGAGAGCCAGCAGCGTGGTGGCGGCATCGGAGCTGCCGCCGCCGACGCCGCCTCCCGTGGGCAGCCGCTTGATCAGCTGGATGTCGACGCCCGGCTGCTCGTCGCTGCTCAATTCGCGCAGACGGCGGGCTGCGCGCAACACCAGGTTGTCCTTGTCGGCCACGTCGTCGAGTTGCTGCGGACCGCTGCAGCGCAGGCGCAGTTCATCGCCCGCGTGGAGCGTGAAGCGCAGTTCGTCGCCATGATCCAGAAGCTGGAACACGGTCTGAAGCTCGTGATAGCCGTCGGCGCGCCGGCCCGTGATGTGCAGGAAAAGATTGAGCTTTGCCGGCGCGGGCAGGATCAGCGTTGCATTTTCGGCCATGGGGCAAGTATCGCACGCGCCTGCGCCGCTGGAGTCCGTCGCCTTCATCGACGGGATCAGCTGTCTTCGCTACCGAACTGCCAGTCGCGGATCAGCACGCGCAGCACCAGGCCGGCCTCGGGCGCCTCGATGCGAAGCCGTGTCGGCAACGGATGCGCAAGGCCGCGGTCGAAGGCCTCGAAGCGCACGATCCAGCCTGCCTGGCGCAGCTCCGACGCCAGCGCGTTTTCGCGTTCGAGCTCGCTGCTCGCCGCTGTCGGATCCGGCAGGCCGCGCAGCCAATAGCGCAGCGCTTCGACGGGGATCGGCAGCAGGCTTCCGTCGGGAAGCCAGGGCGCGGCGTCGGCGGGGTACAGACGTTCGATGCCGTCGCGGCGCACACCGATGAGCGCGCCGGCGTTGCGGATCTCCGTGCTGCCGACGCCGAGGGGCCCCGAGACGCGCACGGTGCTGGCCGCTCCCGCCTGGTGCCAGATCAGACTGGCGCTGCCGCCGTCTCCGGGCAGGCGGTAGGCGACCTTGCCGCGGGCTTCCCAGTTATCCGCGGCGCTCAGCGCCGCGACGTGCCGGCGCCAGCGTTCGGCCTCGCTGATCGCTTCGCCGGGCGCCTGGGTCTCGACCTCTCGGGGTGGCGCAGGCGCGGTGGTGCTGCAGGCCGACACGATGCACAAGGCCGCGATGCCAATGGCAAAAAGGGCGGGGATCGGAGCCCGGTTGCGGTCCGTTGTCAGCGGCGCGCTCTCCATAACGGCCGCCACAATCGCAGCGCCGCGCGCTGCGGTCACGGGCTGCGCAGCGCCTGCAGGCTCACACCAAGGCGGTCGAGGGTCTCGTTGAGAACCACATGCTCGGGTTCGCGCATCAGCGCGCCGCGCCAGACCTTCATGGCCGCCGTCGTGTCACCGCTGACCCAGAGAACCTCGCCGAGGTGGGCGGCGACTTCCGGGTCGGGAAACTGCGTGTAGGCGCGGGTGAGGTAGGCGAGGGCGCGTTCGTACTCACCGAGGTGGTAGAGCACCCAGCCCATGCTGTCGAGAATCGCCGGCTCATCGGGGGAAAGACGCAGCGCCGCTTCGATGAGGGCCAGGGCTTCCTCGTAGCGGTCCGTGCGATTGGCCAGCGTGTAGCCGAGGGCGTTCAGCGCCGTCGAGTTCTTCGGATCGCGGGCGAGGATCGCGCGCAGGTCTTCCTCGGCGGCGGCGATGTCGCCGCGGCGCTCAAAGAGTACGGAGCGTGCGTAGCGCAGGTTGTCAGACTCGGGATACTCGTCGATGGCGCGCTCGAGCACTTCGATGCCCTGCTCGTCGCGCTCGGCTTCGCTGTAAATGTTGGCCTCGAGGGCAAAAAGCTGCTCGCGCCGCTGCGGGTAGCTCTCGCGCAGCCGGTTCATGTACAGCCGAAGCTCCTCGTCGCGGTCGGCGGCAAGCTGAAGCTTGGCGATATTCAGGGTGGCTCGCAGCAGGTCCTCGCCGTCGCCTACCTGCTGGTACATCTGTATCGCTTCCTCGCGATTGCCTTCGGAGGCCTCGATCTGACCGAGGAACAGATAGGCCTCGTCGCGGCGCTGCCCGAGCTGAATCACCTGGTCGAGGTAGGCGCGGGCGGCGGTGTTGTCCTCGAGCTCGTGGTTGAGCAGGGCGAGGGAAAACAGCAGATTGGCATCGTGCGGCGACGCTTCGGAGAGGATCTCGAACTGCTCGCGCGCCGCGGGCATGTCGCTGGCGGCGAGCAGGCGTGCATACTGCAGGCGCAGCTGGTGGCGACTGCCATCGACCTCGAGCGCCTTTTCGATCCGCTGGAAGGGCTCCGGGTCGTCATCGGCGACGCGCAGTTTGGCGTCGAGCACCAGCGCCTGCTGCTGGTAAGGATCGATGGCAAATACCGGTTCGAGACGCTCGCGCACCTTGCCCGGATTGCCCGCCTCTTCGGCCATGAGTGCATGAGTGAGCAGAAGCGACAGGTTGTCGCCGAGGTCGTCGTTGAGCAGCACCTGTACGGCGTAGTCGAGGGCGGTCTGCTCCGCGGCGGGCATGGCCTTGAAACCGCTGAGCAGCATGGGGAAGCGCGCAGCCTCGCCGGCGCGGGCAACCAGGGCAAAATGCGGCAGCGCTTCGCGCGTGCGTCCCTGGCGGGCGAGCAGCATGCCGAGCGTGTCGTTGGCCTCGACGTTGTCGGGCTCGAGTTCCACCCATAGGCGCACGGCGCGGAATGCCTCGCGCTCGCGCTGCAGGAACTGCGCGAGGTGCGTGGCGTGCGCGCTGACCGCGGGGTCGCGCAGGATCTCGGCCTGCTCGAGGTAGGTCTTCAGCGCGGTGTCGAAGTCGCGCCGACGCAGGGCGAACTCGGCGACGAGCAGCGGGTAGACAGAGCCCTCGGGGATCGGGCGCTCGGGAACGGGTGGGTCGATCGGCGCTTCCGGAGCCGATCCGGATGCTTCGAGGTCGCCTGCGCTGTCGCCTTCGGCGATCCCTCCCGCCCGGTCAGCCGACCCGTCGCCCGACGTAGCGCAACCAGCGATCAGGCAGACCGACAGCAGCGCAGCGAGCAGGTGTCGTTCACGCGGCGCTCTGGTGCCGCACTCGGTCACCGTGCTGCCGCGCGAAGCGAATAAGTAGTCGTCTCTGTCGGAGGGCATACCGCTGTTGTGTCGTGCCGGGGCGCAGATGATGACACAGTGCGCGTGCGAAACCCACGCGGGCGCGGCGCGCTTCAGCTGACGTGCACCATCACCGTCTCGCGGCGCTATCTCGATGCGCGCATCATCGGATTGGCGCGGGATCTGCCAGCCTGGCCCAGGACCTGCGCGGCGCGGGCCAGTGGGTCTGGGCCGACCTGATTGCCCGGTCATTGATGCATCGCATGCTTTACGCATTGCGGACTGTTAGTATACGCCCCGTGTCAATGTGACAAGCGAGCTGGACACTCGTCTCTGTGAATCTTATCGCACTGGGTATCAATCACAAATCTGCGGCCGTAGAGGTACGCGAGCGCGTGGCCTTTGCCCCCGAACAGGTGGCGGAGGCGATGAACGACGCCTGCCGTAACGCGGACGTCGACGAGGTCGTGATCCTCTCCACCTGCAACCGCACGGAGGTATACGCCATCGTCTCCGATCGGCGTCCCCTGTGCGAACAGGCCGAACGGCTCGTTGACTGGATGGCGGGTTACCACCATCTCGCCGCCAGTGACCTGCAGCGGGCGGCCTACCAGCGCCAGGGCGAGGAGGCGCTGCGGCACATGGTTCAGGTGGCAGCGGGGCTCGACTCCATGGTGCTCGGTGAGCCGCAGATCTTCGGGCAGCTCAAGTCCGCCTACGCCGTCGCCAGTGAGGCGGGCACCGTCGGCAGCGAGCTTGGCCGTCTGTTCCCGCGCGTGTTCTCCATCGCCAAGCGCGTCCGCACGGACACGGCCATCGGTGAGAACCCCGTATCCGTTGCCTTCGCCGCCGTCGACGTCGCGCGACGCATCTTCACCAACCTCGGCGAGTGCAACGCGCTCCTCGTCGGTGCCGGCGAGACCATCGAACTGGTGGCGCGCCATCTGATCGAGGCCGGCGTATCGTCGATCGTCATCGCCAACCGCACCCTTGGCCGCGCCCGCGATCTTGCGCAGAAGTTCGGCGCCGACGCCGTGCTGCTGGCGGAGATTCCCGAACACCTGCCCGATGCCGATATCGTGATCACCTCGACCGCCAGCCAGCTGCCGATTATCGGCAAGGGCATGGTGGAGGGCGCCCTGCGCACGCGCCGACACCGGCCCGTGCTCATGGTCGACATCGCGGTGCCGCGCGATGTCGAGGCGCAGGTCGGCGAGCTGCGCGATGTCTATCTCTACAGCGTCGACGATCTGCGTGAGATCGTTGACGGCAACCTGCGGGCGCGCCAGAGCGAGGTGTGCAAGGCCGATCAGATCATCGCCGAGGGTATTGCCAACGTCGGCGAGGAGCGCCGCACGCTGGCGGCCGTGGACCTGGTCAAGCAGTACCGCAAGTCCGCCGAGGAAGTGCGCCAGCGCGAACTCGAACGCGCCCTGACGGCGATCGCGCGCGGCGATGATCCGCAGCAGGTGGTTGCCCAGCTTGCCCGCGGCATCACCAACAAGCTGATCCACGCACCCACGACGGGCCTCAAGAAAGCCAGCGCCGAGGGCCGCCACGATATTCTCGGTCACGCCGTGCGCCTGCTCGGCCTGCCCGTGGACGCCATCGAGGCCGTGGCGCTCGAGCGTTCCGTCGACGACGCCGCCGCGAACCCCGCGCGCTCCGCGCCGCCAGAGGCCGACGCGTCGGCCCGAAAGGCCGATAGCTCTGGGCCAGCGTCCAAACCAGCAAACAAAGCGAGACCAGCAGCGGAAGCCGGCCCCACGCTACAGTGAAAGCCTCGCTGCTGCACAAGCTTGAGACGCTCGGTGAGCGTCACGAGGAGGTCTCCGCCCTGCTCGGCGACGCCGAGGTCATCGCCGACCAGGAACAGTTCCGCCGCCTTTCCCGCGAGTACTCCGAACTCGAAACCGTCGTACGCTGCTATGGGGCGTACCGCCAGCTGCAGGATGACCTCGCCGCGGCCGAGGCCATGCTCGAAGACGACGATGCCGATATGCGCGAGATGGCGCGCAGCGAGATCGAAGAGGGCGCCGGACGGCGCGATGCCCTCGAGCAGGAGCTGCAGCTGCTGCTCCTGCCGCGCGACCCGCGCGACCGTAACAACGTATTTCTCGAGGTGCGCGCCGGAACCGGCGGCGACGAAGCGGCCATCTTTGCCGGCGATCTCTTCCGCATGTACACGCGCTATGCGGAGCGTCGCGGCTGGCGGATCGAAATCCTTTCCGAGCGTCCCGGCGAACACGGCGGCTACAAGGAGATCATCAGCCGCGTCGAGGGCGACGAGGTGTACGCGCATCTCAAGTTCGAGTCGGGCGCCCACCGCGTGCAGCGCGTACCCGAGACCGAGTCCCAGGGCCGCATTCACACCTCGGCCTGTACCGTTGCCATCCTGCCCGAGCCCGAAGAGCTCGAAGCCATAGAGATCAACAAGGGCGATCTGCGCGTGGACACCTACCGCGCCTCCGGTGCCGGTGGTCAGCACGTCAACAAGACCGATTCCGCCGTACGCCTGACGCACCTGCCCACGGGCATCGTCGTGGAGTGCCAGGACGAACGTTCGCAGCACAAGAACCGCGCCCGCGCCATGGCGCTGCTGCAGGCCAAGCTCAACAGCAGCGCCGAGGCCGCCCAGGCCTCGGAGCAGGCCGAGGCGCGGCGGAACCTCGTCGGCACCGGCGACCGCTCGGACCGTATCCGCACCTACAACTTTCCCCAGGGGCGCGTCACGGACCACCGCATCAATCTCACGCTGTACAAGCTCGACGACGTACGCGCCGGTAACCTCGACGAGGTGATCGGACCGCTGCGCCAGGAGCATCAGGCGGACCAGCTCGCCGCCCTCGCCGAGGGCTGATGGCCCGCGTCGCCGAGCTCCTCGCCGAGGCGGCTCTCGACGGCGACGAGGCGCGCCGCGAGGCCGAGCTATTGCTGTGCCGGGCGCTCGACAAACCCCGCAGCTATCTGTTCGCCTGGCCCGAGGCCGAGGTCGACGAGTTACCCGCTTCCATCTACCGCAGCTGGGTCGGCGAGCGTCGCCGCGGAGTCCCCGTGGCTCATCTCCTTGGTGAGCGCGAGTTCTGGTCGCTCACGCTGGCCGTCACCGGGGCCACGCTGATCCCGCGACCCGATACGGAAATTCTGGTCGAGTGGGCTCTCGAGCTGCCGCTGCCGGACGATGCAAAGGTCGTGGATCTCGGAACGGGCAGCGGCGCGATCGCCCTGGCCCTTGCGTCGGAACGCCCGGACTGGCGCGTGACCGCGACCGACAGCAGCCCCGAGGCGCTGCTTGTTGCGCGCGCCAATGGGGCGCGCTGTGGCCTCGATGGCGTTCGTTTCGCCGAGGGGTCCTGGTTCGACGGCCTCGGCGATGAGACTTTCGACCTCGTGCTCAGCAACCCGCCCTACGTCGCCGCCGGTGACCGCTGCCTGGTGACGGGCGATCTTCGCTTCGAGCCGCGCACGGCGCTGGTCGCCGACGACAACGGCTACGCCGACCTCGCCGCGATCATCGCGGCGGCGCCGCAGCATCTCCAGGCGAATGGCTACCTGTTGCTCGAGCACGGCAACGGCCAGGGTGCAGGCGTGCGCGCTCGCCTCGAGGCGGCGGGCTTTGCCGCGGTCTCTACGCGCCGCGATCTCGCCGGGCACGAGCGCGTGAGCGCCGGGCGCTGGTCGGGAGGAGGCTGAGTCGTGCTGAGCGATACGGATCTCGAGCGCTACAGCCGCCAGCTCATGCTGCCCGATTTCTCTATCGATCAGCAGGAGCGGCTCGCGGCCTCGCGCGTACTCGTGGTCGGCTGCGGTGGCCTCGGCCATCCGCTCGCGCTGTATCTCGCCGGCGCCGGTATCGGGCAGCTGGTGCTCGCCGATGGCGACTGCGTCGAGCGCTCCAACCTCCCGCGGCAGCTGCTGTTCGGCGAGGAGCACCTCGGCATGCGCAAGGCCGAGGTCCTGGCGCAGCGCCTTGGCGGGCAGTTTCCGGACTGTGGAATCACTGCGCTCCCCCGGCATCTGGACGATGCGTCGCTGCCCGAGGTGCTCGCAGAAGACGCGCCGCGCATCGATCTGATTGCCGACTGCAGCGACAACTACGCCGCGCGCTTCGCGCTCAATCGCGCCGCGGTTCGCATGCGCCTGCCGCTGGTGTCGGCCTCGGCGGTGCGCGCCGAGGGACAGCTCGCCGTCTTTGACGCGCAGCGCGGCACGCCCTGCTACCGCTGCGTGTACCCCGATTCCTCGGGCGTCGTCGCGCAGAGCTGCCGCGACAGCGGCGTCCTCGGTCCCGTGGTCGGAGTACTCGGCACGCTGCAGGCCCTCGAGGTGATCAAGTGCCTGACCGGTTGGGGCGAGGCACTCTACGGCACGCTGCTGTATCTTGATCTGCGCGATGCCTCGCAGCGTCGCCTCGCGCTCGAGCGCCGCGCCGGATGCCCGGATTGCGCCGGCTGAGCCTTCGCACCTGCGTTAGTAGCCGGCTCGCACGCCCGCTTGCAGGTCTGCCCGGTAATAATTACGGAAACCTTCGCGCCCGCCGCCGGTCGGATATCGGGTGCATCGTCGTGGCGATGCGATTACCGGCGACAAGAGAGCAAGACACCCAGCATGGCTTCGATTGTTCAGAGCTTCGGCCGTTTTCAGGAAAGCGTTTGGACCCGCATCGGTATCCTCGACGGCCTGCCCTCCCTGGCGCTGCGCCTGTACCTGTTCTTTCCCTTCTGGGTGGCGGGCACGCAAAAGCTTCGGGCGATGGAAAACACCGTCGACTGGTTCGCGAACAGCGACTGGGGGCTGGGGCTGCCTTTCCCCGCGCTGCTTGCGCATCTCGCGGCTTACACGGAGACCGTCGGCGCCGTGCTTCTGCTCCTCGGGCTGGCCACGCGCTGGGCTGCCATTCCCCTGATTATCACCATGCTGGTCGCCATCTTTGTCGTGCACTGGCCCCAGGGCTGGGCAGCCGTCGCCGATTCGAGCGCGCCGGAGGTCGCGCAGCGTCTCGGCGAAGCGCGCGAGCTGCTGCGCGAGCATGGCAACTACGACTGGCTCACGGAGAAGGGCGGTTTCGTCATTCTCAACAACGGCATCGAGTTCGCCGTGACCTACCTGGTCATGCTGCTGGCGCTGCTGTTTTCCGGCGGCGGGCGCTTTGTCAGCGCCGACTATTACCTGGGACGTCTGCTCTATCGATGACACGCTCGCGATCTGGGACTCGAAAAGAGGGCTCGAGAGAAGGATTCGAAAAAAAGGACTTGCGGGCCGCGCCGCCGCGCTGTAGGCCGGTTGCAGAAATGCTAGACTCCGCGCCTTGAAATTTTCAGCGAGTACAACCTTGAGCAGCAGAAGCCGCGGAAAAGGTGGTCACGCCGACCGCCGCGACGAAACAGACAACTGGTCCCCGGACGATTTCAAGGTGCAGGCCGAAGAGGGCAAGACGCGCTTTCACGACCTTGCCCTCCACCCGACGCTGCTTCACGGCATAGCCGAACTCGGCTTCGAGTACTGTTCTCCGATCCAGGCGCAGATCCTGCCGCAGACTCTGCAGGGCCACGACGCCATCGGCAAGGCGCAGACCGGCACGGGCAAGACCGCCGCCTTTCTCATCACTATTTTCAACGATCTGCTCGCCAACCCCCTCGAGGGTGAGCGCTTCCTCGGCGAGCCCCGCGCGCTGGTCATCGCGCCCACGCGCGAACTGGTGATGCAGATCGCTGCGGACGCGGCGGACCTTGGCAAATACACGGGCCTGAAGTGCGCCACGCTCATCGGCGGCATGGACTACCAGAAGCAGCTCAACCAGCTGAACCGCGAGGTCGTCGATCTCGTCGTCGCCACGCCGGGTCGTCTCCTGGACTTCACCGGTCGCCGTGACCTGTATCTTGATCACATCGAGGTACTGGTCCTCGACGAGGCCGACCGCATGCTCGACATGGGCTTCATACCCCAGGTCAAGCGAATCGTGCGCCAGACACCGAAGAAGGAGTACCGTCAGACGCTGCTGTTCTCGGCCACCTTCACGCAGGACATCATCAACCTCTCGCAGCAGTGGACGCTCGATGCGATCACCGTCGAGATCGAGCCCGAACACGTGGCCACGGACTCCGTCGACCAGCGTATCTACCTGGCCAGCAGCGAGGAGCGCTTCCGTATCCTCGTCAACCTGCTGCGCTCGGAGGCCGCCACTAGCGTGATCGTCTTCGCCAACCGCCGCGACCAGGTCCGCCGTCTCTACGAGCGCCTGCGCAAGGCCGGCGTGCAGTGCGGCATGCTCTCGGGTGAAATCGCCCAGGCCAAGCGCACCAAAACGCTTGAACAGTTCAAGACCGGCAAGATCGCGGTCCTGGTCGCCACGGATGTGGCGGGCCGGGGTATCCACGTCGACGGCGTAAGCCACGTGGTCAACTACAATCTCCCCGAAGACCCGGAAGACTACGTCCACCGAATCGGCCGCACGGGCCGGGCAGGCGCCACGGGCACCTCGATCAGCTTCGCCAGCGAAGACGACGCCTTCCTCCTCCCCGACCTCGAAGCGCTCCTCGGAGCACCGGTCCGCTGCGAACACCCCCCTACGGAGCTGCTGGCGCACTGACGCTTTTGTTCAGAGGCCTCCGCTTTGTTGATGGTCTCGACACCATCGCTCGCCGAGCGCGGTCGATCGCTGCTTGGTTCCTTCGTTGACGGTCGCCGGCGCAGTCAGGGTTGTCAGAGGGACGCTTTTTGCCGTCCCCGTAGCACCCCTCTCGAACCCCGTGACGGCGCGCGGTGTGAAGAACTTCTATCGCGTCTAAAGTAGCTACCCAATAAAGCGTTAACGAAGCTCTTCGACGTAAAGAATCGTCGCTCCAACCACCGCGGCCGGTACGACGAAGAAGTTGACGATGGGCACGCTGGCGAAGGCCGCGACCATGCCGCCGAAGCCGAGGCTGGACAGACGGCGGTCGGCTACGGCGAGGCGGACGTCCTTGAAGCTGCACTGGTGGTTGTCCATCGGATAGTCGACAAACTGCAGACTCATCATCCAGGCGCCGAGGAGGAACCAGAGGAAGGGCGCCGCGGCGTTGATGGCGGGGATGAAGCTCAGGACAAGTACTAAGAGCGCCATCGGCACGTAGTAGATGAGCTTGGCGATCTCGCGGAAAATTCCGCGTGGGACGCTGGCGAGGGCGGCGCCGAGGCCTTCGAGGCCCTGTACCGGACGGCCCGTGATCAGTTCCTCGGCTTTTTCCGCAAGGAGCGCGTTGAAGGGCGAGGCGATGAGCAGGGCGACGGCGGTGAAGGCATAGCCCGTGACCAGGGCGACGGCGATTCCCACCAGCGGCCACAGGATCCACTCGAGGAAGGACAGCCACTCGGGCAGCCAGGCCATCCAGCCGTTGACCCAGTCGATGAGGCCACCGAGGCCCCAGCCGATCAGCGAGCCGAAGATCAGCACATTGACCAGCAGCGGTACGATGACAAAAGGGCGCAGCTTCGGGTGGCGCAGCAGCTTGGCGCCGCGCAGCAGACAGCCGGCGCCGTATATCGGATCTCCTTCCAAAGTCCTGCCTGATCTGTGACGCTCCGGGGGCGCGTAGTGTATCGCGATGATCAGCGCGTCGCGGTGCGCGCTGCGATCGGTCGCAGTGCTGGCGCGACGAAGCGATCGGGACTACTGCAGCAGCGATCGTCAAAGCCGCAGGGGCAAGGGAACGAAGCGCGATGAAGGACGACGGTATGGACAACCCGGACACGGACGACTTTCTGCGCGAAATGGCCGACGTGAAGCCGATGCGCGTGGAGCAGCGCGTGCGTCCGCGGCGCGCGGGACCGGACGCCTCGGCCGAGGCGCGGCGCGAGGCGGCGGTGACCGAGCGCGGGCGCGACAGCAATCCGCTTGCCGACGAGGGCGTGCGTCCTCTCGATCCCTGGTACGTGCTCGAGTTCAAGCGCCCGGGCATCCAGAACGGTGTGTACCGCAAGCTCAAGCAGGGCCGCTACGAACCGGAGGCGCGCCTCGACCTGCACCGCATGAGCGTGCGCCGGGCGCGCCAGGAGATCTACGCCTTCGTCAACGAGTGTTTTGAACTCGGCCTGCGCAGCGTGCTCGTGGTGCACGGCAAGGGCGAGCGCAATCCCGAGCGCGAGGCCGTCGGCGTGCTCAAGGGCTTTGTGGACCACTGGTTGCGTGAGCTGGCGCCCGTGCAGGCCTTCCACAGCGCGCACCCGGTTCATGGCGGCACGGGCGCCGTCTACGTGCTGCTGGCCAAGAGCGAGCGCAAGAAGCAGGAAAACCGCGAGCGCTTCATGCGCGGTCGCGTTCCGATCGACCGATAAGCGCTTCCCTCGGAAGAGCGCGCGTTCAGATCGAACCGTGCGCTTCCGCCCGAGAGCAGGCGGTGCCGATCACGGTGCTTTCGTGAGCTCTCGCGTCAGCGAGCCCCCGCCCGTTCGAGGCTGTCCGCGTAAGGCGCGCCGTAGCGATGCTCGCGGATCTCTTCGAGCACCGTGCGCCCGTCGGGGCCCGTTGCGTTCACATCGCGACCGGCTGCCACGAACATCGGCACGAAGCGCGCGAAGTCGCTGTCGCGCATGCTCTGATAAGCGCGCAGGAGCAGACGGTGATCGGGAGCCGACCCGTCGCCCGGACGCGCTTCGAGGAAGCTCGCCACGCGCTCGTCGTCCCACTGCTCGTCGAGAACCTTGGCCTTGTCCTTGCGCATCGTTCAGCTGTCCCCTGCCAGGCGCGCCAGCAGCAGTTCGTTCACCATCTTCGGATTCGCCTGGCCCTTTGATGCCTTCATGATCTGGCCGACGAAGAAGCCCGTGAGCTTCTTGCGTTTGGCCGGCTCCGCGGCGCGGTATTGCGCCACCTGCTCCGGATTCGCCGCCACGACCTCGTCGACCATGGCCTCGAGGGCCGAACTGTCCGATACCTGGCGCAGGCCGCGGGCTTCGATGATCGTGTCGGCGTCGCCTTCACCCAGCCACATCGCCTCGAAAACCTGCTTGGCGATCTTGCCGGAGATCGTGCCGTCCTTGATGCGCTGGATCAGGCCACCGAGCTGTGTGGCGCCCACGGGACTACTGCCGATATCGAGGTCGGCGGCGTTGAGCGCGCCGAGCAGTTCCACCTGTACCCAGTTTGCGGCGAGCTTGGCGTCACCGGCCGCCGCCGCGGCTGCCTCGAAGTAGTCGGCCACGGCGCGCTCGTCGGTGAGCACGCCGGCGTCGTAGGGCGACAGTCCGTGGTCGCGAATAAAGCGCTCGCGTCGCGCCTGCGGCAGCTCGGGCAGCTCGGCGCGGATCGCTTCGATGTCCGCCTCGCTGAGCACCACGGGCAGCAGGTCGGGTTCGGGGAAGTAGCGGTAGTCATTCGCCACTTCCTTACTACGCATCGAGCGCGTTTCGTTACGGTCCGCGTCATAGAGCCGCGTTTCCTGGACGATGCTGCCGCCATCCTCGAGGATATCCTGCTGCCGCGCCCGCTCGCTGTGAATGGCCTTCTCTACAAAGCGGAAGGAATTCACGTTCTTGATTTCCGTGCGTGTGCCGAGTTCGTCGCTGCCGGCGGGGCGTAGTGACAGGTTGATGTCGCAGCGCATCGAGCCCTGAGCCATGTTGCCATCGGAGATGCCGAGGTAGGTGACGAGGCTGTGCAGCGACTTGAGGAAGGCGACGGCCTGCTCGGCGCTGCGGAAGTCGGGCTCGGTCACGATCTCGAGGAGCGGCGTGCCGGCGCGATTGAGGTCGATGCCGGTCATCCCGGAAAAATCCTCGTGCAGCGACTTGCCCGCGTCTTCCTCGAGGTGCGCGCGCGTGATGCCGATCTCGCAGCGCTCGCCGTTCTCCAGCGTGAAGGCGAAGCGTCCGCGACCGACGATGGGCTCGGCGAACTGGCTGATCTGATAACCCTTGGGCAGGTCGGGGTAGAAGTAGTT
Organism: Halieaceae bacterium; assembly: GCA_036351355.1. Lineage (GTDB taxonomy): Bacteria > Pseudomonadota > Gammaproteobacteria > Pseudomonadales > Halieaceae > Congregibacter. The sequence goes on from JAZBOX010000114.1 coordinate 16,808, forward strand.
CTTGCGGTCGAAGACCGAGCGGCGACCGATCTCGGCATCGACGGCGAGACCGAACATCACCGCATAGCGCACGGCCTCGCCGTTGAGTACGGGCAGCATGCCCGGCATGGCGAGGTCCACGGCGTTGGCCTGCGTGTTCGGCTCGGCGCCGAAGGTGGTCGCGCTGCCGGAAAAGATCTTCGAGGCCGTGGCGAGCTGCAGGTGCACCTCGAGGCCGATCACCATTTCCCGATTCATGCCGCGTCTCCGGCGCTGTTCGCGGCGGTCGCGGCGGTCGCGGCGGTCGCGGCGAGAGCCGGCTGGTGCCGGTGCCAGTCCGTGCGCTGCTGATACTGGTGCGCGGCGGCGAGCAGGCGGCCCTCGTCGAAGGCGCGACCGATGAGCTGCAGCCCCGCCGGGAGGCCGTCGATGAAGCCCGCGGGGTGGCTGAGGGCGGGCAGGCCGGCGAGATTGACGGCCAGCGTGTACACGTCCTCCAGATACATCGCCGTAGGGTCCGACGTCTTCGCGCCGAGCTCGAAGGCCACGCCGGGCGTGGTCGGTCCGGCGATGATGTCGACCTCGGCAAAGGCCTGGTGAAAATCCCCGGCGATGAGCCGGCGCACCTGCTGTGCGCGCTTGTAGTAGGCGTCGTAATAGCCCGATGACAGCGCATAGGTACCCACGAGAATGCGTCGCTGCACCTCGGCGCCGAAGCCCTCCTCGCGGCTGCGCGTGTACAGGTCCTCGAGGTCTTTTGGGTTCTCGCAGCGGTGGCCGTAGCGCACGCCGTCGTAGCGCGACAGGTTGGTCGAGGCCTCCGCCGGGGCGATCACGTAGTAGGCGGGGATCGCCAGCTGCGTGTGCGGCAGGCTGATCTCAACGAGCTCGGCGCCCAGGGCCTCGTACTCGGCGAGGGCGTCGCGCACCGTCGATGCCATGGCGCCGTCGAGGGCCTCACCGAAGTATTCGCGCGGCAGGCCGATGCGCAGCCCGGCGAGCGGCGCATCGAGGCACGCCGCGTAGTTGTCTACGGGCCGGTCGGTGCTGGTCGAGTCGCGCGGATCGTGGCCGGCCATGGCCGCAAGGAGCAGGGCGCAGTCCTCGGCGCTGCGCGCCATCGGCCCGCCCTGGTCGAGGCTCGAGGCGAAGGCGACCATGCCCAGGCGCGAGACCCGGCCGTAGGTCGGCTTCAGGCCGGTGATGCCGCACAGTGCCGCCGGCTGACGGATCGATCCGCCCGTATCCGTTCCCGTCGCCGCTGCGGCGAGCCCTGCTGCTACCGCTGCCGCCGACCCACCGGAAGAGCCCCCGGGCACGCGTTGCGGGTCCCAGGGGTTGCGGCAGGCGCCGTAGTAGCTGGTTTCGTTGGAGGAGCCCATGGCGAACTCGTCCATGTTGGTCTTGCCCAGGACGACCACGCCGGCGTCGGCGAGTCGCTCGACCACGGTCGCATCGTAGGGAGGCGTAAAGTTGTCGAGCATGCGCGACGCGCAGCTGGTGCGCAGGCCGCGCGTGCAGAAAATGTCCTTGTGCGCGATGGGGATGCCCGTGAGCGGGCCGGCCTCGCCGCGGGCGCGGCGCTCGTCGGCGGCGCGGGCCTGGGCGAGGGCGCCGTCGCGATCGACGGTGATGAAGCTGTTGAGCTGTGCATCGAGCGCATCGATGCGCGCCAGATAGTCGAGGGTCAGCGCCTCGCTGCTCGTCTCGCCCGCGGCCAGCGCTTCGCTGTGCTCGCGAAGGCTGCGAAAAGACATGCCGGGCTCCGGTGCATGGCTGCTGTTCATTTCGATCCGCGCCTCATTCCGCCTTTATTCCGCCTTCATTTCCCCCTCATTCCGCGCATTCATTCGACAACGCGTGGCACGAGGTAGAGACCGTCTTCGACGAGGGGGGCGACTGCCTGCAGGGCTTCGCGCTGATTGCCCTCCGTGACCTCGTCGCGGCGCAGCGTCTGCGTGGCATCGAGGGGATTGGCCAGCGGTTCGATGCCATCAACGTCAACGCCGGCCAGATCCTCGAACAGCTCGAGGATCGCCGCGAAGCGTCCGGTGAGGTCCGCAAGTTCGTCGTCGTCGACGCGCAGGCGGGCGAGCTGCGCCACCTCGCGAATCGTGTCGCCGCTGATCGCCATGGCGTGGGTACCCCTTATTCAAAGGCGGCGCAAGATACCGTATTTGCCCCGCCCTCGACAGCCGTTTGTTGCCCAATACCCCGGCGGTTGATACTCTGCGCCGCAAGTTGCAGGGGTTTCTGCCGCCTTGAGCCGGTCACTGTCCCTTTTTCTTTTTCCCTTGGTCCGGCGCACGTACGTCGCCGATGCGACCACTCCACGGCAGCCCGTGCGCGGCTGGCGCGAGGTCAACGGGCTTTAATGCTGAAAAAACTTCGAGGCATGTTCTCAAACGATCTGTCGATCGACCTGGGAACGGCCAACACGCTTATCTATGTGCGCGGTCAGGGCATCGTTCTCGACGAGCCGTCCGTCGTGGCGATCCGGATTCACAACGGCCAGAAGACCATCGAGGCCGTGGGAACCGATGCCAAGCGCATGCTGGGACGCACGCCGGGCAACATCACGGCCATTCGCCCGCTGAAGGACGGCGTGATCGCCGACTTCCAGGTCACGGAGAAGATGCTCCAGCACTTCATCGCCAAGGTGCACGAGACGCGCTTCATCCGTCCGAGCCCGCGCGTGCTGGTCTGCGTACCCTGCAAGTCCACGCAGGTGGAGCGCCGCGCGATCCGCGAATCGGCGCTGTCGGCGGGTGCGCGCGAGGTACGCCTCATCGAGGAGCCGATGGCGGCGGCGATCGGCGCCGGCCTCGAGGTCGAGGAGGCCACGGGCTGCATGGTGGTCGACGTCGGTGGCGGCACCACGGAGATCGCCATCATCTCGCTTAACGGCGTGGTCTATTCCGATTCCATCCGCCTCGGTGGTGACCGCTTCGACGAGGCCATCGTGGCGCATGTGCGCCGGCGCTACGGTACGCTCATCGGTGATTCCACCGCCGAAAAGATCAAGCATGAAATCGGCTGCGCCTTCCCCGGCAGCGAAATGCGCGAGATCGACGTTCGCGGGCGCAACCTGGCCGAAGGCGTCCCGCGCAGCTTTACCTTGAACAGCGATGAAATTCTCGAGTCGCTGCAAGATCCGCTCTCTTCCATCGTGCAGTCGGTGAAATCGGCGCTCGAGCAGTCGCCGCCGGAACTCGCCGCCGACATCGCCGAGAGTGGCATCGTGCTCACGGGCGGAGGCGCCCTGCTGCGCGACCTCGATCGCCTGATTGCGGCGGAAACGGGTCTTCCCGTGGTGGTCGCCGACGAGCCCCTGACCTGCGTGGCGAGGGGGGGCGGCATGGCCATGGAACGCATGGATCGGCATACGATAGACTTGCTGTCGACTGAATAAACGCGGGGCGGCCGCGTCGCCCGCGCGGTGTCTGGCCCGGGTGGTTTTTCGGCCCGGGCCATACGGAATAGGGTGTCGCCATCAAGCCGCTGTTTATCAAGGAGTCCGATCTCGGCGCCAGGCTGCTGCTGGCGGGCGTACTGGCGGCGGCGCTGCTGCTCGCCGACCTGCGCTACAACGGCCTTGCCGGTCTGCGCTCTGCCGTGGACACGGCCCTGACGCCGGTGTACTGGATAGCCGACATCCCCGCCGCGCTCTCCAGCTGGCGCGACAACACGATCGGCTCGCGCGCCCAGCTCGTCGACGAGAATGATCGCCTGCGGCGCGAGAACCTGGTTCTGCAGGGGCGATCGCAACAGTTCGCCTCGCTGCAGGCCGACAACGCCCGCCTGCGCGCGCTGCTCAATTCCACGGCCCTGTTGCGCGATGACGTGCTGGTGACCGAGGTGATCGGCGTTTCCCCCGATCCTGCCCGCCACCAGCTGATTATCGACAAGGGCGAGGAGGCCAGCGTCCACCAGGGCCAGGCGCTCATCGACGCCAACGGCCTGATGGGGCAGGTATTCGAAGTCGGAATCACCACCTCGCGCGTGCTGCTGATCACCGATCCCACGCACTCGGTCCCCGTACAGGTCAATCGCAACGGCGTGCGCGCCGTGGCCGAGGGGGTCGGCTCCCTCGACAGCCTGACGATCCACCACGTCGCCGCGACCACCGACATTCAGGCCGGCGACCTGCTCGTGACCTCGGGTCTCGGCGGACGCTTTCCCATCGGCTATCCCGTTGCCGAGGTCGATGCGGTGGAGCGTCGTCCGGGCGAGGCCTTCGCCCGCGTCACCGCCCGGCCCATGGCCGCCCTCGATCGCGTCCGCCACGTCCTGCTCATCTTCGGCGAGGCGCGGCCGCAGGCCGAGGTGGAGCTGGCCCGTGAGTGAGCCCGCCTCCGGCTACTGGATCATCCTCGCCAGCCTGTTCATCGCGATGCTGCTCGCCATGCTCCCCCTCGGGCGCAGCCTGGCCTGGTGGCGTCCCGAGTGGCTGCTGCTGGTGCTGGTGTACTGGGCGATCGCCTTGCCGCACCGGGTGGGGCTGCTAACGGCGCTGCTTGTGGGGCTGCTGATCGACGTGATGGAGGGTGCGCCCATCGGCCAGAACATGCTCAGCCTGAGCCTGGTGATTACTTTGGCGCGCATCATGTACCAGCGCCTGCGCGTGTTCACGCTGGCGCAGCAGGCCTCAGTGGTGTTCCTGCTGGCCGGGCTGCACCAGCTGATCGGTCACTGGCTGCTCGGTCTGCAGGGCGTGCGCATCGACGGCTTCCTGTTCCTCCTGCCGGCGCTCACCTCCGCCTTGCTGTGGCCGCCGGTCATGCTGCTGCTGCGCGAGTTGCGCCGCGCCTACCCGGTGACCTGATGAGCGCCCTCGTGCTCGGCTCCGCGAGCCCGCGCCGCGCCGAGCTGCTCGCTCAGCTCGGTCTGTCCTTCGACCGGCGCGCCGCGGATATCGACGAGACGCCGCAGCCCGATGAGGCGCCGCTGGCCTACGTCGCGCGCATGGCGCGGGAAAAGGCAGCGGCGCTGCGCGCCGCAGGCGTTGCCGGATGTCTGCTCACCGCCGATACGACCGTGATTCTAGACAGACGCAGCCTGGGCAAGCCCGCCGATCGCGACGAGGGTCGTGCCATGCTGCGCAGCCTCAGCGGACGCGGCCACGAGGTGTGCACGGCGGTCTGCTGCCTCGCCGGGAGCGAGCGCCGCGAATGCTCGGTGCTCACACGCGTCGAATTCATGCCGCTCGACGACGCGCTGATCGAGGCCTATCTGGACAGCGATGAACCCTGGGACAAGGCCGGAGCCTACGCCATCCAGGGGCTTGGCGGCAGTTTCGTGCGCCGCGTTGAGGGCAGCGTCAGCAACGTGATCGGCCTGCCCCTGGTCGAGACGCGCGAGCTCCTCGCGGCCTGCGGACTGGAAGCGCGAGTGGCCCGCGCGTGAGCGCCGAGATTCTGGTCAACGTCACGCCGATGGAAGTGCGCGTTGCCGTGGTTGAGAACGGCGCGGCGCAGGATATCCACATCGAGCGCGAGACCAGCCGCGGTATCGTCGGCAACATCTACGCCGGACGCGTGGCTCGTGTCATGCCCGGCATGCAGGCAGCCTTTGTCGACATTGGCGTCGCGCGCACGGCCTTTATTCACCTTGCCGACATCATCGGCACGGCGGCGGCCGCCGAGGCGCGGATCACCGAGCACCTGCGCGACGGGCAGCAGATTACTGTGCAGGTGGTCAAGGACCCGATCGGCAACAAGGGTGCTCGCCTTACGGCGCAGCTCTCCGTATCGACACGCCACCTGGTGTACATGCCCGGCGCCGATCACGTCGGCGTGTCGCAGCGCATTGAGGATACGGAGGAGCGCGCGCGGCTGCAGCAGGTGCTCGCGGCGTCTGTCGCCAGTGAGGAGATGGAGGCGGGGGGCTACATCCTGCGCACCGCAGCCGAGGGCGCGGGCGAGGGCGAGATTCGCGCCGACCTGCGCTACCTGAAGCGCCTGTGGGCCGTGGTGGCGCGGCGCATGGAAGGCGCCGGAGCGCCGCAGCTGCTGTACGAGGATCTGCCGCTTCAGCTGCGCACGGTGCGCGACCTCGCGCGGCCCGGTATCGAGCGCATTCTCGTGGACAGCGATGAGAGCTTCGCTGCGCTGCGCGACTTCTGCGCCAAGTACATGCCCGAGGTCGCGGAGCTGGTCGAGCACTACGATGGCGAGCGGCCGATCTTCGACCTGTACGGGGTGGAGGAGGACATGCAGCGCGCGCTGTCGCGCGTCGTGCCGCTCAAGAGCGGCGGTCACCTGGTCTTTGACCAGACCGAGGCGATGACGACCATCGACGTGAACACGGGCTCCTTTGTCGGCAAGCGCAGCCAGGAAGACACGCTGTTCAAGACCAACCTCGAGGCCCCCACGGCGCTCGCGCGACAGCTGCGTCTGCGCAACCTCGGCGGCATCATCATTGTCGACTTCATCGACATGAGTGACGCGGAGCACCGGCGTCAGGTCCACCGCGCCCTCGAGAAGGCGATGGCGCGTGACCCGGCGCGCAACAAGATCACCGGCGTGTCCGATCTCGGTCTCGTCGAGATGACGCGCAAGCGAACGCGCGAGAGTCTCGAGCGCATGCTCTGCGAGACCTGCCCCGTCTGTGAGGGGCGCGGCGTGCTGAAGACTCCGGAGACAGTCTGCTATGAGATTTTTCGCGAGATTCTTCGCGATGCCAGGGCTTTCGAAACCGGCGACCTGATGGTGCTCGCATCGCCGACGGTGGTCGAGCGTCTGCTCGAGGAGGAGTCGGCCAGCGCCGGGGAGCTAGAGTCCTACATCGGCCGCACGATCGGATTTCGCGCAGAGCCCGACTACGGTCAGGAACAGTTCGACATTGTTCTGCTATAGATCGTATCCAGCCCTGAACGCGACTCCGAGCGGTCTCCCCCCGTGAATCCCCGTCCCAGCCATTCAGATGCCCGCCCCGATGGGCGCACCGGTGCCGACTCCGCCTCTCATCTCGCGGAAAGCCTGCCGATGCGCGGCCTCCACGCGCTGGCCCCCTGGACCTGGCGCGGCCTCGTATCGGGCATCGTGCTTCTGGCCGTTTACGTTGTCCTCGGTCGCCTGTTCGTGTCGCAGCTGCCGGCGCTGCGCGAACCGATCCTCGCCGCATTGAACGATCGCCTGCCGTTCACGCTCGAGGCGCAGGAACTGACCGGCAGCTGGCACAACTTCAGTCCTGAGTTGCGCCTCGCTGGCGTCGTGCTGGTCACCGCCGACAGCCGCGCGGCCCCCCTTGCCCTCGGCGGTGGTCGTCTGCGCGTTGACGTACCGGCGAGCATCCGCAGTCGTTCGCTGCAGCTGTCCCAGCTCGAGGTGCGCGGGCTGTCGCTGCAGGCACGACTTACGCAGGAGGGGCGCATCGAACTCGAGGGCCTCCGCGCCGCAGACAGTGGCGAATTTCGTCGCTGGCTGGAGACGCTGCTGCCCAATGTCGAGCGCGTGAGTCTCCGCGACAGCCGCCTGCTCCTGCGCAGCGCTGATAGCGTCTTTGACCTCGATCTGGCTCTGAGTCTCGAACGCGAGGGTAGCGCCCGCCATCTGCAAGGCCGCCTCGAAGGCGCCGCCGTGACTATCGCCGTCGACGCGGCCGGTGTCGGAAACCCCCTCGAACCGCTGTCCTGGCGCGGCGACATCTTCGCCGAGGTCAGCAGCCCCGAGCTCGCGGATCTCTCCGCGCTGTGGGGTCGCTTCGATCTGCCTTTTAGCCTCTCCGGTGAGGCAGCCACACGTTTCTGGCTCAGCCGCGCCGGCGGCGAGTCGCGGGCGCGGCTGAGCGTGGACGGACGCAGCGTCCGCCTCGAGGAGCGCAGCGGCGCCTGGTCGCTGCCCGTGGATGAAATGTCCTTCGAGGGCGCGCTGACGCAGAGTGCGCGGCACTGGAGCCTGCTGACGGAAGACTTTCACGTGGTGCGCGCGGGCGAGACCGTCGACCTCGACCGCGCCCAGTTCGACTGGTGGGGACAGGCGCTGCGCGTACGATTGTCAGATCTCGGTCTCGACGCGCTGCCGGCGCTGCTCGGCGCCGCGCCGGGTATCCCCGAGGGGCTGCGCGCTGCACTCCCGGAGCTGGCCCCGCGTGGCCAGCTCGATGCCGTGGAGCTGCGCCTTGACGACCTCGCGCGCCCGGCGCAGACCTGGGCGCTGCGCGCGGGCCTCACACGCGTTGCCATCGACAGCTGGCGTGGGACGCCGGCGCTGGCGGAGCTCACCGGTTACCTAGAGCTCGGTCCCGACGGTGGGCGGCTGCAACTCGATGCTCCCGGTCTGCGCATGCACTTTCCCCGGGTCTACCGCGAGGCCCTGGCCTACGACGATGCCTGGGGCGAACTGCAGATCAGCTGGGGACCCCAGTCGCTGCGTGTCGACAGCGGCCTGCTCCGCGTGCGCGGCGAAGAGGGCGAGGCCAGCGGCCTGTTTGCGCTCGATGTGCCGCTCGTGCCCCGCGATACGGGCATCGAGCTCGATCTGCTCGTCGGCATCGCCGATTCCGCGGCGCGCTACCGCGATCGCTATATTCCCTTTCGCCTGCCCGAAGCCCTGCGCGACTGGCTGGGCGCGAGCCTGCGCGAGGCAAGGCTCCCGCGCGGGAGCTTCCTCTGGCGTGGCAGTACGCGCCGCGGCCAGGCGGACCATCGTACGGCGCAGCTGTACCTGCGCCTTGAAGAGGGCCGCCTGGCCTACGACCCGGCCTGGCCCGAGCTCGAGGGCCTGACCGGTGCCCTCTGGATCGACGACGTGCGCAGCTTCGGCGTGATCGATCGGGCGCGCAGCCTCGATGCGCAGATTCAGGACCTGGTGTTCCGCATCCTGCCGCAGAGCGGAAGCGCGCGCCTCGATCTCGCCGCGGGTGTGCACGGCGACGCGGCGGCCGGCGCCCGGCTCCTTGCCGATTCGCCGCTGGCGCAGCTGACCGGAGGCGTCTTTGCCGACTGGGGTTTTCGCGGAGCGCTCAGCGGCGATCTCGCCCTGAGCCTGGCCCTTGGTCGCGACGGAGCCTCGCCCTGGGTCGATCTCAGCCTGGCCCTCGATGACGTCGAGGCGCGCATCGCGCAGATCGATCTGCCGCTTGCGAGCATCAACGGCCAGCTCAACTACAACACGGAAACGGGCTTTGCCGGCAGCCTCGCCGAGGCGGAGATCTTCGATGGAAGCCTCAAGCTGCAGGCCCAGCCGACGCCGCGACGCGGGGGCTTTGACCTCAGCCTCGCCGCGGACTTTGACGTCTCCGCACTGGCGCCCTGGCTTGAGCTCGACCTCCTCGCCTTCGCCGAGGGTCCCGCGCGCTTCGATGGTCGCCTGCGTCTCGACGACGACAAGGGTGCCCGCCTGAGCCTCGCGTCCGAGCTCAGCGAGGTCAGCTTCGACATCCCGGCGCCGTTTACCAAGGCGCCGGGACAGCCGCTGCCCCTTGAGCTCAGCGTGGCACTGGACGGCGCGCCGCGCCTCGCGCTGCGCCTCGGTGAGCGACTCAACATGGCCTTCGACTTCGGCAAGCCCGGGCCTGCGAGCGTCCAGGCCATGCTGGGCGGAGATCCCGTTCAGCCCTGCGAAGCACGCTTCTGCCTTGCGGGCCGCCTGTCGACGCTCGACCTCGCTGCCTGGAGCGAGTGGGGTGGCCGCTATCTGATGCCCGCGCTGCCCGCCGACGCGTCCCCGGACGCCGGATCAATCGGTGCATTCAGCTATGAGGTCACCGATCTCGAAGTCGGCGAGCTGGCCCTCGGCCGACGCAGCCTGGGGTCGGCGATCGTCGACCTGCGCGGCGTCGACACGGCCTGGGGCGGAACGATCGATGCGCCCTGGGTGACGGCGAGCCTGACGCGGCCCGGGGGTCAGCCGACCCTGTCGATCGAGGATCTCGACATCGGCGACTTCGGTGGCGCCAGCGAGTCCGCGGAACTCGATGCGTTGGTCGAGGCCCTGCCGACGATGCGCGTGGACGTGGCCCGCCTGCGTCGCGGCGACCGCGAGCTTGGGCGTTTCGGCTTTGATCTCTACCCGCGCCCCGAGGAGCGCGCGCTCTACGCCGCCAACGTGACCGGCGAGCTGTGGGGTGCGCGCATCGACGATCCGGCGCCGGGACTGCTGCGCTGGGCCATCGATGAAGACGGAGAAACGACGGCCCTGGAGCTCGACACGACCTTCGACGACATCGGCGATGTGGTGACCGCGGCGGGCTTTGCGCCGAACCTCGAGTCCGACTCGGGTCGTGCAGCGCTGCGTCTGCGCTGGCCGGGTCCGCCTTCGGCCTTTGACATCGCCGCAGCGCGCGGGTCGCTGCGCATCGCCGCCGAGCGCGGGCGCGTGCTCGAAGCGCGTCCCGGGCCCCTGGCCCTCGTCGGCTTTCTGAACTTCGCCGAAATCCTTCGCGGTCTCAGCGTGTCACAGCTGTTCGAAAGCGGTATTCCCTACGAGCACGCCACGGCCGAGCTTTACCTGCACGGCGGAACGGTGGAGATCGCCGATCTGCGGATCGACGGTGCCGCCAGCGCCTTTACCTTCAGCGGCGTGTCCGACCTCGAACTCGGCGAGGTGAACGGCGAGCTGGTGGTGACGCTGCCCGTGGCCAACAACCTGCCGTGGATGGCAGCGCTGGCCGGCGGCCTGCCCGTTGCCGCGGGTGTGTTCGTGGTCAGCAAGGTGTTCGAGAAGCAGGTGAACCGAATGTCCTCGGCGGTGTATTCGGTGAGCGGCGCCATCGAGGCACCGGAGGTGGCGTTCCGACGCCTCTTCGACGACACGCTCAGTGCGCCGACTGCAGTTCCCGAAGGTAGCGGAACAGGCGACGGGTAGCCTTTGGCGTAAGCCCGCCGTCGCGCTCGCGCTGCGCCTCGCGGGTGAGCTGGCGCAGCTGCTGGCGGTCGGCGCCGGGAAAGCGTTCGATGACCTGCGCCAGCGCGCCGTCGCCCTTGGCGAGCAGCGTGTCGCGAAGCCCTTCGATTTCGTGCAGGCGTTCGCTGTCGCCGCGCTTCTCCCTGTGCAGCGCGTCGAGCGCGGTCTGCAGCGGCTCGGGATCGATGCGGCGCATCAGCTTGCCGATGTACTGGCGGTGCCGGCGCCGGGCGCTGTGATGGCTGATGCGCTGGCTCTCACGGATCGCTTCGAGCAGCGCGTCGTCGTCGATGGGAATGCGCGCGAGTTCGCGCTCGCTGAGCGCGCACAGCGCTTCGCCGAGTTCCTGACGCGCGGTCATCTCGCGCTTGAGGGCCGATTTGCTCGGCGCCTCGTCGAGGGGTTCCAGGCCCGACTGCTCCTTGCCTTCGCTGCCGCTCACGGTATTCGCGTTCTCCTTCAGCCGTAGAAAACGGTGGCCAGGCCGAGGAAGGACATGAAGCCGATCACGTCGGTGACCGTGGTCAGGATCACGCCGCCGGCGAGGGCCGGGTCGATCTTCATGCGCTGCAGCGCCATGGGAAGCAGGGCGCCCGTAAGGCCTGCGGTCACCAGGTTGATCACCAGCGCCGCAGCAATGATCAGTCCCAGGGTGCCGTCGCCGAACCATAGCCCCGCGGCGACCGCGACAACCAGCGCCCAAAGCACGCCGTTCACCGCGCCGGCCGCGAGCTCGCGACTGACCAGCCAGGAAGAGTTGCTCGCATTGACCTGGCCCATGGCGAGCGCGCGCACGAGCACCGTGAGCGTCTGCGTGCCGGCGATGCCGCCCATGGAGGCGACGATGGGCATGAGCACGGCGAGGGCCACGACCTTTTCGATCGTGCCCTGGAACAGGTTGATCACACCGGAGGCGATAAAGGCCGTGAGCAGGTTCACGCCGAGCCAGACCGCGCGGCGGCGCGCCGTCTTGAAGGCCGGCGCAAAGGTGTCATCGTCCTCGTCGAGGCCGGCGAGGGACATGAGCGAGTGGTCGCCACCCTCGCGGATCACGTCAACGACGTCGTCGATGGTGATGCGCCCGACGAGGTATCCCTCGTCATCGACCACGGGCGCCGATACCCAGTCGTTACGCTCGAAGATGCGTGCAACCTCGGCGTCGGGCATCTCCACCGGGATCGGCTTGCGCGAGGTGATCATCAGTTCGCGTACGGAACTCCTCGGATCGGACACGAGCAGCGTGCGCAGCGGCAGCAGGCCGATGTAGCGGTCATCGCGGCTGACCACGATGAGCGAGTCGGTCATCTCGGGGATTTCCTCGTGGCGGCGCAGGAAGCGCAGCACCACGTCGAGGGTCACGTCGGCGCGGATCGTGATCGCATCGGTATTGGTCAGACCGCCGGCGGTATCTTCGGCATAGACCATGACCTGCTCGAGGCGGGCGCGGTCCTGCTCGTCCATTGCCTCCAGCACCTGCTGCGTGAACGCCTCGGGAAGTAGCTGCAGGATGTCGGCGACGTCGTCGTCATCGAGTTCCTCGGCGAGGGACACGACCTGATCCGGCCCCATGGCCTGGAGGAACTCGAGCCTGAGCTCCTCGCCGAGCTCGTTGAGCACCTCGGCTTCCTGCGTTCCCTCGATGAGCTGCCACAGTACGTAGCGGTAGCGCGGTGGCGACGACTCGAGGATATGGGCGACATCGCCGGGCTCGAGGTTGCGCAGCAGGCGGCGCACGTCGCGCAGCGTTCCCGCCTCGAGGGCGCGGGAGATGATGTCGCGCGAGCGCTCGTGGTCATGGTGCATGCTGCCCATGTCCTAGCCGCCCTCGCCGAAGCAGTCGTTGACGAGCTCCGCCAGCGCGCCGTAGGCGGCGTCCTCGTCGCGTCCGTCGATCTCCAGTTCGAGCACGCTGCCCTTGCCGGCGGCGAGCATCATTACCGCCATGATGCTCTTGCCGTTCGCCCAGGTGCCGTCCTTGCCCACGCGTATGTCGGACTCGAAGCGGCTGGCGCAGGCGACGAACTTCGACGTGGCGCGCGCGTGAAGACCGAGACGATTGACGATTGTTAGGGCGTCGCGGCGCATGGCTCCCCTAGGGCAGTTCGCGGTGGCGCAGCTGCAGTTGGGCGTGGCGCGGACGCAGGTGCTCGTAGAGCCGGTGGGCCATGTATACGGAGCGGTGCTGACCGCCCGTACATCCCAGGGCGACGGTCAGATAGCTGCGCGAGCTGGCTTCGTAGGCCGGCAGCCAGCGCTCGATAAAGCCGGCGATATCGTGGAACAGTTCGTCGGTGATCGCGTGCTCCTCCAGATAGCTGGCGACCTCGCGATCAAGACCCGTCTTGCCGCGCAGGGGTTCGGACCAGTGCGGATTGGGCAGCATGCGCAGGTCGAAGACGAGATCGGCATCCCCGGGCAGGCCGCGCTTGAAGCCGAAGCTTTGCAGCAGCAGGGCGAGCTCCTCGGCGTCCTGGCCGACGAGGCGCTGGCGGATGGCGTCGCGAAGCTCGTAGATCGTCATGCTGCGCGTATCCAGCGCCAGCGATGCGCTGCTGGCCAGCGGTTCGAGAAGCTCTGTCTCGCGGCGGATGGCTTCGGCCAGGGGCAGCTCCACGCTGGTCAGCGGGTGGCGGCGCCGAGTTTCGCTGAAACGGCGCATCAGCGTGGCCTCGTCGGCATCGAGATAGAGCAGGCGGTAATTCACGTCCGCGGGCAGCTGCTCGAGGATGCCCTGGAAGTTGCGCAGATCGCGCCAGGCTGTGCGCGCGTCGATGCAGGCAGCAATGCCGTTGAAATGCTCGGGAAGATCGGCCGCCGCATCGCGCACCAGCGCTGGCAGCAGCGTCGCCGGCAGGTTGTCGACGGCGAAGAAGCCCTCGTCCTCGAGCTGGTGCAGCGCTGTGCTCTTGCCCGAACCCGAGCGTCCGCTGACGATGATCAGCTCCACTGCGGCTGCTCCCAGTTGATCGCCGTGGTGTACAGCTCCTCGGAGGTGCGACAGGCGCGCAGCGCCTCGCGAAAATCCTGCCGCGAGAAAAGTCGGGCGATGTCCGCGAGCAGGTTGAGGTGCTCCTGCGTCGCGTCGCTCGGCACCACGAGAGCGAAGACCAGGTCGACGTCTTCACCGTCGGGCGTATCGTACTCCGCCGGTGTTGACAGCGTGATGAGCACGCCGGACGCCGCCTCGCACTCGGCGAGGCGGCAGTGGGGAATGGCGATGCCATCGCCCAGCGCCGTGCTGCCGAGCTTCTCGCGGGCGAGCATGCCCGCAACGAGCTCGGCGGCGTACAGCCCCTCGTGCTCGCGCCCGAGCGTATCGGCCACGACTTCGAAGAGTCGTTTGCGGCTCCCTCCCTGAATATGGCAGAGCACGCGTTGGGGACTGAGAAGGTCCTGGAGACAGTTCACGGCAGTTCCTGCGTAGGTCGAGGCTCGCGTCCGTCAGTGCGGACGGTGCTTCTCCTTGTGTTTGATCAGCTGTCGATCGAGCTTGTCCGCCAGCGCGTCGATAGCGGCGTACATGTCCTCCGAGTCCGCGGCGGCGAAAAGGTCCTTGCCGGCGATATGTATCGTCGCTTCGGCCTTCTGTACGAGCTTCTCCACGATCAGGGTCACGTCCATGTTGGTAATCTGGCTGTAGTGACGCTGCAGGCGCTCGAACTTTGACTCCACGTACTCGCGCAGGGGGTCGGTTACTTCGACATGATGGCCGCTGATGGTGATTTGCATGGACTCCTCCTTCGCAGGTCTCTGCCTGCCTTGTCCGCTTGGTGTCGTTCGCTTCGTGCTTGGTGTCTTGGTTCGTGTATTGGTTCGTGTATTGGTTCTTGTATTGGTTTTTGTCTTGGTTCTTGTCGTGCTTGTAGTCGATGTCGCTATCGATGCGAGTGTCGAGCTTCGATCCAGCGCGCTCAGACAAGGCGCTTACGCTCGTTGGATGGGGGGATGGAGAGGCTGTCACGGTACTTCGCGATTGTTCGCCTTGCCACCTGGATTCCCTGATCTTCCAACAGCTGAGCGAGTTTGCTGTCGGACAGGGGCTTGCGGGGGTTCTCGGCGGCGATGAGCTTGCGAATGAGCGCGCGGATCGCCGTCGATGAGCAGGCGCCGCCCGAGGTGGTGGCGACGTGGCTCGAGAAAAAGTACTTGAGTTCAAAAATGCCGCGCGGAGTGTGCATGTATTTTCGCGTGGTCACACGCGAAATCGTCGATTCGTGCATCTCCACGGCTTCGGCGATGTCGGCGAGAACCAGCGGCTTCATGGCCTCCTCACCGTATTCGAGGAAGTTGCGCTGGCGGCGCACGATTTCCGAGGACACCTTCATCATGGTCTCGTTGCGACTCTGCAGGCTCTTCAGAAACCAGCGCGCCTCCTGCAGATTATCGCGCAGATAGGTGTTATCGGCGCTCGTATCGGCGCGTTTGATCATGCCGGCATAGTGGTTGTTGATGCGCAGGCGCGGGGCCGTGTCCGGATTGAGTTCAACAACCCAGCGCCCCTCCTTCTTGCGGACGAACACGTCGGGCACGATGTACTCCGTGTCGTCGGCACCGATGCGCTTGCCGGGGAAGGGGTCCAGGGACTGCACCAGGCGCAGGACCTCGCGCAGTTCCTCCTCGGGCAGCTTCATGCGCCGCATGATCTGTGCGTAGTCGCCGTTGGTCAGCGGCGCGATGTAGCGGCGGATCAGCGTACAGGCCTGCTCGAGGCGCGGCGTATCCGGCGGCAGCGCCTGCAGCTGCAGCATCAGGCACTCCTGCAGGTCGCGGGCGAAGACGCCAACGGGTTCGAACTGCTGCAGCGCGTGCAGCACCGCGGTGACTTCTTCGGCTTCGATGTCGAGGTCGGCGGGGAACAGTTCGAGAATGTCCTCGATGCTGCTGGTCATGCGACCGCCGTCGTCGGTGGCGTCGATCAGCGCGAGCGCGATGGCGCGGTCCGTGTCGGACAGGCGGGGGAGGTTGAGCTGCCACAACAGGTGGTCCTGGAGGCTTTCGAGCGTGCCGTTGCGACCCTCGAAATCGTAGTCTTCACCCGCGCCTTCGGACGCCGGTGCCGGGGCGCTCGAGGGCAGGATATCCTCCCACTGCGTGTCCACGGGGAGGTCGTCGGGCATGTTCGCCTCGAAGTCCGCTGCGGCCGTGGGGTCCGCGGCGTCGGCGCTGGCTTCGGGGTCGTTGAGGGGGCCATCGTGGCTGTCCCGGCCGTCATCGTCCGGGCTGCGGTCACCTGCGAGATCGCCCGCAGCGTCCTCGTCGATCTCCAGCATCGGGTTTTCTTCGAGCGCCTGCTGGATCTCCTGCTGCAGATCGAGGGTGCTGAGCTGAAGCAGACGAATGGCCTGCTGCAGCTGCGGCGTCATCGTCAGCTGCTGGCCAAGTTTGAGATGCAGTCCCTGCTTCATCTGCTCTGCGTGCGCTCTGCGTCAGTCCCTCGAGGCCGGCGTATGCCGGTCCTTCATGATCAGTGTACGGGCGGACGCCGCGCGGGCGCAACGCTTGGCGCAGTTATTGCATTGACGCGGATCAATGACACGCCGGGCGGCGCGTCGGGGGCGATGACGGCCGCTCAGAGGCGGAAGTTTTCGCCCAGGTAGACCTGGCGCACGCGTGCATTGTCGAGGACCTCGGCCGGTGTTCCCTCGGCAATGATGTGCCCCTCGCCGACGATAAAGGCCTTTTCGCAGATATCGAGGGTCTCGCGTACGTTGTGATCCGTGATCAGCACGCCGATGCCGCGCCCCTGCAGGTGTCGGATGATCGTCTTGATGTCACCGACGCTGATCGGATCGACGCCGGCGAAGGGCTCATCGAGAAGTATGAACTTCGGCTCCAGGGCCAGGGCGCGGGCAATTTCCACGCGGCGGCGCTCGCCGCCGGACAGGGCCTGACCGAGGCTGTCGCGGAGGTGGCTCACGCTGAATTCCTGCAGCAGTTCGTCGCAGCGCTGGCGCCGCTGCGCGCGCGACAGGTCGGCGCGGGTTTCGAGAATGGCGAGGAGGTTGTCCGCCACGCTCATGCGGCGGAATATCGAGGCTTCCTGCGGCAGGTAGCCGATGCCGCGACGGGCGCGCTGGTGCATGGGCAGGGCCCTGATCGACACTCCGTCGATGCTGATGTCGCCCGCGTCCGCGGCCACGATGCCCACGATCATGTAGAAGCAGGTGGTCTTGCCGGCGCCGTTGGGGCCGAGCAGACCGACGACCTCGGCGCTCTCCACGCTCAGGCTGACGTCCCTGACGACGCTGCGCCCGCGGTAGGCCTTGGCGAGATTACGGGCCGCCAGGATCGACACGCTTTGCCTTTTTGTCGTCGCTTTCGGAGCTTTCGGCAGCTGGGGGTTCGGGCGCTTCGGCGGCGTCGTTGATTTTCTCTTCGCCGGCGGTCTCGACCACTTCGGCGGGGATGAAGACCTGCACGCGTGAGGACTCGTCCGACGGCGTGGCATCGGCGCGCACGCGCTGTTCGGCCATGAAGTACTGAATCGACTCGCCGGTGACCACGGCGCCGTCCTGCTCGATGCTGGCTGCGTCGCGCAGCAGCACCAGTTCACGCGAGCGCTCGTACACGATGCGCCGCGCGCTGGCGACCACGAAGGGCTTGTCCAGCGCCGGGCGTTGGCGCAGGCGCGCGGGGCTGCCCTGGGCAACGATGCGGTCGGCGGCGACGCGATCGTGGAAGATGGTTAGGCGGTCCGCCTCGATGTGCAGGCTGCCCTGATTGAGGATCACGGCGCCGCTGTACACCGTGTAGCCTTCGAGTTCATTGCGCTCGGCCCGCTCGGCGGTGATCTCGATGGCCTGCAGGCGATCATCGGGGAGTGCAGCAGGCCCGTTGCTGAAGACAGCCAGGCAGGCGCCGAGCAGAACGAGCACCCGCCAGGAGGTCGGGAAGGCGGTCGGCAAGGCGGCCGGAAAGGCGACGCGATGCTGGCGCTGCAAACGCCTCAAGGAGTGCCTTCGCCCCGGCGGTTCGGCTGCAGGATGCTGCGAACGTTGCCCGTGAGCACGGCCACCTCGCGCTCGAGTTCGACGTAGAGACGGTTGGCCACGGTTTCCTGTTCGCCCTGCCACACACGCACGGGATCGCGGCTGCGCGCGATACCCTCGGCGAGGTTGATCGCCATGCTGGCGCTGTGGAACTCCACGCCCTCGGCCTCGTAACGCAGTCGCACATCGCCGCTCAGCTGCAGGACTTCGCTGGCCTCGAGCAGTTCACCGTGCGCGGCCGTGGCCACCCAGCCGGTCTTGCCATCGTGGCCAAAGCGCGCCGGTGCTTCGAATTCGGTGACTCCCCGTCCGAGATAGCGACGCAGCTGCGCAGCCTCCGTACGGTCGAGGAGGCGGCCGTTCTCGTCGAAGCTGCGCAGGGCCACGACGCTGGCGTAGCTGTCCGGCACCTCGGCAGCGGGTTCGACGGGCGGCGCCGTCGGCGCGATGACCACCGGCGGAGCCGTGAGCAGTGCCCAGGCGAGGCCCGCGAAGCACAGCAGCAGCGGTATCGACAGCCGCTTTTTCATGCTCGCGTATTGGTGCTGCTGAGGCCCGATCCGGGCGGCGTATCGCGGTCGGAACCGAAGCTGGCGATTATGGCTGCGAGGTCGCCGCGGGCCGCGAGCAGCGATTCGCAGGCCTCGCGCACGGCGGCGTCGCCGCCGCGGCGCGAGCTGCACCAGTCCGCGGCTTCGCGCACGGCTTCGACAGCGTCGGCAACGCTGAGGCCGAGGCCGGCGGCCTGGATGGCAGCCAGATCGGGGAGGTCGTCGCCCATGTAGGCGCAGGCGGACAGCGGCAGGCCGCGCTCGTCGCAGAGCTCCCGGAGCGCCTGCAGCTTGTCTTCGCGTCCCTGAACGATTCTGTCGATGCCGAGTTCCGCGGCGCGGCGCTCGACGATGGCCGAGCGCCGGCCGGTGATGATTGCCACGTCGATGCCGACCCGCTGCAGCAGCTTGATGCCGAGCCCGTCCTTGATGTTGAAGGCCTTGAGTTCCTCGCCGCGGTCGCTGTAAGTCACGCGGCCGTCGCTGAGCACGCCGTCGACATCGAGGGCGAGAAGGCGGATGGCGCGGGCGGGCTCCGGTGCGATGGTGCTCACGCGATGCCGGCCTCGAGGAGGCCGAGCAGGTTGACCACGCCCGCGATGCTGCCGTCTCCGTCGATCACCACCAGCGCGCTGATCGAGCGCTCCTCCATGATACGCAGCGCCTCGGCGGCGAGAATGCCCGCGGGCGCGGTGGTTGGCTGCTGCGTCATTACTGCACCGATGCGCGTTGAGTGAACATCGACCTGCTGATCGAGGGCGCGGCGGAGGTCACCGTCGGTGAACACGCCGAGCAGGGCGCCGCTCTCGTCCACCACGGTGGTCATGCCCATGCCCTTGGCGCTGACTTCGAGGAGCGCCTTGGCCAGCGGTATGTCGGGTCCGACGCGCGGCAGGGCATCGCCGCTGCGCATGACGTCGTCGACCTTGAGCAGCAGCTTGCGCCCGAGAGCGCCGCCGGGATGCGAGAAGGCAAAGTCCTCGGCGGTGAAGCCGCGCGCCTCGAGGAGCGCAATCGCGAGCGCATCCCCCATGACCAGGGCGCAGGTGGTGCTCGAAGTCGGCGCCAGGCCGAGGGGGCAGGCCTCGACGGCCGTGCCCGTATCGAGATGCGCATCGGCGGCCAGCGCGAGCGTTGAGGACGGTGCGCCGGTCATGGCGACCAGCGGCGTGCCGAGACGCTTGAGCAGCGGCAGCAGCGTGAGCACTTCGGGAGTCGTGCCGCTGTTGGACAGCGCGACGACGGCGTCAGCGGCGGTGATCATGCCCATGTCGCCGTGGCTGGCCTCGCCGGGGTGGACAAAAAAAGACGGGGTTCCTGTGCTGGCGAGCGTAGCGGCGATCTTGGTGCCGACGTGGCCCGACTTGCCCATGCCGGTGACCACCACGCGCCCATTGATGGCGAGGATCAGCTCGCAGGCGCGTTCGAATTCGGCGCCGAGGCGTCCTCCGAGAGCGGTGACGGCTTCTGCTTCCATGCGAATGGTGCGCTGCGCCGATGCGAGAAAGCTGACGGGATCGCTCATGCGTGTGGACAAGCTACATAGTCTGGAATAGCCAGTAATAGTACAGCCCGTACCCGGTGCAGAACAGCGCGCCGACGGCGCGCCCGAGGTAGCTGTGCGCCTCCTTTGCGCGAGGATGGCGACGGCTCCAGTAAATCACCGCCGCCATCAGCACGGTCGCCAGGCACATGGCACCGTAGTCGCGCAGCAGGAAGTTTTCCGGCAGCTGGTCCGGGGCCAGCAGGCCGGGCATGGCCATCACCACGAGCAGGTTGAACAGGTTCGAACCGACGATGTTGCCCATGGCGATCTCGGAGTGGCCGCGCAGCGCGCTGGCGACGGTGGCCGCGAGTTCGGGCAAGCTGGTGCCCACGGCGACAACGGTCAAGCCGATGATGAGTTCGGGAACGCCGAGCTGCAGCGCCACCGAGCTCGCGCCCCAGACCAGGGCGCGCGAACTGGCGATCAGCAACAGCAGGCCGACGATAAACGCGACGGTGGCGCGCGTGGGGTTCAGGTGCGGCAGTTCGTCGTCATCGAGGCCCGCATCCGGCGAGGTGTCGCGAAGCTGCGAGCGGACCATTCGCGCCATGATCAGGACCAGCGCACCGAGCATGAGCAGGGCATCGCCGCGCTCGAGCTTCACGTCGAGGAGCAGCAGACCCGTTCCGGCGGTGACCGCCAGCAGCGTGGGCATTTCGCTGCGCATGCAGCCGGGATACACCTGAATCGGAGCGATGAGCACCGTTAGCCCGAGGACCAGGCCGATGTTGGCGATGTTCGAGCCGACCGCATTGCCGATGGCGAGCCCCCCGGAACCGGCGAGCGCCGCGGTGATCGAGACGATGACTTCCGGCGCCGAGGTGCCGATGGAGACGATCGTGAGGCCGATGATTACCGGCGACAGTCCGGCGTTCTCGGCGATCGACGCGGCGCCTGCAACGAACAGGTCAGCGCTCCACACCAGCACGGCGAAGGCGATGAGAACAGTAATCAGCGGAATCGTCATGAATGCGGTCCGCGGCCTGCCCCCTGCGGCGGTGAGGGAAACTTGGCCGCGTTGCCGTGGTCACAGTGATCATCGGATTTGCAATGGCGGCGGCCAGGCATGTGCGTTTCGACGCGGGAAACGGTGGCGGGCTGGGGCTTCGGGAACATTTCAGAAACGTCGTGGAAACATGGTGTGGGCGTGAAGTTCCGTCGGGAGGTGGATGAAAACGTGTAGAATGCGCGCCGTTCCGGAAGGTCCGCACCCGTTGCCGGACGCCGGCCGGGTCTACCTTCGTTGGCGCAGCCTGCGCTCGCTTTACGTGGCTGACGACTCGTTGCGGCAGGCTGCATCAGGATCGGTGACTCAGGATCGGTGACT
>JAZBOX010000115.1:0-4567 GCA_036351355.1 Halieaceae bacterium
CCATGGCATCGATCGCGTCGCCCTCGGACGCCTGCTGCGGCGCGTAGCGCTCGCGCTGGTGATCGTCGGTGTTTTCGTGAGCTTCGCCCTTGCGGCACGCGCTTCCGGGGCGGCGACCGAGGCGTCTGCGGATGCGGCGCTGCTAACGCAGAGTCTGGTGCCTACTACTGAGCGAGCCGCGCTGCGCGAGTTGCCTTTGCCGGCTCCTTGACAACCCTACGAGCCCTGATCGTCCGACCGGGCCCAGTGCTCCTTTGCGCCGCCGTCACCCTCACCCGCCGAATTGCCTTTTTCGGACTCCGTGTTTCCCTGACTCTTTGCTTCGGATTCGGGGTCCGGGCTCTGGCCGATCTTGCGGATCAGCCAGAATCCTTTCCAGATCAGCAGGCCAAAAAATATCAGCGTTGCTCCCGCGACGATTATCAGCGTGGTCGTATCCATGAACTGCGCCGTTCGCTTATGTCTTCGCGACTATACTGCGTTCATGGCGAAAACTTCCTGCGCACCTCTGGCTTTGCTGGCGCTTGCCACTGCGGTCTGGTCCGTGGCCGCCCCGGTCTCGGCGCAGACCGTCTACCGATCGATTCAGGACGACGGCGTGACCAGCTTCAGCGACACGCCTCCCGAGGCGCGGAAGGCGGAGAAGATCGTGATCGACACGCCGAAGCCATCTAATGATGCTTCCTTGGAAGAGCGCCTGGCCACGATGCGCGAGACAACGGAGCGCATGGCCGAGGATCGCCGGGAACGCGAACGACATCGTGCGGAACTGAAGGCGCTTCGCACTCCAGCCGTCGAACGCGAACCGCAGCCGCCGGTCGTAGCGCAGCCCGCTTACACGTACTGGCCCGTGGCTCGCCCGCCGCTGTGGCGTCCGCATCCTTCTCCCCGCATCCGCCCGACTCCGCGACCCCAGACACCACCGGGGTGGTCGGTACTCAAGCCGGGCAATGCCCAGCTGATGCGGCCGGTAGTGTCGCGGCGGCCTTTCCGGCGATAGCCAGATTGATTCTCGACAGCGATGTGCTCGGGTGAGCTTCGAGAAGCTGCCATACATGAAAAATTTGTAATCTGACCGCCACCTCGGCGTAAGGCTGGAAAGGGCATCGTGGGACCGTGATCAGCACACGGAATCCCACGATGACACTTCAGGAACGTTTCAATAGCTTCTACACCTGCCTCGATATCGATGCACTGTCGGCATTGCCGACGATCTACACGCGCGATGTCAGCTTCATCGACCCGGTGGCTGTCCACCAGGGAATGCTGGCCCTCGATGGCTATTTTCGAAAGTTGCTGGCCGGCTGCGATTCCTGCGACTTCGCTATCCGCGAGCAGTTCTTCGGCGACGAACGCGCCTTCGTCAATTGGAAGATGAGCTTCGCGAGTCCGCGCCTCAACGGCGGGCGGACCGTTGACGTCGACGGTAGCAGCGTGCTCGCCCTGCGCGGTGACCGCATCGAGATGCAGCGCGACTACTACGACATGGGTGCCATGGTGTACGAGCAGCTGCCGATTCTGGGGCCGATCGTGCGCCACATCCGCGGGAGGATGGCCGCATGAAGATGCTGCTTGTGACCGGGGCGAGCTCGGGCATTGGCCGCGCAACGGCAATCGCCGCGGCCCGTGCCGGATGGCAGGTGATCGCCTGCGGGCGAGATCGCGAAAGGCTGGCATCGCTGCGTGCAGCGTCGCCGAATATCGCGGTTCGCGCCTTCGACGTATGCGACCGGGAAGCCTGTGCCTCTTCCCTCGCCGGGCTGCAGCCAGACGTCGTGTTGCTGAACGCGGGAAGCTGCGAATACGTAGACATAGACAGCTGGAGCCCCGAGCTGTTCCGCCGCGTCTTCGACGCCAACTTCTTCTCGGTGGTGAACTGCGTGGAGATCCTGCTGCCGCAGCTTCGCGAGGGCTCTCAACTCATCGTGGTCGACAGCCTCGCCCGGCTGCTGCCCTTCACACGCAGCGAGGCCTATGGAGCGAGCAAGGCCGCGCTTCACTACCTGACTCGCTGTCTCGAGGTCGACCTGCGTGATCGTGGGATCGTTGTGCAGAGCGTGTCGCCGGGCTTCGTGCGCACGCCGCTCACCGATCGCAATGGATTTGCGATGCCGATGCGTATCGAGCCTGAGGAGGCTGCGGAGGCGATCCTGCGCAGTGTTCGCAGCGGCGAACGCAGCGCCTACTTCCCAAAGGTGTTTGCGACGATTATCCGCCTGCTGGCGCTGCTGCCGGGCCGGGCCCAGGTTGCCCTGTGTCGACGCCTCGCGCGGCAGGAGGCCCTCGCTCCATGAAGCCCAAGTCCTACAGCCGGCTGCTCAATTTCGCCTGGTATCAGCTTCTGTGGTTCATCGCCGTGCTCGGCAAGGCCCCGGCGCTGCCGCTCCTGGTGCTGCTGTTGGTTCTGCACCTGCTGCTCGCCCGCCACTGGGCCGGTGAACTGGCTCTCATGCTCGCCGCGGCCTTGCTCGGCAGCTGTTTCGATCTTGCATTGACTCTAGCCGGTTTCTATCGCTTTGAGGACTCTGCGTCCCTGCTACCGGTCTGGCTGCCGACGATCTGGATGGGCTTTGCCGGGACGCTGCGCTACAGCATGGCTTTCATGGTGGCGCGCCCGCGCCTGATGGTTGCTGCCGCGGTGATTTTTGCCCCGCTGACTTACCTCGCCGCAGCCCGCCTTGGCGCGGTCAATTTCCCCTTCGGTGCTCCCGCAACTTCTGTAGTGATCGCGCTGTGCTGGTGGGTGATCACGCCGCTGCTGCTGCGACTCGAGAAGCTGACGCGTGAACCCACGCGGGCGGCATTGCACTTGAACCTTTTTTCAATACGCGTCACGGAGCGCTGACATGGACATCAAATTACAACGCGGGCTGGCTGCACTAGCTATCGCAGGGTTGGGACTGCTCCCCGAGTGCCTCCTCGCCAGGGGGCTGCCGACCGGTGAACTTGAGGGAATGTCCGTCGTGGGCGAGGCGCGCATGCGCGTGCTCTTCTGGGACGTTTATGATGCGCGTCTTCTCGCGCCCGAAGGGCATTACTGCGAAGATCAACCGTTTGCCCTGTCGCTTACGTATCTTCGCAAACTCGACGGAGACAAGATCGCCGCCCGATCCGTGGAGGAAATGCGCAAGCAGGGTGTTGACGACGAAGCGGCACTGCAGCGCTGGTACACCAGGTTATTGGCCATCATTCCCGACGTCGGCGATCAGGATGAGATCGTGGGCGTTGCGAGCGCCGATGGATCAACGCGCTTCTTCCTCGACGGCAACGCGATCGGCCGCGTCGACGAGCCGGCATTTACGCAGGCCTTTTTCTCGATCTGGCTCGGCGAGGCGACCTCTGAACCGAAGTTTCGCGACAACCTACTGGGGGCACGAAAATGAAACGTCTGACAGCTCTTGTGTTCTTACTGGTCTCCCTGGGAGGCTGCGCCACGCATCTCGACGGTCCGCGCTACGACGGTCAGTCGCCTTCCTTCGATCTGTTCGCCTTCTTCGACGGCACCGTCGATGCCTGGGGGATCGTCCAGAACCGCGGCGGCGAAGTGGTTCAGCGCTTCGAGGTCGTGATCGATGGCAGCGTGGAGGGCGATGAGCTAACGCTGGATGAGCGTTTCAGCTACGTTTTGGGAGAAGGCGTTCGCGAGCGTGTGTGGCGAATCCGCCGTGGTGCGGATGGCAGCTTCACCGGCGGCGCCGGGGATATCCTGGGTGAGGCGCGCGGCGATGCCTTTGGCAACGCCTTTCGCTGGGCCTACGCGATGGACTTGCCGGTCGGGGAGAAGACCTATCGCGTGAAGTTCGAGGACTGGATATTCGCTCTCGACCAAGGGCGCATTCTCAATCGTTCCTATATCCAGAAGTTCGGTCTGGACGTCGCGGAGGTGACGATCTTCATGCAGCGTCGCGGCGCACCGCAGCCAGGGGCAAGCGAAGCGATACGCTGAGGCCCGGTGTTTCCTTGCCTGAAGTTCCGTCGCCCAGCTCAAGGCGGCCGTAGTGCCGTTTCACGATAGCTGCGACCAGCGGGAGACCCAAACCATTACCGGGGGTGCTGCGGCTGCTATCGAGACGCTCGAAGCGTTGAAGTACGCGTTCGCGCATTGCTGCCGGAATCCC
Source organism: Halieaceae bacterium (assembly GCA_036351355.1). Taxonomy (GTDB): domain Bacteria; phylum Pseudomonadota; class Gammaproteobacteria; order Pseudomonadales; family Halieaceae; genus Congregibacter. Next base: position 4,119 of record JAZBOX010000115.1, read on the forward strand.
CGGGCCGCTGTCGCGGACGCAGATTACGGCATCGGATTCCTCCGTATTCACCGTACAGTGAACGTCACCTCCCTCCGGAGTGAACTTCAGCGCGTTGTCGATCAGATTGGCAAAGGCCTGGAAAAGCAGGTCCCGGTCGGCGTCAACTATGCAGGGCGCGAGAGCAAGCTTGACGGTGATCTCCCGTGCTTCGGCTACGGGCTCGTACAGTGCCACGGCGTCCGCGAGAAGGCTGGCGAGGTCGAAGCGCCGGAGCTCGAGGCGTTGCCTGCCCGCTTCGATACCCGAGATACGCAGCAGGCTGCGAAAAATCTCGAGCGTATGGTCAAGCTCTGCGAGCAGGAGGTCTTTTTCCTCGCCCCTGCCTTCCTCGATTCGCGTGCGCAGTCGCATCAGCGGCGTGCGCAGATCGTGCGCGATGTTGTCCGAGACGGCCTTGATACCGTCGA
>JAZBOX010000116.1:0-3301 GCA_036351355.1 Halieaceae bacterium
GAAACCACCACCGCCGATGTTGCCCGCGCGCGGCAGCGTGACCGCGAGCGCAAAGCCCAGGGCCGCGCCGGCATCAAAAGCATTACCCCCCTTGGCCAGTATTTCCGCGGCAATTTCGCTGGCTAACACATTCTGGCTTGCCACCATTCCCCGTTTACCCAGCACGGGATGGTTGATCGCCTGATACTCAAACAGCGGCTCCGCACTCGACTCGACGGGGAATGCCGGTGGGGTGAATCCGAGGGCAACAACAAGTGCCAGGAAGTATCTGTGAGACAGCGTCGCCATTTTTTCGGCCTCAAAAGCAAGAACAGGCAGTGATACTAGCCTCTTGAACCGATCCCTGTCGGGACTGGGCGTTCATCCGGAGGACTGACTTCCGAGAGCGGGCCCGGCAAGACCTGCGCCTGCGGCAGGGACGACGAACCCGGCAGCGCGACGAGAACACTTGCGCGAGAACGTCGGTCGGCTCAACGGGCATCGCGAGGCGCTTCGTTACCTGCGCTGCTCGCATCGCCAGCTACGGGTGAGCCAGCAGCTGAAAAATGCGATTGGACACAGACTCCGCCGAACCGGAACCGGTCAACGCCACGGCAAGGTAGGTTTTCCTTGCGAAGGAGTACGCGATGATCGCGCGCGTGCCCGGTGTGCCTCCGCTGTGGCCCACCCAGAGATCGTCGGGCAGCTCGTACACCATGATTCCCTCTCCGTAGAAAAGACCCGCGTCAAACATGGGATACAGATCTGCCGTCATGCTGCTCAGCGCCGCGCCGCCCGTAAGCCGGCCCTGCAATACAGCGACGAAGAACCGCAGCATGTCCGTCGGCGTTGCCACGATGTTGCCCGCGCTGAAGGGGTCACCGGGGGCCATCGTCTTCGTGCCATCTGCATTCGCCATAAGCGCCACGTCGGCCGGTCGCGCGCCCTGCGGTAGAGCCTCGATGGATGGAGTGTCAATCGGCTCGGCGATGCGGGTACGGATGTTGTCGACGTAGTCGCGACCGGTGATCGCTTCGATGATGCGCCCGAGCAGCAGATAGCCGCTGTTGGAGTAGTACCAATCCGTTCCGGGACAGAACAGGAGTGGACGGTCCCCGAGGAATTCCACGACCTCCTCTGGAGTCACGGGCGTGTCACGGTCGCGAAACGCCTCGAATTCGCTGTGGCTGGCAAAGCCTGACCGATGCGAAAGCAAGGCGTTCACGGTAATTCGGTCCGCGTCAGGCAACTGCGGGTACCAGCGTACCAGCGCCTCATCGAGGCTCAGGTGGCCCTCCTGAACCAGTTGCTGAAGGACCACGGACGTGAACAGCTTTCCAACACTCGCCCAGTAAAACCGCGGTGTGGCTTCGTTTTCCGGTGATGCCCAGAACCCTTCGGGTCCGACGACGGCGATGCCAAGGTCAGCAATATCCTCGCGGCTCGCGAAGTCTTGCCACTGCTGCTCGAGTTGCCGAGCGAGGGCCGGCGCGACATCCCCAGGATTCGGGGGCTGCACCTCACTCAGATCGGGAGCCGTGAGCTGGCGCTCTGGAAAGGCAAAGCGAGTCGAGCCGCAATGGCTGGTAGCGCCCTGGCAGGCCGCCAGCCACAGACAGGCGAGAAAAAGAATCAAACCGCGCACGATGAGCCCTCTCCGTTCAAGAAGAGGTTATCGTAAAACAATAACTATTTAATTTAAAGCAATACGCGGCTGCTGCCTTGTTGCCCTATCCCTCCTCGTCCGGTTCGAAGGACAGCAAGTCACCAGGCTGGCACTCCAGGTATTCGCAAATTCGCTCAAGGGTGCTGAAGCGAATGCCTCGAACCCGACCGTTCTTGAGCGTGGAGATGTTCTGTTCCGTGATCCCGACGTATTCCGCGAGATCGCGCGAGCGCTTTTTGCGCCGCGCGAGCATCACGTCGAGGTTGACGATGATCGGCATCAGATGAAGGCGTCGTTTTCCCGGCGAATAGCCAGGGCCTCGCGCAGCGTGGCCGCGAGGACCCAGAGCAGGCCCGCCGTGATGATGCCGACCAGCTCGGCGGACGAGAAGCCGAGGCGCAGGGAGCGGTTGCCGACCTCGTTGTTGATCGTAAGCAGCAGGCTGGCCAAGGCATCGAGGGGGACCTTGAGCAGGGCGGCCGCGAAGATCAACGCCGCGGTCCGACTCAGCTGCCCGATCAGGCTCTCCGTGATCCCCTCGCCGCGGCTGATGGCGCTGAAAATGCGCCCGGATAGCAGCAACGCGAGACAGACCAAGAACAAAGGCAGGTTGGCAGCGAGGGCGCCGCCAAGCCATTGCCAGCTTGCGATCCGGTCCGGGTTGATGCGAATGCCCTGCGCGAGGTAACTGGGCATCAGCTGTGTATCGAAGTTCAGCCACAGCCACAGCGCGCGTAGGAGCAGCACCGCAGCGATGACCCGCGCCATTAGCGCCAGGATTCGGCAACGGCGTTCGAATCGTGTCTCCATAGCAAGCGCTTAACGTCAAACGATAAGCCATGATAGCACTGCGACCGCTTGCTCGAATCAGCAACACAGAGCTTTCCTCACCGGGGCGATGGAGCGCTAGCGGTAGGCAGGCAGGTCGAACTTCCGGCTCGCCGCGTGCGCGTCGCGCACGGCCTCGAGCATGCGATCAAGCATCAATCGATCAAGATAGCGGCCGTCGGCGACCACCGCCTCGATCCGGCGCGTGTTGGCAATGGCTTCAAGCGGATTGGCCGAGAGCAGGAGCAGATCGGCGCGCCGCCCGGGCGCAATGAAGCCGGCATCGCCGTCCATCAGCGCATCGGGCACCACCGTCGCGGTCTTGAGCGCGTCAGCCGGCGACATACCGCAGCGGGTCAGCGACTGCAGTTCATCGTGCAGGGAAAATCCGGGGATGACGAGATGAGAGGTCGCATCGGTACCGGCGCTGATGCGCACGCCGCGCTCGACCATACGTCGGCAGAGCACGAAGTGCGCGTCCTCGCGAGCGGCCCACTGCGCACGGGTACGCGCCTCGACGGCTGGCGGCGTGTCCACCGGCATCACGAACTGATTGGTTTCGGGGAGCCAACCCATCTCGGGAACGTGGGGACTTCCCTCGACCATCGCGGGATTGGCGTACTCGAGTTCGATCGCGCGAAGTGCGTCGACCAGGTCGAAGGCCTGATCGCCGACCATCCCTCGGCAAGAGCACGCTGCACCGCGTCCACGCGGTAGCTATTGATGAACTCGTAAAAGTTTTTCTGCGCATGACGATTCAGCGTCTCCGACACCTGGTGACGACTCAGGCCCGTAGCGGCAGAGAGACTGGACAGCGTGAGATTGCTA
>JAZBOX010000117.1:0-18312 GCA_036351355.1 Halieaceae bacterium
AACGCTGGGCAGCGAGGTGCCCGTACTGCCGAACGCCGGGGATTATCTCTGCGAGGGTGCGTGAGTGCCGCCGTGCCCCGAGCCGAACTCTTTCGCGTGCTTCGGTGCATATGCCCAAGGAACGCTGATAACGGTGGCGAAAGGCTGTGCCGGGACGCTGGACGGGCTAATTGGATAGAGTCCAGAATCCAGCCTCGAAGAGGAGTTCACAATGAATGAAGCGCTTCCCAAGCAGTCGAAGCACCTGATCACGCAGCAGCAGGATGCCGTGTTGTGGCTGACGCTGAATCGGCCAGACCAGCGCAACCCGCTGTCGAGGGCCATGATCGAAGCGATACACGCGGCGATCGACGCCGCGAATGACGATCCTTCGGTGCGCGTGATCGTCCTGCAAGGCAGCGGCCCGGTATTCAGCGCCGGGCACGATCTGCGCGAGATGAGCCTGCGCGATGGTGAGTCACTGGAGGATTGCGAGCGTCGTATTCGCGAGATCCTGGAGAACTGCGCCCGGATGATGATGGCCATCGTGCATTCACCCAAGGCCATTATCGCCAGCGTGGCGGCAACGGCGACGGCGGCGGGCTGTCAGCTGGTGTCGGCCTGTGATCTCGCCCTGGCAAGCGATCAGGCGAAGTTCTGCACCCCTGGCGTGAATCTCGGCGGCTTCTGTACCACGCCGCTCGTCGGCATCGGCCGCAACATGCATCGCAAGCACGCCATGGAACTTGCGCTCACCGGAGACATGTTCAGCGCAGAGGATGCCTTTCGCTTCGGTCTGGTGAACCGTGTAGTGCCTGCCGAGCAGCTTGAGGATGCGACCCGGGAGCTTGCCGGGAAGCTGGCGTCGAAGTCGGCCAGGGGCATTCGCGCGGGCAAGGAAGCGTTCTATCGTCAGATCGACATGCCCCTCGAAGACGCCTTCCGATACGCCAACGAAGAAATGCTCAAGGCAATGACATCGCGCGATTCGCTCGAAGGCATCAGCGCCTTCTTCGAGAAACGCCCGCCGCGCTGGGACAGCGCCTGAGGCCGTGCCGCTTTCCAGTGATGCTGACATCGCCCGGGTGCTTGCTCGCACTCGATCGATTGCGCTGATCGGCGCAAGCGCCGACCCAGCGCGTCCCAGCCATCGGGTGGCGCGCTTTCTGATCGAGGAGGGGTACGAGGTGCACCCGGTGAATCCAGCTCTTGCCGGGCAGCAGCTGCACGGGTGCGAGGTGCGGGCGACACTCGCCGATATCCCGGTCGCAGTCGACATGGTGGATGTTTTCCGGCAACCGCAGTTCCTTGCGGATATTGTGGAGCAGGCCGCCGAAGTCGGCATCGACATCGTGTGGACTCAGCTCGGCGTGGTTAACGCCGCGGCAGCGCTTGCCGCCGAAGCGAGCGGCCTTGAAGTGGTGATGGACCGCTGTCCGGCGATCGAGCTGCCGAGGTTGAGGCAGCTCGGACTGCTCTGAGCCTGCCGTCGCCTCGTGATGAGCTAATCGACGTTCCGCACGGTCACGAATTGCTCCACTTCCTTGAGCTCTGCATTGGTCAGACAGTCTTTCTCCGTGGGGTCGCGGTCACAGGCTCGCCTGGCGCGCGGGCGCACATACCAGTCCACCACCGCCTCGCGAAGCGAGTCCGCGTCTGATGCATCGCTGACGTGTGCCGGGATCGGCAGATTGATGCGCAGCAGGCTGGGATTGCCGAAGGGTGATGCCGCCGCGAGTTCGTCCGCGAGCTGCTCGAGGGTCGGGTTGGCACCGATCAGGCCGACATCGATCGCTGAGGGCGCCCGGAGTACCGTCGCAGGGGCGGCGAACAGCGTGAGCGGCGCCGCCGGACCGGCCGCGCCCGGGGCATTGAGTCGGTCGTCAGCATCGCCGCGGTCCGGCTGCATCGCGGTGTAGATGAGGCGGCGCAGACGCAGAACGTCGTCCTGGAAGACCTTGAGTTCATCAGCGGTTTTCCCCGTTCTCTGGTTGTAGACCTTGTAATCCTCGAGGATAGCTTCAATCTCGTCATCGAGGTTGGTCAGCTGCCAGTAGTAGTCGGCGATAACTTCGAATTCGTCCTCTGCCTGCATCCAGGTATCCGTGCCGCGCCACTCCGGCATCTGTGAGTACGGTGTCAGTCGCATGTGCTGAAACTGCGGTGCCTTCTCCGCCTCGCCCGGCAGCGATTTCAGCTTGTCGAGCAGCGCACCCTTGTCCATGGCGATCTCGCCGCCGCTGCCGCCCACCTGCAGGTTCTGCACTGTGAGCGACGTGTTCTCCAGCGTCTTTGCGTGGGCAGCTGCGGCAGACGCTTCGGCCTTGACCGGGCCATAGGTGCCCTTGATCGCGGCCTTCACTTTCTGCGAATCCTGGGAGTTTGTGCTGCGAAAGGAGATCGTGGCGTAGAGGCGCGCACCACTCGTTATGGCCGAGACATAGGCGTCGCCGCAGTAGGCTCGGAAAGTGCCGGTGTTTTCCATGAGCTCGCCGGCCCAGGGTTGCAGCGTGAGTCGACTCGCCTCTTCCGCGCGACTGTCCTGCGGGTCGGCGTCGAGTGTCGGGTAGGCTAGACGCGCCTCGCTGGCCGGACCCCGCGGTCCCGCGAAGAGCACGCCGTTTTCCACGGTCGCATCGAGCAGGAACGTGGTCGACTGCGCGGAGATCCGCGATGACTTCGCGAAGGAGGCCGCTGCGCTACCACTGGCGAACATGGATTTCACAGCAACGGAGGCGCTGACATTCAGCGACTTCATCATCTCCGATGTGTCCGTGACCTCGCTCAGGCTTGCGCGCGCGACCTGTCCCGTTGCGCGCACCGGCGTCATGCTGACGCAGCGGTTGGGCACGATACGACCCTTGCGGCTGTCCCAGCCAAAGCCGAGCTCCACGCCGTCCTCCGGGGCCGGCTCCCATTGACTCGGTGAACCAAGCACCGCGCGGCTGCGGGTGTCGTCCGGGTCATCGGGCAGCTCGCCGAGGTCGCCGACTAGGGGCGGTGGATCCTCCAATGCGCAGGAGCAAAGCGCGGGTAAAAGCAGAAAAGCGACGATCAGGGATCGCGCGGTGGCGGTGCGAGCGTCGCTATTCGTTGACGGCATGCTGCGGCCTATTGTGGAGCGTCCGAAAACAAGCTAGCACACGCGTGGAAGGAAAGGTAATCAGGCCACTCGGGCTGCAGGGGTCTCGACTTCGTCATCGGGCGCGTCGCATAACAGCTCGGCGCAGCGGCCGAGCGCGCGACGACGGCGCGCGATAACGGCGCGACAACGACGCGATAACGATGCGATAACGATGCGAGAGTGGCGAGGCACGAGCCTGCGTGGCATCTGAAGGCATGGGCGGGGCGACTCCGTGGCGTGTGTGCGGGCGATTGTCGTGTCGATGGTAGGGGGCAAGCCCGAGTCCTGCCGATGTGCCTGCCTGCGAAGCGCTGGGAGAGGCAGCCCTGCGCCCTGGCATGGCGGATTATCTTTGATGCGGCAGTAGTGTAGCCTTCGCGACCCGCGTCGGGTTCGCCCGCGCCCCACCGCTCGATCCCGGCGCAGCCTGTATGTCAGCTTCATCCCACCCCTCTGACGGCACCTTGGCTGCTGAGGAGTTTTCGTCTCTTCCCCTCGGGGATGCCCAGCAGGCGAACCTCATCGCCATGGGTTATTCGAGCATGACGCCGATCCAGGCCGCGAGCCTGCCGCATCTTCTGGCGGGGCGCGACGTGCTCGCGCGGGCAAAAACCGGCAGTGGGAAAACCGCCGCCTTCGGTATCGCCCTGGTTCACCGCCTGCGGAATCTGCCGACGGCGGTGCCCCAGGCCGTGGTGCTCTGCCCGACGCGGGAACTGGTGGATCAGGTGGTGAGCGAGCTTCGCCTGCTGGCGCGCGTGCGTCCGAATACACGCGTGCTTCCGCTGGTCGGTGGACGCCCGATGGGTGCCCAGAAGCAGTCTCTGCTGCACGGCGCGGACCTTGTCGTCGGAACGCCCGGGCGCGTACTCGACCTGCTGCGCCGGGGCGCGATCGTGCTGCGCGAGACGAGGACGCTGGTTCTGGACGAGGCCGATCGCATGCTCGACATGGGTTTCGCCGATGACATGGATGCGATCATTGCAGAGTTGCCTGCAGCGCGGCAGACCCTGCTGTTCTCGGCAACCTACCCCGAGACCGTGGCCGCCATGAGTCGTCGCGTGCTGCGCGAGCCCCTGACCGTATCCGTCGATACCACGCACAGCGCTGCCGCGATCGAGCAGCGCTTCTGCGAAACGAAGCCCGAAGATCGCCGGGAAGCGCTGCTGACGCTGTATCGGCATTTTCGACCGGCCTCATCGCTGGTGTTCTGCAAGACCCGCCGAGACTGTGACGTCGTCGCCGGCTTTCTGCGTGACCATGCGATCGAGTGCCTGGCGCTGCACGGCGACCTCGAGCAGAACGAACGTGATGCGGTACTGGCGCAGTTCGCAAACGGGAGCTGTCCTGTGCTCGTCGCAACGGACGTGGCAGCACGGGGTCTGGACATTCCAGGCCTGCGCGCGGTTTTCAACTACGAACTGCCGCGCGACACCGCGGTGTATCTGCACCGGATCGGTCGCACCGGCCGCGCCGGTGAGTCCGGGATGGCGATCTCGCTGTATGCGCCCGCCGAAGCGTCGCGTCTGGACGCGATCGCCGCGGAAACGGATGAACCGGTACGGCGTCTCAAGCTGGCCTCCCTCGACAGCGATCCGAGCTTCGTCCTGCGGGGCGCCATGGCCACTATCGAGGTCAATGCGGGCCGCAAGCAGAAGCTCCGCCCCGGTGATCTTCTCGGGGCGCTCACGGGAGATGGACAGATTCCCGGGACCAGCATCGGCAGGATCAGTATCTTCGAGCAACGTACTTTTGTGGCAGTCGATCGAAGGCACGCCCGTCAGGCGATGGCGTTCCTGGCCGATGGCAGGGTGAAGGGGCGTCGCCTGCGCGCGCGCCGTTTGCGATAGACGACACCGCGTCCCGTGGCGGCCGGGGATGAGCTAGTCGTCGGCTTCGTTCGCTCGCAAACGCTCCTGGCGGCTTTCTTCTTCGGCAAGAACGGCCTTGATTTCTTCCAGTACGGAATCCGTGTCCGGCACGTGCGTATCGACTTCAAAGTGCCCGGTCAGCGGATAATCCGGGTGCAGGTCTCCGTCCTCGTACAGCGCCCAGATTTCTTCCGCGTAGTGCGTATCGACGATCTCCGGTGCGAAGAGGCCGTAATAGTCGGTCATGTTCTTCACGTCCCGCGCGAGCATCGCCCGGGCATTGTTGTTCGCCGCCGCGTCCACGGCCTGGGGCAGGTCGATGATGACCGGGCCGTCTTCGTTGACCAGCACGTTGAATTCCGAGAGGTCGCCGTGCACGACGCCCGCGCAGAGCATGCGCATGACGTACTGCATGACGAGCGCGTGATCGTCCCGCGCCTGTTCTGCCGACATCGTGACGTCATTCAGGCGCGGGGCGATAGCGCCGCTCTCGTCGGTAATGAGCTCCATGAGCAGTACGCCATCGAAGCAGCCGTAGGGCTGCGGTACCCGCACGCCGGCCCGAGCCAGTTTGTAGAGCGCATCGACCTCGGCGTTCTGCCAGGTTTCCTCCTGCTGCTGGCGGCCGAAGCGCGAGCCCTTTTCCATCGCCCGGGCCCGTCGACTGTTGCGGACTTTCCTCCCCTCGGTGTACTGCGCAGCCTTCTTGAAGCTGCGTTTCACCGAATCCTTGTAAATCTTGGCGCAGCGTGTGGCTGATCCACAGCGCACCACGAAGACGTCGGCCTCCTTGCCGCTCATCAGGGGATGAATCACCTCGTCGATCAGGCCATCGTCGAGGAGGGGTTGCAGTCGTTTTGGAGCTTTCACGTTGTCCGGGTTCAGAGCTTGGGCGGCTGTACGCAGCTTAACCGCTTTGGAGGCTTGCGGTGGCTTCAGCGCTACGGAACACCGGTACGGCAGGCGGCGCTCCTCGGGCCGCGGCCGGAAAGCTGCCGTTGTCCGCGAGCGCGAGGGCGTGCTGCAGCTGTCGCAATGTCAGCGTGATGAAGAGTAATCAGGAAAATCCCGGAATAATGCATTGGACCTTGGTGCGCAGCCCATTTATCTTGGGGGCTGTGCGTGAGGGTGACTGGCTCATCGTTGCGTTCCAATAACAACGCAAGGAGCTGAACCATGCGAATGAGCCCGACGCGCGTCCTGATGGCGCTGCTGCTGAGTTTTGCCGGCGGCGTCGCCGCGGCCGACAAGCCCAATATCCTGGTGATCTGGGGTGACGATATCGGTACCTGGAATATCAGTCACAACAATCGCGGCATGATGGGTTATGAGACGCCCGCTATCGACCGCATTGCCCGCGAGGGCCTCTCCTTCACCGACTATTACGCGCAGCAGAGCTGTACCGCGGGTCGCGCCGCGTTCATCAGCGGCTCCGTGCCGGTGCGTTCCGGTATGACCAAGGTCGGTCTGCCTGGCGCCAAAGAGGGCTGGCAAAAGACGGACGTCACCATGGCCACGGTGCTCAAAAGCCAGGGCTATGCCACGGGGCAGTTCGGCAAAAACCACCAGGGAGACCGCAACGAGCATCTGCCCACGCTCCACGGTTTCGACGAGTTTCTCGGCAACCTTTATCACCTGAATGCCGAGGAAGAGCCGGAGAATCTCGACTATCCCAGAGACCGGGTGCTGGCCAACGGCAAAACCTTTCTGGAGACCTTCGGCCCCCGGGGCGTGATGCACTGCTTCGCCAGCGACGAGGCCGACAAGACCGTTGATCCCCGCTTTGGCGAAGTGGGCATGCAGCGCTGCGAGGATACCGGCCCGCTGACGCGCAAGCGCATGGAAACCATCGACGACGAGACGTCCGAACGCGCCATGGAGTTTATCCGCGAGCAGGAGGCTGCCGACAAGCCCTGGTTCGTCTGGTGGAACGGTACGCGCATGCACTTCCGTACGCACGTAAAGGAAGAGCTTCGCGGTATCTCCGGTCAGGATGAATATTCCGACGGTATGGTGGAACACGACGGTCACGTCGGTCAGCTCCTGGAGCTCCTCGACGAAATGGGTATCGCCGACAACACCATCGTCCTGTATTCCACGGATAACGGGCCGCACTACAACACCTGGCCGGATGCCGGTACCACGCCCTTCCGCAGCGAGAAGAACTCGAACTGGGAGGGCGCCTATCGGGTGCCTGCCTTTGTCCGCTGGCCGGGCCAGTTCCCTGCCGGGGAGGTCCGCAATGGCATCATCTCCCATGAGGACTGGCTGCCCACGTTTGCTGCGGCCGCCGGTGCGGCTGATATCAAGGAGCAGCTCGCCGATGGGACGCGCCTGAACGGGCGCGAATACCGCAATCACATCGACGGCTACAATCAGCTCGACTACCTGACCGGCGCAACGGAGGAATCACCGCGGCACGAGTTCTGGTACGTGAACGATGACGGCCAGATCGTTGCGGCTCGCTACGAGGACTGGAAGGTGGTCTTTCTGGAGAACCGCGGTCAGGCCTTCGGCGTCTGGCGTGAACCCTTCATCGAGCTGCGCGCGCCCCTGCTCTTCAACCTGCGCCGCGACCCCTTCGAGAAGGCGCAGCACAACGCCAATAGCTACAATGACTGGTTTCTCGACCGTCCCTTCGTGATCGTCCCGATCCAGGGCCTCGCAGCGAAATTCCTGATGACCATGAAGGAGTATCCGCCTAGCCAGTCGCCGGGTTCCTTCAACCTGAGCAAGATCGAGCAGAAACTCAAGGACATGGGCGTGGGGCGCTGATCCGCGATACTGATTTCCGGCAAACCCCAGACTCAGGCGCTCGTCATTGCCGGCGCCATCGCGAGGATCTTCATGCGACTGCTACTGCTGCTACTCACTGGCTGTTTGCTGCAGCTGCCTGGCTTCGCTCGGGCCGACGAGGCGCTGCCTTCCTGGAACCCCGGAGCGGTCCGCGACGCGCTGATTGCCTTCGTCGAGGGGGCCAGCGCGCCGGGTAGCGATGACTTCATACCTGAAGCCGAACGCATCGCGGTATTCGATAACGATGGCACGCTCTGGGCCGAGCAACCCGCTTACTTTCAGCTCCTGTTCGCCATGGACCGCATTCGCGCCCTCGCGCCCGAGCACCCCGAGTGGCGGGAAAACGCCCCGTTCAGGGCGGTGATTGAAAACGACATGAAGGCCCTGGCCGCAACGGGGGAACATGAGCTTCTCGAGGTCGTTATGGCCGCGCAGAGCGGTATGTCGAGTACGCAGTTCGCGGGTATCGTGCAGGCCTGGATCGATAGCGCGCGGCACCCGACCACCGGGCGACGCTACACGGAAATGGTCTACCAGCCCATGCAGGAGCTTCTGACTTATCTGCGGGCCCATGGTTTTCGGACGTACATTGTTTCGGGCGGCGGCGTCGACTTCATGCGCCCCTGGACCGAGTCGGTCTACGGCATCCCGCCGGAGCAGGTCGTGGGCAGCAGCAGTGAACTGCGTTTCGAAATAACCGAAGACGGGCCCCGACTGCTGCGTGAGCCGGCGCTGCACCATGTCAACGATAAGGCTGGCAAGCCCGTGGGTATCCAGCGCTTCATCGGCCGCAGGCCGGTTTTCGCCGCAGGCAATTCCGACGGTGACCTGGAAATGCTGCAGTGGACCACCGCCGGCGAGGGACGCGCCTTCGGCCTGCTGGTCCATCATACTGACGGCGAACGGGAATGGGCCTACGATCGCGCTTCAGCCATCGGTCGTCTCGATCGAGCTCTCGACGAGGCGGGACCGCGAGGCTGGACGGTGGTCGACATGGCCCGGGACTGGAGGCGCGTCTATCCCGCAATACCGGCGGAGCACTGAGCTTCGCGCTCTCGTTCAGCACGGGCGCCCGGCCTGGCTTCACCGAGTACCATAATTGGGAAGCGTAAGGAGGCTGCGATGCAGAGTGCCCCCGGGGTTGACCTGCTGCGATGCCTGGCGATGCTGGGCTTCATACTGTGGACGGGCACTTGTCTTGCCCATCCTAAGACCGATGTAGTCATTCTTTATAATGGCGATCGGCTCACCGGGGAAATCCAGTCTCTGCGTGGCGGCCTCCTGTCCCTGGGTACCGATGCCATGGGTACGGTGAAGGTCCAGTGGAAAGACATCGCCGAAATCCAATCCGCTTATTATTACGAGGTGCGACTCGATGACGGCCGCCGCCTGTTCGGTCGCCTGGCCGGGTCCGATGCGCCAGGTGCGGTCACGTTCGCGGACCTGTCCGGCGACCGCTCGCTCGATGCGCTCGACATCGTGGAATTGCGACCGATCGAGGAGCGGGCCCGAGAGCGTCTCGATATTTACCTCAGCGCCAACTACAGCTTTACCAAGGCCAGCGGTGTGCAGCAGTCGGAACTACACGGCGATGTCGACTACGACGATGAGAACACCTCCACTTCGGTGGATGGGCGCCTGACGCTGTCGTCTACGGACGAAGACAGTACCGCGAGTAGTCGCATCAGCTTTTCACGCAAGTCCTGGACCGAGAGCAGCCAGTTCTTCCGTCAGTTCAGTCTCGGCCACGAGAGCAATGACGAGTTGGGCCTGCAATCGCGCTACACGATTGGCGGCGGCATGGGCCGGTTTTTTGCGGAGACGAATCGTCGCCGCCTCGCCGCTGGCCTCGGCGCTCAGGCGCTGCAGGAGTTCGGCGCTGATGGCCGGACCCGTTCAAGCCTCGAGGCGGTGGTGAGTGCGACGCTGGCGAGCTGGCGCTTTGACACTCCGGAGCTCGACCTGAGTGTCGGCGCCTCCCTGTACCCTTCCCTCACGGAGCGACGGCGCCTGCGTGCGGACACCACTGCGCGCATTCGCTGGGAACTGGTCAGTGACCTGTTCTGGAATCTCAATGCCTGGGGCAGCTTTGACAACGCTTCCGTCGACGAGGCCGGTGGCGAGTTCGACTGGGGGGTTACTACTGGTCTTGGCTGGAGTTTCTGAGCTTGGGCAGGTTCATCGATACGCCTGAGACCACCATGATGCGCGATGGCCGCTACCCGGGACTACGTCGAGCCTGGCTGACGAGGCCGTGGTTGATCGTCCTCGCCTTATTGCTTCTGGCCACCGCGTCTAGGGCGGGTAACAACCCGCATGACTACCTCGGCAGCGAAGTCTGTGCCAGCTGCCACGCTGCGGAGGCCGAGGCCTGGCGCGGCTCGCACCACGATCTGGCGATGCAGGCGCCCACTCCCGACACGGTGCTCGGTGACTTCGATGATGCGCGCTTTCGCTACGGCGACATCGAGACACGCTTCTATAAACAGGGTGATGAATTCCGGGTCAGCACCGATGGGCCTGATGGGAAAATTCAGGACTTTCGAGTCGCCTGGGTCTTTGGTGTCTATCCGCTCCAACAGTATCTGCTGCCGCTGGACGATGGTCGTCTGCAGGCGCTGTCCATCACCTGGGACGCGCGCCCGGCCAGCGAGGGCGGCCAGCGCTGGTATCACCTGTACCCCGATGAGGTGATCGACCACGACGATCCGCTGCACTGGACCGGCCCTTACCAGAACTGGAACAGCCGTTGCGCCGAGTGCCACAGCACCAACGTGGAAAAAGGCTACGACGCCGCCAGTCGCAGCTTCGCGACGCGCTTCGACGCCGAAGACGTGGGCTGCGAGGCCTGCCACGGCCCTGGTCGTCTGCACGTCGAGCGAGCCCGCGCGGGACTCCCGGCGAGCGCATCGGACAGCGCGCTGTACAGCCTGGTGGAGCGTGGTCGCTGGTCCTTTCCCGAGAAGGGCGCAATTGCACGACGCGACGATGAGCCCGAGGGCGTGCAGCTCGCCACCTGTGGACGCTGCCATGCCCGCCGCGGCACCCTGGGCAGCTATCGACACGGCCAGCCTCTTTCGGATATGCACCGCCTGGCGCTGCTCGGCGAACCGCTGTACCACCACGACGGCCAGATCCTCGATGAGGTGTATGTGTATGGCTCGTTTCTGCAGAGTCGCATGCATCGCGCGGGGGTGGTGTGCAGTAACTGCCACGAACCGCATAGCTCAGCGCTGCGCGCGCAAGGTAACGGCGTCTGCACGCAGTGCCACAAGAGCGAAGCCTACGCCTCCGACGAACACCATCACCACGCGCAGGCTGCGACGGGCAACCAGTGCGTGGACTGTCATATGCCGTCGCGGGTGTATATGGGCGTCGATGCGCGGCGAGACCATAGCTTGCGCACTCCGCGCCCCGATCTGAGCCTGAAAATCGGCACGCCGAACGCCTGCAACGACTGCCACACCGATCGCGACCCGCGGTGGGCGCTCGAAGCGCTGCGCGCCTGGGACATGACACCTGCGGACACCGCCGATCATCCGGCCCTGGCCATGGAGGCCGTGGCGCGCGGTGATGTAAGCGGCGTGCCGAGGCTGCTGAGTCTCGCGAGCGACCCGAAAGAGGCGGTGATCTGGCGGGCGACGGCGCTCGAGCGCAGCGCAGCATTGAGCGATAAAGGGCCGCGCCTGGCCGTGTCACTGCTTGCGTCGCCGGAGCCACTGCTGCGCATCAGCGCCGTGCAGGCGCTGGATCAACTACCGCTCGCAGAACGCTACCAGTTGATTTCTCATCTTCACCGCGATCCGGTGCTCGGCGTGCGCATGGCGGTGGCGGATTCCCTGGCCGGCGTACCCGACGGTGTACTCGATGCGAATGCCCAGTCCGCACTTGATGCGCTGTTCGACGAGTATCTTGCGGTGCAGCAGGAGCACGCCGACATGCCGTCGGTGCAGATGCAGATCGGACTGTTCCAGCTGGAACGCGGCGCATTTGACGAAGCCGAATCCGCCTATCGAGAGGCGCTGCGAATCAATCCGCAATTGACCGCGGCGGCGCTGAACCTTGCCGACTTGCTCCGGGGGCAGGCCCGTGACGACGAGGCGCGCGCAGTGCTGCAACGCGCCGTCGCCACGGCACCGGACAGCGGCGACGCCTACCACGCTCTCGGCCTGCTTGAGGTGCGTGCAGGTCAGCGCGAGGCGGCAATGGTGCATCTGGCACGCGCGGCGGCGCTGGAGCGCAGCGGTGGTCGGCACCGCTTCGTATACGCCGTGGCGCTGCATGACTTCGGAGATACGCCCGGTGCGATCCGGGTGCTCACGGCTTTGCATCAGGCGTTGCCCGCGGACGAGCAGACGCTGCTGGCACTGGTGAACTACAGCGCTGAGGAGGGCGATCGCGACGCCGCCGTACGCTACCTGCAACGCTTGTCGGCGCTGGCGCCTGACAATGCGACGTATCGTCGTATGGCCAGGGCCTTGCGTGGGGGAGGGTCGTAGGGGCGGCGTCTGTCGCGGCCGTTTGGGTCCGCTGGCTCCTCAGGGTGTCCCGGTCGAATCCAAAGCCTTCAGAGTGGCCTGGTCCAGATAGCCGTCTGCCGGAAGGCCCGTGCGCTGCTGAAAAGCCCGCAACGCCGTCCGCGTACGACGGCCGATGACTCCGTCCGCTTCTCCGACATCGTAGCCGAGTCCGTCGAGCGTACGCTGAGCGCTTTCGACATCCTGTCGCCGTAAAGGCTGGCTGATCGCGTCCGGTAGTCTCAAAGCCGGCGCTCCGGCCAGGCGATCTGCAAGCAGGCCCACGGAGAGTGCGTACGACTGGGACTGGTTCCAGCGCATGATGACGCGAAAGTTGTCATATACAAGAAAGGCAGGCCCCAGGTGCCCTGCGGGCAGCAGCAGAGAGGCGGGAAGATCGAGGGCCGGCAGCGGCCCGCCGTCAACGCGCGTGACGCCCAGGTCGGACCACTCGCTCAGATCGCGGACCACGCTCAGACCGGACATCTCAAAAGGAAAATCGGGCTTCAGCTGGACGCGGCGGCCCCATTTAAGACCGGGCTTCCAGCCGGCGCCTCGCAACAGGTTGGCGCCGGAAACAAGGGCGTCCCGCTCGCTGTCCCAGAGATTGATCTGCCCGTCACCATCGCCGTCGACGGCGTAGCGCAAATATGACGAGGGCATGAACTGCGTGTGACCGACGGCGCCGGCCCATGATCCCTGAAGTTGCTCCGGAGGCAGTTTGTCACGCTCCATCAGCCTGACGGCGCTGACGAACTCCTCGGCGAAAAACTCACTGCGGCGCTTATCGCAGGCCAGCGTCGCGAGCGCATCGAGCGTTGACACCTTGCCGAGATAGCTGCCGTAGTTGGTCTCCAATCCCCAGAAGGCAATGAGATAGCGTGGCGGGACTCCGTACTGCGCGACAAGTCCGTCTAGAAACTCTGCGTGGCGAGCCAGAAGCTCTCTGCCCTTGGCGACCCGCCCCTCGGTTATCCGTGCGCTGAGATAGGTGGCAAAGGTCTGCACAAACTCCGGCTGACTGCGGTCCAGCTCGATCACGCGGTTCAACGGCGCGAGCGAGCTTGTTGCGCGGGCAATCCACCGCTCATTGACACCCCGCTGCCGCGCCCGGTCCTCGAGGTCCGCCACGCATTCGTCGAAGGCGTCGCTGTCGAAGGCGGCAGGCTGCGCCAGCGCGCCGAGCGCCAGCGTTAGCAATGGCAAGATCGCAGTTGTTTGTAGGACGAATCGCAATGTGGTCGTAGTGCCTGGCAAACGAAGCACTATTCTATCGAACTCATCCAGCGCATCCGCAGATAGCAGCGATCGCGTGCCTTCTCCGGGTTTCGTCCCTTGCTGTGGGCGGTTGCCAGAGTGATGTGCTTGCTGAGGACTATGAGGCTGCGCAAGAAAGCAGTCATGGAATGACCCGGGTTCTGTGGACACTTTCTGCCATACGCTATGGTTACATTTATCGGCATTTGCAGGGTCAGATGCCTTGGAAAGAGGAAGACCTGCCGGCCTTGGCATACGGTCTACCTTCACCGAACAGCAAACTGCGATTCGCCGCATTCGGGGGCTCTACAATGCGTGGGAAAGGTACCCTGACGACCTGGAATGACGAGAAGGGCTTCGGATTTATTGAACCCTTTGATGGGGGTACGCGGCTCTTTATTCACATCAGCGCTTTTTCTCATCGCGGACTTCGTCCGGAAAAAGGGAAAGTGGTGACCTACACTATTTCCGCTGATGAAAAGGGTCGGCCGCGCGCCATAGAGGCGATGCTCGCTGGGGTGTCTGTACCGAAGCAGCGCGGCAAGCGTGATGGTGTGGTGCTCGCAAACACTGTCGCAGCGCTGTTTATGATGGCCGTTGCCGTCGGTACCTTCTCGACCGAGGGCCCATTGGTGTTGCTGCCATATTATGTCGTGGCGAGTATCGTGACGTTTCTCGCCTACTACATCGACAAATCGGCTGCAAAGCGCGGTGGTAGGCGTACCGCCGAGCAGACCCTGCACGTGTTTTCACTGATTGGCGGTTGGCCGGGTGCGTTGATTGCCCGCCACCGGTTCCGCCACAAGACTCGTAAGCAACCGTTTCGCACTATGTTCTGGTTAACCGTGGTCGGTAACGTTGTCGGGCTGCTGTGGCTGCTATCTTCGCAGGCGGCGTCTGAATTGCGTTCTACGCTGGGCGGCATGTTGTGATCACGCCGATCGTGAGCCGGAGCCGCGGCGCGCGCTCATTCGTGGCTGCAGGTGAGTCAGCGTTTCCGCGATATCTGGCACCTTGGGCGGCGTCTAGTCGTACTGCGACGTTAGCACCTGAAACTGGTAAGTGGCATCGCGGGCGAACATTGCCCCAGGCAGGTCTGGCCGAATACGCAGGGTGACGACGTGGACACCCGAGTTGTAGAGAAGGCCGGTGAGGCTATTTACGCGGATACGCGCCTCCGATAACAAGCGGCCCTCACCGGAGACATAGCGCGCGAGCCACTGATTGAGATGGGCCTCCATGGCGGCGGCATCGCCGAAGGCACCGATCGCGTCGCGGCTCATGCACTTGATTGCCCGCGCGAACTGCAGGTTCCAGAGAAGGTTGATGAGGCCGCCCGCGTTCAGACTGTCGAGCGTCCTGCCGTCGTCGAAGTGACGCTCTGGTTTTCGCACCGTGCGAAGATGCTCGGGAGGTCGTGCGCTCGCCTGTCCGACGAGCAGCAGTCCACTGTCCTCGAATGCATCCCGCTCGGCCTCATCGAACTCGACCTCCGCCTTGCCCAACTGGCAGGAGGTACCACTCATATTCATGCCTGCGCCTGCGAGCATTGAGTCGACGAGATCCGCCGCGATCGCATAGCCACCGGTGGCGAGGCCGTTGCCCGCTGTCCGCAGACGCGGCGCGGTCATCATGAGGTGGCGGGCCTCGGCGGAGCGTCGCAGGGACCGCCACGATTGGTGCGCCTTCGATGTCAGGGCGAACGCGAGCCGCGGCCGGCCTTTGAGAGATTGCCAGTCACCGGCGCCGAACAGGCGCGGTGATGTGCCGGCGCTGACGACACACATCGATGCCGCCGCGAGGCGGGCCAGGTCCTGCAACACGCGTACGTCGCCCGGGGCGTGAGAGAACGTGTAGTCGGCGATGATCAGGCCGCTCGGCAGCCCGCCAAACGTGCCGTAGTTGCTCTCGTAGACCTCACGATAGAGCGGACTCTCCTCGAGCCCGCCGGCCGCCTGCAGGCTGGCGGCGAGTTCGTCTTTGGTCATCGACAGGACTCGCAACCGCACCCGCCCGTAGTCGGTCATGCGGCTGGCAAGGGCCTTCAATCCACGCAGCGTACCCTCAAGATTGCGCAGCCGTTCGTTGTTGATCACCTCGTCGATGTACCTGCCTACGGCAGGCGCTGTATCCACCTGCTGACGAATCGCGTCGGGCTCGAAATCGGCCAGCGATCGGAACTCGAGCCGGACGCTGGCCGGCGCGTCCGTTTCGCCGAGCGCTATGTCGAGCGTGGGCGTCCAGTTCGCAAGCAGGTCGTCAAAGTTCTCTGGGTGCAACTCGCGGAAGCGCCGCTCGTCGATCGGCGTCCGAGCTTCTTTGCCGCCCGGCGAGAGGTCGGCAATGACATCGATGACCAACGGTGGCTCGGCCTGCATGACGGCACCGCCGACCTCGAGCTCGTAGGCAATGCCGTCGGCGGTGTCGCTGTCCGCGGTCATGGCCCGCTTTCGCCGCGGCGCTCGTTCGACATCTCGATGGCTGGACGGATCAACTCGGCGAGTTCCGCGAGGAGCGCTTCGGCGTCGGTGTAGATATACGGTTTCAGGAACCAGGGGTAGTATTTGAAGAAGTCGAGCATCCCGGGCAGTGTGTCGCCTTCGACGAGCAGCGGCTGCACCGGCAGCGACGGACGGCTCGGCACGATCTCGCGCAGCTCCTGCAGCACGCTTTTGGCGTCGCTCAAATCGGCTATGACGAAGCGCGCCATGCTGGCGACCGTGGCGACTGTCTCGGCGGTGCTGCGGCTCGCCGGCTTGTCGAAGTCGAAGACGA
Source organism: Halieaceae bacterium (assembly GCA_036351355.1). Taxonomy (GTDB): domain Bacteria; phylum Pseudomonadota; class Gammaproteobacteria; order Pseudomonadales; family Halieaceae; genus Congregibacter. The sequence goes on from JAZBOX010000117.1 coordinate 16,320, forward strand.
CCGGCACGTAGTCAAATTCGCCCTGCCGCAGCGCCTCACGCATCGCCTGGAGCACGGGCAGGCGATTCTCGGTGAAGCGACCGAGGATCAGCACCACTTTCGAGGTGATCGTGTCGATCACATTCCTTAGCTTCGAGTTGTTCATGAGCATGTACATGAACTGCGCCATCTCGAGGTCATCCACGGTAATTGCGGCCTGGCCCTCGCGGCCAATATTGAGGTCACGCTGCCTCGTCGCCTCGTCGACGACAACGTCCCAGGCCGAGATGCCATAGACCGAGCAGCCGTCCAGCACGGTGCCAGAGAGGTTCGTGCCGATCATCCGCGCTTCGTCGAGCACGGCGCCAGAGAGATCAGCGTTGGAAAGATCGGCGCCGTCCAGGTTCGCGCCGACGAAACTCGCTTTCTTCAGCTTCGCGTTGCTCAAACGCGCTCCAGCGAGGTTCGCGCCATCGAGGCAGGCACCTTCAAAGGACCCACGCTCCAGGTCGGCCCCGCGCAGGTCCGCCGCAGCAAACTCCGAGCGATCGAAGTTGGCGCCGGCAAGAACCGCCCGCTCCATATGAGCCCGCAGGAAACTCGCCGGACCTGCGGCATTCGCGAGCAGGGCCTCGGTCAGGTTGGCCCGGTCGAAAACGGAGCGATCGAGCATCGCGCCGGAAAGGTTCGCTTCGGAGAGATCCGCATCAGAAAACGAGCTGCCAAAAATTCTCGCTTCGCTGAGATCCGCTGCGTACAGGTTTGCATTTGACAGGTCGGCGCTGTAGACGCTGCATGCCGCCAGCTCGCAGCCGCCGAAGTCGACACCGCGCAGGCTCGGCATCGTGAACCAATCAGCGTCCAGGCTCAGGTTGTCGAGCTGCAGGCGGAGTGGCTGCTGATCGCCTCGTTCCCGGTGGCGGTTCCACTGGTTGACGCCATCGCGCCCGGTGGCGAGCAGCGCTTCGGCTTCGGTGCTATCCATACTTCGCAACGCAGTATGTCAATTTGCGCCTGATAGTAGCAGGGGAAGACAAGCAGGCGCCCAAGAGAAGACACAGCCGCGGCTGGCGGTAATCGCCAGTCCGCCGCGGGTGCCGCCCCACGTTATGCCGGCGCCGCTTCAAGCTTTGTCATGGGTAGCGGAAATGCGTTCCGATACTTCCAGAGCATTCATAGCTTCGCGACCACGCCTCAGCGGGCTCGTCGTTTCTTTCGACTGAACCACCAGATTTATGTGGTCTTTGAACCCATTCAGGGTGGAGCGCATACCGTGTAGTACTTTAATTCTGCGCTATTGATCTTTCCTTTCCCGGCCTTTCCTTTTGGACGGAAGTCCGATGCGTGGCTCGGGAATATGATCGACAACATCATGCGTCTCCGTCAGTATCGCTGCCATGAGGCTTTTGACGTCTATTGGACCTCCCCCTTGGCGAGCCCTGGCCTGGGGTACTACAGTTTTCATCGGCGTCGCAGTTCCGGCTCTGCTTCTGCTGGTGCTTTCCCAGGCGTCCTCACCTGCGTCTTCGGCGAGCGCTCCAGTTCTCACCCTGGGTCTGATGGGTGTCGGTATAATTGCAGCAGCGACCGTTGGGCACTTCTGGCTCGGCGTCCTTCTGGCGCTGCTGAATGCAGCGTGTCTGATGGCCCTGGCGTCCAGTCTCGAAATGCTGGCGCTGCCGTATCCCGTATCAATCGCGTCGGTTACGGCGATCGCCAGCTGCAGCTTTGCCGCGCGCGGCGCTCTCTTCGCGAAAACCCTGTCTGATAAAGGATGGTTGATGGCCTTGTTTGTCGTCGTCGGCGAGGCATCGGTTTTGCTCATTGTTTCTGTGTGGCCTGGCGCGCTACCGGATTGGTTCCTGGCACTTCTGCCGGCTCAGTGGGCGAGCATTGCAATCGGTGCCGCGCTGGCCGGCTCGGGACCATCGGCGACTATGCCGGTGCTGATTGCCCTGGCTGGCACCGCGACGACGACGCTGCTGGCAGCCAGACTTTGGCTTCACCGCTGGCC
>JAZBOX010000118.1:0-63826 GCA_036351355.1 Halieaceae bacterium
GAGCGCGAGGAGAGCCAGCAATGGACAGCGGTCGCGGCGTCAACGCGTTCGCTCCGGGAAGTCGGCGGGGCACGGGTGGCTACAAATTCTGCAGGAGTTGTCTGTGAACGGTAGACGCGTCGTCGTGACCGGTCTGGGCCTTGTCACGTCCGTTGGCCACGATGTTCCCTCCACCTGGGCCTCGATTATTGCCGGGCGCAGCGGCGCCGCGGTGATCGACACCTTCGATGTCGAGGCCTACAGCACCCGTTTCAGCGCGAGCGTTCGCGGCTTCGACACGGAACCGTACTTTCCGGCGAAAGATGCGCGCAAGATGGACACGTTCGTCCAGTACGGCATGGCGGCCGGCATCCAGGCGATGGACGATTCAGGTCTCGTGATCGGCGATGAAAACGCCGGCCGCGTCGGTGCCATGATCGGCTCGGGAATCGGCGGGATCGGGCAGATCGAGAAGAATTCCGAGATCGTCAACAGCGTGGGCCCGCGGCGAATTTCGCCCTTCTTTGTACCCGGATCGATCATCAACATGATCAGCGGCAATCTCTCCGTCCGCTATGGTTTTCGCGGCCCGAACCTGGCCGTGGTCACTGCCTGTACCACGGGCACACACGCGATCGGCCTCGCCGCGCGGCTTATTGCGCAGGGCGATGCGGATGCCATGCTTGCCGGCGGCGCCGAGATGGCTACCACCAAGGTAGGCCTGGGCGGTTTCGCTGCCGCCCGGGCGCTGTCGACGCGTAACGACGACCCTGAGGCTGCTTCGCGCCCCTGGGATGCCGATCGCGATGGCTTCGTGCTTGGCGATGGCGCCGGTGTCATCATGCTCGAGGAATACGAGCAGGCGAAGGCGCGCGGCGCGAACATCTACGCCGAACTCACCGGCTTCGGCATGAGCGGCGATGCCTATCACATGACCCTGCCGCCGGAAGACGGCCGCGGCGCCGCCGACGCCATGCGAGCAGCGCTGCGCGACGCGGGGCTCGATGCGGCGGCCGTCGACTACGTCAACGCACACGGTACCTCTACGCTCGCGGGTGATCTCGCCGAAAGTCGCGCTATCGAATCGGTGTTCGGCAGCGCCGCGCGGGGCGTCGCGGTAAGTTCGACGAAGTCGATGATCGGACACCTGCTCGGCGCGGCCGGAGCCGTGGAGGCGGTGTTTTCAATCCTCGCCATTCGCGACCAGGTCGCGCCGCCCACGATCAACCTCGACAAGCCGGGCGAGGGCTGTGTACTCGACTATGTGCCCAATACGGCGCGCGAGATGCCGATCCAGCACGCTCTGTCGAACTCCTTCGGCTTTGGCGGCACCAACGGCTCGCTGCTCTTTTCCCGGTGCTAGGTCCCGGCGCCGGTTCACCGGTGCCAGGCGTGTGCTGGAGATGCGCCCGTTCCGGCGTAATAGCAACCTTCGGCTCGTGAGCGGCTCGTGGCCGCGGGATCTCGGCGCGTGCCAGGACGTCTGACTGCCCTCGCTCTCGCGCTCCTTGTTCTTGCGGGCGTGACGGGCGTGCTCCTTCGAAGCGCGCTGCTCGGTCCGCTTTCGCTGCCTGCGGGCGGATTGATCGTCGAGGTGAAGCCCGGAAGCAGTCTTGCCGCGGTGGCCGCAAAGCTTGAGGCAGAGGGGGTGGTTTCTCAGCCGCTGGTCTTTCGCGCTGTTGCAAGGGTGTTGGGTGCCGATCAACGAATTCGTGCCGGCGAGTATCGTCTTCTGCCGCAGCTGAACCTGCTGCAGCTGCTGGAGCAGCTGCAAAGTGGCGACACCGTCCGCTATTTGGTCACGCTGCCCGAGGGGATTCGGCTGCGCGATGCCATCGACCTGCTTCAGGAATCCGATGGCATCGATGCCCTGCTGCAAGGTGCATCGGATCCTCGCTTGCTGCGCCTCGTAGAGGGTGCGGAAGGCGCCGTCAGCGCCGAGGGCTTTTTTTTGCCCGAGACCTATCAGTACGAGCGCGGGGCCACGGATCTGCAGATTCTTGAGCAGGCTCACCGCCTCGCGCGCGAAGAGCTGGCGGCGGCCTGGGCGACGCGCGCCGATGAGCTTCCCTATCGATCGCCCTATGAAGCGCTTATCATGGCATCGATCATTGAGAAAGAAACCGGACTGAGCGAGGAGCGCGGACAGATCGCCGGCGTATTCGTCCGCCGCCTGCGGCGCGGCATCCGCCTGCAGACAGATCCGACGGTGATTTACGGCCTCGGCGAGGACTTCGATGGCAATCTTACGCGCGCTCATCTTCGCGATTCGATGAATCCCTACAACACCTATCGACACCATGGCCTGCCGCCGACGCCCATCGCGCTGCCGGGGCGCGCCGCTCTGGGCGCAGCGCTGAATCCGGAGCTCGGCGACAGCCTGTACTTCGTGGCACGCGGCGACGGCAGCCACGTTTTCAGTGCCACGCTTGAGGAGCATGAGCGCGCCGTGCGCGAATTCCAGCTTCGACGCCGGGATGACTACCGCTCGAGCCCGCCACGATGACCGAGCGTGGACTGTTCATCACCGTCGAAGGCGGCGAGGGCGCGGGCAAGACCACAGCCCTCGATTATCTCGAGAGAGCGCTCACCGATGCGGGCGTTGCGGTTGTGCGTACCCGCGAGCCCGGCGGCACAGCGATGGCCGAAAAGCTGCGCGACCTGTTGCTGCACGCGGAGGACGTCTCGATCGATCCGCTCGCCGAACTGCTGCTGATCTTTGCCTCGCGGGCGCAGCATCTTCGCGAGCGCATCCGGCCCGCTCTTGCGGCGGGACACTGGGTGCTCTGCGATCGCTTCACCGATGCCAGCTACGCCTACCAGGGCGCCGGACGAGGTCTGGGCGCGGAAACCGTGGCCACGCTCGAGCGCTTTGTACAGGGAGATCAACAGCCGGACCTGACGCTGCTCATCGATGTGCCCGTAGAGGTGGGAATGGAGAGGGCCCGGGGACGGGGATCGCTCGACCGCTTCGAAAGCGAGGACCTCGCGTTTTTCCAGCGCGTGCGGAGCTGCTATCTCGATCGGGCGGCAAAGAGTTCCGGGCGCTTCCGTGTCATCGACGGATGCCGATCCATCGCGGAGGTGCAGCGCAGTCTCGCCGATGTGATTGCGCAGCTGCTGCGCGTCGATCGGCATGCATCGCCGCCGGTCCCGTGAGTCGACCCGTGGCGGCTGATTCGCTCGAAGGTCCCATGCCCTGGCACGAATCGGCCTGGAACTCGGCGCTGCGCGCGCTCGAGGCGGGCCGCCAGCACCACGCACTCCTGATCGAAGGGCTTCCGGGCTCCGGGCGCGGTGCCTTTGCCGAGGCCCTTGCGCGTCGCGTTCTCTGCGATGCAGGGCAGGCAGTCGGCGCCTGCGGCGACTGCAAGAGCTGTGAACTCATGCGGGCGGGTTCGCACCCGGACTATCTGCTTGTGGGGCCCGAGGAGGAGGGCAAGGCCATCGGCATCAATGCCGTGCGCTCGGCCATGGGTTTCATCAACGTCACGGCGAGTTTCGGTGCGCGCAAGGTCCTGCTGATTCAGCCCGCGGAACGGCTGACCACGGCGGCTGCCAACGCATTCCTGAAGTCTCTCGAAGAGCCGGCAGTGGGAACGCTGATCCTGCTGGTGGCGGCGCGGGGCCACCCGCTCCCGGCGACGATTCGATCGCGCTGCCAGCGCGTACGCCTGCCCGAGCCCGAGCCTGCCGTCGCCGCTGCCTGGCTGCAGCAGCGCCTTGGACACGATAAGAGCGCCGCAGACTCTGCGACGGCCGAGCAGTTGCTCGCCCTGTTTCCCGGGCGCCCTCTCCTGGCGTTGCGGCACAGCGAAGGTGATGAACGCCCGGCGCTGGCAGCACTGCGGGAGTTTTTCCTGCGCTGCGCCGGTAGCGGCCAGGCGGGAAGCCTTGAGCGCTTGCGTGGCGAGCAGATCGCCGCCAGCCTCGCGCCTGATGCGCTCATCGATATGGCAGGACAGCTTCTCGCGCACTGGCTTCGCGGCCAGCGTGCCGGTGACCTGCGCGCGCCGCCGGCCCGGCGTGCCTTTGCGGGCGTGGACAGAATCGCAGCGCTGCGCCGGGCGCGCCGCGCCGGGCAGAACCCCAATGCGGAATTGCTGCGGGGCTCTGTCGTCGCAGCGCTGCTGGCCCCCTTCAGCGATGGTGACAGTGGCTCGAGGCCGGGTGCGCGGCCCTAGCAGGGCAGTGCTACACTCCGTCTTCGGCGACTATTTGCCAGCATTCACGAGCACGCGCACAAAGGTCCATGAATACGCAAGGCGCCAGCCATCAGGGCATCCTCTCGCTGACGATTCGCGACAAGGCCGTGCTGTACTCGGCTTACATGCCTTTCATTCGAAATGGCGGACTGTTTGTTCCGACCAACAAGAGCTACGAGATCGGCGACGAAGTTTTCATGCTCCTTACGCTTATGGAGGAGCCCGAGAAAATTCCGATCGCCGGTCGAGTGGTCTGGGTCACCCCTCGGGGCGCGCAGGGGAACCGGACGTCGGGCATCGGCGTGCAGTTCTCGGAGCAGGACGCGGCCGCCAATGCCAAGATCGAGGAATACCTCGTTGGCATGCTGAACTCGGACCGCCCAACGCACACGATGTAGGCGACCTTGCCTCTGTAAAAGCCCCGGGGAAAGCCTCCGGAATCGGCTCAGTAGAGCCCCAGAAAAGCCCCAGGATTGAAGCGAAAGCACCGGGCGGGATTCCGGCCGAACGGTGGCGGGTCTCAGGGTACCCGGTACCAGGTCCTCGAATGAATTAGAAACTCTGGAAGAAGATTTCGCTAAGCACTTGAAATTGAAGCGTTTGGCGCAAAAAAAGGGCTCCAAAAGGAGCCCAACAAGACCATTAGGAGTGAAACATAAAGAAGCAATGTACTGGGTCAGTCCTGAAACAGGCCCTAAACACTGCCCTTTAACGGAGCATTGGGTTTGCTCCAGCGACGGCCATTCCTGCGAGGATATGGGGTCACGGACATAGTATCGTCGTATTCAGTCAAATTACCAACGCTACTTAGCATGTTTCAGAATATGGCGCAGAGTTTTTTAGTGCTCTTGGGCGTTAACGCGCTCGTGACGGCGGAGTCGGCAGCGTGATGCGTCTGGGTGTGATCGAAGGCTTCTATGGCCGTGCCTGGGACGACGCTGTGCGCTTGCGTATGATCGATTGGTGCGCCCGTCTTGGCTTCGACGCCTATTTGTACGCACCCAAGGCAGATGCCTGCCTGCGCAGGCGCTGGAGCGAGCCGTGGCCCGATGAAGAGATCGACCGCCTGCGCGCCCTTGTCCACGCGGGTGATCGCAGCGGCCTCGAGGTCGTCGTGGGCCTGTCACCGTTTGAGCTTTACCGCAGCTACGACACGCGTGCGCAGCGCCTGCTCAGGGACTGCCTGGCGCGAATCAGCGATGCCGGCGTGCGCTCCCTCGCGCTTCTTTTCGATGACATGCCGGGCAGCATCGACGCCCTCGCGGCGCGGCAGGCCGACATTGTCAACGACGCAGCAGGCTGGGCGCCCTGGAAGGCACTGCGCGTATGCCCGACCTATTACAGCGACGACGAGGTACTTGATCGCGTTTTCGGCGAGCGGCCCGAGGCTTACCTCGAGGATCTCGGCGCGAAGCTTCCCCGCGCCGTATCGATATTCTGGACGGGGCCGCGCGTGTGCTCCGAGCGCGTCAGTGTGCGACACGTGGCTGGCGTTGCCGAGCGCCTGCAGCGTCCGGTTGCCCTGTGGGACAACTATCCCGTGAACGACAGTCGGCTGCGCTCCGGTCATCTTTATCTGGCTGCTCTTGACAGCCGCGACCCGGGGCTGGCCGACCATCTCGAGAGCCACTGGTGCAATGCAATGAATCAGGCTGCGCTGTCGCTGCCGGCTCTGGCCTCGCTGCCCGCGCTTTTTGGCAGGAGCGGTGCCATCGAGCAGGTGCTGGACGAGGCGGGGGTGAGCCCCGCGCTCATCGATGCCTGCCTGCCGCTGGCCGCTGCCCACCTCGATGAACTCACCCCGCCGAAGATCGCCGAACTGCGGTGTCTGGCGGCGGCGCCGGGGCAGGCCGCGATCGAGCTCGGGCATTGGCTCGACGGGGTGTATCGCTTCGATCCGGCCTGTCTGACCGACTGAAGACTTCGCGGTTAAGATGCAGCCGCCGTCGCGATCGCAGTCAACGCCGCGAAAACCTTATTGCTGCGGCCCGGGGCCTGTGGCAGAATCGCGCCCCTTCGGCGCGTCCGTCGCAGCCCCGCAAGGCTCGAAAAGCCCTTGCATATCAACAAGATGCAGTCGGTTTGGCCCCATTTCGCCGGGGGTTGCCTGCCTTGTTATGGCGCGGCAAACACATCGAATCAGCGGAAGTGGCGGAACTGGTAGACGCGCTGGATTTAGGTTCCAGTGCCTTTGGGCGTGAGAGTTCGAGTCTCTCCTTCCGCACCAAACCCAGGCTGGAGACCCCGGTTCGAGCCCGACGCTCGAGAGCCGGGCGGAAGGCCCCGGCTCGGGGCTCGGGTTCAAAACCCCGCGCTTCGGGCCGAGAATAGCCGGTGCAAGGCGGCTCCTGCCCGAGCCTTGCCCCACAGCATCGTAGTTGAGGATCCGATTCCATGCAGGTTTCCATAGAGACGACTTCCAAGCTCGAGCGCCGCCTCACCGTCGGTGTGCCGGCGTCGACGGTGGACAGCGAGGTCGATGCGCGCCTTAAGCAGGCGGTAAAAAACGTTCGCCTTCCGGGCTTTCGTCCGGGCAAGGTGCCGCTGAAGGTCATGCGCCAGCGCTTTGGCTCCGGCGTGCGCCAGGAGGTACTGGGCGAGGTGATGAGCCGCAGCTTCCAGGAAGCGGTGGTGCAGGAAAATCTCAAGCCCGCCGGGCAGCCGACGATCGAGCCTCGCAGCATGTCGCCGGGTAACGATCTCGAATACGTCGCGACCTTCGAAGTGTTCCCCGAGGTCGAGGTGGTCGAACTACAGGGATTTGCCGTCGAGCGTCCCAGCGCCGAAGTCACCGACGAGGACGTCGACAACATCATCGAGGTCTTTCGTCGTCAGCGTGGCGAATATCGCGAGGTCGAACGCGCCGCCGCTGAGGGTGATCGGGTCACGATCGACTACACCGGTACGCGCGACGGCGAAGCCTTCGAGGGCGGCAGCGCTGAAAACAGCCAGCTCGAACTCGGGTCCGGACGCATGATCCCGGGCTTCGAGGATGGAATCGTCGGCATGCAGGCTGGCGAGGAGAAGACGCTCGAACTCAGTTTCCCGGAGGAGTACCACGCCGAGGAACTCGCCGGAGCCGCGGTCAGCTTTGCCGTCAAGCTGCACAAGGTCGAGGAGCTCGAGCTCGCTGCCCTCGATCAGGAGCTGTTTTCCGCCTATGGCGTCGAGGACGGTGACGAGGCGAGCTTTCGCGCCGAAGTGGCCGACAACATGGCCCGCGAGCTGCGCAACGCCGTCACCGCGCGCGTCAAGCAGCAGGTCATGGACGCAGTTATCGAGGCATACAAGGATCTTGAAGTACCCGCTGCGCTGGTCTCGCAGGAAATCGACAGTCTGCGTCAGCAGATGTTCCAGCAGTTCGGTGGCGCCGGGCAGGACCTCGACCTCCGATCGCTGCTTCCCGACGATATGTTTCGCGAGAAGGCCGAGCGTCGAGTCAAGCTCGGCCTCGTGCTTGCGGAGCTGATCCGCAGCCACGACCTCAAGGCGGACCCCGAGGCCCTGCGTGCGGCCGTTGAAGAGATTGCGTCCACGTATCAGGACCCGGAAGAAGTGGTCAACTGGTACTATGCGAATCAGGAGCAGCTCGCGGCCGTCGAGTCGAAGGTGCTTGAGGATGCGGTGGTCGAAAAGCTCCTCGAGTCCGCCGAACAGACCGAGAAAGCGTGCTCCTACCAGGAAGCCATCGCTCTGGGTCAGCAGGCCAATCAGTAGGGTTCGCTCGCAGGACCCTCATTCGCTGCCGGAGCGATCGGCGAAACGAGTCTCAGTTGCACCCGGGCGGGATGCCGCGGCAGTCGCCAGGTGCAGCGATGCAGCAGGGAAATTGAATGTCCAAGCAGTTTGATGGTTTCGCGCCGCCAGCCTATGGCCTCGGTCTCGTGCCGATGGTTGTCGAGCAGACTTCCCGGGGCGAGCGCTCCTACGACATCTACTCGCGGCTCCTCAAGGAGCGAGTGGTTTTCGTGGTGGGCCCCGTTGAGGACCAGATGGCCAACCTGGTCGTTGCGCAGTTGCTCTTTCTCGAGTCGGAGAACCCCGACAAGGACATCCATCTCTATATCAACTCGCCAGGCGGCGTGGTCACCGCGGGCATGTCCATCTACGACACGATGGAGTTCATCAAGCCTGACGTGAGTACCATGTGCATCGGGCAGGCGGCTTCCATGGGCGCCTTTCTTCTCGGCGGCGGCGCCAAGGGCAAGCGTTACTGCCTGCCCAATGCCCGCACGATGATCCACCAGCCCAGCGGTGGCGCGCAGGGACAGGCCTCGGATATCGAGATTCAGGCTCGCGAGATCATCGAACTGCGCAAGCGTCTCAATCGCCTCATGTCCGAGCATACAGGACAGCCGCTCGAGGTCATCGAGCGTGACACCGAGCGCGATCGCTTCATGAGCGCCGAGCAGAGCCTGGAGTACGGCCTTATCGACGAAGTCGTGACCTCACGCAAGGCGCCCGCAAGCGCCTGAGTCGCGCGCGTTACTCGTGCTTCGGCGCCCGCCGGAGCACGTTCCCGCTCCCGCGCCCGGTCGTGGGGCTGTCGGCATCCGCTTCGGAGCCTCGTGAACGCGTTCACGGCCCGCCCCGACTTGCATTGATCGCCGAAACACATCACGCTAGCTTCGCGTGTCAGATGCAGGAGAAGGTACAGGCGCATGAGCAAGGATTCCGGAAATTCCGACGACGGCGGCAAGCTTCTCTACTGCTCCTTCTGCGGGAAGAGCCAGCACGAAGTCCGTAAGCTGATCGCCGGTCCATCCGTGTTTATCTGCGACGAATGTGTCGACCTTTGCAACGACATCATCCGTGAGGAGGTGCAGGAGAGCAGCGATCAGGAAGGCTCCGAAAAGCTCCCCGTACCGAAAGAGATCAACGCGATCCTCGACGAGTACGTCATCGGGCAGCAGCGCGCCAAGAAAGTGCTTTCTGTGGCCGTCTACAATCACTACAAGCGCCTGCGCCACGGCGGCAGCCGCAACGACGACGTCGAGCTCGGCAAGAGCAACATCCTGCTCGTTGGGCCCACGGGTTCGGGCAAGACGCTCCTCGCCGAGACGCTCGCTCGACTGCTTGATGTCCCGTTCACGATCGCTGACGCCACCACGCTCACGGAAGCCGGCTACGTTGGCGAGGACGTCGAGAACATCATCCAGAAGCTGCTGCAAAAGTGCGATTACGATGTCGACAAGGCGCAGGTCGGCATTGTGTATATCGATGAGATCGACAAGATCTCGCGTAAGTCGGACAACCCTTCGATCACTCGCGACGTGTCCGGGGAGGGCGTGCAGCAGGCGCTGCTCAAGCTCATCGAGGGGACCGTGGCATCGGTGCCGCCGCAGGGCGGGCGCAAGCATCCACAGCAGGAGTTCCTCCAGGTTGACACCTCGAACATCCTGTTCATCTGCGGGGGCGCCTTCGCCGGTCTCGACAAGGTGATCCGGGACCGGTCCGAGAAAGGCGGCATCGGCTTTCGCGCGCAGGTTCACAGCAAGGACGAGAGCCGCAACGTGGGCGAGGTCCTGTCTGACCTCGAGCCCGAGGATCTCGTGCGCTACGGTCTGATCCCGGAGTTCGTCGGGCGCCTGCCGGTTATCGCCACGCTCGAGGAACTCGACGTTCCGGCGCTCGTTCAGATCCTCACCGAGCCGCGCAATTCGCTGACCAAGCAGTATCGCAAGCTCTTCGAGATGGAAGGGGTGGAGATTGATTTCCGCGAAGACGGTCTGCGTGCCGTCGCCGAGAAAGCCATGGAGCGCAAGACCGGGGCTCGAGGCCTGCGCTCGATCCTCGAGGGCGTCCTCCTCGATTCCATGTACGGCATTCCCTCGCGTGACGACGTTGCCAAGGTGGTGATCGATGAATCCGTCATTCGCGGCGATTCGGAGCCCCTGCTGGTCTACCAGAACAACGAGCCCGCTCGCGCTGCTGCGTCGACGGAAGATTCGCGCTGAGGCTGCACGCGGGCCTGTCTCGATCCGTGGCGCTGGCCCGGGTCGCCCCGGCCAGCTCATCGCCGGCGAACTTTTCGGCCCTTCCCTTGCGGCCGGTGCCTTGAATCTCGGCGCGCAAGCCCCATACCTAGCCCTATACCTGGACATCGCCGTCCTGAGACGCTCCCCTGCGGGTGTCTCGGTGCCCGCATTGCTTCTTTGCAGGCCGGTCGAGTGATTGTTGGAGAATGAAATGACTGACCACCCCGTCCTGGAACTTCCGCTGCTTCCGCTGCGCGATGTCGTCGTGTACCCGCACATGGTGCTGCCGTTGTTCGTCGGCCGTGAGCGTTCCATCGAAGCGCTCGAGCATGCCATGGCGAACGACAAGCAGGTATTGCTCGTTGCCCAGCGCAACGCCTCGGAAGACGACCCGGGTGCCGACGACCTCTATCAGGTCGGCACGGTGTCGAACATCCTTCAGTTGCTCAAGCTTCCCGACGGGACCATCAAGGTGCTCGTCGAGGGTGGCTTCCGCGCTGCCATCGACCACGTGGACGACGACGGCAGCTTCGCCGTCGCCGGCGTGCGCGAAATCGAGGGCGAGGACGTCCCCGAGGAGGAGGGTCCGAGTCTGGTGCGCAGCACCTCGGCGAATTTCGAGAAATACGTGACCCTGAGCAAAAAGGTGCCGGCGGAGGTTCTCACCTCGCTAACCGGTATCGACGAACCGGGGCGCCTCGCGGACACCATCGCCGCACACATGGGCGTCGACCTCGAACAGAAACAGAAGATTCTTGAGATTGCCGGCGTCAAGGCGCGCCTCGAGTACCTGATTGGCCTCATGGAGGCGGAGATCGATGTGTTTCAGGTCGAGAAACGTATCCGCGGCCGCGTCAAGAAGCAGATGGAGAAGTCGCAGCGCGAGTACTACCTAAACGAGCAGATGAAGGCCATCCAGAAAGAGCTCGGTGAGATGGACGATGCACCGAACGAGGCCGATGACCTCGAGCGCCGTATCGACGAGGCGAAGATGCCCCAGGAGGCCCGTGACAAGGTCATGGCCGAACTTGGGAAGCTCAAGATGATGTCGCCCATGTCTGCGGAGGCGTCAGTGCTGCGCAGCTATATCGACTGGATGGTCAGCGTACCCTGGGCCAAGCGTTCGAAGGTCAAGCATGATCTCTCCCGGGCCGAGGACATCCTCAACGCTGACCACTATGGTCTCGAGGAGGTCAAGGAACGCATCCTCGAATATCTCGCGGTTCAGAAGCGCGTCCGCAAGGTGAAGGGTCCCGTGCTGTGCCTCGTCGGCCCGCCCGGTGTCGGCAAGACCTCGCTCGGAGAGTCGATCGCGCGCGCCACCAACCGCAAGTTCGTTCGCATGGCGCTCGGCGGCGTCCGTGATGAGGCCGAAATACGCGGTCACCGCCGCACCTACATAGGCTCGATGCCCGGCAAGCTCCTGCAGAAGATGTCCAAGGCGGGGGTTCGCAACCCGCTGTTTCTCCTCGACGAGATCGACAAGATGGGCATGGATCATCGCGGTGACCCGGCATCGGCCCTGCTCGAGGTCCTCGATCCGGAGCAGAATCATCAGTTCAACGATCACTACCTCGAGGTCGACTACGACCTGTCGGATGTGATGTTCGTGTGCACGTCGAATACGATGAATATTCCGGGACCGCTCCTCGACCGCATGGAAGTGATCCGCCTGCCCGGCTATACGGAGGACGAGAAGCTGAACATCGCGCAGCGCTATCTGATTCCCAAGCAGATCAAGCGCAACGGCCTGAAGAAGGATGAGGTCGAGATCAGCGGGGAAACGCTGACCGACGTCATTCGCTACTACACGCGCGAGGCCGGCGTGCGCGCGCTCGAGCGCGAAGTGGCGAAGATCTGCCGCAAGATGGTCAAGGCCATCACCCTCGGTGAGTCCGAAGCGGGTACCTGCGTGACGCCTGACATGCTTTCGGATCTGCTAGGAGTGCGCAAATTCAACTACGGCATTGCCGAGGAAGAGAACAAGATCGGTCAGGTGACGGGTCTGGCCTGGACCTCCGTGGGCGGCGAACTGCTGACCATTGAAGCGGTTGCGACCGCGGGCAAGGGCCGCTACGTCAAGACCGGTTCACTCGGCGACGTGATGCAGGAGTCCATCCAGGCCGCGAGTACGGTTGTGCGCAGCCGCGGACAGGTGCTTGGCATTCCCGCCAGCTACCACGACCGCAATGACATCCATATCCATGTGCCCGAGGGCGCAACGCCGAAAGACGGCCCCAGTGCCGGCATCGCCATGTGTACGGCCATGGTTTCCGTGTGCACGCAAAACCCTGTTCGAGCGGACGTGGCAATGACCGGTGAAATTACCCTGCGCGGTGAGGTCCTGCCGATCGGTGGCCTGAAGGAAAAGCTCCTTGCAGCCCGCCGCGGAGGCATCAAGACCGTGATAATTCCGCGCGAAAATGAGCGCGATCTCAAGGAAGTGCCGGACAACATCAAGGACAGGCTCGAGATTGTGCCCGTCAAGTGGATCGACGAAGTGTTGGCGGTGGCGCTCGAGTCGCCATTGAAGCCGCTCAGTGACGACGAGTACCTGGCCAGCGTCGAGGAAAGCCGGCGCGACATGTCGGGCGGCAGCGATGGCAGTCGCATAAATACCCATTGAACCCATAGAACCCATTGCTGCAGACGACTGAAGCGCTTTCTCGTCGTTTTCGTCCCGGCCCGATCTCAGCGCAGGGTTCTTGTTGACCCTTGTCGCAGCGCTGGTATATCTTGCCGGGCTCTCGATAAAGCTTGTTTTCAAGGGTTTGGCGGGAGAGTCGAAGTCTCCAGGCGACGCGTGCAGTGATGAACAGGGTGGATACACGTCCCATCGCAGCGTCGCGATCGTTGGCGGTTGTTGGCGGTTCTTGGCGGTTGTTGGCGTGAGCCAGCCAGCGCACGGACACTTCGGCGCAGGGACACTCCGGGGTGCAGTCAGCAGACCCCGAGGCATGTCGGAATGCTGACTCGACGGTAATCGCATAATACGTAAGCAAACGCTCTGCAGGCGCGCGGTCTCACTACGCGCGGGTATCCTGTGCACAACGGCCGCCGACTGAGCGATCGCAATCAAACAATAGGGGCTCCTAGTGAATAAAGCTGAACTCATTGACGCCATCGCGGCTGCGGCCGACATCAACAAATCGGACGCAGCACGCGCACTCGATGCCGTAATCGATTCCATCACCGACAGCCTCAAGAAGGGCGACCAGGTCTCGCTGGTCGGCTTCGGTACCTTTTCGGTCAAGCATCGTGCCGGCCGCGAGGGGCGCAACCCGCAGACGGGCGCGACCATCCAGATCAAGGCCTCGAACGTCCCGGGCTTCAAGGCCGGCAAGGCTTTGAAGGACGCCGTCAACAGCTAACACGGGGCGCGCCGTCGCACAGCTCCGGCGCGGGTCAGCACCGCGCCTTCCGGGATTGGTCTCTGGATTAGAGCGTCGCGATTCCCTTCCCAGCCCGTTCGTTCCGGTTTACCGATGTGGGGCCGGTTTGTTTCACGCCGGTTTTCACGGCCCTTGCGCGGATCCGTGCCCGGGTGAGACTCGGCTCAGGAGCAGGCGCGCTGGCGAATCCCGGCTTGAAATCTCGGTGAGCGCCTGCCATCAGGCTGCGAACGGCAACCCGCGACCCGCGTCGCCACAGGACTAAGCATGCTTCAGGACATCCGTGCCAACAGCCAGGGCACGATCGCAAAGATCATCATCGGCCTGATCGTGATCTCTTTTTCGATTTTCGGCATTGAGTCGCTGCTGTTCAGCGGCGGCAGTAACGCCGTGGCCGAGGTCAATGGCGAGGAAATCAGTCCCTTCGACCTTCAGCAGGAGCTGTCGGTGCAGCAGCGTCAGCTGCTGTCGATCCTCGGCGACGACGCAGACCCTTCGCTTCTCGATGAGGCGGTGCTGAGCCAGCAGGCACTGGAAACGCTGGTGCAGCGTGAAATTCTCCGTCAGGCCGCCGAAGACATGGATCTTCGCACCTCCGATGCCGTGCTCGGTGAGATGATCACGTCGATGGAACAATTCCAGCTAGACGGTCGTTTCTCCCGCGACTTGTTCCAGAGTTCGCTGGCGGCAGCCGGATTCACTCCGGCGCTGTTCCGTGACCGGCTCGGCAATGACATCCAGCTTGGCCAGCTGCGCGCCGGCGTTATCGGCAGCGACTTTGCCACGGAGAGCGAGCTCGCCGTGGCCGCGCGCGTCAACGCTGAAGCCCGCGATGTGCGCTATGCGACGGTCCCGGTCCGTCAGTTCACCGAAAGCGTCGAGGTCAGCGAAGAGGCTGCGCGCGCTTTCTACGATGCCAACGCCGAGCAATACACCAGCGAGGCTTCCGTGGATCTCGAGTATCTCGAACTGCGCCTCGACGATTACCGCCAGCCGATCAGTGAGCAACGACTCCGTGAGGAGTTCGAACTCGTCCGCGACGAGTTCGAGCTGTCTACGGAGAGTCGTGTCTCGCACATACTTCTCGAGGGCGACGCAGAGGACAATGCCACTGCCGTTGCCGAGATACTGGCTGCGCTTGATGCGGGAACGCCTTTTGCCGAGCTGGCCGAGGCGCGTTCCGTGGACTTCGGGTCAGCGTCCTCCGGCGGAGACCTGGGGTTTACCGCCGGAGATGCATTCCCCGAGGAGATGGAGGCCGCTATCGCCGAGCTTGAGGTCGGCGAAGTCTCCGGCGCCGTCGAAACCGATGCCGGTACGCACATTATCCTCGTGACGGACCGCCGCGAGGGCACGCAGGTCCCCTTCGAAAGCGTGCGCGCGGAGCTCGAAGAGCGCATCCAGCGCGGCGAAGCTTCGGCGGAGCTTCTGCTCGACGTCGAGCGCCTGCGCGACATCGCCTTCAATGCGGCGGATCTCGAGGATCCGGCGGAAGAGCTGGGCCTTGAAACGCTTGCGGCCGAGGGCGTAACGCGACTTTCCGGCCCCGGACCTTTCTTCGAAGCGCGCCTGCGCGAAGCAGCCTTCTCTTCCGATGTCCTTGAACAGGGGCACAACAGCGAGGTGATCGAAGTCGATCCCGAGTACTACGTGGTGCTGCGTGTGCGCGATCGTCACCCCGCGGCGCCGCTGGCCTTTGAAGAGGTTCAGGACGACATAAGCGCCGATTTGCGCGAAGCCGCCGCTCGCGACGAAGCACGCGCGGCAGCGCAGGCGATTCTCGACGCCGTCTCCGGCGGTGTGAGCATGGAAGAAGCCGCGCGCGAGGCCGGCGTCGAATGGCAGGTCGAATTCGGTGCCCGGCGCAGCAGCGCCAGCCTTCCGCCGGCGGTGCGTGACGAGCTGTTTTCCCTGACCCCGCCAGAGGAAGGCGGTTCCTCACGCCTCGCCCTCGTGGACTCTGCGGGCGGTGCCGCCTTCTACGCTCTCGAATTCATGGGACGCGAAGAGGGACGTATGGAAACGCTGAGTGAATCCGAGCGCGCCCTGCTGCAGCGTCGCGTCGCCGGGGAGACGGGTGGCATTCTTCAGCAGCAGTTCGAGACAGCCCTGCGCTCGCGGGCCGACGTGGTGGTGTACTGATACCGCGCTGAGAACCTCCCGTGGCCGAGACCGATCTGCAGGAATTGGCTGACTCCATCGTCTCGACGACTCCGGGTCTTCCCGCTGCGGAAGCGGTTGCGTCCTGGAAGCCGAGCCTGAACGGCGACATTGATATCCGTATCGCCAGCGACGGTAGCTGGCACCACTGTGGATCCCCGATCCAGCGCGAGGGGCTGCTACGTCTCTTTGCATCGATCCTTCGCCGCGAGGACGATGGTGACTTCTATCTCGTCACTCCCGTCGAGAAATGGCGTATCCGCGTGGACCGCCATCCGCTGCTCGCCATCGATTGCGATCATCAGGCCGATGGCGACGAGAATGGCCACGAAAATGGCCACGAGAAAGGCCACGAGAACAGCAGCGATGGGGTCTGGTACGTATTACTGAATACGGGGGGTAGCTGCCGGCTCGGAGGTGCGGTTGCGCTGCATGTCGACGCCGCACCAGGGGATGGTTCCGAGGTGCATGGCTGCCAGCGGAAACGCGAAGGGAAGCTTAAAGACAATCCTCTCCCGTGGGTTGCGCTTCCGAACGGGCTTTCGGCGCAACTGACGCGCGCCGCGTGGTACCGACTGGTCGAGGCTGCCACCGTTGACGGCGAACATGCCTTCATTACCAGCGCCGGTGAGCGCATCGGCCTCGGTCGCGTCACCAGTTGAGTCCGAGTGCCCGGCGCGCCTTCCGTCGCGCTATCCCTCCATTCGCGCTACCCCTCCAGTCCGCGCTACCGATGCCGCGTCGCGCCCGCCAGTTCTTGCTATATCCAGTGCGATCATCATCACGGCCCCGCGACACGCGCCCCGGCTCGCTGAATGGCTAGCTACATATTGGGGTAGTTCGGCCCGCCGAAGCCTTCAGGCGCTACCCAGGTGATGTTCTGAGCTGGATCCTTGATGTCGCAGGTTTTACAGTGCACGCAGTTCTGCGCGTTGATCTGAAAGCGCTTAC
Organism: Halieaceae bacterium; assembly: GCA_036351355.1. Classification (GTDB taxonomy): domain Bacteria; phylum Pseudomonadota; class Gammaproteobacteria; order Pseudomonadales; family Halieaceae; genus Congregibacter. The sequence goes on from JAZBOX010000118.1 coordinate 16,666, forward strand.
CGCCCTCATCTTCGACTACCTCGTAGACGCCGGCAGGACAGTAGCGCTGGGCAGGTTCGTCAAAGCGCGGCAGATTGCTGCCGATGGGGATGTCGGGGTCTGCGAGCCGCAGGTGGCAGGGCTGATCCTCCTCGTGATTGGTATTCGAGAGAAAGACCGATGACAGACGATCGAAACTGATCACATTGTCGGGCTTCGGGTAGGTGATCTTCGGGCAGGCATCAGCCGACTTGAGCGCGGCGTGGTCTGCCACGCTGTCGTGGAGGGTGACCGGCATGCGCCCGCCAAACAGGTTCTGCTCGACCCAGACCATTGCCGATCCGAACACAAAACCGAACTTGTGCATCCATCCTGAAAAGTTACGCGCTCCGTACAACTCGTCGTGGAGCCACGAATCCTTGAGCCTCGTGTCGAAATCGTCGAGCTGCGCGGGCGCCGATTCTTCCGAGAGCGCTGCCATCACCGCCTCGGCGGCGAGCATCCCGCTCTTCATCGCCGTGTGATTGCCCTTGATCTTGACCGCGTTGAGCGTCCCCGCATCGCAGCCGATCAGCAGGCCGCCCGGGAACTGCATGCGCGGAAGCGAGTGCAGGCCACCCTTGGCAATTGCACGTGCGCCATAGCTCAGGCGTGTGCCGCCCTCGAGGTAGGAACGCGTCGTCGGATGCTGCTTCCAGCGCTGAAATTCCTCGAAGGGCGATACATGCGGGTTGCTGTAATTGAGGTCGGTGATCAGGCCGAGGTACACCTGATTGTCGTCGGCGTGATACAGAAAGGCGCCACCGGAACTGCCGCTCTCCTTGAGCGGCCAGCCCAGACCGTGTACGACGAGACCGGGTTTGTGCCTGGCCGGATCGATTTCCCAGATCTCCTTGATGCCGATCGCGTAGTGCTGCGGATCGCGGCCCTCATCGAGGGAAAAACGCTCAATGAGTTCCTTGCCGAGATGTCCGCGGCAGCCTTCGGCGAATAGCGTGTAGCGCGCGTGCAGTTCCATGCCGCGCATGTAGCTATCCTTATGTTCGCCGTCGGCGCTGATCCCCATGTCGCCCGTGGCGATGCCGCGCACGCGGCCATCGTCATCGTAGAGTATCTCCGAAGCCGCAAAGCCCGGATACACCTCGACGCCGAGGCTCTCGGCCTGCTCGGCCAGCCAGCGGCAGACATTACCCATGGAGACAATGTAATTGCCCTCATTGTGCGTGGGTCTGGGAATCAGGAAATTCGGCAGGCGGGTGGCGGCGCGATCGCTGGTGTAGAAGTAGAAGTGGTCCTCGGTGACCTCGGTCTTGAGCGGTGCACCAAGGTCGCGCCAGTTGGGAAACAGTTCGTTCAGGGCGCGGGGCTCGAACACGGCACCGGATAGAATATGCGCGCCCACCTCGGAACCTTTCTCGACCACGCAGACGGTGGTTTCGCGCTCCTCCTGCTGCGCAAGCTGCATGATGCGACAAGCCGCCGACAGCCCGGCAGGGCCGGCTCCGACGATGACGACATCAAACTCCATGGCTTCGCGTTCCACTAGGCACCTCGTTCGGCTGTGATCGGACTGCGGGCCGCCGCAGCAACATACTCAAAGTTCAATTATAAAGTTTTGCGGCCCCCTGACACCACCGCGGTCCACGCGGGGGGCCGGGCCGGCTTCGGCACGCCGGCGAATCGCCCCGTCTTTGCGGCCTTCAGGGGGGAGCGGGCGCGATCAGCTCAGCGTAACGCAACGGTCGCCAGCCGGCGCCCAGGCAGCGCTGCAGCTCGTCGCCCAGCAGCAGACGGTGATCCCGCGGATGCAGCGAAATGCGCAGCGGAAGGCCCATCTGCCGGGCGCGGCGCTCGGCGCGACGGTTCCACCAGCTCAGGACGCGCGCTCGCAGCGGCGTGTCCGCCTCGAAGCCGACGAGGGGCAGCGTGGCCAGCTCGACGCGAGCGGCGACGTGCAGCACGCCGCGAAGGACCTCGACGCGGGCGTAGGGCAGTTCGTGCAGGCGGTCGCGAGCCAGGCCCAGGGCCCAGGCCGGGGGGATGTAGGTTCGCGGTGGCGCCAGACCATGGATCTCGAACCAGTCGTAGGATCGTTGCATCAGCGCCACCACGTCTTCGGGGTCGAGCGCGAGATGCTCGGCGACGTTGCGCGACAGGACGGCGGCGTGCAGCCGATGGAAGGCGCGGCGCGGTTGTGTGTGGTGCAGCCAGCCGTGGGCAATCAGCTCGGCCCCGGCGGCTTCCCAGGCACGCAGGCGGTCCACCTCGGCGCTGCTCCAGTTTTTGCCGGGGACAACGAGCAGGGCGGGCGGTCCGAGCCCGCTGTCGACAACAAGGCTGAACAGTTCCTCGACGCCGCTGAGCGTCTCCGGCATGACGTCGTGGATCGAAAGCAGCGCTGCCGGCTGATCAAGCATCCGCGGCGTTCCCATTGAACGGATGCTGCGCGGCGTGGCGCGCCAGCAGCGCCTCCCAGTGATCGAGCGTCTGCGCATTGAGCGCCTCGGCAGCACGGCGCGCGGCCTGCGAGCGCTTCTCCCATTCGACTTCTTTGAGTCGGCCGAGTTCGCGCAGGGCGTCGGCGATATGCTCTGGGCTTTCGAGGGCAAACAGGCCGTCGCGAAGCGCAGGCCAGGCGTGGATTCCGGCCCGCGTCGAAACCAGCGCCGGGCGTCCGCGGGCCATGGACTCGAGGGCCACGGATCCGAAAGTCTCGAAGGCCGAGGGCAGCAGCAGAAGTGAGGCCTCGTCGACGAGGTCGATGAGGTCCTCGCGCGACAGCCAGCCGGTGAAGCGAACATTGCGGCAGCGCGCGGCGCTCGCCGCCAGATCGGCGCGCAGGGGGCCGTCGCCGGCGATCACGAAGTCGATCTCCGGTAGCAGCGCAGCCGCTGCGACGATGTGCTCGACGTTCTTCTCCGGTGCCAGACGTCCGGCGAAGCAAACGCGGCGCAGTTGCCCGCTGATCGGTCGCAGCGGGCGGTTCAGGAATTCGCTGTCGAGCGGGGTGCCGATCACCTCCACGGCGCTGGCGCCGAGGCGTTCGACCTCGCTGCGCAGGCTGCCGTTGTTGATCAGAACGCAGCGGCCGGCGCGGCATACGATGCGATTCGCCGTGCGCAGGACCAGATTCACGAAGAAGCGCGACACGGGGTTCCAGTACATCCGCGCCAGCTGCTCGAAATCCGTGTGGAAGGCCGACAGCAGCGCGGCCCTGCGCCGCCGCGCTTCCCAGACGCCGAGGAGGCCATAGAGGCCCGGGGTGACGACGACGATCACATCGGGCCGGAGCTGGTCGAGGCGCTGGCGAATCGAAGTGGCGCTCGGCGTCACCAGGCGCTGGCCGGGATCGCCCGGCATAGCGATCGAAAGCAGTGGGCGGCGACCGTCATCGCGGGGCTGGAATACCTCGACGGCTTCGAGACGTCCGGCGAGCTGCGGGATGAGGTCGTGGTAATAGGCTCCGGTGCCGTTGCGTTCGGGGAAGGCATCGGAGAAGAACGCCACGCGCAGGCGCGCGGCGGGCTCGGGCTGCGCTTCGATTGCCGGTAGCTCGCTGGCGAGATTCAAACGCCGTGCTCCCGCAGGTGCTCGGCCGTCGAGCGCAGCAGCCCGTAGGCAGTCAGCATCGGGGCCACGTCGTTCTCGCCGATCTCCCAGGCGGCGACCGCCGATGCTTGCGGCGATCCGCGCGAGGTCGGATAGTCAGCTGCGGCCGCTGGCGACTGTGCTTGCCCGTTCTCGCCGGGGCAGCCGCTGGCGCTATTGTCCGCAGCGGCATGTCGCTGCAGTCGCCGGTAGATCAGATCCATGACCGCGTCACGGTTATGCTTCAGGTACTCTTGTTCGATTACCAGCGGTGTCGGATCGAGCTCCTCGACAGACGCTGCGAGCGCCTGCCACCAGCCCCGATAGTGCTCGCGGAAACCGTCCTTGAGGCCGCGGTCCTCGGGAAAGGTGGCGAACAGACGCCGGGCGTCGCGCAGGCTGTTCAGCTGTGAGGCCAGTGCCGCTGCCGGCTCGCGTATGCAGAACAGGATCAGCGCGTCGGGGTAACGACGGGCGAGCCAGGGCGCCCAGGACGCGAAGACCGCATTCTTGGACAGCAGCTGACCGCCGCTGTGGAAGTAAAGCTGGCGCTGCAGCAGCGCGTGGTAGTGATCAAGCAGGCGCTCGCGCCGCCTCGCGTCGAGGCGGCTGAGGTCGGAGAGATCGCGGAAGCCGCGGAACGAGGGGAAGGCAAGGTGCATGAAAAAGCACCCGCCGCAGGCCAGCAGCGCCAGGTAGTCCTCCTCGGCGGCCTGCCAGGCGACAGGGTGGACTTCGCTGACGGAGTCGATCTGCCCACGCGCAAGAAATGCAAGCAGTCGGGCCGTCGGTGAGCCGAGCAGGGCGTCGATACGCGCAAGGGCGCTGATCAGGAAGCGCTGGCACAGGGATGGGGCCAGCAGCAGTTCCCAGGTGCGCGGAGCGTTGAAGCGCGCGTCGCGCGCAAGCTCGCGGTGGAGGAAGGTCGTGCCGCTGCGCGGTACGCCGAGCACAAAGACCGGTCGGCGGACGGCGACTCGACGGAATCCGGGGAAAAACAGGTGGTCCAGCGCGAGGCACAGCGCGTTCACTATCTGAAACGCGATAAACAGCGGAAAGAGCAGCAGGAACAGCAGACGCCGGGCACTCAGCGGCGCGCTGTCGCGCCCCGCAAGGCCTTGAGCCCGCTCCGTTTCCGCCCGCGTCGCCGGCACTTTGGGACGCAGCGAGGCGACGTCGGCGAAAGCACCGGCATAGGCTGCGAGGTAGGCGAGGAGACCGTCTACGAAGACCATGTGTCAGAATCGAAGTATTCGGGGCGCGCCGGGGCGGCGCGGTGGCGCGAGTGTACCCTCCGTCGCAGCGGGCATACAGAGGCGCTCCACGGCGGATACGGCGGAGCGCCTGCTGAGGCTGGTGTGTTGCTTCCCCGGGGCGCAAGACCTGCCCGGGCCCGAGTGCGAGCGTGATGGACAATCCCTGGACCCCCGTCCGGGGTGCTATTGACCTGAAAGCCCAGACTCGGCACCATCGCGCCCGTTTTGTCCTGCGCCAATGTTGACAGTGCTCGGGGCGCCAATCCCCGAGGTTGCTTCGCGACCGTCGCCGGGGTCGAAACCCATCACTGGCTGGAGGCTGTCGAGGCCGCTGGCCGCTTACGGGAGAAATCATGAAGGTTCTCGTGGCTGTAAAGCGAGTCGTTGACTACAACGTCAAGGTCCGCGCCAAGGCTGACGGATCGGACGTCGATCTGAACAACGTCAAAATGTCGATCAACCCCTTCTGCGAAATCGCCGTCGAAGAGGCTGTGCGATTGAAAGAGGCGGGTACGGCGGAAGAGGTGGTGGTCGTATCCGTAGGCGAAAAGAGCTGCCAGGAGCAGATCCGCACCGCGCTTGCCCTCGGTGCCGACCGCGGCATCCACGTCGAGACAGAGGGTGCTCCGGAACCGCTGGTGGTCGCCAAGCTGCTCAAAGGGGTCGTCGAGAAGGAGGCGCCGCAGCTGGTGATTCTCGGCAAGCAGTCGATCGATGGAGACAATAATCAAACGGGGCAGATGCTTGGCGCGCTGGCCGGCATGGGTCAGGGCACCTTCGCCTCGGAGGTCCGGATTGAAGACGGTAAGGCGATGGTTACGCGCGAAGTGGACGGCGGACTGCAGACGGTCGCCCTGATGCTTCCCGCCATCGTAACCACGGATCTGCGTCTGAACGAGCCGCGCTACGCGTCGCTCCCCAACATCATGAAAGCAAAGAAGAAGCAGCTCGACGTGCTGACTCCGGCTGATCTCGGTGTCGAGGTGAGCACGCATATCAGCCTCGTCAAGGTCGAGCCGCCGCCGGAGCGCTCCGCCGGCATCAAGGTGGCCAGCGTCGAAGAGCTGGTGGACAAACTCAGGAACGAAGCGAAGGTGATCTCATGAACACGCTGGTAGTAGCCGAGCACGACAACGACAGCCTGAGCGTTGCCACGCTCAACACCGTTGCGGCCGCGCAGGCCCTCGGTGGCGAGATCGATATCGTGGTGGCCGGCGAGGCCTGCTCCGGCGCGGCCACGGCAGCGCAGGCGATTCCCGGCGTGCGCAAGGTGCTGCTGGCCGACAACGCGGCCTACGCGCATCAGCTTGCGGAAAATGTCAGCCTGCTGATCGCCGAACTCGCCGAGGCCTACGACAACGTTCTCGCCGCAGCGACGACAAACGGCAAGAACCTGATGCCGCGCGTTGCTGCCTTGCTCGATGTCGCCCAGATCAGCGACATCATAGCGGTGGAGGCCGCAGACACCTTCAAGCGCCCGATCTACGCAGGAAACGTCATCGCCACGGTGAAAAGCAGCGACACGCGCAAGGTGATCACCGTTCGCACCACGGCTTTTGATGCGGTCGCCGCCGAGGGCGGGTCAGCGGAACTCCAGACCATCGACAGCGCGCACGATGCGGGCCTGTCCAGCTTCGTCGGTCAGGAGATCGCTGAATCCGATCGTCCCGAACTGACCGCGGCGCCGGTGGTGGTGTCCGGTGGGCGCGGGATGCAGAACGGCGACAACTTCAAGCTCCTCGACGGCATTGCCGACAAGCTCGGTGCGGCGATCGGAGCATCGCGCGCTGCCGTCGACGCGGGCTTCGTGCCCAACGACATGCAGGTTGGACAGACGGGTAAGATCGTTGCTCCCGACCTGTATATTGCCGTCGGGATCTCCGGTGCCATCCAGCACCTGGCGGGCATGAAGGACTCCAAGGTCATCGTGGCGATCAACAAGGATGAAGACGCGCCGATCTTCCAGGTTGCCGACTACGGTCTGGTGGCGGACCTCTTCGAAGCGCTTCCCGCTCTCGAGGCGCAGCTGTAGCCCTGCATATGGCACCCGGATGCTTCGATAAAGCCCGCCTCGCGCGGGCCTTTTTGTAGGTCGCTGCCATCACTGTGACGGGCGGCGCTCGAAGTCTTGCTGCGGCGCTGATCGCTGCCGCCATCGTAGCCTGTTCGCGCGCGGAGGAGCCTTCCGGGCCCGCGGCACTCGCGCGCCTCGATCACGACTACCTGCCCGAGGCCTCGGGTATGACCGTGTCCGGCTTCGACCCCCGACGGCTGTGGTTTATCAACGACAGCGGCAATGCCCCCGAACTCATCGCCTTCGATCTTGATACGCAGGCGCATCGACGCGTCGAGGTCGATGGCATCAAGAACCGCGACTGGGAGGACCTGGCGGCCTTTCCCTATCGAGGTGAGCCGTGGCTGGCCATCGGCGACATCGGCGACAATGATGGCAAGCGCGGGCACATCCGCGTGTATCTCCTGCCCGAGCCGAAATCAGCTGAGGTCGGCAGCGTCGAAGTTCACAGCACGATCCGCCTCGACTATCCGGACAAGGCCCGCGATGCCGAGAGCATGGCCGTCGATGCGCTCACGCAGACGCTGTACATCCTCAGCAAGCGCGAAAAATACCCGCGACTCTACCGCGTTGCACTCCCGGCCCTTGAGCCCGGCTCCGAGCACGAGCTGGTTCTGTCGCGCCTGGGCAAGCTGCGAAGCATTCCAGCGCCTGGCGATGACGAAAAGAAGCGCTTCAAGTACGGAGAAAACCGCGCTCAGCCCACGTCCATGACCTTCCTGCAGGAGCAGCGGCAGATTGCCGTGCTCACCTACGGCGGTGCCTACATTGCCGCGCTTGCGGACGATAACGACTGGTACCGTGCCCTGAACGAGCGTCTGTGCGCGCTTCCCACGCCCGAGCTTTCCCAGGGCGAAACCATCGCCGCCGATGCCGAGGGGCGGATCTACGTGAGCAGTGAAGGAAAGCGAGCGCCCGTGTATCAGCTGAACACGGCGATTTGCACAGCGCCGGACGCGCTCAGTCGCGACGAAGACGATCGCTGATCGCGATCGGCGTGGGATAGTTCAGAACCACGATGTACGACGATACGAGCAGGCTGAGAATCGTCGCTGCCTGAATCGTGAGCGAGGTGTCCGAAGCGATCAGCCCGGCATCGAGCGCGATGTAGGCAATCAGCAGCGAGAATTCGCTCGCCTGGCCAAGGCGAAAGCCCAGATCCCAGGCCAGGGTCCGTCGTTCGCTGACGCCCTTGAGCAGAAAGCGGTAAACAACCGGCTTGAGCACCAGAACGAGCGCCGCCAGGCACAGCGCCGGCATCCAGACCGTGGGCAGTATGCTCAGGTCGAAGCGTGCTCCGACGGCGAAGAAAAACAGGATCAGGAAAAAATCGCGCAGCGGCTTGAGGTTGATGGCGATGTACTGAGCGATCGGGCTCGTCGCGATGCTGATGCCGGCCACGAAGGCACCGATCTCCGCGGACAGGCCCAGGAGCTGAGCCGCTTCAGCGACGCCGAGGCACCAGCCCACGGCGAGCAGAAAAATATACTCGTGAAAGCGGTCGAAGCGTCGTATCAGCGGCAGAAGGATAAAGCGCACGGCGGCCCAGGCCGCCGCTGTGAGGACAGGCAGCGCGAGGAGGACGGCAAGCAGGCCCGCGGCCGCCTGCCCCTCGGCGCTACCCCCGTTACCCCCTGGTCCCGCCGCTTCGGGAACCGTAGCCGTGATCAGCACCAGGGCAATAATGGCCAGCACGTCTTGCAGGAGGAGCAGGCCAATCATCATTTCGCCGATGTGGCGGTGGTGCAGCACCGTGGTCGGCAGCAGTTTGATGCCGATGATCGTGGACGAGAACATCATCGCCACGGCAACGATCGACGCCTCGACGGGGTTCGCGATGAACAGGCGGGCAACGCACCAGGTCGCCGCGAAGAACACCGCCGAACTCGCCAGACCGACCACCATGGATTTCTTCAGCGTTGTGACCAGGGCCTGCGGCTGCATGTCGAGGCCGAGAAGAAAGAGCAGGAAGATGATGCCGATGTGACCGATATCGGCCAGCTGCTGAAGGTCAGTGACGAGGTGGAAACCGTAGGGCCCGATCAGGGCGCCGAGGGCGATGTAGGCAATGATCAACGGTTGCCGCGTGTACAGCGCAATCGACGCGAGTACGGCGGCACCGCTGAATATCAGGAAGAAGGCAAAGGTTACGGATTCGGCTGCCATCCGCCGAGCTTAGCAGGGCGCGTCACGCGCCGGCAGCGCTCGGCAGCGCGCTCAAGTTCGCTACAGGCAAGGCGCGTAAATCCGCAGCTTTCAAGCAGCGCCCATTGATCGGGGAGAAGCTGACCGTCGGCAACAAGCTCGCCGCGAAAGCCCCTCCGGCGCAGGCGCCGGGCGAGACTGAAACCGCGGCCGTCGGTGAAGGCCGCGAAGTCGACGGTGATTGTCGCGGCGCTGCGCAGCGCTTCGAGGTCCTCGTCGACGTCGTCGTCACCACGCAGGCGCAGCTTCGCGTCCGCGGGGCGGCCGAGGAGTCGCCATTCCTGGAGACTGCAGTGCGCATCGGCGTCGCCGTTTGCGTGCTCTGCCGGGTACTCGCCTGTCGCGCGCTCGCTGCGCTCAAGCCGGTCCATACACTGCCTCCTTGAAGGGCTTCAGTCCGATGCGTTGAAAAACGTTGAGAAAGGTCTCGTCGTCGCTTTCGCGCTGTTGCAGATAGTGCTGCAGCAGCCGGTCGATCATCTCGGGCAGCTCGGCGCGACTGAACGAGGGCCCGAGAATCTGCGCCACGCGCGCCTCGCCATTCTGCGAACCGCCGAGGCACACCTGGTAGAACTCCTGGCCTTTCTTGTCGACGCCGAGGATGCCGATGTGACCCACATGGTGGTGGCCACAGGCATTCATGCAGCCGCTGATGTTCAGCTCCAGCGGCCCCAGATCATACTGGTAGTCGAGGGCCTCGAAACGTTCCTGCAGCGCCTGAGCAACGGGTATGGACTTGGCATTGGCGAGCGAGCAGAAGTCACCGCCCGGACAGCAGATCAGGTCCGTGATCAGCCCCGCATTGGCCGCTGCCAGGCCCAGGGGCTGCAGTGCGCGCCACAGATCGAGGAGTTCGCTCTCGCGCACGTCCGCGAGCACGATGTTCTGTTCGTGCGTCGTGCGCAGTTCACCAAAGGAAAAACGCTCGGCGAGGTCTGCGAGGGCCTCCATCTGACCGGCGCTGAGATCACCGGGCGCGAGGCCCGTGGCCTTCAGTGTGATTGTGACCGCGCGGTATCCCGGGCGCTGGTGCCCACGCGAGTTGCGCTCGACCCAGGTGGTGAAAAGCGGATCGCGGGCTTTTGCCTCATCGAGACCCTGTCTCTCTGTCTGCGGGTCCAGCTCGGCGTAGGGCGGGGCGCTGAAGTGACGAGCCACGGCGGCGATGGTGTCGGCGCTCAGGGTGTTCTCGCCGCCACGATCCCATTCCGCTTCCACCGCGGCGCGAAAGGCCTCGATGCCCATCGCCTTGACCAGGATTTTGATCCGCGCCTTATACTTGTTGTCGCGCCGCCCGTGAAGGTTGTACACGCGCAAAACGGCCTCGAGGTAGTTCAGCATCTCCGCAGGCGGTAGCTCCTCGCGCAGCAGGCTGGCGACCATGGGCGTGCGTCCGAGGCCGCCGCCGGCGTATACGCGCAGCCGCACTTCGGCGGCGTCGTTCTCGTACAGTTCGACGGCGACATCGTGAAAGCGCGTCGCCGCGCGATCGCTGCGCGCGCCGTTGACCGCGATCTTGAACTTCCGCGGCAGGAAGGCGAATTCCGGATGAAGCGTCGACCACTGGCGAATCAGCTCACAGTAGGGGCGGGGATCGACGATCTCGTCATCAGCGACGCCGGCGAACTGGTCCGTAGTGGTATTGCGAATGCAGTTGCCGCTGGTCTGGATGGCGTGCATCTGCACGGCGGCGAGGTCGGCGAGGATGTCGGGCACGTCCTCGAGGCGCGGCCAGTTCAGCTGGATATTCTGGCGCGTGCTGATATGCGCATAGCCCTTGTCGTAGCGGCGGCTGATCGATGCAATGGCGCGAAGCTGGCGGCTGCTGATCAGGCCGTAGGGCACGGCGATGCGCAGCATCGGCGCAAGACGCTGGATGTAGAGGCCGTTCTGGAGACGAAGCGGCAGGAACTCGGCGTCGCTGAGCTCGCCGGCGAGGTAGCGCTGCGTTTGCTGGCGGAACTGCGCGACGCGATCGTCGACGAGGCGCTGGTCGAGGTCGTCGTACTGGTACACGAAAGAAGAACCCAAAAGGTGTCGTGGCGGCGCAGTCTACCGACTTGGCGGCTCGCTATTTATCTTTGTTTTTCATAAGCATAGAACGTCGGGGGCAGGACCCTTCGCGGTGTCCATAGCGGCGCCGGCGAGCGCTGCAGCGCGCTGGGAAGCGCGAACGTTGGCCGGTGATGGCCGGTATCAGGGCCGGTATAAAAAGGCTCGCCGCGACGCTCCCGGTGCTACAATCGCCGGCTTTGAGCAACTGGGCCAATCGGGGGATTTCATGGGCGTTTCAGGACCTCGTCGACCGGACAGCAGCGTCGATGCCATCGCTGCAGTTCTTATTGTCGCTGCCGTTGTCGTCGGAGTCAGCCTGTGGCTGGCAGGGATGCCGAGTTAGCGTCCTGCGAGCACCATCGACACGACGGTGTAAACACCGCCAATGAACAACGCCGTGAAGATCAGCCCTGCCGCGATAAAGACGGGCGCTCGGCCCTGCTGAAAGTCGCGTTCGCGGTTGCGGCTGCTCTGCACGCCGAGGCCTGCTGCGAGTACGCTACCCACCACCTGCAGGGGATTCAGCGGCCGACGGGCCTCGGTGCCCGCTGACCCTGGGTCCTGTGCATTCCCCGTCCCAGCCGGGGTCTCTTCCGGCGTTTCGTTTCCGCTGTCCTGTTTATCGTTCGCGTCGTCTTTATCGCTTGCGTGATTGCTCGCGTCGTCATCGTCCTGTGCGCTGCCGCTTTCCGGCACGTTCATCTGTGGGTCCCCCCGATCTTTCGCTGATTGCTCTGACTGATGCCGCCCCGCTACCGTCAGGGGCCGCGGACGCTCAATCCAGATTTGGCGCCAGCCATCTCCGCAGTTCCTCGACGGCGACGCCCTTGCGCCGAGCGAGGCTTTCCAGCTGGTCCTCTCCAATCTTACCAACGCCAAAATAACGCGCTTCGGGGTGGGCGAAGTACCATCCGCTCACCGATGCTGCCGGATCCATGGCGAAACTGTCCGTGAGGTCGACGCCGACACGCCCGGACGCATCGAGGAGATTGAACAGCGTTGCCTTTTCCGTGTGGTCGGGGCAGGCCGGATAGCCCGGCGCCGGACGGATGCCCGCGTAGCGCTCGCGGATGAGCGCCTCGTTGTCGAGCGCCTCGTCGGGCGCATAGGCCCACAGCTCGCGGCGCACGCGCAGGTGCATGTACTCCGCAAGGGATTCGGCGAGGCGATCGGCGAGGGCCTTGAGCATGATCGCGCTGTAGTCATCGTGGGCCGCCTCGAAGGCCGCCGCGCGCTCGGCGACGCCATGCCCCGTGCTCACCACGAAGCCGCCGATATAGTCCCCTTCGGGAGCGATGTAGTCGGCGAGACTCAGGTTCGCCTGGCCCTCGGGCTTGCGACCCTGCTGACGCAGGTGATGAAGGCGCGTACCGCAGGTATCGAGATGAATGTCTTCGCCGTCCGAGTGCGCCGGCCAGAAGCCGATGACGGCACGGGCCTCGAGCCATTGCTCGTCGACGATGCGCGACAGCATCTCCTGGGCGTCTGCGAAGAGCTCGCGCGCCTGCTCGCCGACGACTTCATCGTCGAGGATACGGGGGAACTTGCCTGCGAGGTCCCAGGTGATGAAAAACGGAGTCCAGTCAATCGTCGCGACGAGGTCGCCGAGCTGGATGTCATCGTAAACGCGCACGCCCGTGAAGCTCGGCTGCGGCGCGCGATAGTTCGACCAGTCGAACTGCGCACGATTGGCAAGCGCCTGCGCATAGGCGATGCGCTTGTCCTTCGGTTTGCGCTGCGCCATGCGCTCGCGTACGCCGGCGTACTCCTCGCGCCGCTCGCTTACGAAGCGCGTCTTGCTCTCGCCGAGGAGCTGTGAAGCGACGGACACGCTGCGCGACGCGTCGGGTACGTAGACTACGAGGTCGTTGCTGTACTGCGGCTCGATCTTCACCGCCGTGTGCGCTTTCGAGGTGGTCGCGCCGCCGATCAGCAGCGGCACTTTGAAGTCCTGTCGCTGCATTTCGCTGGCGACGTGGACCATCTCGTCGAGCGAGGGCGTGATCAGGCCGGAGAGACCAATCGCGTCGACGTTTTCCTCGCGGGCAACGCGCAGGATCTCCTCGCAGTGCACCATCACGCCGAGATCGATGACCTCGTAGTTGTTGCACTGCAGCACGACGCCGACGATGTTCTTGCCGATGTCGTGGACATCACCCTTCACCGTGGCCATGAGAATCTTGCCGTTGCTGCTGCCCGCTGCCTTTTCTTCCTCGATGAAGGGCTGCAGGTAGGCGACGGCCTGTTTCATCACGCGCGCGCTCTTGACCACCTGTGGCAGAAACATCTTGCCCTCGCCGAACAGGTCGCCGACGACGTTCATGCCGTCCATCAACGGCCCTTCGATCACCTCGATGGGACGCGCTACGGACTGGCGCGCTTCTTCCGCGTCGGCCTCGATATAGCCGTTGATGCCTTTGATCAGCGCGTACTCGAGGCGCTTTGCAACGCTCTGCTCTCGCCACGAGAGGTCCTCCTCGCGGACCGCTGCGCTGCCGTCGCCCTGGTAGCGTGCGGCGATGTCCAGCAGACGCTCCGTGGCGTCGTCGCGGCGGTTGAGGATAACGTCCTCCACGGTGTCGCGGAGTTCCGGCGGCAGTTCATCGTAGACCGCAAGCTGGCCGGCATTGACGATGCCCATGTCCATGCCGGCGCGAATCGCGTGGTACAGAAATACGGAGTGAATCGCCTCGCGCACGGGGTTGTTGCCGCGGAAGGAGAAGGACACGTTCGATACGCCGCCGGAGACCTTGGCGCCGGGCAGGTTCTGCTTGATCCAGCGCGTGGCCTCGATGAAGTCGATGGCGTAGCGGTTGTGCGCCTCGATGCCCGTGGCGACGGCGAAGATGTTCGGATCGAAGATGATGTCCTGGGGATTGAAGTTCAGGCGATCTATCAGCAGCCGATAGCTGCGTGTGCAAATTTCCTTGCGACGCTCGAGCGTATCGGCCTGGCCGTCTTCGTCGAAGGCCATGACCACGACCGCGGCACCGTAGCGCTGGCACAGCCGTGCCTGCTCGAGGAACTCGTCCTCGCCGGCTTTGAGGCTGATAGAGTTGACGATGGCCTTGCCCTGGATGCAGCGCAGGCCGGCCTCGATCACGGACCACTTCGACGAGTCCACCATGATCGGCACCCTGCAAATGTCCGGCTCCGCGGCGACCAGCTGCAGGAAGGTCACCATCGCCGCCTCAGCGTCGAGCATGCCTTCGTCCATGTTGACGTCGATGATCTGCGCGCCGTCTTCCACCTGCGTGCGGGCCACGTCGAGGGCGGTATCAAAGTCCTCGCCGAGTATCAGCTTCTTGAAGCGCGCCGACCCGGTCACGTTGCAGCGCTCGCCGACGTTCACGAAGAGGTCGCTGTCGCCGAAGGCATAGGGCTCGAGTCCGCTGAGGCGGCAGGCGGGCGCGGGGTGTGGAATCGGGCGCGGCGGCAGCTTGTCCACGGCCGCGGCAATCGCGCGGATGTGCGCCGGCGTGGTGCCGCAGCAGCCGCCGGCGAGATTGAGGAACCCGCGCTCGGCGAAGCCCCGGAATTCTTCGGCCATCATCTCGGGCGTTTCGTCGTATTCGCCGAAGGCGTTGGGCAGGCCGGCGTTCAGATGAGCACTGAAGTAGCTTTCGGACGCTTGCGAGAGTTCTTCGAGGAAAGGCCGCACCTCGGCAAATCGTCGCCCGCAGTTACTGCCGACGATCAGCGGTCGGGCGTGAGCGATCGAGTTCCAGAACGCCGCCGGGCTCTGCCCGGACAGATTGCGCCCGCTGACGTCGGGATAAGTCACGGAAATCATCAATGGAAGCCGAACGCCGATCTCCTCGAATACGCCTTCGATGGCAAAGATGGCGGCCTTTGCGTTCAGCGTGTCGAAGATCGTTTCAATCATCAGCAGGTCGACGCCGCCCTCGATGAGTGCGCGCGCGGCGACGGCGTAATCCCTTGAGAGTGCGGCAAAATCGATATTGCGTGCGCCCGGATCGTTGACATCGGGCGAAATGGAAGCAGTTCTTGGCGTCGGGCCGAGCACGCCGGCCACGAAGCGGCGATGACCGGGCTCCGCTGCCATGGCCGCGTCGGCGGCCTCGCGCGCGAGGCGCGCGGAGGCTCCGTTGAGTTCCTCGGCGAGTTCGCCGAGGCCGTAATCGTCCTGGGCCACGGCCGTCGAGTTGAAGGTATTGGTTTCTATGATGTCGGCGCCGGCCTCGAGATAGGCGCGGTGAATGCCGCGAATCAGCTCGGGCTGCGTCAGGGACAGCAAATCGTTGTTGCCCTTGAGGTCGCCGTCGTAGTCCGCAAAACGCTCGCCACGGAAGGCCGCTTCGTCGAGGCCCGCCTCCTGAATCATCGTGCCCATGGCGCCGTCAATGATCAGAATGCGGGTTTGCAGTGCCTGTTCGAGCTCGGAGAAGCCGGTGGCGCGGTGCTGAGCTGGGGCGTTCATGCGTGGCCTGACTGTTGCGTTCGGAGGGCGTGAGGATATCAGTACCGAGATCTATATCAAAATATTTTGATATAGATTTCGCCGAGCGATTCAGGCCACGGTGTGGGGCCGCGGGAGTGTACGCGCGCTCTGACGCGGCTATAATGACCAAGTGTTTTAGTCGGGATTAACAGAAAGCCATGCTCACGATTACCGAGAGCGCTCAGGAATACCTCGCCGAGCTGCTGTCAAAACAGGAAAACGCCCTCGGCGTACGCGTGTTCATCAACCAGCCGGGCACGCCGCGCGCCGAGACCTGCATCGCCTACTGCCGCGAGGGCGACGTCAAGGAGGACGACGTCCAGAACGAGTACGATCACGTGACCGCGTGGCTCGATGGCCGCAGCATTCCCTTTCTCGAAGATGCGCTGGTGGACTACGCCAAGGACCGCATGGGGGGACAGCTCACGATCAAGGCCCCGAATGCGAAGATGCCGCGCGTCGACGAGAATTCACCGATCGAGGATCGCGTGAATTACATCCTCTACAACGAGGTCAATCCGTCGCTTGCGGCTCATGGCGGCGAGGTGTCACTCGTGGAAATCACCGAGGACGCCTACGCGGTGCTGCAGTTCGGTGGCGGCTGCCAGGGCTGCAGCGCCGTCGACGTGACGCTCAAGAACGGTGTCGAACGTACGATCCTCGACCAGGTTCCGCAGCTCAAGGGCGTGCGCGATACGACCGACCACTCGGATCGTAGCAACGCCTTTTACTGAAGCGGTCAGGCGGTCAGGCGGGCGGGCAAAGCCTCGCGCAGCTTGTCGCGGAGCCCGCGCAGGCAGGCCGCCGTCGTTTCCCAGCCGATGCAGCCGTCGGTCAGCGACACGCCATAGGCGAGTTCGTCCTTCGGCGCCAGCGGCTGGCTGCCCTCGTTGATGTTGCTCTCGATCATCAGTCCCATCAGCGAGCGGTTCCCCGCGACAATCTGGTTGGCCACGTTATCTGCTACGAGAGGCTGCAGCGCCGGGTTCTTGTTCGAGTTGGCGTGGCTGCAGTCCACCATGATGTTTTCCGCCAGACCGGCCTCGCGCAGGGCATCCTCGCAAAGGCTGACGTGTACGGAATCGTAATTCGGCCCGCCGCCGCCACCGCGCAGCACGACGTGTCCGTAGGCGTTACCGCGCGTCGTGAACACCGACACCTGCCCCTGGCTGTTGATGCCAAGAAAGCGGTGAGGTCTCGAAGCCGACTTGAGCGCGTTGAGTGCCACGGTAAGACCGCCATCGGTGCCGTTCTTGAAGCCCACGGCGGAGGACAGGCCGCTGGCCATCTCGCGGTGGGTCTGGGACTCGGTCGTGCGCGCGCCAATGGCGGACCATGCGATGAGGTCCTGGATGTACTGCGGCGAGATCGGATCGAGCGCCTCTGTTGCCACGGGAAGGCCCATGGCAACGACGTCGCGGAGCAGGCCGCGGGCGATGCCGAGACCTTCCTCGATGCAGAAGGAGTCGTCGAGGTAGGGGTCGTTGATCAATCCCTTCCAGCCGACGGTGGTGCGCGGCTTCTCAAAGTAGGCGCGCATCACGATGAACAGCGTGTCTTCGAGTTCGACGGCGAGCGCACGCAGGCGCCTGGCATAGTCCAGCGCCGCGTCTGTGTCATGGATGCTGCAGGGGCCGACAACCACGAGCAGGCGGTGATCGCGACGATCAAGGATGTCGAAGACGGTCTGGCGATCGCCGCGCACGCGCGCCGCAATCTCTTCTGTCAAGGGAACCTCGGTCTTCAGGGCCGCGGGTGTTGCCAACACGTCCTGTGAGGCGACATTCGTGTTGTGCACGTTATTGCTCATCGCTCGGGTCCTGCTAAGTTGATGGTGTCGGGCTTTCTGCGAGGGCCCGCGATTCTAAGGCAGGGATCTCCTGATGCACAGCGACGCCGCCGGAGAAGGCATTACGAGCCCGCACCATGATGGAAGCCGCACCGTGATGGAAGCCGCGCAATGACGGAAGCCACGGCGCTGCCGCCGCTGTTCCGCCGCATCGAAGCCATTGCGGGTCACCTCGACGACGGCTACGCCATTCTTACGCCGAACCGTCGTCTCAGTCGCGCCGTGCGCGATGCCGATCAGCAGCGCCGGCGGGCGCGGGGCGATCGCGCCTGGTCCGCCACCCTGGTCATGCCTCTCGCCCAGTTCTGGAGCGAGCAGTGGCGCCGTGCGGTCACCGGCGGACAGCTCGCGCCGGCGCGGCTGCTAGGCAGCGACGAACAGCGGCTGCTGTGGGAGCAGGTGATCGAAGAGGATACGCAGGCCGGCTTCAGCCTGCTCAACAGCGCGCGCGCCGCGGCGCTGTGTCAACAGGCCGATGAACAGCTGCTGCTGTGGCGCATCGACCCGGCCTCGCCGCGCTGGAGCAGCTGGTTCGCCGCGGGGCAGGACAGCGATAGCTTCCTGCGCTGGCGCGAAGCCTTCGTCTCCAGGCTCGCAGCGCTTGGCGCGCTCACTCCGGAGCGCGCGCAGGGCGCGCTGCTTGCGGGGCTGAGTCGCGGCGACGTCTCGAGCGCGGCGCTGCCGCCGCTGCTGCACCTTCATTGCGATGAGTTGACGCCGCTTCATGCCGGACTCGCGCGCCTGGCGCCGGCCTCCGTTACCGTCGATGCGGGTGCGAAGGAATACGAAAAACACGGCAGTCGCGGCGAGACGGAGCGTTCGCTTCGTGCCTTCTATGACACGGAAGATGAACTTCGCGCCGCTGCTGCCTGGTGCCGCGAGCAGGCAGACAGGAACCCGGGGGGGCGATATGCCGTTGTCCTTCAGGATATGGACGGCCAGCGTGCGCTTTTCGAAACCATGCTGCGCGAGGCCTTCGATTGCCTGACCTCGGACTACGAGCGCCTTCCGGTTAATTTCGCCACGGGCTTTGCGCTCGCCCGGGCCGGAATCGTGCGCGACGCGCTGCGGATCCTTGCCCTTGGGGGGAGCGAAGTCGATGTTGAGGCGGTCAGCGGGCTGCTGCTTTCCCGTTTTGTCGGGATCAGCGCGGGGCCAGCGCGCGCCGTCGAGCGCGCCTTGCGCCGCCTGCGTGAGCTCGGACGCGAACGCCTGCCGACGGATGTCGTGCGCGACTGCCTGTCGCCGCTGTTCACCGATGGGAGCGGGGCCTCGCCCTTCGATGCGCCGCTGCTGCTGCAGTCGCGGGGCGTTCCCCTGAGCGGTCGACGCTTTGCCAGCGAATGGCTGGAGGCTTTTGACGCGATGCTGTGCGCCTGGGCCTGGGGGGAGGGCGCGCCGCTTGATTCCCTCGAGTATCAGCAGCACGAGGCCTGGTGCGAGGCGCTCGATGCTTTTGTCCGCCTTGACGACATCCTTGGCCGCATCGGCTACGAGCAGGCCCTTGCGCAGCTGCATCGCCTGCTCGATGCGCGGCCGTTTCAGCCACAGACGCCTGATCGGAGCCTGCAGGTGCTTGGTCCTCTCGAGACGACGGGGCTGGTATTCGACGGCCTCTGGCTGACGGGCATGGACGCGGGCACCTGGCCGGCGAGGGCGCGTCCGAATCCTTACCTGCCGCTCGCGCTCCAGAAAAGTTGTTCCATGCCCCGCGCTGACGCGATGATCGAGGCTAGCAATGCCGCACGACGCTGGTCCCAGTGGTGCGCCTCTGCCGATCGCATTCACGCGAGCTATGTCTGGCAGAGAGATGACGCCGAGCAGCTCCCGAGTCCGCTGCTTGCGAATCTGGTTGCCTTGCGCGAGGTCAAGCAGCGCGTCGTTGATTCGCGTTGGCATATCGCAGCAGCCAGCGATACGGTCGGTGAGGAGGCCATGCCGCCGCTGCAGCAAAATGAGGATGACGCCGCTCTGACCTCCGCGACGCTCGAGGCGCAGGCGCAGTGTCCTTTTCAGGCCTTCGCGCGTTTTCGCCTCGAGGCGCAGCCGCGGCCGCAGGCCGTCAACGGAATCTCTGCGAGCGAGCGCGGCAGCATGCTCCATCGGGCCTTGTATGAGCTGTACGGTCGATTCCCCGGCCGCGAGGCGCTACGCGCTGCTAGCGAGTCGATGATCACCGGGGCGCTTGATGAGGTGCTGGAATCAGCCCAGGGCGTTCTGTTGGCGCCGCGGCGGCGGGTGCTCGGTGCGGCTGTGCTGGAACTCGAGAAGCAGCGGCTTCGCATCTTGCTGCGCCAGTGGCTCGCGCTCGAGGCCGAGCGTCCGCAGGCATTCATCGTCGAAGCGCGCGAAGACGAGCGCCATTTGCTGGTCGCCGGCTTGCGTCTGCGCCTGCGTCTCGATCGTGTCGACCGCCTCGAGGACGGATCGCTGCTGGTAATTGACTACAAGGGCGGACGTCCCGAGGGCATCTCCACCTGGCTGCAGGATCCGCCGTCGCGACCGCAGCTGCCGATCTACGCGCTCGCGGAGGAGCGGGCAGCGGGGATCAGCTACGCGCTACTGCGACCGGGTGCGCTCGGCTGGAGCGGCATAGCCGAGGCGTCCTGCCTTGACGGCGTCGCCGCAGCGGAGCGGTATGTCGACGAGGCGCGGCGGAGCCCCGCAGACTCGGGCGCCTCGCAGGGAGAGCGGGGCGCTTTCGATACGCTGCGCGAATTCTGGCGCGATGCCGTGGCTCAGCTCGCCGAGGCCTACGCGACCGGCGCCTGTTCCGTGACCCCGTTGCAGGGCGCATGTCGCTACTGCGCGCGTCATGCCCTGTGCCGCATCGGCGAACTTCAGGCCGATGACGAAGACGGAGATGGGGACGGTGACGGTGACGGAGCCAGAGGCAGAGGCAGAGGCAGAGACGAATCGTGAAACCGATCGATCACGAGGCACGTTCCCGTGCCGTAGACCCCGAGCGCAGCGTCTGCGTCAGCGCGCCTGCCGGTTCGGGCAAGACTGCGCTGCTGGTGCTGCGCCTGCTGGTGCTTCTCGCTCGTGTCGAGGCGCCGGAGCATGTCGTTGCGATCACCTTTACGCGCAAGGCGGCAGCGGAGATGCGCGCGCGGGTGCTCGATGCGCTTGAGCGCGGCGCCGCTGGCGAGGCAGGAGGCAGCCCGCATGAGGCCGAACTGCTCCGCGCAGCCGCCGCGGTGGTGGCTCGTGACCGGGCGAAGAACTGGGGCCTTGCGGAAAACCCGTCGCGCCTGAGCATCCAGACCATCGACAGTTTCTGCGGCGAGCTGACACGGCAGATGCCGGTACTCAGCGGCGTCGGCGGGGCCATCGCCACCACGGACGATGCGGACCGGCTCTACGAGGAGGCTATCCGCCGCTCCCTCGAAGATGGCCTGGCTTCGGCAGCTTCGCGCGCCGACCTCGAGGCGCTGCTTCTGCACCTCGACAATCGCTGGGACTCTGCCGTGGACCTGCTGCGTTCGCTCCTCGCCCGTCGCGAGCAGTGGCAGCCGCTGCTCGGTGCCTCGGGCCTCGCCGAGGACCAGCTCCCGCTGCTGCAGGCGGCGCGACGCGATCTCATCGCCTACCGTATTGAGCGCCTGCGCGAGGACCTGCAGCCATTCCTCCCGCGCATCGTGACGCTTTCGAATTGGCGCAGTGCCCAACTCGAGGGCATCGCTGAATTTAGCCCACGGGAAGCAAAGCTTCCCGCCTGGCAGGATCTTGCAAGCCTGCTGCTCACGGCGAAGGGCGAATGGCGGCGCAGCGTGACGGTCAAGCAGGGTTTTCCCCCGGGCAAGGGCCGGCCTGCCGATGAGAAAGCGGCGATGATCGAGCTACTCGGCGATCTCGCGGCCAGCGATGGGCAGGGTGAACTGCGGCGAGCGCTTGCGGACCTTCTGCTCCTGCCCGATCCGGAAAGCGACGTCGATGAACACGCTGCGATTCTGGCAGCGCTGACGCGTCTGCTGCCGCGCCTCGCCGCGCAGCTGCTGCTGGTGTTTCGCGAACGCGGCGTGGTCGATCATGCGCAGATCGCGCTTGCCGCGCTCGGAGCGCTGGGTAGTGACGACGCGCCCACGGATCTTTCGCTTCGCCTCGATTACCGCATCGAGCACCTGCTCGTCGACGAGTTCCAGGATACGTCGTCGCTGCAGTTCGAGCTTCTGCGCCGGCTCACCCGGGGCTGGGTCGAGCACAACGCGATGCAGGCTGCGGTCCCGCGCACGCTGCTCATCGTCGGTGATCCGATGCAGTCGATCTACGGCTTTCGCGAAGCCAACGTTGGCCTGTTCATCCGCGCGCGCGACGAGGGCGTGGGCGAGCTGCGCCTCGACAGGCTCGAACTGAAGGTGAATTTTCGCAGCCAGGCGCAGCTCGTGGCCTGGAACAACCTGCGCTTCGAGCGCGCCTTTCCGATGCGCGATGACCCCGAACTCGGCGCCGTCAGCTTCGCGCGCGCGGAGGCCGCGCGAGCAGCGCGGGGCGAACCGGTGCTTCACCTGTTCACCAGCGAAGATCGTGATGCCGCCAGGGGTGCCGAGGTCGAGGCGCTCTGCGACGCCGTGGAAAGCGAGCTCGCCGGGCATGCTGGCAGCAGCCTCGCGCTGCTGGGTCGTTCGCGCGCACAGCTGCGGCCTTTTCTCGCTGAACTGCGCAAACGCGGCCTGAGCTTTGCGGCCAGGGACCTCGACCCGCTGATGCAGCGACAGCCGATACGGGACCTGGTGTCCCTGCTCCGCGTTCTTGTCGACCCCTGCGATCGCTTTGCCTGGTTCTCCTTGCTGCGCACGCCGGCTATCGCGCTGAATAACGCCGATCTGCTGCGGCTTGCGGAGCTCGCTCCGCTGCCGCCCCTGCGCGGCGAAGGCCTGGATTCCCGTTACCGGGAAACGCTGTCAGACGACGGCCGCGAGCGCCTGCAGCACGCCGAGGCGGTACTTCTGTGGGCCGAGCACTACCGCGATCGCCTCGCGCTGCGCGTCTGGGTTGAGGAATGCTGGCTGCGTCTCGGTATTGATGGTGCTATCGCATCCGCCGCGGATGCCGAGGACGTTGAGCAGTTCTTTCGCCTCCTCGAGCGTCTGGAGCAGGAGCCGGGCGGTCTCTCTCGGAGCGCGCTCGAGGCGGGCCTGGACAAGCTTTACGCGTCGCCGGGAGACGACCGCAGTCGCCTTCAGGTCATGACCCTGCACAAGGCCAAAGGACTGGAGTTCGACGCCGTATTCATCCCGGCACTGGGTCAGACCACGCGCAGCGAGCAGGCACCGCTTCTGCTCTGGGAGGAGCTGAATCTTCCCCGCGGTGGCGGCGGGCTGCTTATCGATATTCGCGACGCCGTGGGCGCAAGCTCCGGTCCCCGTCTGCACGACTTCCTGCATCGTCAGCGTGCGCAGAAGCGAGCCCTCGAGGCAACGCGCTTGTTCTACGTGGGCTGCACGCGCGCCGTGGACCGCCTGTGGCTGAGCGGAACGCTGCCCTGGAACGCGAAGGACGCGAGTCACGGCCCGCCGTCGGCGGCGTCGCTGCTGGCGTCGCTCTGGCCCTCGATCGAAGATCGCGTCGTGGTGAGCCAGGTGGCCCCGGCCGCGCGTGAACTTACAGCAACAGTGCCCTATCGGCGCATTTGTCGCCTGCCGGCTGCGCCGCAGGTGCCGCGGCATGCTACGGCG
Source organism: Halieaceae bacterium (assembly GCA_036351355.1). Lineage (GTDB taxonomy): Bacteria > Pseudomonadota > Gammaproteobacteria > Pseudomonadales > Halieaceae > Congregibacter. The sequence continues at coordinate 39,812 of JAZBOX010000118.1, forward strand.
CAGCGCGGGGCGCTGCGCGCGCTATCGGCGTCGGCGGCCGCGAACAGCCGCGCATCGCGCGTCCTCGGAACCGCCGTTCATCGCGTGCTCGAGTCGCTGGTCTATCGCGAGTCGATCCCGTCTGCCTGCGATGCGCCGATGCGATCGCTACTGCGCGCCGAACTGCTCGATGCCGGCATGGACCGGCCCGGCTTCGAGGACGCCTGCCGCCGCGGCGAGGCGATGCTCGAAAGTCTGCTTCGGGACCCGTGGTTACGCCGGGCGCTCGATCCACAGCGGCCGCTGCGTCGCGCCGAGTTCGCGCTCGCGCGAAGCACGGAAGAAGCTTCGGAATCGCTGGTCGTGGACTACCTGTTCGACGACGAAGTCTCCGGCGAGCGCTGGGTCGTCGATTACAAGACCTCACGGCCGCGCGAGGACGAAACGCTTGAGCAGTTCCTCGCAACGCAGGCCGAACAGTACCAGTCGCAGCTGCGGGCCTACAGCGAGGCGCTCGAGGCCCTTGACGGGCGGCCACCACGCTGCGCGCTGTATTTCACCGCGCTCGCGCGTCATCTTGAAATCGCGGTCGTCGCCGACGAGCGCCGCAGGAGCCCGCGCCCCGAATCATCGGCTTGAGCCGTCGAGACGCTCAGGTCGCCCCGATTGCATGACCTTCGCCTAGTCGTAATCCATGAGCACCTGGCCGGCCTTTACCGCGTCCCCGTCGGCAACGCGCAGTGCCTTGACCGTGCCCTCGCGATCGGCCACCACGTTGGTCTCCATTTTCATGGCTTCCAGAACCATGATCAGGTCGTTCGGCTGCAGCGCCTGGCCAACGGTGACGGCAACGTGGTTGACGACGCCGGAGACAGGACAGCGGCACACGCTGCTTTCGTCCACACTGCCTGTAGCCTCGGCGGGCGCGGCGTCCACAGAATGCTCGGCCGCTCCTGCTGCATGCGCTGAGCGCAGCGTGGTCGGTGGCGCGTGATGTGGAAGATAGCGAGGCCGCTGAGACGGTGGATCCTCCTCGAGAATCTCAACGTCCAGATCGTAGCTCTTGCCGTCGAGGTCGATACGCAGCTTCAAGGCTCTGCCTCCTTCTGAAGAACTTGCACTTATCCCTGCCGGTGCAGACGGGAGCTGTGCAGCGCGGCACGACCGAAGCTCGTCCACGCGCGGGTGCTGTCGCCTTCTCCGACCTGGCGCGCCGAGCGTATGCGCACGCGCTTGCCGAGGAAGGCCGTCACCGCAGCGGCCAGCATCGCCAGCGTTTCCGGACTCACATCGCTGTCGAGTTGCCGCTCGACCTCTGCCTGGCGGGCTTCGAGCGCTCCGAGACGATCGCGCATTGACGCCATTTCGCTGCGCAGCCCCTCGAGCGCTTCGAGGACCTCAGCCATCGCCTTATCGTTCATTGCTCATTGTTCCCCGCGCCAGAGCAGCGTTCGTCTGATCGTAGCAAGGGCTAGCATCACAGTGGGATCAGTCCGTGCTTCTTGGGCGGGCGATGCTCGCGCTTGGTGCACAGGCTTGCCAGCGCGCGGCTCAGGGAGCGGCGCGTGTCCGCCGGTTCGATAATGTCATCCACCAGGCGGCGCCCGGCAGCCACGTAGGGATTGGAAAAGGCCTCGCGGTAGCGCTCGATCATTTCCGCGCGTTTCGTGTCCCGGTCTTCGGCGCCCGCGATCTCGCGGCGAAACACGATCTCCGCGGCGCCCTCGGCGCCCATGACCGCGACTTCGGCCGTGGGCCAGGCGAAGACCCGATCGGCTCCCAGATCCTTGCCGCACATGGCCAGATAGGCGCCACCGTAGGCCTTGCGCAGGATCACGGTCAGCTTGGGGACGGTGCTGGCCGAGTACGCGAACAGCATCTTGGCGCCGTGGCGGATGATTCCGCCGTACTCCTGCTCCAGGCCGGGAAGAAAGCCGGGAACATCGACGAAGGTGACCAGCGGCAGGTTGAAGGCGTTGCAGAAGCGGATGAAGCGGGCGGCCTTATCCGACGCGTCGATATCGAGAACGCCTGCGCGCACGCAGGGCTGATTGGCAACGATACCGATCGGTCGCCCCTCGATACGAGCAAAGCCAACGACGATATTCGCCGCGAAAGATGGCTGGATTTCGAGAAAGTCTCCATCGTCGACGCAGCGTCCGATGACATCGCGGACGTCGTAGGGCGTTTTGCCCTCCGTCGGAACCAGCGCGTTCAGATCCGGATCGGGCTCGAGCAGTCCCTGATAGGGCAGGCGCGGCGGATCCTCGAGATTGTTTGACGGCAGGTAACTGAGCAGGCGCCGGCACTGGAAGAGGGCATCGGCGTCGTCCTCGGCGATAAGGTGGACCACCCCGGATCGATTCATCTGCGCCTCGGGTCCGCCCAGCGCCTCGGCGCTGACTTTTTCGCCGGTGACCTGGCTGATCACCTGCGGGCCGGTGATGAACATCTGCGCCTGGCGGGTCTGGATGATGAAGTCGGTCAGGGCGGGACTGTAGGCAGCGCCTCCCGCGCAGGGACCGCAGATAAGGGAAATCTGGGGAACAGAGCCCGACAGCATCACATTCGTATGGAACACGCGGCCGTAGCCGGACAGGCTGTCGATACCCTCCTGCACGCGCGCGCCGCCCGAGTCGTTGATGAACACGAAGGGAGTGCCTGTCTTCAGTGACAGCTCCATCATCTCGGCGACCTTAAGGCTGTGCACTTCTCCGGCGGCCCCGCCCGACACGGTGAAATCCTGACTGGCGAGATGAATCACCCTGCCATCCACAAGCGCGCTGCCCGTGATCACGCCATCGGCGGGGAGCTCTCGACCCTCCATTCCCAGCGCCGTGGAGCGGTGCCGGGCGAAGAGGCCGACCTCCTGAAAACTGTCAGGGTCGGTCAGCGTATCGATGCGCTCGCGTGCCGTCAGCTTGCCCGCTGCGTGCTGTTTCTCCGCGCGATCGCTTCCGCCGCCCTGCATGATCGCAGCGCGCTTGTTTGCGAGAGCATCGAGTTTCTGCTCCATGCTTTCGAAAGCTCGCGTGTCAGCTTTTTTTTCCGCCATCGTGGGCCTTTATCGTCTGTGGTTGCCTTGCTTCGTGGAAAGGCCGGCGGCCGCGCCGTCGTTCCAAGCCATCCCGCGTGCCATCTCCCGTGCCATCTTTCGCGCCATCGTGCTTGCGGGCGGCGGGCTTTCTCACGCTTCGGCCGCGGGAGCCACGCGTACCTGATGCTCGCGCCCATTGAGTGTCACCACATAGGTGACGGGCTCTCTTGGCGTTTCGCTGGACGCGCTGCCGTTCCCGGGCCTGGCCGCGGCCGCCGACGACTGATCGGAGCCCGGAGCCGGCGGCTCGCTGTCCCTCGCGACGCTCTGCGCACCGAGGTGCCGTGTCTTGAAGAAACGGGTAGAGACCTGTGGAAACATGGCGTAGGTCAGCACGTCTTCGTCGCTGCCGTTGCTGCCCTCGAGCGCCTCCGTGTCGGCGCGAAGCCGCTCCCATTCGGGCGACAGCAGGTCCGCCGGGCGCTCGCTGATCGCCGGCTTCATCTGCTGGCGCTCGGCCTGAGCGAGAAGCTCGGGGTTCTTCGCGCTCGGTGTGCTGCCATAGTAGCCGAGCATGAGATCGGCGAACTCCGCGGTCATCGCCTTGTACTTGCCCATCAATACGTTGAACACAGCCTGCGTGCCGACGATCTGACTTGAAGGCGTGACCAGGGGTGGAAAGCCGCAGTCGGCTCGCACGCGAGGCACCTCTTCCATCACCTCGTCGACGCGATCGCCGGCACCCTGGTCCTTCAGCTGATTGATCATGTTCGAGATCATGCCGCCGGGGATCTGGCTCTTGAAGATATCCGTGTCGACGCCGCTGTAGTCGCTCATGAAGTGCCGGTAGCGTTTTCGTACCTGGCGCAGGTGCGTCCTGACCGGGCGCAGGCGTTCGAGATCCACACGCGTTTCGAATCCGGTCCCTTCGAGCAGTTCGACGAGCGATTCGGTGGGATTGTGGCCCGACCCCAGCGAGAGCGAGCTGACCGAGGTGTCCACGATATCGCAGCCCGCCTCGATGGCCTTCATGTAAGAAACCAGGGTCACGCCGGTGGTCGCATGGCAGTGGAGTTGAACCAGCATGTCCTCACCGCAGGCCTGCTTGATTCCCCGGACCAGGTCGTAGGCGGGCTGCGGTTTCAGCAGCGCCGCCATGTCCTTGATACAGATCGAGTCAACGCCCATTTCCTTCAGGCCTTTGGCCATAGCGACGAAGGCGTCGATGGAGTGAACGGGCGAGACCGTGTAGCAGATCGTGCCCTGTGCGTGCCGACCGACGCGTTTGACGGCCTCGATGGCGGTCCGCATGTTGCGCAGGTCGTTGAGCGCGTCGAATATGCGAAATACATCGATGCCGTTTTCCGCCGCCTTCGCGCAGAAGCGCTCGACCACCTCATCTTCATAGTGCCGGTAGCCAAGCAGGTTCTGGCCGCGAAGCAGCATTTGCAACGGGGTCTTCGGCATGAGTCTGCGAAAGGTGCGCAAACGCTCCCAGGGGTCTTCGTTGAGGTAGCGAATACAGGCGTCGTAGGTAGCACCGCCCCAGCATTCGATCGACCAGTAGCCGGCGCTATCGAGATCCTCGCAGATCGGGACCATGTCCTCCGTCGCCAGGCGTGTGGCCAGAAGACTCTGATGCGCGTCGCGAAGTATCAGTTCGGTAATCTCGATCCGGCGTCCCATGATCCTGCGTCTCCCTTCCGGCGGCACCTTGCGGCACCTTGTGGCATCTGGCGGATTCTTCTGACAGAGTCTGCCGGATCGCTCCGATGCAGTCTGTGTCGCATGCCCGAGCGCGTCGAGTGTAGCGTTCGATCGACGCGCTTTCACCCGTGTGCCTTCATTGCCTGCGGAAAGTGGCACAGGCAAGGCGCAGCACGCATAATCCGGCGAAGGGCTGGCGCGGGGGTCGACATGCGTTCTGGAAATCGGTGGCAGGCGATGATGGCGATGATGGCGGCGATAACGCCGGCGACGTGTATGCCGTCGCGCCCATGGTCACCGCTGCAATCGCGTCGGGCTCTCTTGCTGCTTGTGGCCACGGTCAGCCTGCTGCTGCATGGCTGCAGCGAGCCGGCGGATGCGCCCGCCGAGCCCCGCTCGCGCCCCGTGAAGCTGTTTACCGTCGATGCGGGGCTCGGTGAGGAGATCCGGCGTTTTCCCGCCTCCATCGAGGCCTCGCGCCAGGCTGAACTCGGTTTTCGCGTACCCGGCCAGCTCGCGGAACTGGCCGTTCGCGAGGGCGACATGGTCGAGGAGGGTGCCGTGATCGCGCGCCTCGATCCCACGGATTTTGAAATCGCCCTCGAGGACCGCCGCGCCGCTTTCGAGAACGCGCAGCGCAACTTCGCCCGCGCGCGCGATCTGATCGACTCGGGTTCGATCTCGCAGCTGGACTACGATCGCATGGAGGCGGAGTTCCGTTCGTCTCGCGCGGCGCTTGCGCAGGCCGAGGCCAACCTAAGCTACGCGACGCTCCGCGCGCCCTTTCGCGGTCGTGTGGCGCGCCGCTACGTGGACAATTTCGAGGAGGTGATCGGAAAGCAGCGCATCATCTATATTCAGGACACGGACAGCCTCGATGTGATCATCAACATGCCGGAGTCCGTCGTGCGCAGCGTCACCGCCAGCGGCGCCCGCGATGATCTCGAGGGCCGCTCCGTGGCGGAAAGCGACGCCGCAGATGTCCGTGCGATGGCCTCCTTCGACGACTACCCGAACATCAGCTTTGCCCTGCGCATCAAGGAGATCGCCACGCGCGCCGACGCCGATACGCAGACCTTCGCCGTCACCTTCAGCATGCCGCAGCCCGACGACTTCACCGTGCTCCCGGGGATGACAGCGCAGGTCGACGTGGACTTCTCCGGTCTGCTGACCCGCGAGACGGCGACCTGGGTGCCTTCGCGCGCGGTGCAGGCGGATGCGGAGCTCTCACCGCGCGTATTCGTGCTCGATGCGGCTTCGATGCGCGTGCGCAGTCGCGCCGTATCGATCGGCCGCGTATCCGGTGACATGATCGAAGTGATTTCGGGTCTCGAAGGCGGCGAAGAAATCGTTGCCGTCGGTGCGGCCTATCTCTCCGACGGAATGCGCGTGACCCGCCTCGCCACGGGCGAGCAGGCGGTACCGCGCGAGTCCGCGCCGGAGACGGTGCCCTCGGCGTGAATCTTGGCGAGTACTCCGTCCGCACGCCGGTGATCGCCTGGCTGATCGTCGTCGTGCTCGTCGGCGGCGGCATCTGGGGCTTTCAGAACATGGGCAAGCTCGAGGATCCGGCCTTCACCATCAAGATGGCCAAGATCATCACGCGCTATCCGGGAGCCTCTGCGCAGGAAGTCTACGACGAGGTTACCTACCACCTCGAGGATGCGATTCAGCGCCTGCCCCAGCTCAAGCGCATCAAGATGAGCGTGTCCCGACCCGGCCTCTCGGACATCCAGATTGAATTCAGGGATGAGTACGGCGCCGCGGAACTGCCGAATATCCTTGACGAGCTGCGACGCAAGGTCAGCGACATCAAGCCGCGCCTGCCTCCCGGTGCCCTCGAGCCGATGGTGATCGACGATTTCGGCGACGTGTACGGCGTGTACTTCATGCTGACCGGAGACGGCTACAGCTGGCGTGACCTCTACGACGTGGCCGACGATATCAAGCGTCAGCTGGTGCTCGTCGACGGCGTCCGCAAGGTCTCCATCGATGGCGAGCAGAAGGAGGTGGTCTATCTCGACATCCCTCGCTCGCGCCTCGCCGAATTGGGGATCGACCCGCGTCAGATTGCCGGCGTACTCGGTTCGCAGAATTCCGTGGTCGATGCGGGTAATGTACGCGTAGGTGACGAGTACCTGCGAATCACACCGACGGGAGAGTTCCGTTCCGTGCAGGAAATAGGCGACGTGCTGATCAGCTCGCGCGAGCGCCGCCTGCTGCGTCTGCGCGACATTGCCGAGATCACCCGCGCCTACGAAGCGGTACCGACGAAGCTGTACTACCACAACGGGCTTCCTGCGCTTTCGATCGGTGTGAGTATGGCGGCGGGCCGAAACGTGGTGGAGGTCGGGGCCCGTTTGAGCGAGCGCATCGACGCGCTGGCGACGATCATTCCCGTCGGGATGCAGCTCGAGGCCGTCTACGACCAGCCGGCCGAGGTGGAAAAATCCGTCGGTGGCTTCATCAGCAGCGTGGTCCAGGCCGTTGCCATCGTGATTGTTGTGCTGCTTGCGTTCATGGGTTTGCGCGCAGGTCTCATCATTGGCTCCGTGCTGCTGATCACCGTGGCGGGCACGCTGCTCCTCATGCATCTCTTTTCCATCGAGCTGCAGCGCATATCCCTGGGAGCGCTGGTGATTGCCCTTGGCATGCTCGTGGACAACGCAATCGTCGTGGCGGAGGGCATGCAGGTGCGGATGCAGGGAGGCATGCGTGCCCTCGATGCTGCGCGCGATACCGTAGGCAAGACGCAGGGTGCGCTTCTTGGCGGCACCGCCATCGGCATTCTGGCGTTCTCCGCCATCGGCCTGTCGCCGGATAACACCGGTGAGTTTGCGGGTTCGCTGTTCTACGTCATCCTGATATCGCTGTCGCTGAGCTGGATAACTGCCGTAAGTACGACACCGCTTCTCTGCGCGCTCCTGCTGAAACCCGGTGCCGGCGATGATGCCTCCGACCCCTACGGAGGCCCGCTTTTCAGAGCCTACCGGCGGATCGTCGCCCTCGCCATCAATCACCGCGGCCTCACCCTCGCGCTGGTTCTGGGCCTGTTTGCTGCCGGTGTGATCGGCTTCGGTCATGTGAAGAGCGGCTTTTTTCCCGCGTCGAGCACGCCGCTGCTGTTTGTCGACCTTTATGAAGCGGAAGGCACCGATATCCGTCGGACCCGCGACGACACGCTAGCGGTTGCTGCCTTTCTGCGCGCGCAGAGCGGTGTGCTGCAGACCAGCAGCGTGATCGGCGGCGCGCACCAGCGTTTCACGCTGGTGTACGACTCGCGCGAGCCGACACCGGCCTACAGCCAGATCATCGTGCGCCTCGACAGCGCCGGGCGTATCCCCGAAGTCTGGGCGCGGGTCGAGCAGCGCCTGCGCGAGTCTGCCCCGGCTATCGATCCGATCATCAAGGCCCTGCGCATCGGGCCCGGGCGCGATGCCAAGATCGAGGCGCGTTTCTCCGGCCCCGATCCCCGGGTCTTGCGACGTCTCGCCGAGGAAGCGCAGGCGATCATGCGCGATGACGGCGAGGCCGTAGATGTGCGCAATGACTGGCGCTCGCCGGTCAAGCTGATCGTACCGGTATTCAACGAGCAGGTGGGCCGCCAGTTGGGTGTCAGTCGTGAGGATCTCGGCGATGCAATGCGCTACGCCTTCGACGGCCTCGCCGCGGGCAGCTTCCGCGATGGCAACCGCGTGCTGCCGCTGCGCATGCGCGCGGCAGAGGTGGAGCGAACGCGCGTCGATAACCTCCGCGATGTGCAGATCTGGAGCAGCGTGCTCGGCCGCACCGTGCCGGCGTCGACGGTGGTCTCCGGCTATGAGACGGGCTGGGAGAACGCACTGCTGCGAAGCCGGGACCGGATTCAGACGATCATTGCCTCGTGCAACCCGAGCGGTGAACTTGCAACGCCGCTGTTCGAACGCCTGCGTCCGAAGATCGAGGCGATAGAACGCCCGCCCGGCTATGACTTGACCTGGGGCGGTGAGTACGAGGACAACCGCAATGCGCAGCAGGGCCTCGCGCGTTCTCTTCCCGTTGGACTGCTGCTCATGATTCTGACCAGCATCGTCCTCTTTGGAAAGTTGCGCCAGCCGCTCATTATCTGGCTGACGGTGCCGCTCGCCGTCGTCGGTATCAGCGCGGGGCTGCTCGCGACCGGAGGGGCCTTCGACTTCATGTCGCTGCTCGGAGCGCTGTCCCTCGTCGGACTGTTGATCAAGAACGCGATCGTCCTAATTGAGGAGATCGACCAGCAGATCGATGCGGGCAAGGAGGCCTGCGACGCGGTGCTCGATTCAGCGGTGAGTCGTGCGCGTCCGGTGATACTTGCGGCTGCCACGACGATTCTCGGCCTGATCCCACTGTTGTCCGACGTGTTTTTCGTGAACATGTCGGTCACGATCATGGCGGGCCTTGGCTTCGCGTCGCTGCTGACCCTGACCGTAGTGCCGACGCTCTATGCGGTGTTTTTCCGCGTGAACTCTGCGTGAGCCCTGCGTCAACTCTACGAGGACAAAGGCCCCTGAGCGGGCCACGGAAGCCGTGGATCAGCCGCCGTCGATGTAGAGCGTGAGCAGCTGGCCGGGCTGAAGATAGGAGCCGCGGTCGAGTTCGTTCCAGGTGACGAGATCATCAATGCTGACGTCGAAGCGTCGCGCAATCCGGTACAGCGAGTCTCCCCGGCGGACCGTGTAGCCGCGACGAACGCCGCTCGTGCCGCCCGACACCATGGCGAGGCTGTCACGCCACGCCGTGCTGTCGGGGATCATCAGCGTGTCACCGGCGCGGATAAAATTCCCGCGCAGATTATTTACCGAGCGCAGAAGCCCAACGCTGGTATCGAAGCGCCTGGCGATACGAATCAGGCTGTCGCCGCGGCGAATGCGGTAGTGCTGCCAGGTGACGCGCTCGCTCGCCGGGAGACGGACGAGAGCTTCCTCGGCACGGGTAGCGCGATCGCTTGGCAGGAGCAGCGTATCGACGCCCCCGGGCGCCGTGGCCCAGCGCAGCTGTCCAGGGTTGTAGCGGCGCAATTCGAGCAGGTCGAGGTCGGCAAGCTCTGCAACGCGCAGCATCTCGATCTGTCCCCCGGTGGCCACGGCCCGAAACGCGGCTTCATTCGCCACCGGTGGCAGTTCGATCTCGAGCGCTCGGTCGAAAGCTATCAGCGTGCTCAGCGCGACGAGGCGCGGTACGTAGCGCCGCGTCTCCCGCGGCAGATCCAGACTCCAGAAGTCCGTTGGCCTGCCGTCGCGACGGTTTCGCTCGATTGCCCGGCGCACGCGGGCCTTGCCGCTGTTGTACGCGGCCAGGGTCAGCAGCCAGTCGCCGTCGAAATCTGCATTCAGCGCCTCGAGATGGTTCAGGGCGTGGCGCGTCGAATCGCGCAGGTCGAGGCGGGCGTCGTACCACCAGTCGCGGCGCATGCCCAGGTCGTCGGCGGTGCCGGGCATGATCTGCCAGAGTCCTGCGGCTCGCTGCTGAGAGTAGGCAAAAGGATTGAGTGCGCTCTCGACCATGGGTAGCAGCGCGAGCTCGATGGGCAGGCCGCGGGACTCGACCTCCTCGACAAGGTAATACAGATAGCGCTGCGCACGTGGCGCGATCAGTTCGAGGTAGCGCGGTTGACCGAGATAGTACTCCCGCGCCGTGGCGATGTCCGAGTTGTGCAGCGTATGGAAGCGCAGCTGGCGCCGAATGCGCTCCCACAGGTCGCGCGGGGGCGCCGGCTCAACGGGCGGAGAAACTCGTGCTCGAGGAAGCAACTCACCGGCCGGGGGCGCTTCGCTGACCACGGCTGTATCGCGTGGCTGCTGCTGGGCGCAGCCCGCGAGGGCCAGGGCGGTCAATAGCAGGGCCGCGCAGCGAAGGCGCATCGCGAGTGTCGTCCTGTTCAGCGCTCTTGCGTGGCCCTGGATCTCAGAACTCGTCTTTCCAGCCTCGCAGTGCCGCGAAGGCGCTTTCGGCTTCGACCTGCTCGGCCGGGATGCGGCCAAGCTCGCGCAGGCGGTGCTGCAGCTGCTCGTCATCGCCGCGAAGGAAGGGGTTGGTGGCGCGTTCGATGGCGATGGTGGAGGGCAGCGTGGGGCGCTCCGCGGCCCGCGTCGCTCTGGCCTGCTCCTCGCGGGCGGCGAGCACGGCATTCTCCGGATCGGCGGCGCGCGCGAAGCTCAGGTTAGCCAGCGTGTACTCGTGCGTGCAGTAGACCGCGGTGTCCGCAGGCAGGGCAGCCAGGCGCGCAAGCGAGCGATGCATCTGTGCCGCCGTTCCCTCAAAGAGGCGACCGCAGCCCGCGGCAAACAGCGTGTCACCGCAGAACAGCAGCGGCGGCGCGGTCGACGCGGAGAAGTAGGCGATGTGGTCGAGCGTATGCCCGGGCACGGCGAGCACGTCGAAGTAGTGGCCGCCGATGCGCAGCTGGTCGCCATCGGCAAGGGTCTCGTCGATACCTTCGATGGATGGATTGGCCGGACCGTAGACGCGACAGCCGAAGCGTTTCTTGAGCGCAGCGATTCCGCCCGTGTGATCAAAATGATGATGAGTGATCAGAATAGAGTGCAGATGAAGTCCGTGGCGATCGAGGTAGTCCTCGACGGGCACGGCGTCGCCTGGATCGACCACCGTGGCAGCACCGTCACCGTGGTCCAGAAGCCAGATGTAGTTGTCCGAGAAGGCGGGGATCGGGGTTACGGCAGCGTGTCCCGCCACCTCAAAGTCGGCGATCGCCTCGAAGTCTGCCGTCCCTGCCATCTCTGCCATCTCTCCCATCGTTAGCCTCCTGACCGGTGAGCACGCGGAATAGCCATGGGCCATCGTTGCGCCTGGTGCACGCAGTGGCTACTCTCCCCCCATGAAAAGAGCAGCGGTCGCAAAGTCTAGCGATATTTCCCTGGCGCTGGAATCCTGGTACGCGCAGAGTAGCGGGGCCGAGTTGCTGTCGGCGTACCGCGAGCGCCTTCAGACGACGCTTGAGCTCGCCTTCGGTTACCACATTCTGCAAACCGGCCCGCTGCCGCGTCACAATCTGATCAGCGGCAGCCCGATTTCCCATCACATCCTTGCCAGCGACAGCGCGATGGGTGGACCGGGCGTGCTGTGCCACGCCGATGAGTTGCCCTTCGAAAGCGACAGTATGGATATGGTGCTCGCTTTCCACACGCTCGAGTTCAGCGCGCATCCGCACGCCTGCCTGCGCGAAATGCAGCGCGTGCTGCGGCCCCGGGGACATCTCGTGGTTGTCGGCTTCAATCCGAACAGCCTGCCGGGTCTGCTCCGCCGTCTCCGTGGCCTTCGCGGTGACCACCTCTGGTCGCGGCACCACCCTGTCGGCCTGCATCGGCTGACCGACTGGCTGCACCTGCTCGACTGCGAGGTGGATTCCGTGCGTCAGCTCTATCCGATTTCTCCCCGGGGCAGCGGCAGGCTCCGCCGCGCCATCGACGCCTTTGATCGTTGGGCGATGCGCTTTGACCTGCCCGGCGGGGGCGTCTATCTGGCTCATGCGATCAAGCAGATTCCGGGGGCGAGGCGCCCGCGACCCGTCGCTGCGCTCGGACCCAAGCAGCTGGTTGGTCTCTCGGTCAGCGGCCGGCCGAGCCCTGCGCCGAGCTCGCCCGCGAGCGGATCCTCGGCATCGCGTGCGCGTGTGATCAAGCGGCCGCGTCGGCACGTTGGGGACCGCGCGGCCTGAAGCCAAGCATGAAGAGCGTGGAGTTGTTTACGGACGGTGCCTGCCGGGGCAACCCCGGCCCGGGCGGCTGGGGAGCGTTGCTGCGTATGGGAGAGCACGAGCGCGAACTTTTCGGTGCCGAGGCGATGACCACCAATAATCGTATGGAATTACTCGCAGCGATCGAGGGTCTCGCCGCGCTGCGCGAACCCTGCCAGGTTGCCCTGACGACTGACTCGACTTACGTCAAGAAGGGCATCACCGAGTGGATCGATAACTGGAAGCGCCGCGGCTGGAAAACTGCGGCGAAAAAGCCCGTGGCGAACGCTGATCTGTGGGTCCGTCTGGATGAACAGAACGCGCGCCACCGCGTGTCCTGGCACTGGGTGAAGGGGCACAGCGGGCACCCCGGCAATGAACGGGCAGACGCGCTGGCCAACCGCGCCATCGACGAAATGCTGGCCGTCTCATGAAGGGTCGAATGAGCAGTTAGACAGCAGTAAGACAGCAGCGAGACAGCAGCGAGAGGGCAGTGTGCGACAGGTAGTACTCGATACTGAAACAACGGGGCTCGAAGTGAGCCAGGGGCACCGCATCATCGAAATCGGCTGCGTCGAGCTGCTGGGGCGGAGGCTGACGGGGCGGCATTTTCACCGCTACATCAATCCCGAGCGCGACATCGACGCCGGTGCGATTGAGGTTCACGGCATCACCAACACCTTTCTCGCCGACAAGCCGGTTTTTTCCGCTGTTGCCCGCGAGTTCATCGAGTTTATCGAGGGCGCCGAGCTGATCATTCACAACGCGCCCTTCGACGTCGGCTTTCTCGACAGCGAGCTGCAGCGTTTTGATCCCGAGGGCCCAACGGTGGCCAGGCTCTGTGAGGTCAGCGACACGCTGGTGATGGCGCGAAACCGTCATCCCGGACAGCGCAACAACCTCGATGCGCTCTGCCAGCGTTACGGCGTGGACAACTCGAGCCGTGATCTGCACGGGGCTCTGCTCGACGCGGAGATCCTTGCCGATGTCTACCTGGCAATGACCGGCGGACAGACAGCGCTGGCCCTGGGAGAGGGCAGCGATGAAAAGGGATCAGGGCAGCGCCGCCAGGCGCCGCGCCCCGTAGCAAGGCCGGTCAAGCCCTTGCGGGTAGTCAGTCCGAGTGCAGAGGAAATAGCCGCCCATGAAACCCTGCTCGACGCGATCGCCGCGAGCGGGGCACAACCGCTCTGGCGAAGCAAGGCTACATCCTGAGCGGGGCTCTACGCTGCCCTATCCAGGGCTGCCCTCGATCGCAGCTCCGAGCAACTCCCAGCCGAAGCAGCTCGGAGCAGCTTGGAGATGACCGCTCTCAGATAAACAGCACCACGGCCGCAAGGCCGACGCCGCCAAGCACCAGCGTGTAGGGCAGGGCCATGATCACCATCCGGCCGTAAGACAGGCGGATCAGCGGGGCGAGCGCTGAGGTCAGCAGAAACAGGAAGGCGGCCTGGCCGTTCGGGGTTGCAACGCTGGGCAGGTTCGTTCCCGTGTTGATCGCAACGGCCAGCTGGTCGAACTCCGCCCGCGAGATTGTTCCGGCATCAAGCGCGGCTTTCACTTCGCTGATATAGACCGTTGCCACGAACACGTTGTCACTGATCATCGACAGCACGCCGTTGGCAAGGAAGAACATCGCCGGTCGGACCGCAGAATCCATCGCAAGCACCGCATCGATAACCGGTGTGAACAGGTGCTGGTCGTGGATGACAGCGACGATGGCGAAGAACACCACCAGCAGCGCGGTGAAGGGCAGGGCCTCTTCGAAGGCATGGCCGAGCTGGTGCTCTTCGACCACTCCATTGAAGGCCGTCAACAGCACGATCACCATGAGACCGATGAGGCCCACGGCGGCCCAGTGCATGGCGAGGCCGAGCACGAGAAGCACGGCAACAAGGGCCTGCACCGTCAGGCGCGCCGTCGTGCGGGTGTTGCGCTGGGCGTCGGCGGTCTTCTGGAAATCCTCGAGCACGCGGCGAACGGAGTCCGGGAGCTGGGCGCCGTAGCCGAACTTCCCGGTCACCTCCAGCAGCGCGCAGGTAGCGAGGCCGCAGACCAGTACGGGCATGGTCACGGGTGCCATGATTGTGACGAAGCGAACGAAGTCCCACTCGGCAACGCCGGCAATGAGGAGGTTCTGAGGCTCACCCACGAGCGTACAGACACCGCCGAGAGCCGTTCCGACCGCACCATGCATCAGCAGCGAGCGCAGGAAGGCGCGGAACTGCTCGAGATCTTCCTTGTGGTGATCGTGCACGCCGGCGTCGTCGCCGTGATCATGGTCCTCGTGGTGCTCTCCCTTGCCCGAGGCGACCTTGTGGTACACGGCGTAGAAGCCGACGCCCACGCTGATCAAGACCGCGGTCACGGTCAGCGCGTCGAGGAAAGCGGAGAGGAACGCGGCAACGAAACTGAACAACAGGGAGAGCAGAATCTTGGATCGGATGCGCAGCAGTATCCGCGTAAACACGAACAGCAGCAGTTCTTTCATGAAGTAGATGCCGGCTACCATGAACATCAGCAGCAGGATGACTTCGAAATTCGCCTCGGCCTCGTGGAAGACCGTGTGCGGACTGGTCATGCCGAGCACCACAGCTTCGATCGCGAGGAGACCACCGGGCTGAAGGGGGTAGCAACGCAAGGCCAGGGCAAGCGTGAAGATGAATTCGGCGATCAGCACCCAGCCCGTAAAGAACGGTCCGGCGATGAAAAGGAGCAACGGATTTACAACGAGAAAGCCGATGATGGCTTTTTTGTACCAGTCCGGCGATGGGCCTAGAAAGTTGTGCCAAACTGCCTGAGCCGAGGTTTCACTCATTCGATTGCCCCTGAAATAGCCCTAGAAAAAAGAAGTAGCCCCAAAAAACAAGCGCGCAAGTGTACGGTATTGCCAGAGCTCAGGTAAGGCCCGTTGCCCTGTCCCCCCGGCGAATCGTGTTCGAAGGCCTGTGAAAACCTCTCAAAGCGAGAGCCCTTGCTGTCGGGCTCTCGTGACGGGCCTGGCGGACGGGCCCTTGCGCCCCGTGAAAGCGCTGCATAGGATACGCGCCGCGGCCGATCTGGTTTACTAGCCTACCGGCTGCCGCTTACTCCGGAGCCGGTATGAAGAATCCGGCACGTCGATGCCGGTCTGCGCGAGCAGGGCTCGCAATCCCGGCCCACCCCAAACCCGCCAAGCTCGAGAGTGATGCTAGATCTTCAGCGCAGTGCCCCGCCGAGTCGTGAGGGCGCCCTGCATATCGTATTTCGCATGGGCAAGCTGGTCATGGACCTGCGCTCGCGCCGCCCCTGCGTGATCAGCGACCGTGACCTCGCCGTGTACGGCTGGCGTGTGCTGCGTGAGCAGTTCGTGGGCTACTGGGCCGGCGAGGCAGTATTCGCCGTAGAGCTTGAAGACATCGTCGAGGTTGACGAGCAGCGCTTCCAGGTCGGCAGCCTCTATCATCTCGTCGGCCGCGTAGACGATGGCCTGTTCTCCCTCGCGGGACGAGCGGCCCAGCTTCTCGACTGGCAGCGCGACCACCGTTTCTGCGGACGCTGCGCAGCGCCCATGGGCGCTGCCGACAACGGCCGCGCGATGGCCTGTACTGCCTGCGGTAGCCAGCTTTACCCGCGCATCGCGCCCTGCGTGATTGTTCTGGTGACGCGCGGAAGCGAGCTGCTTCTGGCGCGAAATGCACGCTTTGCACGCCCGATGTACTCGACGCTGGCGGGCTTTATCGAGCCGGGAGAGTCCGCCGAAGACACGCTGCGCCGCGAGGTGCAGGAAGAGGTCGGCGTCGAAGTCGGCGAGCTGCGCTATTTTGCGTCGCAGTCCTGGCCCTTCCCGAACCAGCTCATGCTGGGTTTCTTTGCGGAATACGCCGGAGGCGAGCTGCGCCCCGACGGAGAAGAAATCTCCGAGGCATTGTGGTGCTGTCCCGATCAACTGCCGCCAATCCCGCCGCCGGCGTCGATTGCCGGTCAGCTCATTCGCCACCACAGCGCCGCTCACGCCAACACGAGGTAGTCATTTGATGGAATTATTGGCCGATTACGGCTTGTTTCTGGCGAAGGCGGTGACGATTGTCCTGGCCATCGGCGTCACCGCTGCGCTCATCGCTGCCCTCGGACAGCGTCAGCGCGGTGATCACGACGGACGCATCGAGGTGCGTCGCGTCAACGATCGCTACCGCGACCTCGCGGAGGCGCTCAACGATGCCACCCTCGATCCCGCGGAGCGCAAGGTGCTTCGCAAGAGCGAGGAAAAACGCAGAAAGAAAGAAGACAAGGAAAAAGCCAGGGCGGCGAAGAAGCAGGCCAAGGCAGGCGCCGATGCGAGAGGAGAACGCCGGCCACGCCTGTTTGTGCTCGACTTTGATGGCGACATTCGCGCCTCTGCCGTAAGCGAACTTCGCGAAGAGGTCAGCGTACTGCTCGGCGAACTCAGCGACAGCGACGAGGTGCTCCTGCGCCTTGAAAGCGCAGGTGGCCTGGTGCACAGCTACGGCCTCGCGGCCAGCCAGCTCCGCCGTATCCGCGATCGCGGCTGCAGACTCACCGTCGCCGTCGACAAGGTGGCCGCCAGCGGGGGCTACATGATGGCCTGCGTGGGGCAGGAAATCGTCGCCGCACCGTTCGCGGTGATCGGCTCGATCGGCGTTCTTGCCCAGTTACCCAACTTCCATCGCCTGCTCAAGAAAAACGACATTGATTTCGAGCTGGTCACCGCGGGTGAGTACAAGCGCACGCTCACGCTCTTCGGCGAGAACACGGACAAGGGCCGCGAAAAATTTCGCGAGGAAATCGAGGACACGCACCAACTGTTCAAGGACTTCGTCGGTGAAATGCGGCCCGTCGTTGATATCGATCGCGTGGCTACAGGTGAGGTCTGGTACGGCCAGCGCGCGCTCGATGTAGGGCTGATCGATGCGCTGGAGACTTCCGACGCCTGGCTGCTCGCGCGTCTCGACAGTCACGATGTGTTCGAAGTGAGCTACCTGCCGCACAAGAACTGGCAACAGAAGCTGGGCCTCGCCGCCGAGAGTGCCATCGAGCGTGTGTTGCTGCGTGCCTGGGAGCTTGCGTCGGTGCGCCCGAAGCAGTAGAGCCCCGCGGGCACCAGGCTTGGGCGGATCCCGGTCAGGCGCGGTCTTTCAGCGCCTCGCAGGCCTGGTGCTGGCTGAGGAATACCTCGCCGCTCAAATGCTGCAGCAGGTCTGAGCGTTCGAGGGCATCCATGACCGGGCCTTTTACCTCGGACAGGTGGAGCAGTATGCCCTGTTCCGCGAGGCGCTCGATGATCGCTTCGAGCGCCTCGAGAGCGCTGAGGTCGATCTCGTTCACCGCCGTGCACTGCAGAATGATGTGGCGGAGGCGTTCGTCGCGCTCGGCGACCAGCGCGTAGATCGCGCTCTCGAGGAAGCTGGCGTTGGCGAAGTAGAGGCTTTCGTCTATGCGCAGCGAGATGATGCCGGGGTGGGTCACCACCTGGTGACGGTTGACGTTTCGGAAATGCTCCGTGCCCGGGATTTCACCGACGATGGCGATATGCGGGCGCGAGGTCTTGTAGATGTGCAGGGCGATCGAGACGGCGATGCCGGCGAGCACGCCCAGCTCAACGCCTGCGGCCAGCGTCGCTCCAATGGTGACGGCAACGGCGGCAAAATCGGTGCGCGAGTAGCCCCAGGCGAGCTTGAGGATGCCGATGTCGATCAGCGAGGTCACGGCGACGATGATCGTGGCCGCAAGCGTTGCCTTCGGCAGGTGATACAGCACGGGGGTCAGCAGCAAGGCTGCAAGGGCGATACCGAGGGCGGCGAGAACGCTGGCGAGCTGGGTCTGGGCGCCGGCATCGAAGTTGACCACGGACCGGGAAAAGCCCCCTGTGACCGGGAAGCCGCCGGATACCCCGGAGGCCAGGTTGGCGGCGCCGAGGGCGATCAGTTCCTGGTTGGCGTCGATACGCTGGCGCCGTTTGGCGGCAAGCGTCTTGCCGACGGATACGGATTCCACGAAGCCGATCACGCTGATCAGAAGCGCCGATACGGCGAGTTCTGACCACAGCTCCAGGTCGATGGTCGGCAGCGCGAAGGCAGGCAGGCCGCTGGGTACGTCACCGACGAGCGCGACACCACGCGCTTCGAAATCGAGGAGCAGGCTCGCGGCGATCGTCACCACGATGACCAGAACGGGACCGGCCTTGGCCAGTAGCGCCGCAGGCTCGGACCCCAGTCCCAGCGCCTGCAGCAATCTCACGAGCCCGCTTCGCGCCCAGAAAAGAAAGAGTGTTGCCCCAAGGCCCGTTACCAGCGTCACCGCATTGAATTCGCCAAGATGTGCGGCGAGCGAGTGCAGCAGGCTCGGCAGCGTTTCACCGTGGGCGTCGATGCCGAGAATGTGACGCAGCTGCGACAGCGCGATGATGATTCCCGAGGCAGTGATGAAGCCCGACACCACGGGATGCGAGAGCAGGTTTGCGAGGTATCCGAAGCGAAGCAGCCCCATGCCGATCAGCATGAACCCCGACAGCGAGGCCATGGCGATCGCCGCCGAGGCGTAGCCCAGCGTTCCGGTCTCGGCGACGCGGCCTACAGCGCTCGCTGTCATCAGCGAGACCACGGCGACGGGCCCGACGGACAGCGTGCGACTGCTGCCGAAGAGCGCGTAGGCCACCAGCGGCAGGATGCTCGCGTACAGACCCATCTCCGGCGGGAGGCCGGCGAGGAGGGCATAGGCCAGACTTTGCGGGATCAGCATGATCGTCACGATCACGGCCGCAAGGGCATCGCTCGCAAAGAGGCCGCGGTCGTAAGAGCGCAGCCACTCGCGGGGTGGGAAGAAGCCCGCGCTCATGCTCATACGTCGGCGCTGTCTGCCGGGCTGCGTTCGGGGTTCACCATCCACTCATGGCCGCGGAGCATGGCTTTCCAGTACACCGGCGGCAGGATCTTCTCCTTGAGGAACCAGGCCATGCGCGAGGGACGCTGTCCGTTGATCAGCCAGCTCGGGAAACTGGGCAGGAGCTTGCCGCCGTAGCCGAATTCTGCGAGCACGATCTTGCCGCGTTCGACGGTGAGTGGGCAGGAGCCATAGCCGTTGTAATGCGAGATGCCGCGCGCGCTGCCAAGGTCGTTGAGCAGGTTATTGGCGACGATGGGTGCCTGCATGCGTGCCGCGGCGGCGGTCTTGGCGTTCGGGGCGTTCATCACGTCGCCGAGGCTCCAGATGTTCTCGTAGCGCTTGTGACGCAGCGTATTCTGATCGACATCCACCCAGCCGGCGTCGTCGGCGAGCGGTGACTGACGGACGAAGTCCGGCGCGGTCTGCGGCGGGCAGACGTGGATCATGTCGAAGGCCGTGCTTACCTCGGAGGCGTTGCCGTCCTCGTCCTTACGTTCAAACCAGGCCGTGCGCGACTCACCGTCGATGCGTGTGAGGCGGTGGCCGAAGTTGAGGTCGGCGCCGTAGAGCTCGACGTACTCCATCAGCGCTGGCACGTATTCCTTGACCCCGAACAGAACGGCACCGGCATTGTAGAACGCGATGTCGACGTCCTTCAGAACTCCCGAACGCTTCCAGTGGTCGCCGGAGAGATACATCGCCTTCTGCGGCGCGCCGGCACACTTGATCGGCATCGGCGGCTGCGTGAACACGGCGCGGCCGCGGCGCAGACCGCTCACCAGCTTCCAAGTGTAGGGGGCGAGATCGTAGCGATAGTTCGAGGTGACGCCGTTGCGACCAAGGGTCTCGACGAGGCCCTCGACGCCGTGCCAGTTGAGCTTGAGACCGGGCGCAACGATCAGACGGTCATAGTTGATCGGATGGCGGTCCTCGAGGAGCACGCGGTTGTTTTCGGGCTCGAACTCACCGACCGCCGCCTTGATCCAGCGGACACCCTCCGGGATCAGCGAAGCCATGGTTTTGACCGTGTCTTCCTGGCGGAAGATACCGCCACCTACCATCGTCCATCCGGGCTGGTAGTAGTGCACCTCGGCGGGGTCGACGATGGCGATGGAGAGGTCCTGCGTGCGTGCCATCAGCGAAGAGGCAACGGAAATACCCGCGGCGCCGCCGCCGACGATCAGGATGTCGAAGTGGTCAGCGCTGGCGGCCTTGCTGTCCGCCGCCGGGACCCCGAGGGCCTGCTGCAGGTCGTAACCCAGCGCACTGGCCTTGGCAAGCAGCTGCTCCGTCGAGACTCCCTTTTCGCGCTGATCGAGGCTCCAAAGGGTCAGCGAGCGCGTGCCCGTGCGACAGAAGGCGTGGACGGGCGCAGACATCTTTTCCAGCGCTGCGGCGAAGTCGGCGACGTCCGATTTGCTGATCTTCCCCGACACAACAGGCAGATAAAAGACCTCGATGCCCTTCGCTTCGGCGGCGTCGCGCAGTTCGCGCACCGTGGGTTGATCCGATCCCTCGCCATCCGGCCGGTTACAGATCAGGGACTTGACGCCGGCGTCGGCGAGGGCGTCGATGTCGGCGATCTCCACCTGCGTGGATACTGAGAAATCGTCGCTCACCACAATGCGCTGGAAGCTCATGCTGTTACTCCTGGGCTGCGAGTTCGTTGATGTCGGGACCGCCGAAGGCGTTCAACGGCAGCTTCAGGAAAAACTGCTCACCGCTCTCGGGAGGCGGCAGATGGCCGGCGCGCATGTTGACCTGCAACGAGGGCAGGATCAGGTTCGGCATCCCCAGCGTCTTGTCGCGCGCCTCGCGCATGGCGACGAATTCCGCTTCCGTCACCTTGTGATTGACGTGGATATTGCGCTCGCGCTCCTCGGCCACGGTGGTCTCGAAGGCAAGCTCGCGCCCGCCGGGAAGATAGTCATGGCAGACAAAGATGCGCAGGTTCTCGGGAAGCTCGAGGATTCGTTGAATGGAGCGGAAGAGGGTGGCCGCGTCACCGCCAGGGAAATCGCAGCGGGCGGTTCCGAAGTCGGGCATGAACAGCGTGTCGCCGACAAAGACAGCATCGCCGAGCACGTAGGTCATGCAGGCCGGCGTGTGTCCCGGCGTATGCATGGCGTAGCCTTCGAGGCTGCCGATCCTGATCGGATCGCCCTCTTTCAGCAGCGTGTCGAACTGGCTGCCGTCGCGTTGAAAGCCCGTCCCGGCGTTGAACACCTTGCCGAAAACGTTCTGCACTGTGGTGATTTCCGAGCCGATGGCGATTTTTCCGCCGAGGCGATCCTGCAGATAGGGCGCGGCGGACAGGTGATCGGCATGAACGTGGGTCTCGAGGATCCACTCGACGTTGAGACCCTGGGTGCGAACATGCTCGATGATCGCGTCGGCACCCTCGTAGCTGACGGTGCCCGACGGATAGTCGAGATTGAGTACGCTGTCCACGATGGCGCAGGACTGGCTGCCCGGATCCTTGACCACGTAGGACAGGGTGTTCGTGGGTTTGTCGAAAAAGTGCGTAACTTCTGCGGATTCGTACATAAATGTTGCTCCAGTTTGCGACTGCGATTGTGTCCTGTCTCGGCGCTTTGTTTTAACGCGGTCTGTATCCGTGTTCCTCGCACGCCGTCTTTGCGTGTTCGACAGAAATCTATATGCGATAACGATATATGCTTATAACTCAAATTATAGCAGGGTGAATCATGCAGAAAATTGATCCATGTCGTGATTGGGCAAGTTCGACTGGGCCGTCTGTATTGACCCGCTGACTCACGAGCGGCGTAAGCACTCGTAGCAGGGCATTGCTGCGCGACGAAACGCGACTCACAATGGACCGGAGCCAGCCCTCGCAACGGGTCCCGCCGGGCACCCCGGCCGGGGGCACTTGTGCCACGCCATGCACTGGCCGACGGCAAGCGCAGGCGAGCACTGCAACGGGGTAAGAATCTTGGACAGCACCCACCAAAACCAGCTTCGCCGTGCGCAAAGCCCCGACTCGTCGGCCGCGGAGCTTGAAGACCTGGCCTCATCGAGAGAGGCGTCGATTCTTCTGGCCCTTATTGCCAACCCGAGTACGCCGGCGGACACGCTTCGGCGCCTGGCCGCGACACCCCGGATCAACGTCCGCAAGGCGCTGCTCGACAGTCCGCGCTGCCCGCTGGTCAGCAGCATCGCCGAGGACCGCCTCGCATTCGAGGGCATTGATCCGGCGATTTTTGTTGATCAGTCGTCGCGCCGCAGCGTCTGCCGCGCGATCATTGGCACGGGTCATCGGGCCGAGGCCGATTTGCTTTTTTCTGACCCCACGCTGCGCGTCATTGATTGTCTGCGCACGCTGCACTCGCTGTTCACAATCCACGGTGGCAAGAAGCGCGATCGAAAGCTCAACCGGCATGACTACCTGCGCTTTCTCAGCGATTTTAATGCGCGGGGTGGGCGCTTCGAAGTGCTCGACCTGCCGATGTTCACGCTGCTGACATCGATCCGGCTGCTCGGCCAGGAGGGGCTGGTGAAGGTGATGACCGCCTGCGAGCCGGAGCGGGCGCGGCTCACGCTGCGTCTCCTCGAAGCGGTTGTAGGCAACCCGAGTGTCGCGAGCGCAGGCCATGCGACGGGCGACGACGGGGAGGCGGCCCATCAGCAGCAACTGCTGCAGCGCTGGATCGCTCGCCACGACGATTGGCCGCTGCGTCTTCATTCCTACCTGGCGCGCAAGTACCAGCGCCGCCGCAGTCGCAGGAAGAACCGGGCGCCCAGAGCGCTGCATCAGGCGCAGCATGCGCTGGGAATCAGGCGCTTCAACGCTCGGCATGCGGGTGAGGGCAGGCGCGTTCACCTGCCGCGAAGCGAGCGCGAACTGCAGGCGCTGGGCGCCGTCATGGCCAACTGCGTCGGCTCCGAGCACAACGTGCAGGACGCCGTCGACGGTCGCCACGTGATCCTGCACGTCCATCCCGTCGGCGCCCGTCGCCGGGGTGTGACCTGTCAGTTTTCGCCCGACGGACGCCTGTTGCAGGCCCGCGGTTTCGCCAACGCCGACGCCGACGAGGCGCTTGTTGCGTTTGCGCGGGCCGCGATGGCGGCCGTGCTGGCCGGGGCGGATGCGGCACTTGAGAGCGCCTGAGCGGGCCGCGGGGGCGTTACTTCCTTGATCTGGGAGCAGCAGACGCTCACGCTGAGACCGCGCGGTCCGGGCGTGCATCTGATTGGCGATGAAATCGAGGCCTGCGTGACGCGCCTCGGCGAGTGTCGTGTAGGGCTGCTGAATCTCTTCCTGCAGCACACGTCGGCATCGCTGGCCGTCAACGAGAACGCCGACCCCGACGTTCGCGGTGACCTTCAGCGACACCTGGAAACCCTGGCGCCGCGCAATGCACCGCATTATCAGCACACGCTCGAGGGGCCCGACGACATGCCGGCGCACATCAAGAGCGTGCTGATCGGCGCCAGCCTCAGCTTGCCCGTCAGCGATGGACGTCTCGCGCTCGGCACCTGGCAGGGAATCTACCTGTGCGAGCACCGTGATCGGGCCGGCGCCAGGCGGATCGTGCTGACGCTGCAGGGCGAGGCTTGAGCCGAGCCCGCCTGGCGGCGACGCTGGCGGCGCTCGTGCAGGTCCATCTGCGTTTGCTTGCGAGCAAGGTCCGCAACGGTCGCGGGGTACAGTCCGGTGAATCAACGCCCAAGCGGCAGA
>JAZBOX010000119.1:0-2309 GCA_036351355.1 Halieaceae bacterium
GCAGGTCTGTCGCGGCGATGCCCGCAGACAGGCGCTGCACGGCGAGCACGGGCGAGAAGAGCGAAAGCGCCCGAAGTATGCTGTCCTGCCTTAGATGTCGTTGTGCAAGCGCGCTGTAAATCCCGTCGTATACCTCGCTGGCGAATTCCTCGAGCGACTGCAACTCAAGAGCTTCGCGGTTGAAACCAGGCTCTCGAAGGACTCGCCGCCGAATTCCTCCACGACTTGCGCCTCGTAGCGCGCAACGGCTGCCTCGAACTCTTCCCCGCTCCAGAAAGGCGCGCTGGCCTTTTGCTCGATGTCGTTCTGAATCTGCTGGGCATCGATGTCGGGGTACAGCGTTGTTGCGAGCTGCCCCGAAAACACGGGCATTAGCAGTGCGAGGCCCAGCCAGGCCAGTGCGGACCGATGAAAAGCGCTGGAAGCAGACTAAGCGCGGGCCGAAATCCAGACCACAAGAGACGCGAAAGCCAGTAGCGCGGCGAAATAGGCAAGCAGGAGCGCCAGCATACGCCCCACGGGCAGTGCGACGCCGCCGGCGCCCAGAGCGGCTACTACGGACGTGAATACCGCCGCGGCGGTGAGGCCAGCCACCAGAACGCCGCTCGCCATAAGCTTTCCCGTGGCAAGGTCACGTGCCGAGACACCTGCCACGGCCAGCGTACGCACAGTACCGCGGTCGCGCTCGGCGGCGACGGCGCCGAACAGCAACGTCGCAATGACCAGCGTGCCGACGACCTGGATTACCCAGGCTGGCGACAGGGACGCGAAAGGCGCCCGGAAGGCGGCGTCCTCCGCGCGCCGCAGCGTCGTGGGATTCTGCGTGTGCGCCTCCATCCAGAAGGCGGCGCCGGCGTAATCGAAGACGTCAGGTCGAAGGCGGCTAGGGCCGGCGTGTCGCGTAACGCATAGCGCGCGAAGTGCGCCGCGCCGTGCGGATTATTCTCACCCTGTTCGGTCCACACCTCGCGGTCCGTAGCCTCGGCAGCTGCGCGCGCCTGTGCATCGGCCTCGGCCCGGTTCCAGCCGTCCAGCGCCGCTGTCAGCAGCAGCGCGAACAGCACGATGGCCAGAGCGAGCCTGCGCCGGTCGCGCCGGTATTCCGTGAGCTCCTTGTGCCAGGTTGCCGCGGTCATCAGGCAGCCTCCTCGAGCTGGGCAACGAGAAACACCTCGTCCCGCTGGTGGCCGCAGAGCTCATCGAGATAGCACAGGTTCTCCCGGCCCGACAGCGCCGGGTAGAGCGCAACGTTCTCCGGGATATAGGCGATCTGGTGGCGTGCGGCCTCGGGCTCCTGCGTGGGGCTCACGCCACCCACCCGGACGGAACCAGTATCCGGCGCGATGAATCCCAGGAACAGATTCGTCGTGGTCGACTTGCCCGCGCCGTTCGCGCCAAGCAGGCAGACCGCGTCGCCGGCCCCCACCGAGAGATCGAGGCCCTCGAGGGCGACGACGTCGCCGTAGGTTTTTCTTGCTTTGACGGCTTCCAGCATCCGATTTTCCTCGCATATCGCAATACGTTGCACGCCACACCCATCCGTCCCCGTTGCGTATGTCGTAGCGCAGGCTGTGCACAACAGCACACCGGCGACGCGATTATTGATATAGAGTATCATTTGTAGGCGCGTCCGCAGAAGCGACAGCCTGCTGCCTCCGTCCCCGCGCGCGGCCTTGAACCAGCATCAGGGCCTGGGCTCACGTAAGTACCGGAGACCGCACATGGCAAAAGGAAGTTCTTTGCAAGATACATCCCCGCAAGACATGTCCCGGCGCCGACTCCTTCGGGCGACGGGCACCGCCTTCGCGGCGCTGTTAGCCAGCGGCTGCCAGGTCAGGGCTGGTCGTACCTGCAGCGCTGGCGCTGCGCCCGCTTACGGGCCGCTCGCCGCTGACCCGGCGGGTGTGCTCGATCTTCCACGCGGCTTCCGGTACCGGGTGCTGTCGCAGCTGGGCGACCGCATGGATGACGGCCTCAGCGTGCCCGACAAGGCTGACGGCATGGGCGGCTTCGCGACGGGAGCGGACGAAATCGTGCTGGTGCGCAACCACGAGCTGGTTTCGTCGGATGATGCGGGCGGCACACTGTCGACGGGCTTTGGCACACGCCATGGCCAGGTATTGCCCGGCGGCACCACGCATGTCGTCCTCGATGCGCAGTCCCTGGCCGTGAGGCGCCAGTATCGTTCTCTGAGCGGCACGATCCGCAACTGCGCCGGCGGCGTGACGCCCTGGGGCAGCTGGCTGAGCTGCGAAGAGGCGCCGACGGGCCCGAATCAGCCCTACGGCGAAGGCTTGGCCCGCAACCAC
>JAZBOX010000120.1:0-2575 GCA_036351355.1 Halieaceae bacterium
CCGCATCGTACCCGGTTTCCTGGCGCGCAGGCCCCCTTTATGGATGGCCCGCCCCTCCCGCCGACGCTGGTGTAGGCTGTTGGTGTTCAAAGGAGGAAGGAGCGAACCATGAGCATTGTGATCCTCGGTATTGATCTCGGCAAGAACAGCTGCAGCCTGGTGGGGCTGGATGACAGCGGGAAGGTAGTGCTGCGACGTCGGTTGCGTCGTGACAGCGTGATCGCCTTCGCATCGAAACTGTCGCCCTGCACGATGGCGATGGAGGCCTGCTGCGGCGCGCATCACATGGGACGAGCGCTGGCGGCGCTCGGGCACGAGGTTCGGCTGATGTCGCCGGAATATGTGCGGCCCTACGTGAAGGCCCAGAAGAACGATGACCGCGATGCGGAGGCGATCGCCGAAGCGGCAACCCGGCCCACCATGCGCTTCGTGGAACTCAAGAGCGAGGAGCAGCTCGACGTTCAGACGCTGCATCGGGTGCGTGACCGCCTGGTTGGCGAACGCACCTCCCTGACCAACCAGATCCGGAGCCTATTGCTCGAGCGCGGCCACACCGTGGCGCAGGGCCACGCCAAGTTGCGGCACAAACTGATCGAGTTGCTCGACCCCGACACGGCGGCAGTGAGCCCGCGCATGGCATTCCTGCTCGAAGACATGCGTCGACGATGGACGGAGCTGGACCAGCGCATCACCGCCTTCGACGCCGAGTTCGCCACCATGGCGCGCACCGACGAGCGGGCCCGCCGGCTGACCGGCATTCCCGGAATCGGCGCGCTGAACGCCACGGCGCTAGTGGCCGCGGTCGGCGACGCGGCCACGTTCTCGAAAGGCCGGGATCTCGCGGCATGGCTGGGCCTTGTCCCTCGCCAGGCGACGACCGGCGGAAAGCCCAAGCTTCTCGGCATCACCAAGAGAGGCAGCCGTTATCTGAGAAAGATGCTGATCCAAGGCGCGCGCTCCGCCATGCCCGTCGTGTCACGAGGAGACACCGCGACCGGCAGGTGGCTGCGTGCGCTGCTCGCCCGAGCACACCCGAACGTCGCCGTCGTGGCGTTGGCCGCGAAGATGGCGAGGATCGTGTGGGCCCTGCTTCATCATGGGCGCAACTTCGAGGCTGCTCGATAACGGCGAACTGAAAAAATATCGAACCGGCGCTCGGCGCGAACGCCGCCAAGCGCTCCAAGCTGCGAGTGGTGATGGGAAGATGGCCTGACAGTCGACCGGTGTCCCGAAAGCCTCTGGCGCAAAATGGCCCGACGAGGCCGGCCCCTTTATGAGGATCGGGATGCGCGGATCTCCATCTTGGCAGCGGCCACCGAGCCGACATGCCGGATACGTTTGTGCAGACTGATCACGCTGTCACCCAATCGCCGCTTGCAACCGGGGCGGGCCATACGTTTGAGCGGTGGCGTCGGCGTGGGTCTTGCAGATCGTTGCATCGACCAGAACGTATTCGAAGTCGGGGTCACACCGCAGCGCGTTGAAAAGACTCTCCCAAACACCGGCAATCGTCCAGCGCCGGAACCGCGAGTGCACCGTGCGCCAGTTACCAAACTCGCGTGGCAGGTCACGCCACGGCGTCGCGCCGCGCGCAAGCCAGAGGATCACGTCGACGAAGAGCCTGTTGTCAGCGCCGCTGCGACCACGGTCCCCAGACTTGCCCGGAACAAGGGTTTCGATACGCGCCCATTGCGCGTCAGTCAGCGTTCTTCTGCTCAAGGTCGCCTCCTTTTTCGACCTTGAATCAGAAACTTCTCCTATCGGGAATCCCCCAAATGCAGACGCCGCCTAGTACGATTGTAACCCACTTACGCAGACCCCACTCGCATCGAGGCAGGAGGCCATTTCCCCCTTCAGATCGATTACTGATGGTCGCCGGCACCAAGTTCGTGGAGCGCGCGTTCGATCTCGACGAGTTGATGGCCACCGCCGCTGCCAAGACTTTCAGTCTTAGCGCGGGCATCCTCGCGCAGCGCGTCACGCCACTGGCGCAGGCGCGAGATCTTGGACTCGCGGCTCATGGCTTCATCGTCGAGAACGCTTTGCGGATTGCCGAGATAATCAGGTCCGTGGAACGGGTCGGGCATGATGTCTCCTCATGATGCTTGGCCCCTATCGTGCAGGACAGTCGGTCTGCCGAGGAGCTGGCACTACACCGCCGGGGCGCCGAGAAGCGGCTGCTGTGTCTCGCCTAAATGCTCAATGCATGAGCGTGACGTCCGTTCCGGCATGACGTCGTGAAACCCGGAAACACAAAGCCGCCCGGGTTGTGCCGGGCGGCTGCAGGAAACAATCTTCGTTTGGAAACGCAACGATAAACCAGGACAGTGATGCTGAGGCGTTATTTTTGGGTATTCGACGCCTGCTCATCCTGCGCGCGGTACGCGTCGCGGATCTGGCGGTCAGTATCGATCAGCATCATCACCGGCTCGCCCTGCGGCGACATGGCAGCGACAAGATAGGATGCGCTCTGCACGCGGATATCACTGAAACCGGCTTCCGTGAGCGTCTCGCGGACAGCCTCCTGCGAGGCGACCATCGCGTTGCGCTCCTCTTGGCTCATCTCGTCGCTTGA
>JAZBOX010000121.1:0-103822 GCA_036351355.1 Halieaceae bacterium
CGAACCGGGATTGTCTTCCCAACCGGTGTAGTCCGCGCCAACCACTTCTTCACGCCCGATGCGCAAGGTGCCGCTTGCCGACACGTACAGATCCGTAAATTCTGCCTGGGGATAAATAACGCCAGCCTGGGCCTGTCCACCCAGCACGGCCAGGAGCCCGGATAGAAGGCTTGGTAGTGCGATTCCGCGCATGTCGGTTCTCCACAATTCTGGCTTCCGTTAAACCTGTAACGGGAAACCGCGGGAAAACCGGACACGGAAAGCTAAATTTTTTCTCTGCGGACCGAGGTGCTCTCAACCGTCCGATAGCGAAGCGCTGAAGGCCTGTATTTTCTGATATAGCCAGTTAGTTTGTACTGACTTCAGATCTGACGAGTCCACCAGCCTGGTCGCCTGCTCGCCCAGCGGCCGGCCGGAGGGGCGCAATATTTCATTCAGCCAGAGCCGCGACAGGGCAAGGCCGGGGGGTAGCCTGGCGGTATCGGGGTTGTCCGCCCGCCAGCGCTCAACGGCGCCGGTGAGCAACGTATCGGCGGCGTCGTACTGTTGCTGATCGATGAACACGCGGGCGCGAATCAGGTTCTCTTCCAGGGTGCCCTGCTCACTGCCGTCGCCAAAGCGCGCGGTGAGTCCACGGGCGCGGTCCAGCGCGTCCAGCGCCTCATCAAAGGCGCCGCGTTCGCGCAGGGCCTCGGCCAGGCGCAGGTAGCCAACACCAGTGATCACGCTCTCACCGGCGCTGTCGACATCCTCGGTGACAATCCGGCGGGCGACCGTCTCAGCCCGCGCGTAGTTGCGCAGACCATACAAGTTCACCGTGGCCAGGTGCATGCGCGCAGCGGGCCGGGTCGGCGGTGCGATATCGGGATGCGTGTTACACAGGTCTACGATGGCTTCCAGAGACGCCACGGCCGACGGCCACTCTTCGGCTAGCCGGTATACCTGATAGGCGGTGGCATGAAACTCCATTAGCTGCAGAGTATCGAGGTCCTCGACGCGGTTCTCAGCCAAGTAATCATCATAAATCGCCCGGGTAGTGGCGATATCTTCGTCGTTGCCCGTGGTCTTGGCGATGCGAAAGGCAAGGTTGAAACGATCCGCCGAGGTGTAGCGGTTTCTCGTGGCGTCGGCGAGGGCCGCGCGCAGGAGGGGTTCCGCCTCGGCGGTGCGACCGCTGTCGTGGATGGCCTGGGCGTGCAGGTGACGTCCTGCATCCAGGATGACTTCAGGCCCGTAACCGGCCTCGAGCCAGGCCGTATACACTTCGTCAGCCGAGGCGTAGTCGCGGCGCAGATACAGACTGCGGCTCAGGGTAAAGGCCAGAAATGCCGCGTCCTTGGGATTGTTCGCGCGATTCTCGTGCGCCTCGCGCCAGCGATTCATCAACAGTTCGGTGACCGCGTCGGTCTGACCGCGCTCGCCCGCATACGCGGCCTGGAGCAGGTCATTGAGCACCGTCTGGGCCGATAAAAAGGCATCCGCCTTCGCATACTGATACTCCGCCTGCGCCAGCGCGACCCTGGCCCGCTCCGCCTCGCGGCGGGCATCGTTGCCGTATTTGAGGCTTGCGCCCAGGCCCACGGCCAAGGCCAGCACGGCCACCAGGGCCGAGACGCTGGCCACGGGGTAACGCGCGACAAATCGGCCCATGCGATAGGCACGACCGCCATCGCGGGCCGCCACCGGTCGCCCGTCGAGCCACGCCTGCAGGTCAGTGCCGAAGGTGCCGACCGAGCCGTAGCGCGCCTGCGGTGACGCCGCAGTGGCGCGGGCGATGATAGCGCGCAGATCGGCGTTGCCGAGCCCCCTCTCCAGCACCTCAATGCCACCGTCCTCGCTGCGCTGGGGCTGGGCGCCGGTGAGCACCACGTACAACAGTACTCCCAGGGAAAATACATCGGTCTGCACCGATCCCGCTTCACCACGCAGCTGCTCTGGCGCGGCGTAGCGCAGGGTAAGCCCTCCACTGGGCAGAGCGAGCGTATCCGCCAGATCATCGGCTATGCCAAAGTCGATCAATCTCGGCTGGCCGACCTCATCGACCAGTACATTCGCCGGCTTGATGTCGTGGTGCAGGATGAGCTTACCGTGGGCGTGGGCCACCGCCTCGCAGAGGGCGAGGAAACAGCGCACCTTGTCGCGCATATCGGCCTTGCGCCGAGCAAGGGCCACATCGATGGGCTGGCCCTCCACGAGCCCCATGACCATGTAGGGGCGGCCGTCGGGCGCGGTGCCACCGTCGATGATGGGCGCTATGCCTGGATGATCCATCTGCGCCAGACGCTGGCGCTCGCGCTCAAAGCGGCTGACCTGGCTCTTATCCAGCCCGCGGATCAGCTTCAGCGCAACGTATTGGGTGTACAGGCCATCGGCACGCTCGGCGCGGTACACCGCACCCATGCCACCGGTTTCGATGGGTTCGAGGATTTTCCATGGTCCCAGGCGGGTGCCAGGACGCAAGGGCGGCGCCGATTCGCTGCTCAGGCCCGGCATGGAGGTTGCCATGAAGGCGGTTTCATCGAACCCGCCGTCATCTCGCTCCGTCATAAGCTATCAGTGTGGATCTGCGTCGTACATTGGCCCAATTTCAAGCGATTATTGCACGTTGTTTCAACACGGGCTTTGCTGAAATACCGCCTGTTAACTCGGAGGCACAGCATGGCTGTGACCGGTCACACACGACTGCCAATGGTGGGTCATTCTCCGGATGTGAGTCGGCATGACCACGTCAGACCGGTTGCTTCGGTTCGCAAAAGCCTGCACGCAGCACTCAGCTCTGGCAACAAATTTGACCAGGACCCGGCATGACGGACGCCCGCGTGTGAACGCCGACTTATTCCCGCGGTTATCTGCCGCGGTCCGATCAGCACGAACTACGGCCTGAGTGCCGCGTAGGCTGACGTTCGTTTCCGCGATGCACGGTGAGCCCGCCACCGCAGCCAGGGCCGCAGCTGACAAGTTTCATCAAAACAGGTAAGACAGGAAGGTCGGAGAGCAGGGCGTAACGCCGCTGTTGATTTGGCGGTCACCACGACGTTACGCCCCCCACCGTGCTTTCGCGCAGCAGGGACAGTTTGGCAATGAACGCCCTGTTTTACCAGCGCTCCTCGACACAGGATGTCGATGGAGCTGTCCGCCCGACTCTTTCATTGCGCCCGCTGTCACCGCCAGGTGGTTGTCTGTCGGCGCTGTGATCGGGGCAATGTCTACTGCTTCAGCGGCTGCGCCCCTGAAGCCTGCCGTTGCTGAAGAATTCGCTCAGATGACAAAAGCATACCGAGTGACACGGGGATTAAAACGCTGTTGGACGTAAGTGGCTGATTTGAATGGTGCCCAGAGACAGAATCGAACTGCCGACACGGGGATTTTCAATCCCCTGCTCTACCAACTGAGCTATCTGGGCACGAAGCTCGCGGACGGCTCCGCGAGGGCCGCGTATTAAACCCACAGCTTTCAGTCCAGTCAAGCTGCGCGTTCATGGCTGTGAGTTCATGGTCCCCGACGCGGTCGGTCAGCGGGCGCTACCGGGGTCGAGGGTGCCCTCGTGGTTGACGCGCAGGGATCCGCCGAGGCCTTTTCGCGAGATCTTTGCATTCAAGCGATAGGGGATGCCGGCGTCAGGCGGGTTGCTGATGAGGTCGCGAAGCAGCCCGAGCGAGCTGAGCATCCCCGCTGCGACTTCGACGGCGGCTTCGCCCTCGCTGTAGGGCTCTACGCGCACCGCCTGATTGCTCGCCCCCGAGAATACCTTGCTGTCGCGCAGGAAAACCTCGTAAGCAAGGCCGTCAATATCGAGGGCGATCGGGTTCGGATTTACGATGCGAAGACGAACGAGGAAGCGCGCTTCCATGCCTCGTGCGGCGACAGGTTCAATGGCGAGGAGCTCGATGCCCGGGTCGTCGAAGGCTTCGAGACCGACGCTGGCGCAGCCCGGGAGCAAAACCGCAGGCAATAACGCAAGCAACAGTACCAGCCAGGAGCCGGTCCGCCCCGCGCGCTCGGGGTCCGCCCTGAACCAGCTGCGCGTGCGTGCGATCCGGTGCATCAGCGTCCCGATGGCCCCGTCGCGACGTCGAAGGTGAGCGTGATGAAGTCGCTCTCCCAGTTGAAATCATCGCCGCCTGCGGCCTTGCGCAGATTGGTGGCATAAATCATGTGCCGCCCGCCGGCAGCGACGCTCACTTCGAGTCGACCCGATTCATCCGAGCGCTGCAGAGGCATGGCGCTTTCACCCTCGCGCATCGTTCCCACGGCCTGCCCGGCAAGCGGTTCGCCGTCGAACAGCACCTGCAGGGGCAGCCGGTCACCCGGCGACAGCGTCGTGGGATCGGCGAGCGGGAGTATGTCGAAGCGCGCCGCAGTCGGCTCCTCGATGCAGCCCTGGCCCGACTGCGCGTCACCGGCGCGAAGATAGCTGCGCGCGACCTTGCTGTATGACTCGCGCCACAGGCTGTCATCTGCCTCCCAGGATTCGCGCAGGGCTTCAGCTACGCCGATTTCGTCGAGGTAGTGCTCTACATCGTCGGGGTCATCGATCTGCAGGATCCGCGGACGAAGCTGTACCCAGGCACAGACGAGGCCCGGGTCGGGGATGCCCGTTAGCTCGAGTGCACCCTCCAGGGCGCGCGAAGGGACGAGTGTCTGCGCGGGCTCCTCATGCTGGAGCATTACCGCTTCCATGATTCGACGCTGGTCGATACCCGAGCCGAGCGATGGAAAGCTCATTCCACTGGTCAGGGTGAACTCGAGGCTCTCGCCGGGCTCGGCAGAAAAACTGCCGGGAAGCATCCAGGTCTCGTGGGCCTGCACCGAAGCGCTGAGGAGCGCGCCACCGAGCAGGGCGAGCGAACGTTTGCGAGGAGTCGCTAAAGCTTTCATCGTTCCCTTTGCGTCAGGTGTCTGGAGGTTTCGATCGGTGGCAGGGGTATCCGAATCCCGCCGCCCATAGCCACGGCAACGCCCATGTGTTCCCGTCGACGGGGACGGCGTTGATAATGGGCCCCCGATCACCCAGCGACTATAAGGCAAAAACGCCATGAATCTGAGCCAGAAAACGATCTTCATCACCGGCGCCAGCCGGGGCATCGGTCTCGCAATCGCAAAACGCGCGGCGGCCGATGGCGCCAATATTGCCATCGCGGCGAAGACGACGGAGCCGCACCCGAAGCTGCCAGGCACGATCTACACGGCCGCGGAAGAAATCGAAGCCGCCGGTGGCAGAGCCCTGCCGCTGGTCTGCGATATCCGTTTCGAGGAGCAGGTGCAGGAAGCGGTTTCCAAGGCCGCGGAAGCCTTCGGCGGCATCGATATCTGCATCAACAACGCCAGTGCGATCAGTCCGACGCCGACGCTCGAGACGGAGATGAAGCGCTACGATCTGATGAACGACATCAACACGCGCGGCACCTTCCTCACCTCTCGCACATGCATTCCGCATCTCAAGAACAGCGACAACGCCCATATCCTCAATCTGGCGCCGCCGCTGGACATGGATGCCAAGTGGTTCGCACCGCACGTCGCCTACACCATCGCCAAGATGGGCATGAGCCTGTGCACCCTGGGTATGAGCAGGGAGCTCGCCGCCGATGGCATCGCCGTCAATTCGCTGTGGCCGCTTACGGCAATCGACACGGCGGCCGTACGCAACGTGCTCGGTGGCGATGCCATGGCGAAAAGCAGTCGGACCGTCGAGATCATGGCCGACGCCGCCTACGCGATCCTCACGCGGCCGGCGGCGGAGTGCACGGGCAACTTCTTCATCGACGAGGTGCTGCTGCGCGATGCCGGAGTTACGGACTTCGAGCAGTACGCCGTGGAGCCGGGCCACGATCTGTTCCGTGACTTTTTTGTCCCCGACGAAATCGCCGAGTCGCTGCCGACCAGGACGCTCAGCGCCTACGGCTGAGGGTCGCGAAAGAAATCGCGCAGCGTCAGGCGGACTCCGGCGGCACATAACCTTCGGCGCGATCGTAGTCCTCGCCGGAGAGGAACTTCTCCATCTGCGTTTGCAGGTACTTGCGAGCCTGGGCATCGGCCAGGCTCAGGTGCTTCTCGTTGATGAGCATCGTCTGCTCTGCCTGCCATTCCTCCCAGGCTTTTTTCGATACGTTGTCGAAGATGTCCTGGCCGCGCGGTCCCGGGTAGGGCGGCGCGTCGAGGCCGGGCAGTTCCTCGCCGTACTTGCGGCACATCACGATTCGGCTCATAGCGGTATCTCTCCTTGGCGGGTAAGTCTTGCCTCTCCCGAGTCCTGGGTGGCGTCGTCGAGGCGCGCGGCCAGTTCGCGCCACAGCCTGCTCACCGGCGCGGCGAGACCAACAGCCGGAAGCTCGCGCACGGGCCAGACGCCGATACTATCGCCCTCCGCGACCTGCGCCGGCCCGCGTTCGATGCGGCAGAGCAGTGGACTGATTTCGAGATGATAGTGGGTAAAGCTGTGCCGCAGGCCCGGCAGGTGCTCGACGCTTGCGGGCGCCGCATAGCGTTGTGTGCAGAGCTCGATCGCCGATTGCTCATCGGTCGCTTCGGGGAAGCACCAAAGGCCCCCCCAGATGCCGCTCGGCGGACGCCGTTCGAGGATCAACTCCAGCTCCGGTGAGCAGGCGATGACAAAAACCGTGCGCCGCGTCGGTTTCTCGCGACGCGGTTTGCGTCCGGGGAAGTCGGTCTGGCGGCCGAGGGCGCGGGCCGCGCAGTCCGCCGCGACCGGACAGCGCCCGCAGTCCGGGCGGCTGCGCGTGCACAGCGTGGCACCGAGATCCATGATCGCCTGCGTGTAGTCTGCAACGCGCTTACGCGGCGTGTGTCGCTCGGCAAGGTCCCAGAGCTCCTGCGCCACGGCGCTCATCCCCGGCCAGCCCTCGACTGCGTGATAGCGCGCGAGCACCCGTTTCACGTTCCCGTCCAGTATCGGCGCCCGTCCACCCAGGGCCGTCGACAGGATCGCCCCGGCCGTCGAGCGCCCGATGCCAGGCAGCGCCGTAAGCGCCTCGAGCGTGTCGGGGAAGCGTCCGTCGTGTTCCTCCAGCACCATGCAGGCAGCGCGATGGAGGTTACGCGCTCGTGCGTAGTAGCCGAGGCCGCTCCACAGGTGGAGCACCTCGTCGATGCCGGCGCTGGCGAGCGTGCGCACATCGGGGAAGCGTTTCGTGAAGCGCTGGTAATAGGGGATCACTGTGCTGACCTGCGTCTGCTGCAACATGATTTCCGACAGCCATACGTGGTACGGCGTTGCGTCGCGCTGCCACGGCAGGTCGTGGCGTCCGTGGAGATCGAACCAGGCGAGGACGGCGTCGGCGAAGGAGTCGGACATGGAAGGCGAGCCTAGTGCGCCGGGTCTGCGCTTCGCAAGGGTTTGGGGACCACCGCAGTATTGCCAATGAATGCGCGGCGCCCTGTCCGTATAATGCGCGCCCTCGCTGTCCGCGACAGGCGCTTCAAGACTTGCGCCCGGGCTGCGATCACAGGCATCGGGAGGACAACATGGCAGCGCGCAGCGCAGAAGTCAGCCGCGACACGCTGGAAACGCAGATCCGAGTCGCGCTGCAGCTCGATGGCAGCGGCAAGGCAAACCTGGATACGGGTCTGCCCTTCCTCGAGCACATGCTCGACCAGATCGCCCGCCACGGGATGATGGATCTGGATATCCACGCCAAGGGTGACCTGCATATCGACGCGCACCACACCGTCGAGGACATCGGGATCACCCTGGGACAGGCGATGGCCCGAGCCGTTGGCGACAAGAAGGGGATCCAGCGCTACGGCCACGCCTATGTACCGCTCGATGAAGCGCTTTCGCGCGTCGTGGTGGATTTCTCCGGCCGACCCGGGCTCGAGTTCCACGTACCGTTCACGCGAGCAATGATCGGCAGCTTCGATGTCGATCTTTTCTACGAATTCTTTCAGGGCTTCGTGAATCACGCCCAGGTCACGCTGCACATCGACAATCTGCGCGGGCACAACAGCCACCATCAGATCGAGACTGTCTTCAAGGCCTTCGGCCGTGCCCTGCGCATGGCGCTCAGCGCCGACCCGGCCATGGCGGGCGTGACCCCGTCGACCAAGGGCGTGCTCTAGGTTGCGCCGCGCATGAGTGGCACCGTCGCCGTGATCGATTACGGCATGGGGAACCTGCACTCCGTCGAGAGCGCGCTGCTGAAGGTCGGCGCCTCGCGCGTGCTGGTTACCCACGATGCCGCACTGCTGCGCGAGGCCGATCGAGTGGTATTTCCCGGTGTGGGCGCGATCCGCGACTGCATGGCCGAGATCCGCCGCCTGCACTGCGACGAACTCCTCGTCGCCGCACTGCGCGAGCCGCACAAGCCCGTGCTGGCGATCTGCGTTGGCATGCAGGCGCTGATGCAGCGTTCCGAAGAGAATGGTGGTGTTGACTGCCTGGGCCTGCTCGATGGCGACGTGCGCTTTTTCGGCGATCCGCTGAGCGACGCGGCCGGCCAGCGCCTCAAGGTTCCGCATATGGGCTGGAACGAGGTGTGGCAAACGCGCTCGCATCCCCTGTGGGAGGGCATCACCGACGGCGAACGCTTCTACTTCGTGCACAGCTACTACGTTGCCGCCGGGGATCGCGAGCTCGTCGCCGGCCGCGTCGACTACGGCGTGGAGGCGGATGCCGCCCTCGCCCGCGACAACCTCTTTGCCGTGCAGTTTCACCCCGAGAAGAGCCACCGCGCGGGCCTGCGCCTGCTCGAAAACTTTATCCACTGGGACGGAACATGCTGATCATTCCCGCCATCGATCTGAAGGACGGCCAGTGCGTGCGCCTGCGTCAGGGCGACATGGACGACAGCACGGTCTTCTCCGACGACCCCGTCGCGACAGCGCGGCGCTGGGTTGATGCCGGCTGCCGCCGCCTGCATCTCGTCGATCTCAACGGTGCCTTTGCCGGTGAGCCCGTGAATGGCGATGCGGTCCGCGCCATCGCTGCGGCGTTTCCCGACCTGCCGATTCAGATCGGCGGAGGCATCCGCTCCCTGAAGACGGTAGAGCACTATCTCGGCGCCGGCGTCAGCTTCGTGATTATCGGCACGCAGGCCGTGCGCGAGCCTGCCTTCGTCGCCGAGGCCTGCCGCGAGTTCCCCGGGCAAATCATCGTTGGACTCGATGCCCGCGATGG
Organism: Halieaceae bacterium; assembly: GCA_036351355.1. GTDB lineage: Bacteria > Pseudomonadota > Gammaproteobacteria > Pseudomonadales > Halieaceae > Congregibacter. The sequence continues at coordinate 9,134 of JAZBOX010000121.1, forward strand.
TCGCGTGGCGACGGACGGCTGGGCCGAAGTCTCCGCGCTGCTGGCGACGGATCTCGCGCAGCGCTTCGCCGGTGATGGTGTCAGCGCCATCGTGTACACGGATATTGCCCGCGACGGCATGATGCAGGGGGTCAATGTGGAGGCGACGATGGACGTCGCCGCAGCCGGCGGCATTCCCGTGATCGCCTCGGGTGGCATCACCGACATGAGCGACCTCGAGCGGCTGGCACAGGTGCGCGAGGCAGGCATTCTCGGCGCGATCACGGGCCGGGCGATCTACGAGGGAAGCCTCGATTTTGCCGAGGCGCAGGCCTTCTGTGACGGTCTCGACGGCTGATGGGACTTGCCCGGCGCATCATTCCCTGCCTCGATGTCGACAAGGGGCGCGTCGTGAAGGGCGTGAACTTCGTCGACATCCGCGACGCCGGTGACCCCGTCGAGATCGCGGCGCGCTACAACGAGCAGGGGGCCGACGAGATCACCTTCCTCGACATCACGGCCAGCCACGAGGACCGCGAGACCACCGTGCATACGGTCGAGGCAATCGCCCGCGAGGTCTTCATTCCGCTCACGGTCGGCGGCGGCATCCGCAGCCTCGAGGACATTCGCACGATGCTCAATGCGGGAGCCGACAAGGTCAGCATCAATACCGCGGCGATTCACGATCCGGAGCTCGTTCGCCGTGCGTCCGAGCGCTTCGGCGCGCAGTGCATCGTCGTCGCGATCGACGCCAAGCGCGTCGACGATGGCGAGGATGGCAGCCCGCGCTACGAGATCTTCACCCACGGTGGGCGTCGTCCAACGGGCATCGACGCCATCGATTGGGCGCGGCGCATGGCCCGGCTCGGCGCCGGCGAACTGCTGGTCACGAGCATGGATCGCGACGGCACGCGCGATGGCTTCGAGCTGGGCCTGACGCGCGCAATCAGCGACGCCGTGTCGATACCGGTGATCGCCTCCGGCGGGGTGGGTTCACTCGATCACCTCGTGGACGGTGTGATCAGGGGTGGTGCCGATGCCGTGCTCGCAGCGAGCATCTTCCACTTCGGCGAGCACACCGTCGGCGAGGCCAAGGAGCGGATGGCTGCTGCCGGCATCGAGGTGCGGCGCTAGCCCCTTGGACCTTCGGCGGCCGCGACGCGGCCGTCCCCCATGAATCTCACGATTCGATCGACCATCGGCGCGGTTTCCGATGGGCCGAGGATGCTGCCGGCAAGCACGTGCTTGCTCAGGCTGCGCGGCCGGTCGACGCGCTCGATTTCCTTGCGCGCGGCCGGAAGGCGTTCGAAGCCGTCGAGAAGCCGGGGTACAGAAACCACGTCGTCTTCCGGCGAGTAGATCAGCAGCGCCTGCTCCACCGCCGCGTGCTCCGTGAGCTGGTCCGCGAGCTTCACCAGGCGATACATTTCCACGAGCGTCGCTGTGGGGTAGCGCGTGGTCCAGTAGCGTTCCTGCTGATCATTGGCGGCGGTCCAGCGGTGCTCCTTGCCGGCGATCAGGCGCAGCAGCTGCGGGCCGTAGGGTCCCGTTGCGATCCCGGTGCCGCCGGCCGCCGGACCCCAGTTCGGCGACATGAACACGAGGCTTTGCACGCGTTCGAAGAGCGGGTGCTCAGCGAGGGCCAGCGCCAGCGTGGCGCCCGTTGAGGTGCCGATGACAAGTAGGCGGTCGCCGAGCGCCGCGCCGATCGTCAGTGCCTCCACGCCATCGGCGAGCCATTCCTCGGCGCGGATGCTGCTCAGCCGTTCGCGCTGGCGACCGTGGCCGCGAAGGCGTGTTTCAAACAGATTGGCGTCGAGCGCCTGGGCGATGAGCGTCGGAACGGGACTGATCTCCTGGCGCGTCGCGGAAAGGCCATGAAGATAGATGACAGCGACGTCGCTGCGCCGCCCGATCGCGCCGTTCCAGCGAATACGCTTCTGCGCGCCTTCGATAATCCCGTAGCGGCTGGCGACGTTGGCTTCCGTGGTCTCGAGGTAGTCGTCGAGGTCTGGTGGGAGCTGCAGCGTCGACGCAGGCGCCTCGAGGGCCGGCGGCTGTGTAAACCAGCCGCCGAGGATGAGCAGCCCGACCAGGACGCCTGCGCATCCGACCAGTGCGCGCCTGCTCAAGAGGAGCGCTTGATCATCCGCCGGGCTCGGCAGCCGCGGCGCTGGCCGTCTGCTGGCCCGGCGCTGCAGCGCGTCGCGGCGCGAGGATGTTGATGCCCTTGAGCAGCGTCAGGGCTTCGTAAAGCTGGTTGTCGCTGCTGAGCAGGCTGCGGCTCTCCGCGATGGCGCTGTCGCTCGACTCAGAGACGTTGTCGAGGTGGCCGGCGAGATCGCGTTCCTTGATGCGACGGGACTCATCGAAGGTCTCGACGCGCGCGCGCTCCACGATCACGTCCGGCCGGATACCCTCGGCCTGAATCGAGCGGCCGTTCGGCGTGAAGTACAGTGCCGTTGTGAGCTTGACGGCGCGTGACTCGGAAATCGGCAGCACGGTCTGCACCGAGCCCTTGCCGAAGCTCTGCGTGCCCATGATTACCGCGCGGCCATGATCCTGAAGCGCACCGGCGACGATCTCCGAAGCGCTGGCCGAACCCCCGTTTACGAGCACGATTACCGGAGCGCCGTCGAGCATATCTTCCGTCGAGGCGTCGTAATGGCGCTCCGAATCGTCGAGGCGGCCCTCCGTGTACACCACGGTGCCGCCCTGCATGAACAGACCGGCGAGATCGACGCTGGATCCGAGGACGCCGCCGGGATTGTTGCGCAGGTCGAGGACCAGCCCCTTGATGGGCTCCTCGGCCTGCAGCTTCTCGATCGAACGCTGCACGTCGGCTCCCGTGTCCTTCTGGAACTGCGACACGCGCACGTAGGCGTAGCCCGGCTCGAGCCAGCGTTCGCGAACGCTGGCGACGCGGATCGTATCGCGCACGAGGGTCAGGTCGAAGGGTTCGGGCTCGCCGGTGCGGCCGATGGTCAGAACGATTTCGCTACCCTTGGGGCCGCGCATCTGCTCAACGGCCTCGTTGAGCGTCTGGCCTTTCACGGGAACGTTGTCCAGCTTGAGGATCACGTCGCCGGGCTGCATGCCCGCCTCGGCCGCCGGCGAGCCGTCGATCGGTGCAATCACGCGCAGGAAGCCGTTCTCCATGTTGACCTCGAGGCCGAGGCCGGAGAACTCGCCCGAGGTCGAGGTCTGCAGATCGGCGAAGGCATCGCGGGTCAGATAGACCGAGTGTGGATCCAGGCCCTGGAGCATTCCGCGGATCGCGTATTCGAGCAGCGTGCTGTCGTCGACCTCCTCAACGTAACCAACGCGAATCTGGTTGAACACGTCGGCAAAGGTGCGCAGCTCGTCGAGGGGCAGTTCGCCGTCGGTGCTCTCGGGCGCAGTCTGCGACCAGAGGGGCGTCGATCCGAGCAGGCCTGCCAGCGCTACCGCTGCGCCAAGGCGTGAAGGGCGCCGGGCTTGCTGTCGGTGAGCTCGATCCGGAGAAGAAAAACCTGGGTACTTCGCGGCGGTCATCGTCGTTGCTAATCCTGTGGGCCGGCGTGAGAGTGTAGCGCAGTCCGGCCTCAGCCCCGGCACCAGCGCGCCGGGTCAACGGGTTTTCCGTCCTTGCGGATTTCAAAGTACAGCGCGGTCTCGCTCTGCCCGCCGGTGCTGCCGACGGTGGCGACGGCGGCGCCCGTATTCACCCAGTCGCCGACATCGCGCAGCAGGCTTTCATTATGGGCATACAGGCTCATGAAGCCCTCGCCGTGATCGATGACCAGCAGCAGGCCCGAGCCGCGTAGCCAGTCGGCATAAACCACGCGTCCGTGGTGGATCGCGGAGACGGTGCTGCCGGCTTCTGCGCGCATGCGCACACCCTGCCAGCGCAGCTTTCCCTGCGCGCGCGGTCGCCCGAAGGCATGGCTGATATTGCCGTCGACGGGCCAGGGCATGCGTCCCTGCGCCGCGCTGAAGGCTTCGACGTTTTTTTCTGCTTCGAGCCTTGCGGCGACGGCCTCGATTTCCTCCAGCAGCGCCTCCAGGTCCGAGCGTTCCGCCTGCTGCGCCTCGATACTCGCCGCCTGGGAAGCGAGGCGCGACTCGATGGTCGCGAGGAGTTGTCGACGCTGCGCGCGGGCTCCCTCGAGCTCGGCGAGTTGCTCCTGCTGTCGTGCGAGCTGTTCATCGAGGCTACGTTCCCGCTCGGAGAGACTGTCTTCCACGCGGCTCAGCTCGGCGAGCGTGTCGCGAAAGCCTTCGATGAGCGAGCGACGTGCGCCGGCCACGCGGCGGTAGTAGGCGAGCATGCGCGCTACGCGCTGCGGATCGTCTTCGCTGAGGAGCAGGCGGAGCTCGTCGCGGCCGCCGTGCTGATAGGCGCGGCGCAGTTCGCGGCGAACGGCGTCCTGCTGCGCAGCTGAATTGTCGAGCAGCTCGTCGCGCTGCTGGCGAAGGGTCTCGATCTCCTCGCGCGCGGCGCCTATCTCGCTGCGCGTCGTGCGCAGCGCTGAACTCAGCCGCGCCATGGAGGCCTCCGCGGCGCGCAGGCTGGTGACGGTCTCACCGCGACGTTCCTCGTCGCGCCGCTGCGCGGCGCTGAGCGCCTTGATGGACCTCTCGAGTTCGGCCAGCCGCTCGCGTGTCTGCGCGGCATCGTCGCCCTGCCCGATCGCCCTGGGCAGAAAGCCGGCGAGCAGCAGGAGCAGCAGTGGCGCCAGCCCGGCGCGGCACAGTTTTCTCCGGGTGCTCACGGCTCGCTTCAGCCCGTCGGCTCGAGCCGAAGCGTTCAGGCGATCAGGCTGTGGCCGGTCATCTCGGCGGGCTGCGGCTGCTGCATCAGCTGCAGCAGCGTCGGCGCCACGTCGGCGAGCTTGCCGCCCCTGTCATCGAGCTGAAGGGCCTGCGTGCCGATGTATACAAGGGGCACGAGCTGCGTCGTGTGCTGCGTATGGTTCTGACCCGATTCGTAGTCGAGCATCTGCTCGCAGTTGCCGTGGTCGGCGGTAACCAGCGCCTGGCCACCGACCTCGAGCAGTGCCTCCTCGATGCGTGCGAGACAGTCGTCGATCGTTTCAACGGCCTTGACGGCGGCGTCGAAGGAGCCCGTGTGGCCGACCATGTCGCCGTTGGCGTAGTTGCACACGATGAGGTCGAAGCGCCTGGAGCGAATGGCCTCGATGAGTCTGTCGGTAACATCCCGCGCACTCATCTCGGGCTTGAGGTCGTAGGTGGCGACGTCGGGCGAGGGCACGAGAATGCGCTTTTCGCCGCGGTACTCGTCTTCGATGCCGCCGCTGAAAAAGAAGGTCACGTGCGCGTACTTTTCCGTTTCCGCAATGCGCAGCTGGGTCAGGCCACGATCCGCGACCCAGGCACCGAGCACATTGTCGAGGCTCGCCGGCGGGAACGCGCAGGGCGCGTCGATATCGGCGGCGTATTCTGTGGTGGTAACGAAGGCCGTGAGCTTCGGTCGTTGGCTGCGAGTGAAACCACCGAAGTCGTCGTCGACAAAGGCGCGGGTCAGCTGACGGGCGCGGTCGGCGCGGAAGTTCATGAACAGCACCGCGTCGCCATCTCCGATCACCGCTGGCTCGCCGATGCGCGTTGGCAGGACGAACTCGTCGCTTTCGTCGCGGGCATAAGCGGCCTCAAGGCCCGCGGCGGCGGACTGCGCCGAATGCTCTGACGTTCCCGCCGTCAGCAGTTCGTATGCCGGTCGCAGGCGTTCCCAGCGCTGATCCCGGTCCATCGCGTAATAGCGTCCGCATATGCTGGCGATGCGACCTACACCGATCTCATGCAGGCAGTCTTCGGCAGCGCCGAGCGACGCCGCGGCACTGCGCGGAGGCGTGTCTCGACCGTCCAGGAAAGCGTGCAGGTAAATGCGCGTGGCGCCGCGCGCGGCGGCGAGCCTCAGCGCCGCGAAGATCTGCCGCTCGTGGCTGTGCACGCCGCCGGGTGACAGCAGTCCCATGACATGAACTGCCCCGCCGGCCTCGATGGCGCCGTCGATGGCTGCCAGGTAGGCCTCGTTTCTGTCGAAGCTTCCGTCCTTGATGGCGGCGTCGATTCGCGAAATGCTCTGAAACAACACGCGCCCGGAGCCGAGGCTCATGTGCCCGACTTCCGAATTGCCGAACTGGCCGTCGGGCAGGCCGACATCGAGTCCCGAGGCCGAGATCAGCGTATGCGGCGCCTGCTGCCACAGGCGGTCCCAGGTCGGCGTGTGGGCGGCGGCAATGGCGTTATCGCGAACTTCTTCGCGATAGCCCCATCCGTCGAGAATGATCAGGGCTACGGGCCCTTTGGCGGAGTCGACGGCGCTGTTCGAGCTTGCAGACATGGGATACCTGTTGGAGGTTGCGCTCTGGCGTGAGGTGTGAATTTTATCCGCTGTACGGCCGGCCTGCACCGGCCACCAATCGGCGGCCAGCGGGTTTGGATAGGCGCGAGCGCTGCAGGTATAATGCCGCGCCTTTTCCGGCTGCGCACGATCCGCCTGCGATGCCCGGTTATCCTTTCCACGACGAGCCCACGGAAGCCCAGCGACCCCGATGCAGCTGTTCCTAGAATTCGCCGCGCAGCAGTGGATACTCATTGCCGCGCTCATGGCAGCCGTCGGCATGCTGATTGCCCAAGAGACCCGCAAGGCCGGGCCGGCGCTGTCGCCGCAGCAGGCCATCAACCTGGTCAATGCCGAGGACGGCGTGTTCGTCGACCTGCGCGATGCCGGTGCCTTCAAGAAAGGCCACATCGTCGATGCCCTGCACATTCCGGCGAGCAAGGTGGTCGAGCGCAAGGAAGAGCTTGCGAAATTCCGAGAGCGCCCCATCGTACTGGTCTGCAACATGGGACAGCACGCCGGTACGGCGGCGAAGCAGCTTCGCGCCGAAGGCTTCGACAAGGTCTACAAGATGGCCGGCGGCATGGTGGAATGGTCCAACCTCCAGCTTCCCACCGTGACCCGCTAGCCGTGCGTTCGAAACAGCCATGAGCGTGACCATGTACAGCACGCGCTTCTGCCCCTACTGCGTTGCGGCGCGGCGCCTGCTTAGCGACAAGGGTGTCGACTTCGAGGACATATCCGTGGACGGCGATCCCGAGCTGCGGCGTACGATGAGCGAGCGCGCGGGTCAGCGCACCGTGCCGCAGATCTGGATCGGCGAGCGACACATCGGCGGTTTCACCGATCTGGCAGCCCTCGACAGCCGCGGCGAGCTCGACGGGCTGCTCGCCGAGGCCCGGGGCTGAGGCAAAGCTCCACCCGAACACCAGCAGTTACCAACGCCAGTCAGCAAATACATTCAGCAAATACATTCAGACACAGCACATTCAGGATCAGGAGCAAGAGATGGCCGAAGAACAGGCAGCAGGGACGCAGGAACAGGTCCAACAGCAGTTCGCGATGCAGCGGATCTACAACAAGGATATTTCCTTCGAGTCGCCGTCCACCCCCGGCGTTTTCAAGAAGCCGTGGCAGCCCAAGGTCAACGTCGACCTGAACACGCGCAGCAATCCGATCGACGAGGAAGGCAACTTCGAGGTGGTTCTGAGCCTGACACTGACGGCGAAGATCGACGATGACACGGCTTTCCTGGTCGAGGTCCAGCAGGCCGGGATTTTCTTCATCAAGGGCTTCACCGATGACCAGCTGCGTCGCGTCCTGGGGACGGCAGCGCCGAACATTCTCTTCCCCTACGCTCGCGAAACGATCGACTCGCTGGTGGTGAAGGGCGGCTTCCCGCCGGTCATGCTCGCCCCGGTGAACTTTGATGCGCTCTTCGATCAGGCGATGCAGCAGCAGGCTCAGCAGGCGCAGCAGGCCCAACAGGCCGACGGCGCCACGCACTGATTGCCGCCTCAGGCGAGGCCGGGAAACCCTTGTTGGCGCAGGCCCTCGTAAAGGACGAGGGCCGCCGCGTTACTTAGATTGAGGCTGCGGCTGTCGCTGCGCATGGGGATGCGCAGGCAGCGGTGAACACCGATGCGGTCGATCAGGCCCTGGGGCAGGCCGCGTGTTTCCGGGCCGAACAGCAGCAGGTCACCATCGGCATAGCTCACTTCCGCGTAGCTGCGCGTGCCGCGCGTACTCAGCGTCCACACCCGCGCTTCGGGCAGCGCCGTCAGGAGCGCGTCGATATCGGGGTAAGACCGCACTTCGGCGAACTCGTGGTAGTCGAGGCCCGCGCGTCGCAGCGAGCGGTCGTCGATGGAGAAGCCGAGGGGTTCCACCAGGTGTAGCGGCGTGCCCGTGTTTGCACACAGGCGCATGATGTTGCCGGTGTTGGGTGGGATTTCCGGCTCGAACAGGCCCAGGTGCAGCATCCCTCGGGTCAGCCGTTCATCTGCAGTTCTTTCATCTTCCGCGTCAGCGTATTGCGGCCCCAGCCGAGGAGCTCGGCGGCATCGCGCTTGCGGCCGCGCGTATGCGCGAGGGCGACCTCAATCAACGCCTCCTCAAAGACCGGCACCGCCTCCTTCAGAATCTGATGCTTGCCGCCGACGAGCTCGTTGCGCGCCCACTGACAGAGCAGTTCGCGCCAGCTGGCCTCGCTCTCCGGAGCGCTGCTTTCGGCACTGCGCCCGAGCTCCGGTGGCAGGTCCGAAAGATGGATCTCGCGCCCCGATGCCATCACCGTCAGCCAGCGGCAGGTGTTTTCCAGCTGGCGCACGTTTCCCGGCCATTCGAGGGACATCAGGAAGCTTTCGGTCTCCGGCAGCAACACCTTCGGCTCACCGCCGAGCTCCGTGGCGGCGCGGGCAAAGAAGTGGCGCATCAGCCGCGGAATGTCCTCCCGCCTCTCGCGTAAACGCGGTATGTGAATGCGGATTACGTTGAGCCGATGGAACAGGTCCTCGCGGAAGTCGCCGCGGCGTACGAGTTCCTCAAGGTTCTGGTGCGTGGCCGCGATGATGCGCACGTCCGTGTGCAGCGCCGTGTGTCCGCCAACGCGATAGAACTCGCCATCGGCGAGCACGCGCAGCAGGCGCGTCTGCGTTTCCGCCGGCATGTCGCCGATTTCGTCGAGGAAGAGCGTGCCGCCGTTGGCCTGCTCGAAGCGCCCCTCGCGGCGGCTGTTGGCCCCGGTGAAGGCGCCCTTTTCGTGGCCGAAGAGCTCCGACTCCATGAGGTCCCGCGGAATGGCGGCCATGTTGAGCGCGATGAAGGGCGCAGCCGATCGTGGACTGTGCCGGTGCAGTGCGCGGGCGACGAGCTCCTTGCCCGTACCCGACTCGCCGTTGATCAGTACCGTGATGTGACTGGTGGCGAGACGGCCGATGGCGCGGAAGACCTCCTGCATGGCCGGCGCCTCCCCGATGATCTCGGGGGTGGGCTCCGTGGGTCGCACGGTGCTGCGCGCGCCGCCCCTGCGTTGCTCGTGCGCGAGAGCCACGGCGCGCTCGGTGACGGCGACGACCTCGTCGATGTCAAAGGGCTTCGGCAGATACTCGAAGGCGCCCTGCTGATAGGAAGCGACGGCGCTGTCGAGGTCCGAATGCGCCGTGGTAATGATGACGGGCATTTCCGGGTGGTTCTCGCGAATCCGCGACAGGAGCTCGAGTCCGTCGATGCCCGGCATTCGAATATCCGAGATCACCACGTCCGGCTGTTCGTACTCGAGGCGTGACAGCAGGGACTCGGCGTCGGCGAAGCATTCGCGATGAATGCCGGCCTGGGACAGGGCGCGCTCGAGGACCCAGCGTATCGACTGGTCGTCGTCGACGACCCAGACAGCGCTGTTGCTTTGCATGTCAGATCTCCATGGGCAGGAACAGAGAGAAGCAGGTGTCACCGGGACTGCTTTCGAAGGACAGGAGGCCGCCATGACGGTGGATGATGTCCTGGGCGATCGACAGGCCCAGGCCCGTTCCGTCGGCGCGTCCGCTGACCATGGGCATGAACAGCTGCTCGCGGATCGAGGGCGGTATGCCGGGGCCGTTGTCGGCGATGTCTACCCGACAGACCAGGCGATGGCGCTTGTTGGCGATGGTGAACTGGCGTTGCGATCGGGTGCGCAGGGTCAGCTCGCAGCGCGGCTGTTCCGCCGTTGCCTCGAGCGCATTACGCGTGATGTTGAGCATGGCCTGGACCAGCTGGCCGCGGTCGGCCTGAAGCTCGGGCAGGCTGGGATCGTAGTCGCGAAGCAGCACGAGGCGTTCGCCGGCTTCGACCTGGGCGAGCTTGAGCAGGTGCTCGAGCACCTCGTGGATATTGATGGCGCCGATGGCGAGCTGCTTGCTCGGACCCAGCAGGCGGTCGACGAGGGCGCGAAGCCGGTCGGCCTCGCGGATGATGATGCCCGTGTATTCGCGAAGATGTCCCTCGGGAAGCTCGCGCTCGAGAAGCTGGGCTGCACCGCGGAGGCCTCCCAGGGGGTTCTTGATCTCGTGCGCCAGGCCTCGGACCACCGTGCGTGTGGTCTGCTCCGCGTTGAGGAGGTTGCCCTCGCGGTTGATGCGCAGCATGCGATCGATGGGCTGCAGCTCGATCAGGAAGGCCAGCTCGGATTCTCCCTGCAGTGGTGTGAACACCACGTCGGCCGATGTTGCCGGACCGTCGCGCGTTTCCAGATCGACGCTGCGGCGCACGATGGCTCGGCCTTCGCGTGCCGCCTGCTCGAGGCTGCTTTGCCAGGACAGGCGCGGTCCCTCTGCTTCGCTGATGGGATGACCGAGCAGGCGCGCTTCCGACAGCTGCAACAGCGCCTCGGCGGCGGGATTGATCAGCTGGACGCAAAAGTCCGCATCGAGGCCAAGGACGCCGCTGCTGATGTTGTCGATGATGTGCTGCTGGAGCATCAGGACTCGCGTGGACACCGATTTGGTTCACTGTGCCTGATAATGAAGCAGGAAGGGTGCCAGAAAGCGCGCAATCCTGCGAAGAGACTGCTCTGTCTAAAAATATGGCCTTATAAGTATGTAAGCACTAACTTATTTACGGGCCGATTTTTCATTCAGCCTGTGCACGCCGCGATTTCGGCCGAGCCATGCATTACGGGCAAGCCCTGCCTTCTTTTGGTGCGAGGCCTGCCCGTCCCTGTCATCGCGGTCGGGCTATCGAAGGACGGAGTACATAGACGCGCACGGGATCCGAGGTTGCCGTGGAGCCCGAGCGACCGCTGCGGCGGACCACGAGATCGTGCGGGCCGCGCAGGGCGCCCTCGACAAACCAGCTGGTGCCCTGCTGCTCCGGTCCATAGGCCTGCCCGTCGACCAGCAGCGTCAGCGTTTCACCGCGGCGCAGCGGCGGCGAGACTTCGGCACTGACGGCAAAGTTGCCGGGCCCCATCGCGATGGTGCTCTCATCCGCAGGGGAAGTGATGCTCACGCTGGCTGCAGCGGCAGCTTCCGTATCGCCACCGCTGCGCGATCGGGGCGTCGAGCGCGAGGGTGAGGCGATCTTCGGCGGCGGCTCGGCCTGGTTGGGCTCGCGTATCTCGATTTTCTCGACGGTACCCCCGCTCACCGTCGACGGGCGATCGGTGAAGACCACGCCTTCCTCCTCGTCCGTCACCTTGTACACCTGCGCCGACGTCTCAAGGCCGGCGATGAGCGCGGCGGCACCGACGGCCAGGACCGCGGCGCTCCGCCGACCGGAGCAGTTCCAGAGCAATATGCGAATATTCATTTAGCTGCCTCTTCAGGATGAGCGCGATCAGCAAGTTAGCAGAAGCGCCCACCTGACGCCTGAGACAACGCAAGCGCGTGAATAGGTCCCGAAGCGCAGAGCGCGCGCAGCAATAAGCAGCGAGCACAAAAAAGCCCGCTGTGAGGCGGGCTCGGGCCGGGGCTCGCAAAGCCCCCTTTCTTGATGCTCAGGCGATACTCAGACCGAGTAGTACATTTCGAATTCGACCGGGTGCGTGGTCATCTGCAGGCGTTCGATCTCCTCTGCCTTCAGCGCCATGTACCCGTCGATCATGTCGTCCGTGAACACCTCGCCGGCGGTGAGGAAGCTGCGGTCCGCATCGAGGGCCGCAAGGGACATCTCCAGGCTGGAGGATACCGTTGGAATGGCCTTGCCTTCTTCCGGAGGAAGATCGTACAGGTCCTTGTCGGCAGCATCGCCTGGATGAATCTTGTTCTGAATCCCGTCGAGGCCCGCCATGAGCATGGCGGCAAAGGCCAGGTAGGGGTTCGCCGTCGGGTCCGGGAAGCGCACTTCGACACGCTTGCCCTTGGGGCTTGGCTCGTAAGGGATACGGATCGACGCCGAGCGGTTGCGCGCCGAGTAGGCCAGCATTACCGGAGCCTCGAAGCCGGGGACGAGGCGCTTGTAGCTGTTCGTCGATGCGTTCGTGAAGGCGTTGAGCGCGCGCGCGTGCTTGATGATGCCGCCGATGTAGTACAGAGCCGTATCCGACAGACCCGCATAGCCGTCACCGGCGAAGATGTTCTCGCCGCCCTTGCTGATCGACTGGTGCACGTGCATGCCCGAACCGTTGTCGCCCACGAGAGGCTTCGGCATGAAGGTGGCCGTCTTGCCGTAGGCGTGCGCCACGTTGTGCACGCAGTACTTGAGAATCTGTACCTCGTCGGCCTTGCGGATCAGCGTGTTGAACTTGACGCCGATTTCGCACTGGCCGGCCGTGCCCACTTCGTGGTGATGCACCTCGACGGGGAGCCCCATCTGCGCCATGGCTGCGCACATGGCCGCGCGGATGTCGTGCAGCGAATCGACGGGCGGTACGGGGAAGTAACCCCCCTTGATCGTCGGCCGGTGACCGATGTTGCCGTCCTCGAAGGTGTGGCCGGAAACCCAGGCGGCCTCCTCGGAGTGAATCGCGTAGTGCGCGCCCTTCATCTCGACGCTCCACTTCACATCGTCGAAGACGAAGAACTCGGGCTCGGGGCCAAAGAACGCCGTATCGCCGATCCCCGTGGAAGCCAGATACTCCTCGGCGCGCCTGGCGACGGAGCGCGGATCGCGTTCGTAGCCCTGCATGGTGGACGGCTCGACGATGTCGCAGCGCAAAATGATCGTGGTGTCGTCGGTAAAGGGATCGAGAACGCTGGTGGAGTCGTCGGGCATGAGAATCATGTCGGACTCATTAATTCCCTTCCAGCCGGCGATAGAGGAGCCATCGAACATCTTGCCGCCGTCGAAGAAATCCTCGTCGACCTCGCTGGCCGGGATGGTCACGTGCTGTTCTTTGCCGCGGCTGTCGGTGAAGCGCAGGTCTACCCAGCCTGCTTCACTCTCTTTGATCATGTTCAGAGTCTGCTCTGACATCCTGGATCCTCCGTGTGGATGTTCGGTGCTGTGTTGGAGCCAGCCCCTGCCAGCTACCGTCGCCGCGCCTCACCTGCACGGCCAGCGCTGCACCTTATCAGTAAATGCGACCGGGAAAACAGCAATAGCTATGCCACACCATGTTTCTGCCTAAGCGACTGTTTCCTCTCGTTTTATCTGATTAATTCGCCTGGCTGGTCGCCCTTTTTTGGTGCGAGATGCAGGCGCTGCACCATCGAGGGGCGCCGCCCGCCAAGGCTGCTTCAGGGTGCCTTCGGTAGGGGCGCGCCGCCGCCCACTCCCTGCGTTCGCTGTCACGCTCCCTTCGGAAGTACCCGACGACACGCCCTGGCATCGTGCCAACGTCGTTGGCCGATGACCTGTACCCGTTTGTGCTCCGAGGAGAGGGCGGGGCGGGGGAAGTCGCGGAGGGAGCGTAACAGCGACCGGAACGACTTCGCCCGCTTCGACCGGCGCGTACCAAAACCGCAGTTAAGTGCCTTCGGAATGGCGAGCAAGCCCTGCGGTCGCTGTCACGCTCCCGTAAGGAGCGCCCGAGGCCACGTCCTGGCTATGAACGGGTCGACTATTTACCGGAATGCATCACAAGGAACGGCTGGGCAGCGGATCGGGGCGCGTCTATAATCGCGCGCCCTGCTCTCCCCTGATCAGAATTTGACCACCGCGCATGCGCCAGACCGCGCCCTGTGCGTCTAACCGCTCCTGCCGAGAGAAAAGCCGTGATCGAACGCCTGCGCAACATCGCCATCATCGCCCACGTGGACCATGGCAAGACCACGCTCGTGGACTGCCTGCTGCGCCAGTCCGGCACCCTGGATCGTCGCAATGCCGATGCCGAGCGAATCATGGATTCGAACGATCAGGAAAAGGAGCGCGGGATCACGATCCTGGCCAAGAACACCGCGATCAACTACGGCGACCACCGCATCAACATCGTCGATACGCCCGGCCACGCTGATTTCGGCGGCGAGGTGGAGCGGGTGCTGTCGATGGTGGACTCGGTGCTGCTGCTCGTGGACGCCGTTGACGGCCCGATGCCGCAGACGCGCTTCGTGACCTCCAAGGCCTTCGCGCGCGGACTCAAGCCGATTGTGGTGGTGAACAAGGTCGATCGGCCCGGTGCCCGGCCGGACTGGGTCGTGGACCAGGTGTTCGATCTCTTCGATGCGCTCGGTGCCACCGAGGAGCAGCTCGACTTCCCGGTGATCTACGCCTCGGCCCTCGAGGGCGTCGCCGGGCTCGATCACGAGGATCTGGCGGCAGACATGACCCCGCTCTTCGAGACGATCCTAAAGCAGGTGCCGGCGCCGGACGTCGATACGGAGGGTCCCCTGCAGCTTCAGGTCAGTGCCCTGGATTACTCGAGCTACGTCGGAGTTATCGGCGTCGGCCGCATCACTCGCGGGGTGCTGAAGCCGAACACGAACGTCGCCGTGATCGATCGCGACGGCGGGCGGCGAAACGGACGCGTGCTGCAGGTGATGGGCTACATGGGGCTCGAGCGCATAGAGACCGAGTCTGCCTCCGCCGGCGACATCGTCTGCGTAACCGGCATCGATGGCCTGCACATCTCGGACACGCTCTGTGACCCCGCGGCCCCCGAGGCGCTGCCGGCGCTGTCCGTCGACGAGCCCACGGTGAGCATGACATTCCAGGTCAATGACTCGCCCTTTGCCGGCAAGGAGGGCAAATACGTCACCTCGCGCAACATTGCCGAGCGTCTCGAGCGCGAGCTGATTCACAACGTGGCCCTGCGTGTAGAGCCCGGCGACAGTCCGGACAAGTTCAAGGTGTCGGGCCGCGGTGAACTGCACCTCTCGGTACTCATCGAGACCATGCGCCGCGAGGGCTTCGAGCTGGGCGTGTCCCGCCCCGAGGTGATCCGCAAGGAAATCGACGGGGTGATGCACGAGCCCTTCGAGGAGCTGGTGATCGACTGCGAGGATCAGCACCAGGGTGCGCTGATGGAAGAGCTCGGCAATCGCCGCGCTGAACTGCGGAACATGAGCCCCGACGGCAAGGGCTGGGTGCGCCTCGAGTTCATGGTCCCGGCGCGGGGCCTGATCGGCTTTCGTTCGCTGTTCCTGACCCTGACTTCGGGCAGCGGCACGATGACGCACGTGTTCGATCACTACGGGCCTGTGAAAGACGCGCCCTCGAGCCACCGGAACAATGGCGTGCTTGTCTCCATGGTCAAGGGCAAGACGCTGGCCTACGCCCTGTACAACCTGCAGGACCGCGGGCGTCTGTTCATTGATCCGAACGTGGACGTCTACGAGGGCCAGATCGTCGGTCTGCACAGCCGCGGCAATGATCTCGTGGTGAACCCCACCAAGGCCAAGCAGCTCACCAATATCCGCGCTGCCGGCACTGACGAAGCGCTGATCCTCACCCCGCCCGTGCGCCACAGCCTCGAGCAGGCCCTCGAGTTCATCGAGGACGATGAACTCGTGGAGGTCACGCCCGACAGCATTCGCCTGCGTAAAAAGCTGCTGCTGGAGCACGAGCGCAAGCGCGCCGGCCGGGCGCTCGCTTCCTGAGCCCCGCCGCGCGTGAAGGCCCTGCTGCAGCGCGTGACCGAGGCGAGCGTTCGTATCGATGGCGAGGTGCGCGGTGCGATCGACGCAGGACTGCTGGTGTTTCTGGGCCTCGAGCCCGGCGATGAGGCCGCCCGCGGCGAGGCGCTGATCGAGCGGCTGCTCAACTACCGAGTCTTCGGCGACGACGAGGGCCGCATGAACCGCAGTCTCCGCGACGTCGGCGGCGGCCTGCTGCTGATATCCCAGTTCACTCTCGCCGCCGACACGCGCCGCGGCCTCCGCCCGGGATTCTCCACGGCGATGCCCCCCGACGAGGCCGAGCCCCTCTTCAACGCGCTCTACGCCTTTGCCTCATCGACCCATTCGCCCGTAGCCGGCGGTAGCTTCGGTGCCGACATGAAGGTCAGCCTCGTCAACGACGGGCCGGTGACCATTCTGCTGGAATCGCGCCGGTCCTGAGGCCCCACGAACCGGCACGATGCCCGGGCGTGTCGTCGGGCACTCCTGAAGGGAGCGTGACAGCGACCGGAGGGAGTGCGCGGCGGCGCGCCATTCCGAAGGCACCAAACGACAACCGTGGAGCGCGTCGGTCGAAGCGGGCGAAGTCGTTCCGGTCGCTGTTACGCTCCCTCCGCGACTTCCCCCGCTCCGCCCTCACCTCGAAGCCCGAAACGGCTGAAGTTCAGAGGACTGAATACTGGCACGATGCCAGGGCGTGTCGTCGGGCGCTCCTGAAGGGAGCGTGACAGCGACCGCAGGGAGTGCGCGGCGGCGCGCCATTCCGAAGGCACCAAACGACAGCCGTGGAGCGCGTCGGTCGAAGCAGAGCAAGATCAGCGAGCGAGCCGCATGTGCACGTGCTCGATGCCGTCCTCCAGGTAGTGGTCGTTTTCCGAGACAAAGCCCAGCGACCCGTAGAAGTGGGCGAGGTGTGCCTGCGCGCCGATGCGTATCGGGTGGTCGGGCCAGGAGCGGAGGTTGTAATCGATACCGCGTTGTACCAGCTCGCGGCCGAGCGCTCTGCCGCGCTGGGACGGGTCCACGATGATGCGGCCGATGGAGGACTCGTCGAAGGCCGTGCCTGGCCCGAGGCAGCGCTGGTAGGCGATCAGTCGGCCATCCTCATGGCAGAAGCAGTGGATGGCCACGGGATCGAGACCGTCGAGGTCGAGATAGGCGCAGTTCTGCTCAACGACAAAGATTGCCGCGCGCAGCTGCAGAGCGTCGTAGAGCTCCTGAGGCGAAAGCTCGTCGAAGGCCTTCCATGTCCATTGCCCCGCGTTTGTCACTCTACCTTTCCTTTTACTGGTCGCGCCTCCCGAAGCGCATGCTAACGGTGCTCCGCGCTGGCGACCAGCGTTCCGCCTTTCGTCCTGTTTCTCGCCCTGTCCGGAAGTTGTTATGATCCTTCGCTAAGGGCGTCCAGGCAGCGGGTGGCGCCTATCGCCCAGCCTTTTATAGGGTTAATGCAGGGTTCCTATGCTCGCAAGCGTTGATCTGCCAGACGATTTTCGGCGCCTTAACGAGCAGTTCCGTGCCCTCGTTCAGGCCCTGGTCGACGATATCGATCTCGTCCCCGTCCGCGTTGAGGTGGCTCCAACGATCAGTGGAAACTTCCGCGGCTTCGATGCGGGCAAGTTCTACATTGTCGATAGCGGCACGATCAGCGTGCGTTACGCCGAACGCACCGCCTACCTGCTGGAGGAAGGCGACATCCTGCTTCCCGATATCGCCGGCACGCGCGATCCGGATGCGGCGGCCTATTACGGCAGCGAAGCCGGTGCCAGCCTGGGTGGATTCTCGGCCATCGAGTTCATGCAGCAGGTGCTGGCTCGCCCGGGAACGACGAAGCTGTGGACCCGCCTGCTGGTGACCTACACCGGCCTGATGCTGCGCATCGCGGCCATGCACTCGAAGGTGGACCTGGTCACCACGCCCGGCTTCGGGATCTACGAGCCGGGTGAAGTGATCATCATGCAGGGCGAACGCGCGCAGTACGTGTTCAACCTCACGGCAGGTCTCGCTGACGTGCTCGTAGACGACGTGCCCGTGGGTATCATCAGCCCTGGCGAAATCTTTGGCGCGATGGCGGCTCTTACGCACGCCGACCGCAGTGCCACGGTTCGAGCGCGCAGCCGCTGCAGTGTGGTCAAGGTTCCAACGAGCCAGTTCACCGATCTCATCAAGAGCAATCCAGCGACGATCCACGCGCTGCTCACGGACATGGCGAATTCGATTGCGAGCCTGAACGAGCAGCTTGTACAGGCGCGTCGCGAAGCGGTCCCGTCCGAGGACCGGCGTGGGGAGCCGCGCGGCAGGACTCCCCGCACCCGCATCAATTACGCTCACGGCTCGGATCACCGCGCTGCCGCAGGTGATGGCGGTGAAGCGGGTGGAGACCCACCGATCGCACCGGAGTCGGGCAGCAGCGACAGCTGATTCGCCCGACGGCGGCGCGGGACCGGCCGCCGACACGCTACTATCCGCTCCGCGCACGGCACTGGTCCGAGCCACGATGACGACCTGTAACACCGACCGTTCAATCACCGACACCGACACCGACACCGACACCGACCCGACGGCCCACGGCCGCAGCCCAGGATTCTCTGCATGACCGAAATTCAAACGATCGATGACGATGGCATCGAGGGCGTCTCTCTCAAGCACTATGCCGAGAAGGCCTACCTCGACTACTCGATGTACGTCATCCTCGACCGCGCGCTGCCGCACATCGGCGACGGCCTGAAGCCCGTTCAGCGCCGCATCATCTACGCCATGAGCGAACTTGGCCTCAAGGCCAGCGCCAAGTTCAAGAAATCCGCGCGTACCGTCGGCGACGTGATCGGCAAGTTCCACCCCCACGGCGACAGCGCGGCCTACGAGGCTATGGTGCTCATGGCCCAGAGCTTCAGCTATCGCTACCCGCTGATCGATGGCCAGGGCAACTGGGGCTCTCCCGATGATCCCAAGTCCTTCGCCGCCATGCGCTACACCGAATCGCGCCTCACCGCCTACGCTGATGTGCTCCTCGGCGAACTCGGTCAGGGCACCGTCGACTGGGTGCCGAACTTTGACGGCACCCTCGAGGAGCCCTCGCTGCTGCCCGCACAGGTGCCAAATGTCCTGCTCAACGGCACCACGGGCATTGCCGTGGGCATGGCCACCGACATCCCGCCGCACAACCTGCGCGAGGTCGTGGAGGCGGCGATCAAGCTGCTCGAGGCGCCGAAGACGAGCCTCGAGGAGCTGTGCGAGATCGTGCGCGGACCCGACTTTCCCACGCAGGCCGAAATCATCACGCCCCGCGAGGAAATTGCCCGGCTCTACGCCACGGGCCGCGGCGGCCTGCGTCTGCGCGCCGTCTGGCAGGTCGAGGACGGGGATATTGTGGTCACGGCGCTGCCTTTCCAGACCTCCGGGTCGCGTGTGCTCGAGCAGATTGCCCAGCAGATGCAGGCCAGAAAGCTGCCCATGGTCGCCGATCTTCGCGATGAGTCCGACCACGAGAATCCAACACGACTGCTGATCGTGCCGCGCTCGAACCGCGTCGATCGCGAGGCGCTGATGAGCCACCTTTTCGCGACCACTGACCTCGAGCGCAGCTACCGCGTAAACCTCAACATGATCGGCATCGACGGCCGACCCGGTGTGCGCAGCCTCGACGGCATCCTGCGCGAGTGGCTCAGCTTCCGTCGCAGCACCGTGAAGCGGCGCCTCGAGCATCGCCTCGAGCGCGTCGAGCGGCGCCTTCATATCCTCGAGGGCTACCTCGTTGCCTACCTCAACATCGACGAGGTGATTCACATCATCCGCACCGAGGACGAGCCGAGGGCCGCGCTCGTCGCACGTTTTGCTATCACCGAGGTGCAGGCCGATGCCATCCTCGATCTGAAGCTGCGCAACCTCGCCAAGCTCGAGGAATTCAAGATTCGCGGCGAGCAGGACGAGCTGTCCGCTGAGCGCGACTGGCTCAACAAGACCCTGGGCTCGGATACGCGCATGAAGACGCTGATGCGCAAGGAGCTCACGGCGATTGCCGAGAAGTACGGCGACGATCGCCGCTCGCCGCTGGTTCAGGGCGAAGAGGCCAGGGCCTTCAGCGAACTCGAGCTGATGTCGGCGGATCCGATCACCGTGGTGCTGTCGGAAAAGGGCTGGATTCGCGCCGCCAAGGGCCACGAACTCGATCCCGCTTCGCTGAGCTACAAGGCCGGCGACGGCTTCAAGTTCGCCGCCCGCGGCCGCAGCAACCAGTCCGCCGTGATCATCGATTCGACAGGGCGGGCCTATACGCTGCCAACGCACAATCTGCCCTCGGCGCGCGGTCAGGGCGAACCGCTGACCGGCAGGATCAATCCGCCATCGGGAGCGAGTTTTGACGGTCTGCTTTTCGGTGAAGCTTCGCAGCGCTGCCTGCTTGCCTCGGATGCCGGCTTCGGCTTCGTCACCACGCTCGCCGAGCTGCAGACCAAGAATCGCTCGGGCAAGGCAGCGATCACGCTGCCGGCCGCAGCGCGCGTGGTGAGCCCTGTGCCGGTGCCCGAGGACGCGGCCTGGGTTGCCGCAGTGAGCAATGAGGGGCGCCTGCTGCTGTTCCCGATTGCCGAGCTGCCGAGCCTCAGCCGCGGCAAGGGCAACAAGATGATTTCAATTCCCTCGGCCCGCGCCAAGGCGCGCGAGGAGTTCATGGTCGCCGTGGCGGTGCTCGGCGATGACGATGGCCTGACGCTCTGGGCCGGCAAGCGCCATCTGACCCTGAAGCGCGCCGAACTCGACCACTATCGCGGTGAGCGCGGCCGTCGCGGCAACAAGCTGCCGCGGGGTTTCCAGCGGGTCGAGCGGATGGATGTGTCCGGGCGCGAGCGCTAGGCTGCCCGCCCGGGCACGGGGCTAGTCGGCCTCACGGCGCGGCGCGATTCGCTCCGCGATAAGCTGCGCCTGGTGCCTGAGCAGCGATTCCTGCTCGTCGCCGAGGCGTTCGAGGCGACGCAGGCTGTCGGTCAGCGAGGCGCCGTCCGAGCGCGTCTCGCCGGCCTCGCGGTAGACCGCGACGGCCGCCAGCTGCTCGTCGGCATCCAGGGATTCATCGACGAGGATCAGCGGATGTTCCGATGCGCCGAGACAGGCGCTGCCGAGTTCATCGATCACTCCCTGCTTGTGCAACTGCGGGTAGATGTCGTCGACGCCCTCGGTTTCCTCCTCGCACACTCCGATCGCCATGGCGAGGTCGAGGGAAAGGTTCGTGCGCTTTCCGAGTCTCCTCGTGAGCTCGGCGATAAGGCGCGCACAGCAGGCCGCACGCAGCGCCTCGCTGCCAGCATTGGGCTGCGGGGCGAAGCTCAGCAGGATGCCAAAGGGGCGGCTGACGACGAGCTCGCCGCGATAGCAGTGGGCCGCCGCCTGCACGAGCTGCTGCAGGCGGCGTGCGTAGCGGTGCAGGTTGGACTCGCTCAGCGTGTCGACATAGCGCGCGAGACTGGCAAGATGAACGAAGAGCAGCGCGTTATCCTGAAAGTGGGCGGCGGCCTTCGGTACCGGCGCGTGTCCGCGCAGCATGTCCAGGGGCAGGAGCGCCACGCTGTGCTCTAGGCGCTCGAGTTCGTTGGCGAAGTCGACGTCGGTCTGCTCCCCGGGGAGTGCCAGCTCCGACTCCAGCGCTCTCAGGCGCGTCGCCAGGCGCTGCGCAAGCAGGCGCGTGCCCAGAAAAACGGCGAGAGCGAGACCCAGGGTGAGCGAGAGCAGGCTGAAAACGAAGCGCCAGCGCGTTTCCTGTGTTGCCGTGCGGTCGATCGCCACGGCGACCTCGCCGGCGATATCGCCGCTGATCGTGATCACGGCGCTGTAGCTGCGCGATTCGGCGAATGATCGATCCTCCGCGTCGGGTCGCTCGGCGGAACCTATGGCCGAGCCCTCCACGTCGCGCACGACGATGCGGCTGGCCATCGACGAGTCAAAAAATCGCTCCAGACTGGCACGTGCCGCGAGGAGATCGCCGCTCTGCAGCGGTTCGCGCAGGCTGTCCGCCAGCTGCTGGGCAAGGGCGTTGCCGTAGCGTCGCTCCTGCTCCTCCTGCACGTGAAGGCTGGCCGTTGAGGCGAGCCACAGCAGCGACAGGCCGAGAATCAGCGCCGTGGCACTCGCGATCAGCGGAAGCTGCAGCGTCAGGCTGTAGTGGCCGAAGCGCGTCATCGCGATTCCAGGAAAACGAAACGGCGGCAGTATACGTTTGCCGCGCGGTCAGGTCTTGCTATGCGTACGGCGCTGCTACACTGCGCGCCCGCTAATCACAGCTCCCGCCAACGCATGCACCTCGATATTCATCTCGGTCGCCCGCTCGAACGATCGGAACTCCTGAAGCTGTTACCGGCGCTGCTCTGTGTCCCTCAGGTGAGCTTTGGCGCGACGAGGGACGTGCTCAGCTGCGATCTCGGTGAGGCCGGTGCCCAGGCCTTCGACGCCCGCCTGATCCCGGCTCTGGACCGCCTCGAGCTCACCTGGCAGAAGCGCGATCCGATCGCCCTGCCGCGCCGGCTTTACGAGTCAGCCGATGCGGTGGTCACGCTGCAATGCAGCGGCGCCCCAGACCCGGCATCGATCGTCGCACTTGCCTCAGATCTGCTCGCCGGGGAGACCTCGAGCATCCGTGGCCTGCGCAGCATCGGCGCCGTTGAGGGCGCGCCCGCGGTATTCGAGATCTACCTGCAGGGCGTCGAGCACCTCGAGACCGCACGCGAGCGACTTGCAGCGCTGCGCGAACGCGGGAGCGTCGACATCAACCTCACGCACGCAGACCTGAAGCGCCCGCGACGGCGCCTGATCGTTTTCGACATGGATTCCACGCTGATCGACTGCGAGGTGATCGATGAGCTTGCGGCGCGTGCCGGCGTCGGGGAAGAAGTGGCCGCCATCACGGCGCGGGCGATGCGCGGCGAACTCGATTTCCGCAGCAGTTTCCGCGAGCGCATGGCGCGTCTGAAGGGGCTCTCCGCGAGCGTTCTCGAGGATATCGCATCGCAGCTGCCGATCATGCCGGGAGCCGAAGCGCTGCTGCGCGCGCTCTGCGGGCAGGGCCATTACACCGCGATTCTCTCCGGGGGCTTCGATTACTTCGCGCGTGAGGTACAGGCGCGCCTGGGAATCCACGAGGTTCATGCCAACCGCCTTCAGCTGGCCGATGGTGCACTCACCGGTGAGGTCGAGGGAGCAATTGTCGACGGCGCGCGCAAGGTCGAGCTGCTCGAAGCGCTGGCGCGTGAACAGGGTTTTGACCTGCGAGACACCGTAGCGGTAGGCGATGGCGCCAACGACATTCCGATGCTGACACGCGCCGGCCTCGGTGTGGCTTTTCACGCCAAGCCCCTGGTGCGCGAACGCGCGCCCTGTGCCGTCAGCTATGCCGACCTGACGGGCCTGCTCGGCCTGCTCGGCGATTCCTCTGCGTCACCGGAATACGCGAGGTCGGGCTAGATCTCGCTCCAGATCGAATCGAAGGCCGCCGTCGGCAGGGCGTCGCGACGAGATGAGGCGATGTCCTCGTCCAGCTGGCGGAGATAATCAAAGTCCATCTGGCTGAAATAACCCGTGGACGCCACCTGGCGCTTGAGTTTGACCAGAAAGGCGTCCTCCTCGCGCGAGAGCGTGATGCGCTGGCCTTCCTTGAATACCAGGCGCGGCACGACCAGCGTGTGCGACTGACCGACAAGCGGTATCTCCGGAAGCAGCAGCACGCGGATCGGTCGCGAGTACTCACCCGAGGGCATCTTGATGCGCGCAGCGTAGGCGTTGCCGCGCGGACTCACGAGTTCGAGGCCGAGCAGCGTCGGCGCGTGCTTGATCTGGCTTACCCAGCGGATCACGGCGATAGTCCAGTCTGCCTGCTCGTTGTCGGCTTCGCGTACGCAGACGATATCGCCGATGTGGATGCTGTCGGGGGGCTCGGCCCACTCCACGCAGTAGCCACCGGCGCTGGCGTTCATGGTCTTCACCGAGTGCACGAGGTAGCGCACGGGGTCGCGGGCCTCGCGGTCCTGCTCCAGTGACAGGCGCGTGAGCCGATCGAGCTCCACGGGCAGTGCCGATTCCTCGTGCGAGTGCTCGTCGCGGTCCTCTTCGGGATTTGAGCGCTCCCACTGGTCGTTGTGCGGGCTGCCTTTGAGGAAAGGGTTGCCGCCGCTGTGCGCGCCCGTCGCGGCTTCGCGCTCGGTGCCCTCGAACACTTCGTCGAGTGTTTTCCCTCCGGCAACAAAGTAGTGCACGTTGCTGAGGCCCGAAGCAATGTGCAGCTCCGTGCGCGATGTCTGGCGGGCGAAGTTGCGCTGGCTGATCTCGCCGAGAGCCTTGATCAAATGCTCGAGCAGATTGGTATCGATGCGCGTTTCGCGATCGAACTCGATCACGCGCAGACCCTGACTGCCGCTGGATCGGCGTAGACCCTCGAGGTGCGCGACCAGCGCCCCCGTATTGAGATAGCGGAACTGCGTTGAGCCGCGGCGCTGCAGCAGCTCGGCGAATACCGGTGGCTGGTCGCTGAGCATGTCTACGGCGAACAGTCCCTCGCCGACTTCGGGGTCCTGCAGATCGACGAATTTGCACCATTCCCGGAAGGCGCGGAAGGCGCCCATGATGTCGTGCTGGCGCAGCTGGTTGGGCTTGGAGCTGGCCAGCAGCAGCGGCGGCACGTACTCCTGCGCGATCGTGCTGCGCACATCGCGAAGCTCGTCATCAACGGGCAGGCGGGCGAGCTGCTGGCGTTCGGCGAGGCCGTACAGCTGGTGCAGGTTGGCCCAGATGTTCAGCTCAATCGGCTGGTAAAGAAGGTAGGCGAGACGAATGCGCTGCGCGGCAGCAACCATTGCGCGGTGCAGCGATTCGCCGGCGAGCTTTGCCGGATTGATGCCCGCGAGATCGCCGCTGCCACGGATCGTATGCACAGCCACAAGCGTGTATCCGGCACTGCTCAGAGCGCACAGATCGGCGATGATGTCGGCGCGCAGCTGCGCTTCCTCGTCGAGCACGATCGGTTGGTTCAGGCACACACGCTCGAGGGACTTGGTCACCGAGCGCGCCGGTGCACGCAGTATTTCCAGCAGCTGGAAGCGCAGCGGCGGGGCGAGGGCGACTCGATTGAGTTCCGAAAGTGCACTGCGCAGCAGGCTTCCCGCTCGACCGGGGTTGCCCAGGGGCAGATCGTCTGCCCAGGCCTGCACTGCATCGACCTCGCAGGCAAACAGGCTGCACTGCTCCAGGTTCTGCTGCGGCAGGCGCAGCGCCGATTGCTGAAGAGGCGTCATCGCGGACTCCCCCCTCTGACCCACCGAACTTCAGCATACCCAAGAGTCGCATTGCAGGCCATCACGAGCCACTGATTTTGCGACGTCGGTACGGTAGAATCGCGGCCGATTTTCGCCTGTGAGCTCTGTGACATGGCCAGTTTTTCAACCAACGAATTCCGCTCGGGTCTCAAGGTCATGCTCGATGGGGATCCCTGCAGCATTCTCGAAAACGAGTTCGTGAAGCCGGGCAAGGGCCAGGCCTTCAACCGCGTGCGCCTGCGCAACCTCAAGTCTGGCCGCGTCTGGGAGCGCACCTTCAAGTCCGGTGAGAGTCTGGAGGGCGCCGACGTTGTCGACGTCACCATGCAGTACCTCTACAGCGACGGGGAGTTCTGGCATTTCATGGAGCCCAACACCTTCGAGCAGCACCAGGCTGACGCCGCTGCCGTGGGCGACTCCGCGAAGTGGCTCAAGGAGCAGGATTCCTGCGAGGTGACGCTGTACAACGGCAGTCCGCTGTCGGTAACGCCGGCGAATTTTGTCGAGCTGGAAATCGTCGAGACCGACCCTGGTCTGAAGGGCGATACGGCGCAGGGTGGCACCAAGCCCGCCACGCTCAGCACCGGCGCCGTGGTGCGCGTTCCGCTGTTTATCACCCAGGGCGAGGTGATCCGCGTCGATACGCGCACCGGCGACTACGTCGCGCGGGCCAGCAAGAACTGAGGCAGGAGCTGGGGCGCCGCCGGGCCCGTACGGCCATGGACGGCTGGCGTCCCGGTGCATCGGCGCGCACGCTCCGCGCTCGCGCCGAGGTGTTTCGTGCGATTCGGGACTTTTTTCACGCGCGTGGCGTGATCGAAGTCGACACGCCGCTGATCGGTCGCTTCGGCGTCAGCGATCCCGCCATTGAACCGCTGTTTGTGAGTGCGCCCCGCGACGCGATCGCCGCGCGCCGCTTTCTGCAGACATCGCCCGAGTTCGCCATGAAGCGTCTCCTTGCGGCGGGCAGCGGACCGATCTACCAGCTTGGCAAGGCCTTCCGCGCGGCGGAGGAGGGGTCGAGGCACAACCCGGAGTTCACGATGCTCGAATGGTATCGTCCCGGCTTCGACCTCGATCAGCTCGCCGCCGAAGTGGCGGACCTCCTGGGCGACTGCCTCGGCGCGCTCGGTCGGCCCCTGCCTGCGGTCTCGACTGCAGCTTACGCCGAGCTCTTCGAGGAAGTCCTCGCCCTGGATCCGCACAGCGCCGAGACGGATTGCCTGGCGGCGGCCGCCGCGGCGTTTACCGACGTCTCCGGCCTGGTACTTGACCGCGATGGCTGGCTGGACCTGCTGATGAGCCACGCTGTCGAGCCGGCGCTGCGCGATCGCGGCCTGGTGGTCGTCAAGGACTACCCGGCGAGCCAGGCCGCGCTGGCACGCTGTGTCGAGCGCGATGGCCGTCGCGTGGCTGATCGCTGCGAGGTGTTCCTCGGTGGCGTCGAGCTCGCCAATGGCTACCGCGAGCTGCTCGATCCGCAGGTGCACCGCGAGCGCGCTGCCGTCGACAATGCCCGCCGCCGTGCCGCGGGTCTCGAGGAGCGCAAGCTGGACCCGCGCCTGCTCGACGCGCTCTCAAGCGGCCTCCCGGACTGCAGCGGCGTTGCGCTGGGGGTCGATCGGCTGCTCATGCATGCTCTCGGTGCCGATCGCCTCGATGAGGTGCTGCCCTTTTCCTGGGGGCGTGCCTGAGGCGGGAAGGCCCTGGCTCAGATCTTCACCACGAGAAGGCCCGTGTGCCGGTGACGGCGGGTCCGTAGCCGTCTACGAACTCCTTCGGCAGGCGCCTCGCCTTGCCGCTGCTGATTTCGATGCAGGCGAAGCGGACCTCGGCGCGAAGCAGCGTCGCGCCGGTCTTCACGCTGCGCACCTGGAACTGGCGGGTCATGGTCAGGCGCCGGTCCCAGTCGATGATCCAGGTCGCCGTATCGATGGCATCGCCAAGGTGCGAGGCCTGTAAATAGCGGTAGCGCCCTTCCACCACCGCCATGGCGCGGTCGAGGCGGTGATAGCTGTCCAGATCCAGGCCGAGGGCGACGGAGTGCTCCCACGCGGCCTCCTCGCACCAGCGCACGTACACCGTGTTGTTGGTGTGCTGGAGGCCGTCCACATCGGTTTCCGTCACCTCGCTGCGGCGCACGTAAGCCTGTGCCAGATCCCAGCCTTCGAGACGCTCCGCCATCGCTCAGGCTGCGGCAGCGGCCGCCGCACGGTCCGCGGGCGCGGGTTTCTGCGCGATGCCGAGGAAGCCATAGCCCACGGCGATGATCGGGCAGGCGTAGTTGAATACGGCGAAGGGCGCGTACTCGAAAGTCAGGATACCGAGCGTCGCCGACATGTAGGCGCCACAGGTGTTCCATGGAATCAGTGCTGAGGTCAGCGTGGCCGAGTCCTCCAGCGTGCGCGACAGGTTGAGGCGCGACAGGCCGAACTGCTCGTAGGCGTCGCGGTACATGCGTCCCGGAAGTGCCAGGGCCATGAACTGGTCGGCGGCCAGGACGTTGGTCGCGATGCAGGTGCCCACGGTGGTTGCAATGAGCGAACCCGTACCCCGAACGGCGCGCAGCGCGACGCGCAGCCAGAACTCGAGGATTCCCGTGCGCTCGAGAATGCCGCCGAAACCGAGCGCGCAGATGATCAGCCACACGGTATTGAGCATGCTCTCCATGCCGCCCTTGGACAGCAACGCATCGAGGAATTCGTTGCCGCTGTTGGCCTCGTAGCCGGCAAAGAGCGCGATCCAGATGCCGCGCCCGAGCGCGACCGGCGCGCTGTACTCGTCGCCGCCGGCGAGGCGCATCACCGCCTCGGGCTGAAAAACCACGGCAAAGACGGCACCGGTCAGGGCGCTGACGATGATCGCCGGGTAGGCGGGAAAACGCCGGTAGACGAGAAACAGCATCACCGCGAGGGGCAGCAGCAGGTGCACGCCGATGTTGAACTCGACCCCCAGGCTGGCCTGCAGCTCGGCGATCTCCGCCGGCGTCGTTGCCGCGCCGCCGCCGAGCAGGGCAAACACGCACAGGGCGATGGCGAAGGCGGGCACGGTGGTCCACAGCATGTGCCGGATGTGTTCGAACAGGTCGACGCCCGTCGAGGCGGCGGCGAGATTCGTTGTGTCGGACATCGGCGACAGCTTGTCACCGAAATAGGCCCCCGAGATCACCGCGCCCGCTGCGATGGCCGGGTTGAGGTCGAAGCTGCCGGCGATTCCCATGAGGCCGATGCCAAGCGTCCCGGCTACGGTCCACGAACTGCCCACGCTGATGGCGACAATGGCGCAGATCACGGCGCTCGCCGCGTAGAAGATGTTTGGGTTGAGGATCTGCACGCCGTAGAAAATCATCGTCGGCACGGTCCCGGACAGGATCCAGGTGCCGATGAGCATACCGACGGACAGCAGGATGAGCGTGGGGCCAAGGCCGACGCCGATGCCGTCGATGATGCCTTCCTGACAGCTTCGCCAGCGTATGCCAGTGCGTGCGCCGATGAGTCCGGCGACCGCCGTGGCCAGCACGAGGGCAATCTGGTTGGCACCGTAGGATGCGTCGGAACCAAACAGATAGACCGATGCAGCCAGCAGGACCACGAGAAAGACGATAGGCGTGGCCGCCAGCAGCGGCGTCAGTTGTTCATTGACGTTACGAGAGCGGCTCAAGGCAGAAACGGTCCGGGGTCGGGGATCAGGCCGAGAGAATGCCGCAAAAGACGAGTACGGTACAGGAGAGCGCCGTCCGGTCTCGCGCATCCGTGCACGACCCGCGCCAGGCGCGGTGCGGCCTCATGTGCCGGCGCTGTTGCCTGATGCTCTCCCCTGGCGTGGCCCCATGCGCCCGAACAAAAGGCTCAGGCGGCGGGTCGGTAGCCAGGCTTGGCGAAGGCGATCTGGGCCGTACCGATGATGCGCTCGCGGAAGCCGCCCTCGCAGTAGCAGAGGTAGAACTCCCACATGCGAATGAAGCGCTCGTCGAAGCCCATGGCGCGCACTTCCTCAAGGCGGTCCATAAAGCGCCGACGCCATTCGGCCAGCGTGGCTGCATAGTCGAGCGTGATGTCGCGCAGATGCACCATCTGCAGATCCGTGTCGCGAGCGATGTGCCGGGCGATGATTTCCAGCGAAGGCAGGCAGCCGCCAGGGAAAATGTAGCGCTTGATGTAGTCGACGGAGCGACGTGCGCGCTCGTAGCGACCGTCGGGAATCGTGATGGCCTGGATAACCATCTTGCCGTTGTTCTTGAGCAGCCGGTTGCAGCACTGGAAGTAGCTCTCGTAGAAGTCGTGGCCTACGGCCTCGATCATCTCGATCGATACGAGCTTGTCGTATTTGCCTTCGAGGGCGCGATAGTCCTCGAGGAGCAGCGTGATGCGATCGGCGAGCCCGAGGGCCTCGACACGGCCGCGGGCGTACTCGTACTGCTCACGCGAAATCGTCGTCGTGGTCACGCGGCAGCCGTAGTGCGTCGCGGCGTGGATCGCCATGCCGCCCCAGCCCGTGCCGATCTCGATCAGGTGGTCCGAGGGCTTGAGTTCCAGCTGCTTGCAGATCTCATCGAGCTTGTCGACGGCCGCCTTTTCCAGCGTCACGTCAGGGCGCTCGTAAACTGCGGCGGAGTACATCATCGTCGGATCGAGAAACAGCCGGAAGAAATCGTTGCCGAGGTCGTAGTGAGCGGAGATGTTCCGCTTCGAGCCCTCGTGCGTGTTGCGATTCATGGCGTGGGCGAGCTTGAGGGCGAGGCGCGTATACCAGTGCTGGCTCGACTGCATCGAGTCCATGCTATCCATGTTGGCGCTGAACAGCCGCGTCACCTCCGTGAGGTCGGGCGTCGACCAGTCGCCGTCTATATAGGCCTCACCGGAAGCGATCGTGCCCCCCGTGAGCACCTTGCCGAAGGCAGCGCGGTTGTGCACCACGATCTCGGCCTGCGGTTCTCCAGGGACGCCGGGCGTGCCGAAGTGATGCGTGTCGTCGCCATCGTGGATGGTCAGGCTTCCGACCCTGATGTGGGACAAGACGCGCAGCATGAACCGGCGCGCAAGGTCTCCGTGACCGCTCAGACTGCCGATCTGGGGCAGCAGGGGTATACGGCTGACGCTGACTTCGTTCATGGATGGACTCCTGATTCAATGTTTCGCCCGGGGTGGGGATAGAGCGGTACCCGCTTGATGAACAGTCTGAGCGCTTCCCAATAGATCGCGCCGGCGACTTTAGCCGTCATCAGGGGAAAGCGCCACAAGACCCGACGCAGCGAACGCGGGCTGATCGTCTCGGCTTCGAGGGCCAGGGTGGCGTCGAATTCGCGACCGCGTTCGGAATGGTTCTCGAGGTGTATGGCCAGTCGATCGCCCGGCAGGTTGCTGCGCCAGGCATAGCGCATTCCCATTGGATTGAAGGGTGATACGTGGAAGGCCTTATCGAACTCGCGACGCAGGACGCGTTCGTCGTCCGCGCGCAGAACGTAGCTGTGGCGCTCATTCCACGGCGTGTTGGTGACCTCGAGAACCAGGTACTCGAGGCGACTTTCGTCTTCGCTATAACAGTAGTAGCAGGCCAGGGGATTCATCTGCAGACCGAAGTAGCGCATGTTGGCGAGCAGATAGACCGGCCCGGTGTGCACCTCGCCCGTCTCTTCGAGGATGCGCCGTCGCACCTCGTCCTTCAGCGGTCGCTGCGGATCGCCGAGGAAGTCTTCGCGACGGAAGCGCGCCGGCGCAAGACGGCGGCGAGACCAGAGGCGGCTTTGCCCGAGCACCGTATCGAGCTCGTCGAGGTTCAGGTAGGGCATGAAAACGCGGTACCTGAATACGTGGCTTCGCGGCAGGTGGCGGCGATGGCGCAGTGTTCCGCTGTAGAGCTTCGATTTCACAGGTGATTCCGGTGCGTCTCTGTTGGCTTCGTGCTGCGTTCGGGCTTCGACTGAAACTGCGCCTTGTTGCGGTACTGCCCTGAGCGCCGCTCAGGCCGCGGCCATGACCCGCTCTTCCATGGCTTCGGCAACGCGAAGGGCGCTGACCACACCGTCCTCGTGGAACCCGTTGTGCCAGTAGGCGCCGCAGAACCAGGTATTGTTGACGCCGTTGATCTCGCCCCAGCGTTGCTGCGCAGCCATGCCCTGCAGGCTGAAAACGGGATGATCGTAGCTGAAGCGGCCAAGGATTTTGTGCGGATTGATCGAAGCGGTGTCGTTGAGGGTTACGCAGAACGTCTCCGGGGCGTCGAGGCCCTGGAGAATATTCATATTATAGGTGAGTACGGCGCGGCTCGAATCCACGCCGAGGCGGTAGTTCCAGCTCGACCAGGTTTTGCGGTTCTGCGGCAGGAGGCGCACATCCGTGTGTAGCACGACCTCGTTGGACTGGTAGGGCAGCGCCCCCAGCACCTCGCGCTCCGCCTGCGAGGGGCCATCGAGAATGGTGAGGGCCTGATCCGAGTGCGTTGCAATGACTACCTGGTCGAAGCGGCGCTGCTCGCCATCGGCGAAGTGCAGATTGACGCCCGCTGCATCGCGCTGCACCCGGGTCACGGCCTTGCTGGTGTGGATGCGTTGTTCGAAGCGCCGGCACAGCGGTGCGATGTATTCTCGGGACCCGCCCTCGATGGTGCGCCACTGCGGCCGGTTTTTCACCGAAAGCAGCCCGTGATTCTTGAAGAAGCGGACAAAAAACTGCACGGGAAAGTCGAGCATGCTGGCGCAGTCGGCGGACCAGATCGCCGAGCCCATGGCGATCAGGTAATCGCGCTTGAAGCCTTCGCTGTAACCGTTCCGGGTAAGATAGGCGCCTAGCGTATCGTCGTCCGAAAGTCTGCCGCTCTCGAGATCTGCAATGCTCTCCTTGTTGAAGCGCAGGATGTCGCGAACCATGCGCAGGAATCGCGGCGAGAACAGATTGCGGCGCTGCGCAAAGAGCGCATCGAGATTTGTTCCGGCGTATTCGAGCCCCGAGTCCTGGTCTCTCACACTGAATCCCATCGATGTGGGCTTGCTGCTGATGCCCAGTTCGTCCATGAGAGCGATGAAATTAGGGTAAGTCCAATCGTTAAACACGATGAAGCCGGTATCAACGGCGAAGCGTCGCGTGCCCAGCGCGACATTTACGGTGGCCGTATGACCGCCCAGACGCCGGTTGGCCTCGAATAGCGAGACCGTGTGGCGGGCGCTGAGGTAGTGAGCGCACGCTAATCCTGAGATGCCTGAACCTATTACCGCTATTTGCACCGCATGGAGCTCCTGGGGATGTCGGACAGGCTCCGCCGGGCCTGTCGAAGCGGCTGTGCCCGCTCCGGATCTGCTCGCTGAAGAGACCGAATCCGTGGAATCTAGCCCGGCTTGCGAAGGCGCCGGGAGGACTAAATGACCGCGCCGTGACCGAGTGGGTCGAAGACGACTGTCTGGTTGTTGTCCCGGATTTACGACATTTAGGGGTCGCCGGATCAAGCTCGATGTGAGACCTTCGTACTGGTCTTCTTGGCGAAAACTGCTACCTTGGTATTAATTTCGAGAAGACACTCATCTGAACGTAATCCTAAAAGCGTAAAGCGGGGAGAACGACGTGGAAGAAGTTCAAGCGAGCGGTGCAGCCCAAGTGGCGGTTAGCACGGGAACTTCGGGCTCGATTGCCGCCGTTGGTGGCATCGATACAGCCGGTAGCACCGGCGGCGAGGCACGCGATCCATCCCGTTCCGACGCCTGGCGCCCACCGACGGGTCGGCGCACCGACGAGTGGAGCGAATGTCTCGTCCTGATTGCGGCCAAAAACGACCGCGCCGCGTATACACGGTTGTTCCGTCACTTTGCGCCGCTGATCAAGGCTTTTGCTTTGTCCGGATCGGCGCTGTCGGCCACACACGCTGACGAGCTGGTGCAGGAAGTGATGTTGAAGGTGTGGCAGAAAGCCGGAGCCTTCAACCCTGAAAAGGCGGCGGCGAGCACCTGGGTGTACACCATTGCCAGGAATTGCCGCACGGACATGTTCCGTCGCCTGCAAAAATTTGACACGCCGCTTGCGGCCGAAGACTTCGGGCCCGAGCACAGCGATGAAGAGCCGTTCCTGCAGCTGCAGTACCGGCGAAGCGCGGACCGGATCCGCGACATGATGGGCGATCTGCCTCCGGATCAGACCCAGATTCTTGCCAAGGTGTACATGGAGGGTAAGTCGCACGCCGAAGCCGCAGCTGAGCTTGATCTCCCCCTGGGAACCGTCAAGTCGCGCGTTCGCCTGGCGATACAGAAATTACAGGTGCAGTTCGAGCGCAATCGCGACGTGGACCTGCACGATGGCTGAGTCCCGGCGGTGGGCAGCAGCCACCCCGGGTCGCGGGGTACGCGACTGACAGAGGTCTGGATCGTCTAGGGAAATCGGTCCGACCCGCTAACGTGGCGTGGGCGCTGCCGGAGTGGCGTGCCCGTGGGCCGAGGAACACAGGCGACCGATGAAGCAGACCACACGAACCCTTGCAGCTCAGCATCCGTCGGGCCATCGCGGGCACGGCGCTCCTCGATTGAGGCCAGACCATCACCCTCACCTCGACTTGCTCACCGAGCATGCCGCCGGTTCTTTGTCGCTCGCGCAGTCTGCCTGCGTATCGGCACATCTTGCCTACTGCGACTGCTGCCGACGCACCGTGAGCCAGCTTCAGGCCGTGGGCGCCGCGCTCTTTGACACCCTCGATCCGGAACCGGTGGGCGACGCGCTGCTCGATCGTGTGTTGGCAAGGCTCGACGAAGAGGAGCCGCTCCGCTACGAGGCCGCCGGGAGTCACGCCCAGGATGCCACGCCGGCGCTCTTGCGCCGTTTGATGTCCGGCGACTTTTCCGACCTGTCGTGGAAGAAGATCACCGAAACGCTGAGCACGACCCGCATCCGTACCGGCGACAAGGCCTTTGAATTCTCCCTGCTGCACATTCGCGCCGGCGGAGAGATACCCGCGCACGCCCATCACGGTTCGGAGATGACCCTCGTCTTGCAGGGTGGTTTCGAAGATCAGTCGGGCATCTACGGCCCCGGGGACTTCCTGTTCCGCAGTGGCGACGAGTGCCATGCGCCGCGCGCCTTCGCAGACGAAGACTGCATCTGTCTCGCTGTTCTCGATGCGCCCCTGCGCTTCACCAGCTGGAAGTATCGCTGGATGAACCCCTTCCTGCGCCTGCAGGCGGGTTGAGCGCCAGCCGGATCTGCGCGCCGACCGCGCGACCGCCCGAGTCGGCGTCCCCCGGGCCAGCCCGTTCGCGGTACTCCGCCGCGAAACCCCCTGCCTGCGGACTCAAAACCGTTGACGCCATGTGCTAGAGTCGCGCTCCCGCTGTTTCGGGCGGGATCACCAGACGCGACAGGCATTAACCTTCACAAGCACTAAATCAGGGAAGAACGCATGCAGTTAGGTGTTCCAAAGGAATTGCATCCGGGTGAGAACCGGATACCAATGACGCCCGAGACGGCAAAGAAGCTCGTGCGTCTCGGTGCCACGGTACACATCGAAACCGGCATGGGCGCAGGCAGCGGCTTCGCCGACGACGAGTTCAAGGAAGCCGGCGCCGAAATCGTCACCGACCGTGCGGCGTTGTTGTCGTCTTCAGACATGCTGCTGCGCCTGCGCAAGCCAGCGGTCGAGGAGATCGCGCAGATGAAGCGCGGCTGTATTCATATCAGTTACCTTGATCCCTTCAATGAGCACGAACTCGTGCGCGCCTTCGCCGACGCCGGCGTCACGGCGATCAGCATGGAAATGATCCCGCGCTCAACCCGCAGTCAGAAGATGGATGCGCTCAGCTCGCAGGCCAACCTGGCAGGCTACGTCATGGTGCTGCAGGCCGCCGCGCATCTGCCGCGCATCCTGCCCATGATGATGACGCCCGCGGGAACGCTCAAGCCGGCAAAGGTATTCATCATCGGCGCAGGCGTTGCCGGCCTGCAGGCGATTGCCACGGCCAAGCGCCTCGGCGCCAAGGTAATGGCCTTCGATACGCGTGCCGTCGTCGCCGAACAGGTGCAGTCGCTGGGCGCCACATTCCTTGAGATTGACCTCGGTGAGACAGGACAGACCAAGGACGGCTACGCAAAGGAGCTGACGCCGGAGCAGATTCAGAAGCAGCAAGACGCTCAGGCTGAAGTGATCGCGGACTCTGACGTGGTGATCACCACGGCGCAGGTGTTCGGTCGCAAGCCCCCGGTGCTCGTACCGCGGGCCGTTGTCGAGCGCATGAAGCCGGGATCCGTGATCGTCGACATGGCGGCCGAGACCGGCGGCAATGTCGAAGGCTCCGTGCCGAACGAAGTCGTCGATATCAACGGCGTTACCGTTGTCGGTCTTGGCAATCTGCCCAACTACGTCTGTCGCGATGCGTCGGTCATGTACGCCAACAACCTGTTCAACCTGGTTGAAGACACCTGGGATCAGGAAAAGGGTGAGTACGTTCTGAACATGGAGAACGACATCCTGCCGGGCTGCGTCATCACCCACGACGGTGCCGTGGTGAACGAAACCATTAAGAACATTCTCGAGGGGAGCAGCTGAGCATGTCTGCCGTATTCCTGACTTTCATCCTCATGTTGTCGATCTTCCTCGGCTTCGAACTCATCAACAAGGTGCCTGCCACGCTGCACACGCCGCTCATGTCGGGCGCCAACGCCATCTCCGGCATCACCGTGGTCGGCGCCGTCGCCCTGGCGGGTAACGGTCAGGGCGATCTCGCCAACTGGCTGGGTGCCGGCGCTGTTGCCCTTGCGTCGATCAACGTCGTGGGCGGCTACATGGTGACTGACCGCATGCTCGCCATGTTCAAGAAGAGGGAGGGCTGATCGTGGGAGGTTCCAGCTTGTTTATCGAACTCGCCTACGTCGTCTCTGCGGCGCTGTTTATCTTCGGCCTGAAGCTGCTCGGCTCGGCCGCCACAGCGCGCAAGGGCAACAAGCTCTCGTCCGTCGGCATGCTGCTGGCGATCGTCGCCGCGCTTATGGACCAGGGCATCGTTGAGTATCAGTGGATCCTTGCCGGCTTTGTCGTCGGCGGCGCCATCGGTGCCGCGGCGGCTCGCCTGGTGCAGATGACCTCGATGCCCGAAATGGTCGCCCTGTTCAACGGCTTCGGCGGCATGGCCAGCCTGCTGGTCGGTGCGGCGGCGATCAGTGGTGATGCGGGCACCTTCACGCTGATTACCATCGTTCTGTCAATCCTGATCGGCGGCGTGACCTTCACCGGCTCCCTCGTGGCCTGGGGCAAGCTCAGCGAAACCATCAACAGCGGTGCCGTGCGCTTTTCGAGCCAGCAGCTCGTCAACAGCGCGATTGTCTTCGGCATCTTTGTGTCGGGCTGGTTGTTCTGCGTGTATCCCGAGTCGCCGTTCTGGCTGCTGGTGATGATCGGGCTGTCGCTGGCCTTCGGCATACTCGCGGTCATCCCGATCGGCGGCGCCGACATGCCCGTCGTGATCTCGCTGCTCAACTCCTACTCGGGTCTTGCGGCCTGCGCCGCGGGTTTCGCGATCAACAACAACATCCTGATCGTGGCCGGCTCGCTCGTAGGCGCCTCGGGCATCATCCTCACGCAGATCATGTGCAAGGCGATGAACCGGTCGCTGTCAAACGTGCTGTTCAGCGGCTTCGCCAGCGTCAGCGACGAGGTGACTACCGTCGAGGGCGAGATCAAGCCGATCTCCGTCGATGATGCCTACTACGTCCTCGAAGCCGCAACGAGCGTGGCGATTATTCCCGGTTACGGCATGGCCGTCGCCCAGGCGCAGCATGTGGTCAAGGAACTCACCGAAATCCTGGAAAAAAATGGCGCCGAAGTGAACTTCGGGATCCATCCAGTGGCGGGACGTATGCCCGGACACATGAACGTGCTGCTCGCGGAAGCGGATGTGCCCTACGACCAGCTGTTGGAGATGGACGACATCAACCCACGCATGGAAACCGTCGATGTGGCCATCGTGATCGGCGCCAACGACGTGGTGAACCCGGCGGCCCGCGAGGTCGCGTCATCGCCGATCTACGGAATGCCGGTGATCAACGTCGACAAGGCGCGCACGGTCTTCGTGCTCAAGCGTTCCATGGCTTCGGGTTTTGCCGGCATCGAGAATCCGCTGTTCTACAAGGACAATACGCGGATGCTGTTCGGCGATGCCAAGGAATCTATCACCGGCCTGATCCGCGAGTTCAGCTAGAGGTTACGCTGCGAATGGCGAAGGCGGCTCACGCTCGCGACGGCCAAAGCGAGGAGAAACGCAAAGGCCAACGCGAAGAGAGGCACGAAAGGCACGAGGGGCAGCGCGCGAGCACTCGCGCGGGCAACCCCGAGGCGATGGACCTCCAGGCCTTCGCGGCGCAGCACGAGTCCGATCTTCCCGAAGCGCCGATGCTCGCCTCACTGCGCGGCGAACACCGGCATATCGCCAGCGTGCTGGCGCTCCTCTCCGATCACCTGAACGCCATCGAGCGAAGCGAGCTCGTCGACACGCACGTCGTCTACGAGATCCTCGATTACATGGTGACCTGGCCGGATCGCTTCCATCATCCTCGCGAAGACATCATTTTTGCCTACGCGGCCGATGTCGACGCGCGCCTTGCCGAAGACTGCCGGCGCCTCGAAAAGGATCACGATGCCCTTGCCCGCGCCGGCAAGGAGCTTCTGCACACGATCGAGCGCTGGCGGGCCGGCGAGGCCAACGGTAGCGAGGTTGTTCGCCTCGGGCGGGAGTACGTG
Source organism: Halieaceae bacterium (assembly GCA_036351355.1). GTDB lineage: Bacteria > Pseudomonadota > Gammaproteobacteria > Pseudomonadales > Halieaceae > Congregibacter. The sequence goes on from JAZBOX010000121.1 coordinate 46,924, forward strand.
CAGTCGCACTACCGTCACATGAGCTTTGAGGAAGCCGACGTGTTTCCGGCGATCGATGTGGTGCTTACGCGCAGCGACTGGCGTGAGCTGGCGGCCGATGACCAGCTCAGGCCGGTCGGTGATCCCGTGTTCGGACGGCGCGTGCAGCGTGAGTTTCGCAATCTCGCGCGCAAGCTCCGGCGCAAGCTCCGGCGCCGCGTCGAGCGCACTGCCGTTGCCGATTGGGTTGGTCTCGAGTCGCTCCTCGAGGCCTACGAAGTCATGAGCATGGCGGCGCAAAGCGGCCGCTCGGTCACCCGCGATCAGTTTGTGAACGGCCTGCGCGAGGCCACCTACATCACGCTCGATGCGCCGCTGCGCGCTCCGCTGCTGTGCACGGCAAATAATCTGCGCCTCACGCTCGAATGGGCAGACGAGATGCAGGGCATTTACCGCGATACGGCGATGGACCTGCTGCGCATCAACCGCGAGCGCAAGGATCGCCTGCGCCTGTTGCGCCGCGCGGCCCGCCCCTGAGCTTCCGCAGGCCCCGGCGTAAGCGAAGCAGCGGCAGCGGGAAAGCCGGGGGAAAGCCGGGCCTGATACGCCTGTTGACTGACTGGAAGGGCTGACTCAGAGCAGCTCGGCATCCTCGCTGAGCACCGGCGCAGCGTCGAGTTTATCCGCGTCCATCATCGACGCCACGCGTTCAAGGACGGAAACGAGCTGATACTGCTCCCAGCGCGGTAACGCCTCGAAGCGTGCGGCGAAGCTCTCCTGCAGCGGCTTCGGTGCCGCCGTAAGCACCTCGCGTCCCGCTTCCGTCAGCTTGACGTGAACGCGGCGACGATCGACGTCGCTGCGCTGCCGGGTCAGCAACTCGCGCTGCTCCAGATGCGTGAGTATGGTGGTGATCGTTGCCTGGCTGAGGCTCACGGCGCGAGCGAGATCCGACGCCGTGGGTGCACCCCGCTCGTGCACGGTGCGCAGGACCATCAACTGCGGCGAAGTCAGGCCCACGGAACGACCCAGCTTGCGCGAATGCATGCTCGTTGCGCGCAGGATGCGGCGCAGGGAAATCAGAACGTCGTCACTCAGCTCTGCCATCGTGATCTGCTGTCTCTGTGTTGCGTTGCCCGGCTACCTGGTCGCCTCACGCAGCGTTCGCCGGCTTCAGCGCCAGGGCGTCGCGCAGCGGTCCCAGCCATTCTTCGTAATACTGCCAACGTCGCTCGCCATCGCGGAACAGCGGTCTGCGCACCTGCTCTGACGAGGGCGTGCGCACGGCGCGATCACTTTCCCAGTAACGCAGGCAGCCTTCTTCGAAGGGTAACTCAAGGTACGAAAAAAGCCTGCGTAATTCGCCCTCCAGATCATCCAGCAGACGCTCGTGCTGCAGGCGGAATACGCGGCCCGGCAGCGCCGTGTCCCAGTGCGCCATCAGCCGTTCGTAGTCACGGTAGTACTGTCCCAGATCGCCGAGGTCGTAGCTGAATTCCTGCCCTTCGGCGAAGAGCTGCTGGTAGTTGCTGAAGCAGCAGGCCATGGGTTCGCGCCGCGCATCGATGATTTTTGCGCGCGGCAGGATCAGATGCACGAGCCCGATGTGGCGGAAGTTATTCGGCATTTTGTCGATGAAGAAAGGCGTGCCGCTGCGGTGCAGGGCAGTCTGCTCGATATAGGCGCGGCCGAGCTCCTGGCGCGTGTTGTGATCCAGATGCGCGAGGATCTCCGGGTAGCCGGGTTGTTCGCCGTCCTCGTCGCGCCGACGCCGCAGCTTCTGCGCCATGGCGAGGATGTTGGGCAGCTCCCGCGTGCCTTCTATCTGGCTATGCGCCGAGAGAATCTGCTCGAGGAGGGTGCTACCGGCACGCGGCAGTCCGAGAATGAAGATCGGGTCGGGCGCGTCGTGGCCTCCCGGGCCCAGGCGTCCGAACAGGTCAGCATCGAGCAGCTCGCGCTGCGCGTCCACCTCGGCGCGCAGCTGCTCCGCGCGGTAGCGAAGCTGGCGCCGACGCAGCGAGTTACCCCGGTCAAAGTGCTCGAACGCCGCGGCGTAGTCCTCCCGGTCTTCGAAGGCCTTGCCGAGGGCGAAGGATAGATACACGCGATCCATGTGTGCCTGACCGGAGTCGGCAGCCTGCCGGCGCATGGCGTCGATTTGAGCATCGCTGAATCGGTAGGTCTTCAGGTTCGCAAGGGCATACCACGCCTCGCCGTGATGGCGCCGCTCGGCGGCCTCGCGGTAGTTGTTGATCGCCTCTTCGCTGCGGCCGCAGGTCTTGAGCGCGTGGCCGCGCGAGGTGAGTGTGGCGGCATCGCCCGGCAGACGCTTGAGGATGGCATCGAAGCCCGCGACCGCTGCGTCGTAGCGACCCAGCTGCAGCAACTCGATTGCACGCAGCGACTGAAACGGAAGGCTGTCCGGTGCCCGGCGCAGCAGCTCCTCGGCCTGGGCCAGCGATGCCTCGAAGCGCTGGCGCTTGCTGAGGACGCGCACAAGTTCAATGCGCAGGCGCAGGTTGTCGGGCTCGAGTTCGCAGGCCGTCTCGAGCAGGAATTCGGCTTCTTCGAGGGCGCCGAGGCGCATGCCGATCTCGGCGAGCAGACGCATGCCTTCCACATGCTGCGGCTGCTTCTGAAGAAAAGCGCGGCACAGCTCCTCGGCGCGGTGCATACGCCCCTGGGCCAGCAGATCCGTCGCGGCGAGCAGCGGTGGTGGCAGTGCTTCGGCGATGCGCAGCTGCGCCTCCGTGGCGCGCGCTTCGTCCTCGCGGCCAGCGCGGCGCAGAAGCTCCAGCCGATTTCGAAAGCTGGCCAGGAGTGCCGGATTGCTGCGCACGGCTTCGCCGTAGTAGCGAAGGGCATCGTTGTCGCGGCCGCGATCGCGGGCGAGGTGGCCGGCCTCCTGAAGCGCGCGGCCGTTTTCGGGCTCGCGCACGAGGATAGCCTCGAGCGCGGCTTCGGCCGCCGTGTAGTCCCGTGCAAGACGCAGGCAGACCGCGAGGACGTAGCGCGCCTCGATGTCGTCAGGAGACTGTTCCAGTGCCCCTTCGAGCAGCGACCGGGCCTCGTCCAGGGCGCCTGCCTGAAGCAGCGCCCGGGCCTGCTGCGCCGGCCCGGCCGGGTCGGTGGCCGTGGCTTCAGTCAAAGTTGTAGGTGAAACGCAGGCCCCCCGTCAGCGGACGGGCGAGCGTGACCCGGTCCCGATCCGCAACGAAGTTCATCGACAGCTCCGCCGCCTCGTCCGTCAGGTTGTCCACGAACAGTTCTGCGGTCCACTCGTTGCTGCTCAGGCCGGCGGTAAATCCGAGCATCAGCCAGGAGTCGAGGCGCTGGCGGTTGATCGTGATTACGTCGCTGAAGGATTCGTCGGAGTAGGCCAGATGCGGCATGACGTGCGCGCGCATGCCGTTGGCCAGATCCCAGGTATACCGCGCGCGCAGCGTGGTCTGGAGCTCCGGTGCGAAGGCCAGGCTGTCGCCCCGAATCACGTCATCGGTCGGCGTGAGCACCCGGGTAATCTCCGTGTCGAGCACGGAGAAGGCGCCGGTCACGACTAGCCCCGGCACCGTCGAAGGCGCCCAGTCGATAGAGCCTTCGACGCCCATGACCTCGGCGTCGGCCGCGTTGTCGGAGAAGAACAGGTTGGTGATGCTCGGGTCGAAGATCGTGGTCTGGAGGCTGTCGATCTCGACGAGGAACAGGCTGCCGTTGAAGCGCAGGGAGCGGTCAAGGAGGTCGAGCTTCCAGCCGAGTTCGTAATTGACGACCTCGTCCGTATCGAGGGCGAAGGGCACCGTGAAGCTGCCATCGGGGTTGCTCGCGCCGCCGGGGCGGTTGAGCAGGCCCGGGCGGAAGCCTTCGGATATGGTCGCGAACCACAGCTGTTCATCGGTGGGTGTCCAGGACAGGCTTACCTTGGTGATGACGCCATCGGTGGCGGCCACGCTGGGGTTCGGGTCCGAGAAGAGCTCGTCGAGATTCTGGCCCGAGGCGTTGTCCTGCGTCGCGCCGAGGTTGCCGTAGGAGCCGGAGGCACTGCCTTTCAGCGTGACTTCCACGTCGTAGTAGCGGGCGCCGAGCGTAAGGGCGAGGTCATCCACGATGTCGAAGGTCAGCTCGCCGAAGAGGGCCGTCTGTTCGTCCGTACGGATCACGTCATTGCGGAACATGGTGCCCTGGGGCCACTGCCCGGGAAATTTCACCGAGGCTCCGGGCATCGAGAAGTTGGGACCGAAGCCGACGGGCGGATTCGCTTCCGTACCGGCGGGTACGAAGGGACCCGGGCCCTGGACGAGGTCGAAGCCGTCCGGCGAGTAGATGAAGTCGTTGACCTCACGCAGTTCGAGATCGCTGTAGAAGGCGCCGAAGGTGGCGCGGAAGCGATTGTCCTGCGGCGTCGTGAAGCGCAGCTCGTGCGTCTGCACGTCGGTTTCCGTCAGTGAATTCACCGCGGCCTCGGGGGCGTAGCAGGTGCCCGAGGGGGCCGCGTCACCCGGATAGGTGACCGAGGCGTCGCACACGTAGTAGGGCATGTACTGACCCACGAATAGGTAATCCGTGTAGTCGATGATCTGGTCCGTATCGCGCTGTGTGAAAGCGCCGGTGTAGAGCACCTCGAGCGCATTGAGACGACCCTGGAGCGTCCAGGATACGTTGTCGAACTCGTCCTTCATGTTGTCTTCCGTGAAGCGCGTGACCTCGTAGTCACCGAGCTCCGGATCGGAATAGAACACGCCGTCGACGTCGAGCTGCTGTTTCATGTAGGAGACGTTGAGGTCCCAGTTGGCATTGATCAGGTAGGTGCCGGCGAGGCGGAAACCCGTATAGGTGGCGTCGTTGTAGTTGTCCTCGGCGATGATGTCGTTGTCCGCATCGATGAAGTTGACCGCGGACAGGTCGGCGCCGGCCTGAAAGCCCTCGCGCTGCTCACTGACGGGGACGCCATTTGCACGCAGGGTGCCGGCCGGGCGGAAGCGCGCGCTCTCGCTCACGTTCACGGTTCCGGGCACGTTGTCGACATAGCCCCCCATGTGATCCGTGTACACCACTCCTCGCAGCGCGAGCTTGTCGCTGACGGGCACATTCAGCATGGCCTCGAGGTTGTTGTTCATCTCGCCGCCCTTGGTGAACGACGTGCCGAGCTTCGTGCGCGCGTAGGTGCCGCTGAAATCGGGCTTGTTGGTGATCAGGCGGACTGTGCCGGCCTGCGAGCTGGCGCCGAAGAGCGTGCCCTGCGGCCCTGCCAGCACCTCGATGCGGTTCATATCGGCAGCGTAGACATCGAGATTACGCCCCGGCTGCGCCAGGGGCTGCTCGTCGAGATACAGCGCCACGTTGGGCGCAAGGCCGGCTACCCCTGCCGTCGACAGGTTGGGCGTCGTCGAGGCCACGCCACGAATATAGATCGTGTTCTGTCCCGGGCCGCTGCCGCCTGCGGTGACGCCGGGCAGCTGGACGAGGTAGTCCTCGAAGTTGGTGACGCCCATGTCGTTGAGCGTGTTCTCGCCGAGGGCCTGGACGGCGACGGGAATATCCTGCGTGCTCTCGGCGCGCTTGGTGGCGGTGACGATGACTTCTTCGAGCTGGGCGCTGGACTCAAGGCTGAACAGGCTGCCGCTTGCCGCGGTACCGAGAGCGGCCGCGCGAACGGCGCGACGGAGCGTGTTGTTGGACTGCATAAAAACTTCCCTGTCTATTCCAAATAAAGCCGAACATTTTACAGGCAAAGCTTACGCAGGTGGCCCTCAGGCAGATTGTAAAAAATAATCCTTGAAAAACATGATCCTATGTAAATCCCGGATTACATAACTGCTTCAGTGTCGTGTTATCGGCCTTTGCCATAAGGCCAAGACACCGATACCCTGAAGGGCTGAGTCCGTCCGAGATTCCCTATGACCAGCGATCCTCGCGACCTTGTCACCGGCGTTGCCCGCGCCGGCGCGTGGCAGGTCGACCGCCAAGTATTTCTGCCCGCGACGATACTCCTGGCGCTGCTCGTCGTCGGATCCGCGGTCGCGCCCGAGGCGAGCGAGGCGCTGTTCCAACGAGTGCAGGCGGCGATCGTGCGCTACGCGAGCTGGTACTACGTACTGGTGGTGGCCGTTGTTCTGGTCAGTGTCCTGCTGTTCAGCCTGTCGCGTTTCGGCGACGTCAAGCTCGGTCCCGACCACTCGACGCCCGACTACAGCGCGATCAGCTGGTTCGCCATGCTGTTTGCAGCGGGCATGGGCATCGGTCTGATGTTCTTCGGCGTCGCCGAGCCGGTGATGCATTTTTTGCAGCCGCCGCTGGAGGCCGGCGGTACCGTCGACGCTGCCAGCCACGCGATGACGCTGACCTTCTTCCACTGGGGGCTGCACGCCTGGGCGATCTACGCGATCGCGGCGCTCCTGCTGGCGTACTTCTCCTACCGCCATGGCCTGCCGCTGACCGTGCGCTCGGCCTTCTACCCGCTGATCGGCGAGCGCATCTACGGCCCGCTCGGCGCCGCTATCGACGTTTTCGCAATCGTCTGCACAGCCTGCGGCATCGCGACCTCGCTCGGCTTCGGCGTACTGCAGATCAATTCGGGCCTCGCCTACCTCTTTGGCGTGCCCGTGAGCAAGCTGGTACAGGTAGTGCTCATCGCCGTGACCATGGGCCTGGCCAGTATTTCCGTCGCCATGGGTCTCAACGCCGGAATCAAGCGCCTGTCCGAGCTCAACATCGCCTTCTCCATCATCCTGCTTGCCGGCGTGCTGATTACCGGCCCCACGATTCTGCTGCTTGCGGCCACGCTGGAGAATCTCGGCGACTATCTGAGCGAGCTGATCAGCAAGACCTTCACGCTCTACGCCTACGAGCCCACGGACTGGCTGGGAGGATGGACGATCTTCTACTGGGGCTGGTGGCTGAGCTGGTCGCCCTTTGTCGGTCTGTTCATCGCGCGCATATCACGCGGGCGCACAATCCGTGAATTCACCCTCGGCGCCATGCTCGTGCCCTGCGGCTTCACGTTGCTGTGGATGGGGGTCTTCGGAAACAGCGCCATCGATCTGATCCTCAATCAGGGTGCCGAGGAACTCGCCGAGGCCGTGTCCGCGAATCAGGCCGAAGCGCTGTTCCGCTTCCTGGAATACCTGCCTTTGAGTAACCTGCTGGCCGGCGTGAGCCTGGCCATGGTGGTGGTTTTCTTCGTGACCTCTGCCGACAGCGGGGCGCTGGTGCTGAACATGCTGTCCGCGCACGGTCGCGACGACACGCCGGTACTGCAGCGGGTTTTCTGGGCCGCGCTGGTCGGTGCCATTGCTTCCGTGCTGCTGCTGTCCGGAGGCCTCGCATCGCTGCAGACCGCCGCGATTGCCAGCGCCCTGCCCTTTTCCCTGGCGCTGCTCGGAGCGATCTGGGGTTTTGCCAAGGCCCTGTCGCTCGATGTCGGGCAGCGCACCGTCGAGAACGTCACCCCGGCGCCGGCCGGTGCCGGAGACTGGCGCTCGCGCCTCGACAGCCTGCTCACTTTTCCCGCCGATGAGCACGTGGAGCGTTTCCTGCGCGACGAGGTGCTTCCCGCCCTTCGCGAATTCGCCGCCGAGTTGAAGAAGCATGACATCGAGGCACGGGTCACGAAGCGTTTCGATGACCGCAGCCGCGTGCGTCTCGAAGTGCTCAGCGATGGAGAGATCGATTTTCTGTACGAGGTGCGGTGCAGGCCTCACGCCATGCCCGACGAGCGTCTAGGCGGCACGGCCCTCGCGTCACTGAACGACGACGATCGCTACTACCGCGCCGAGGTTCACTTGAGCCAGGGCGGTCGCGACTACTGCATCATGGGCTGGAGTCGCGAGCAGATCAGTCACGACGTCCTCGACCACTACGAGAACCATCTCGAGTTTCTCAAGTCCCTGCGCTGAGCTGCCCGATCGCCCGATCCGTCGCGTCCGGAGCGCCAGCGCCTAGGCGGCGTCGCGAAACTGCAGCCGCGCCAGGCGCGCGTACAGCTCGTTGCTGCCCATGAGTTCCTCGTGCGTGCCCGTGGCGACCACGCGACCGTCGTCGAGGACGGCGATGCAGTCGGCGTCGCGGATCGTGGCGAGGCGGTGCGCGATGATCACCGTGGTGCGTTCGTGCATGAGTTCGGCGATCGCCTGCTGTACCTGGAATTCGCTCTCGGCGTCGAGGGCGCTGGTGGCTTCATCGAGGAGCAGGACGCAGGGGTCCATCAGCATGGCCCGGGCCAGGGCGATGCGCTGACGCTGTCCGCCGGACAGGCGCACGCCGCGCTCGCCGAGGTCGCTGGCGTAGCCCTCGGGCAATGCGCTGATGAACTCGTGCGCATGGGCGCGCCGCGCCGCGGCTTCGATCTCGACGTCGCTGGCATCAGGACGGCCGTAGGCAATGTTGTAGCGCACGTCGGCGCTGAACAGCATCGGCTGCTGCGGCACGATGGCGAGCTGGCTGCGAAGCTGCTCCAGCGGCAGCTCGCGAATATCGACGCCGTCGAGCTCGATACAACCCTGCTGCGGATCATAGAAGCGCTGCAGGAGCTCGAATACGGTGGTCTTGCCCGCGCCCGAGGGGCCCACCAATGCGAGACTCCGGCCGGCTTCTATGTGCAGCGACATACCGTCGAGGGCACGCCGGTCGGGGCGTGAGGGGTAGGCGAAAACCACGTCGCGCAGCGCCATGGCGGGTCTGGCCGCGAGCGCCTGCGGGCGCCCACTGTCGACGATATCGCTCTTCGCGGACACCAGATCGAGGAGACGCTCCGTTGCACCCGCGGCGCGCTGGAGATCGCCCCAGACCTCCGACAGCGTCGCAAAGCCCGTACCGACCATTACCGCATAGAACATGAACGCGGCCAGTTCACCGCCGCTCATGGCGCCCGTGATCACGTCGCGACCGCCGGTGTACATCATCGCCACCAGACCGCCAGCGAGAATCAGAATGGCGATCGCGATCAGGAATGCGCGCTGCCGGATACGCGAGCGCGCGATGGCGAAGGCGGCTTCGACCTCGCGGTCGAAGGCCTCGGCTTCTGCCGCCTCGCGATTGAAGCCCTGCACTGTGCGAATGTTCTGGATGATCTCTCCGGCATAGCTGCCTACACTCGCGACCGAGTCCTGCGAACTGCTCGACAGTCGGCGGACGCGGCGACCGAAGATCAGTACCGGCAGCAGCACCGCGGGCACGGTGGCCACGATGATCAGGGTCAGCTTGAGGTTGGTGATCAGCATCATGATCACTGCGCCGGTGAGTGTGAGGGCGCTGCGCAGGGCCATGCTCATCGAGGAGCCGATGATGGTCTGCAGGACCGTGGTGTCCGCGGTCAGGCGCGACATGATCTCGCCGGAACGGTTGTCCTCGAAAAAGCCGGGATGCAGGCGCACGATGTTGCGGAATACGTCGCTGCGCAGGTCGGCACTCACGCGCTCGCCGAGCCAGGACACGAGATAGAAGCGAAAGAAGGTGCCGACGGCGATCGCCGCGGTAATTGCCAGAACCATCCGCACGGCGCGCGTCAGCGCTGCCGGATCGCCTCCGGTGGCGAAGCCTTCGTCGATCAGCAGCTGCAGCCCCTTGCCCAGCGTGAGCGTGGCCGCCGCCGTGAATACCAGCGCGACGGCAGCGGCGAGCAGGCGCCCGCGGTAGGGCGAGAGCTGTCGCGCCAGGGCACGCAGGGGCCGCGTCGATTGCTTTGTGCGGGCTCCGTCGTTCAGCTGTCCTGCCTCCCTGGCAGGCGGATGGCGCCGGCGAGGGTCGCTTTTTCATCCGCAGTGAAATCGGGGAACGGTGTCGCATCTTCGCGCTGCCAGCGCTCAAGCTGCGCCTCCACCTCGTCGAGCGTCTCTGCCTCGGCGCTGTGAAAGTCGCGGATCTGCAGCACCTGCCCCGGTCCGCTGAAGACGATGCCGGCCGCGTGAACCAGTTCGATCATGCGCAGGTTCAGGTCTTCGATCACGGCCAGGTAATGCTGGTAGTCCGTGGTCCCGATACCTGCGTCGATGCGGATGACGGCGTTGGCGGCGACGATCTTCTCGAGGCGGATGCTGACGGTCTCCTGCAACACTTCCTCATGGGAAAGGAAGAGCTCGCGCAGCCGCGCGAGGACCACGCGAAGCTGGTTCGCCGTTGGCATCTGCACCTCGATATGACGGAAAAAGCGGATGCGGTCGCGGTGGCTGAAGTTCTCCACTTCGACGGAGGAAAACACTGAATTCGGCACCGCGAGCATCGTTCGGTCAAGGGTGCGGATCAGCGTCGAACGCAGACCGATCTCCTCGACGGTGCCGACCACGTCGCCGAAGCGGCACAGGTCTCCGGGATTCACCGGGCGCGCCGAGTAAAGCGTGATGGCGCCGATGACGTTCTCGAGGGTTTTCTGCGCGGCGAGGGCGACGGCGAGGGAGCCCACGCCGAGGCCGGCGATGATCGTCGACATGTTGTAACCGGCGCGCTCGGCCCAGACCAGCGCAACGATCGTGAGCGCGAAGAATTTGAGGATCGTGGTGAAGGGCTTGAGCAGCGCCACGTACTGCCGGTTGCCGGCGCCTTCGAGGCGACGGATGTTGTAGTCACGCACCAGCGAAATGATGCCGAGCAGGAGGATCGAAAAGGCGATGTAGTCGACGCCGGAGGAGTTCAGGTACACGCGCGCCGTCAGCGACAGGGCAAGCTGATCCATCAGCAGGCGGAAGAACGCCAGGAACAGGAACAGGCGGAAGGAGCCGCGGAAGAAGGTCTCGATGCCGACCGGAAAGCGATTGGGGATCAGCAGCACCAGGCGCATCAGCGCCCAGGCCGCCGTGAGGGACAGGTACCAGGCGGCGACGAGGAAGACGAAGGCGGCAATCAGCTGCCAGCTTTCGAGACCGGCAAAACGGTATTCGGGGACATGCTTCTGCAGCCAGACCGCGACGGGCCCATAGCCCAGATCGTCCCACAGCTCCGGAATCTCGGCGACGCTGGCATTCGAGATCTTCCAGGTGCGATCGCCCTGGCCGTCAGGAATACGCTGCAGGTAGATCGGTACCTCTTCGCCGTCATCCTTGCGCACGACGCCTAGCAGATCGCGGTAGGGGGGCAGGCCGTCGTTGAGGAAGCCCTCGGGTTCGTCGCTGAGCTGCGTGATGTCGATGATGTTCTGCTGACTCCAGACGATCCGCAGCGCGTCCAGCAGTGCCTCCGGCGGCCAGCTTCCCAGGTCATCGGGCAGGTAGCGCAGGTCCAGATAGCGGGCGGCACGTTCGTAGTCGCGACTGGTGACGGCGTCGGCGAGAACCAGCATGAGCTGCAGCGGCGTACGCGGTAGCTCGCCAACGCCGGAAAGCTCGCCCGCCTTTTGTCGAAGGACCGCTTCGGCCTTTTTTCCCGTCTCGATGAGCTCGCGAATATTGGTCTGCTGCGTCGCTTCTTGCGCCGCCGAGGCGTTGTCGACAGGTGCGCCGCTGCCTGCGCCCCGATCGCCCGAGGAGAGCTCCTGTGCGTTTGCAAAATCCGAGGTCAGAATGAACGGGCTCAGGACGCAGCAGAGGACAAGGGCGCGGACAATCTCGCGCGAGAGGGAAGAACAAGGGGCCATCGACAGCATCCGGAAGCGCCGCCTTCAGTTTAGCCCGGCACGCCGTCGCCTCAAGCGCTGCTCTCGCTGCTGGCCCGGTTGCCGAGCAGGTGGCGCCCCGCGAACACGCCCGCCTCGAACAACAGCCACATCGGCAGGGCGAGGAGCGATTGGGAGATCACGTCGGGTGGTGTCAGCAGCATGCCGAAGATGAAGCAGCCGACGATGATGTAGGGGCGCTTGCGCGCGAGATCGTCGGGCGTGGTGATTCCCGTCCAGATCAAGATCAGCGCGGCGATGGGGATCTCGAAGGCGATGCCGAAGGCGAAGAACAGCTTGAGGACAAAGTCCAGGTAGCGGTTGATGTCCGTCATGATCGATATGCCCTCGGGTGCCACGCTGGTAAAGAAGGCGAAGATCAGCGGAAAGACCACGAAGTAGGCGAAGGCGGCACCGATATAGAACAGGGCGACGGACGATGCCAGGATCGGCAGCGCGAAGCGCTTCTCGTTGCTGTACATGCCCGGTGCAATGAAGGCCCATGCCTGGAACAGGATGTACGGCATGGCAACAAAGGCTGCGGTGAACAGCGTCAGCTTGAAGGGGGTTAGAAAGGGCGAGGCCACCTCGGTGGCGATCATGCTGGCGCCCTCGGGGAGCAGATCGCGCAGCGGCTGCGAGACGAAGGCGTAGATTTCGTTGGCAAACGGAAAGAGCACGATAAAGGCAATCAGGATCGCCAGCACCATGCGCAGGAGCCGATCGCGCAGCTCCGTGAGATGCGCGATCAACGGCAGGGGTTCGTCTTCTTCGGCGCTGCTCATGAGGATGCTCGGGGATCTTTCTGTGCGGGAGTGCCTTCGGCGCCCTGGTCTTGATCTTGGTTTTGGTCTTGGTTTTGGTTCTGGCCGTGATTGTGGTCGGAGCCCGAGTCGGGCGATGCCGGCGGCGGTGCCTCGGCGGGCGACGGCTGTGCCTCCGAGAGCGACGATGGGTCAAGACCGCTCAGGTCCTGACGCAGCGCTTCCGATTCGCGGCGCAGCTTTTCGCCGCTCTCGCGCAGCTCGCGCATCACCGCGTCGTTATGCAGCTCCTGCTGTACCTCCTGCTTGATTGCGTTGAAGCTGCTGCGAAAGCGGTTCAGCCACGCGCTCCCCGTGCGCACGGCACCGGGAAGGCGCTCGGGGCCGATGACCAGGAGCCCCACCACCGCGATGATCAGGAGCTCGGCAAAGCCGATGTCGAACATGGGCGCTCAGACCGCCTTTGGGGGGGTAGCTAGGACTTTTCCTTACTTTCCTGCGCGACGTCGCTGCCGTCCTCGGCCTTGCCGCTGCCGACGTTCTCGGTCTTGCCTTCGTCGGCAGCCTTGTCGTCGTCAGCCATGCTGCTGCGAAAACCCTTCACCGCACTGCCGAGGTCCGAGCCCAGGCTGCGCAGGCGCTTAGTCCCGAAGAGCATGACCACGATGGCGAGGATGATGAGCAACTGCCAGATGCTGATTCCGCCCAATCCCATATCTATCTCCCTGTTCCCACGTACCGCTCGCCGACCTCGGCGCGCCCGTGAGGCTTGCTGTTACGTTGGCCGGCTCCGGCTGGCCTTCTCTTCGTGCCCCGAGAGACCGAAGCGCGACGCCAGGCAGTCGAGCACGTCTCTCGAGGAAAGATCCTGTGACGCCAGCAGCACCAGCGTATGAAACCACAGGTCGGCGACTTCCCCCACGAGCGCGTCGCGCCTGTCGCAAGCGCCGCCTGCTGAATCCTTGGCGGCGATGATGACCTCCGTGGCCTCCTCGCCGACCTTTTCCAGGATGCGGTTGAGGCCGCGCGCGTAAAGGCTGGCGACGTAGGAGCCGTCGGCATCCGCCGTGCGCCGCTCCCTCAGTACCGCGTCGAGGGCGTCCAGAATCCGCTCCGCCTCAGCCATAAATCGCCTCCGGATCCTTCAGAACCGGATCCTTGTCAACCCAGACACCGTTCTCCAGGCTTCTGAAAAAGCAGTGTGCCCTTCCTGTATGACAGGCAATACCCCCTTGCTGTTCAACGGAAATCAGCAGCGTATCGCCGTCGCAGTCCAGGCGCAGGTCCTTCAGGATCTGCGCGTGGCCCGAACTTTCACCCTTGCGCCACAGGCGCTGTCGCGAGCGTGACCAGTAGACCGCGCGGCCCTCGTCGACGGTCGCCGCAAGCGCTTCGGCGTTCATCCACGCCATCATGAGCACGACTCCGCTGGCGTGGTCGCGGGCGATTACCGGTACCAGGCCGTCCGCGTTCCAGTGCACATCGTCCAGCCACTCGCCGCCGGTCTGGCCTTTGCTCTCCGCGCGCGCGCGCATCTGCGCCTGCGTGTGGCTCTGCTCTTGGCTCTGCTCTTGGCTCTTCTTGTGGCTTTCAGTAGGCACCGTAGCTGCCGCCCTTTGCCTGCCGGGGCGCGGATTATCGCACAGGCGGGCGCCCCCGCAGCGCCCTCAGACCGTCTGGCCGGGCCAGGCCAGGCCGGCGGCGATGGCGACGAGGAGCCAGCTGACCGGCGGCGCCTGCTCCAGCAGTTCGCGCACGGGCGGCAGCGCCGCACCGGCGGCGACGATGCACAGCATCGCCGCCACATAGCGCCGCCGCGCCCGGCGATCGCGACGCAGGGCATCGCGGCGCTGCGCTTCGAGGGCTGCCTGCTCCTGGCGCTGGCGCCGGCGTGTCTGCTGCAGGTTGTCGAGCACCGCTTCGGGAAGTTGCGGCAGCTGTTCCAGCCAGTTCGGGGCCTGCTGCTGCAAACGGCGAACCATGGACTGGGGTGAGTAACGCTCGCTGATCCAGCGCTCGAGGAAGGGCATGGCCGTATCCCAGAGGTTGAGTTCGGGATAGAGCTGGCGGCCCAGTCCCTCGATATTCAGCAGCGTTTTCTGCAGCAACACGAGGGAGGGCTGGACTTCCATGTCGAAGCGCGCCGCTGTGCGGAACAGGTAGACCAGAAGCTGGCCGAAGGAGATCTCGGCGATGGGGCGTTCGAAGACCGGCTCGCAGACCGCCCGCATCGCCGCCTCGAAGTCCGGTACGCGCGTATCGGCGGGAACCCAGCCGCACTCCACGTGCAGTTGCGCAACCTCGTGGTAGTCGCGACGGAATATCGCCAGCAGGTTGCGCGCGAGGTAGTACTGGTCGTCCTCGGTCAGCGAACCGATGATCGCGCAGTCGATGGCGATGTAGCGCGGATCGACGGGGTCCGCCGCGTCGATGAAGATGTTGCCGGGGTGCATGTCGGCGTGGAAGAAGCTGTCGCGGAAGACCTGCGTGAAGAAGATTTCCACGCCGCGCTCGCCTAGGACCTTGAGGTTGACCCGGCGCCGGCGCAGCTCGTCGAGATCGGTGACCGGGATGCCGCGGATACGCTCCGACACCATCACGCTGCGCCGCGTGTAGGGCCAGAACACCTCGGGAACGTACACCAGCGCGCCATCGGCGAAGTTGCGCCGCAGCTGCGAGGCGTTCGCCGCCTCGCGGCCGAGGTCGAGTTCGTCGAGGATCGTGTGGCGGTAGTCGGCGACGACCTCGACGGGGCGCAGGCGGCGGCCCTCGCGGAACCAGCGCTCGAGACCACGTGCGAGCAGGGCGAGGAGCGCCATGTCCTTCTCGATCGTCTTTTCTATGCCAGGCCGGATGACCTTGACCACGACCTCGCGTCCCTCGCGCGTGCGCGCGCCGTGCACCTGCGCTACGGAGGCCGAGGCCATGGGCTCGCGGTCAAAGCGCTCGAAGAGCTCGTCCACGGGTGCGCCAAGCGCGCTCTCGATCTGCGCTACGGCGGATTCGCTGGGGAACGGCGGTACCTGGTCCTGCAGCTTCGCCAGCTCGTCGGCGATGTCCTCGGGCATGAGGTCGCGCCGCGTCGACAGCATCTGGCCGAACTTGATGAATACGGGACCGAGTTCCTCCAGCGAGCGGCGCAGGCGCTCGCCGCGGGATGCATCCGCAGCGCCGAGGCGCCAGGGGTTGGCCTTGAGCAGCGTGCCGAGGACGGGATGACGCGCCTGCTCCGGCAGCAGCTCGTCGAGGCGATAGCGCCCCACGACGCGCGCAATCTCGACAATCCTTGACAGGCGCGACACTCAGCGAAGCCCCGGCGGGATCATGGCGCCCGCTGCGCCCTCAGCGCTTCAACGCGCTGGCGCAGGCGCTCGATGCGTGCGGCAAGGCGGTCGCCGCGTTCGCTCAGCGCCTGTACGTCTTCGTAGAAATGCTCGAGGGCGAGGGGAGGCGGCGCGAGTCGCCCTTCCTCGGTGGCGTATTCGCGCAGCTGGCGTTGCAGGTTCTCGCCGGTCTCGCGCGACCAGTCGAATGCGGCGCGAAGCATGTTCGCAAGCTGGTGTCCGGCGACGTCGCCGAGACCCGCGACCAGCGGTGCCTCCCAGTCCACGTCCATTTCGTTGAACAGGCGCTGCATGGCGACGAGCGTGGCGCTGTTGCCCTCGAGGCGCAGGCCGCCGTTGATGAGCTCGGCGGCGGGGTCCTCGGCCCGGGCCAGCGCGCCGAAGTCCTCGGCGCTGCCGGTGATTCGCGTGCTCACCTTGCCGTCATAAACCCCGCGCAGCCGGATTTCACCGTTTTCCTCGCCGTTGATGTACACGGTGACTGCCGGGCGCGTGCACTCGAGTGCCACCACCTCGCCGGCCAGCTTGCGAAGCCCCGCCATGCTGTGGGGCGACAGGCGAAGGGCGGCATTGGCGGCGGCCTCGGCGGCGGCAAGGCCTGCCGTGTGCAGGGTCGGATTGCGGATTTCGTTCACGGCTGTAGCTCGGCCTCGCGCGCGGGGTACGGCCGGCTCAGGCGGCCTTCACCCCGCGGTGTACGGCGACGATGCCACCGGTCATATCGTGATAATCGCAGCGGTCGAAGCCGGCGTTCTCCATCATCTCGCGCAGCGTCTCCTGGTCCGGGTGTACGCGGATGGACTCGGCGAGGTACTGATAGCTGTCGCTGTCGCGGGCGATAAGGCGCCCCATGACCGGGAGAACGGCGAAGGAATAGGCATCGTAGGCCCGCGACAGCAGCGGGTTGCGGGGTTTGGAGAACTCGAGCACGAGCAGGCGGCCGCCGGGCTTGAGCACCCGCAGCATCGAACGCAGGGCCAGGTCCTTGTCGGTAACGTTGCGCAGGCCGAAAGCGATCGTGATGCAGTCGAAGTGGTCGTCGGGGAAGGGCAGGTACTGGGCATCGGCCTGCACGTAGAACAGGTTTCCGGGAACGCCGCGGTCGATCAGGCGATCGCGTCCCACGCGCAGCATGCTGGCGTTGATGTCCGCGAGCACGACTTCACCCTCGTCACCGACGAGCGGTGCAAAGCGCGCGGCGAGGTCCCCGGTGCCGCCGGCGATGTCGAGGATGCGGTTGCCGCGGCGCGCGCCGGAAAGCTCGATCGTGAAACGCTTCCAGATGCGATGGATGCCACCGGACATGAGATCGTTCATCAGGTCGTAGCGGGTGGCTACGGAGTCGAAAACGTCGCCGACGAGGGCGGCTTTCTCGTCGCGGCGGACTTCCTTGTAGCCGAAGTGCGTGGTGTCGTCGTCAGCCATCGTGCTTTCCAGAAACGTGGACGCGCATTGTAGCCCGTCCGCGGATGACGCGGCAGCGCGGCGGCGTCCCGCTCAGGGCTGGAAGTGGAGCACCTGCGTGTGCGGGTCGCGACTGCCTCCCTCGGCCTCGAGCGCCTCGAGGTAATGCCGCCACAGGCGATCGCGCTCGCGGGCGAGCTGGTCGAGATAGGCCCAGCTGTAGAGGCCGCTGTCGTGACCGTCGTCAAACACGATCTGCAGGGCGTAGTGCCCCACGGGCTTGAGCTCCACGATTCCGACGTCGCGTTTGCCGGTCTGCAACACGGCCTGCGAGGGATGGTGACCGCGCACCTCCGCCGACGGTGAATGCACGCGCAGGAACTCCCAGTCGAGCTGCACCACGCGGTCATCGCCGTAGTGCAGCTCGAGCAGGCGCGACTTTCGGCGCAGGCGCAGCTCCCTTGGCCTGAGACGCTTGTCTGCGCTCGCGTTCTTGTCGTTGTCGCTCATGGCAGTCCCCCTAGAGGATGAAGCGCGACAGGTCCTCGTCGCTGGCCAGTTCGCTGAGCTGCTCATCGACGTAAGCGGCGTCTACCAGGAGGCGGCTACCGCTCAGGCCATCGTCCGCAGCGCGGAAGGAGGCGTCGTCGAGGAGCCGCTCCATCACCGTGTGCAGGCGCCGGGCGCCGATGTTCTCGGTGCTCTCGTTAAGCTGCCAGGCCAGTTCGGCGATGCGCGCGATGCCGTCGTCGCTGAATTCGATTTCGAGGCCCTCGGTGGCAAGGAGCGCGGCGTACTGCCGCGTGAGGGCCGCGTCGGGCTCGACCAGGATGCGGCGAAAGTCCTCCGGCGACAGCGCCGCGAGCTCCACACGGATCGGCAGGCGACCCTGGAGCTCGGGGATCAGGTCCGAGGGCTTGGCGAGGTGGAACGCACCCGAGGCGATGAACAGAATGTGATCGGTCTTGATCATGCCGTACTTCGTGCTCACGGTGCTGCCCTCGATCAGCGGCAGGAGGTCGCGCTGCACGCCTTCGCGCGACACGTCGGCGCCGACACCCTCGCTGCGCTTGGCCACCTTGTCGAGCTCGTCGATGAACACGATGCCGTTCTGCTCCGCAGCCTGCAGGGCGTTCTGGCGCAGCTCCTCCTCGTTGACGAGCTTTGCTCCCTCCTCATCGCAGAGCGCGGCGAAGGCGGCCTTGATCGGCATGCGGCGCTTTTTTGTCTGTGAGCGGCCGAGGTTGGCGAACATGCTCTGCAGCTGCGAGGTCATCTCCTCCATCCCGGGAGGCGCGCTGATCTCGACGCGGCTCTGGCTGCTGAGCTCCAGCTCCACCTCGCGATCGTCGAGTTCTCCCTCGCGCAGCTTCTTGCGCAGCAGCTGGCGCGTGCTGTCGCCCTGCGGCGCGTCCGAGCCGCGGGCCGCCGGAAGAAGAAGGTCGAGGATGCGCTCCTCGGCGGCTTCCTCGGCGCGAAAGCGCACGCGCTCAATGGCCTGCTCGCGCAGCATCTTGATCGCCATTTCCGCCAAATCGCGCACAATGCTCTCGACGTCGCGACCGACGTAGCCGACCTCGGTGAACTTGGTCGCCTCGACCTTCACGAAGGGGGCGTTGGCCAGGCGCGCGAGGCGGCGGGCGATCTCGGTCTTGCCGACACCCGTCGGGCCGATCATGAGTATGTTCTTCGGCGTGATCTCACCGCGCAGCTTTTCCTCGACCTGCATGCGCCGCCAGCGGTTGCGCAGCGCGCTGGCCACGGCGCGCTTGGCCTCCTGCTGGCCAATAATGTGCTTGTCCAGCTCGTGGACGATTTCCCTGGGGGTCATGTTGGACATGGGCGAACCTGTCAGTAGTCCAGCTGCTCGATGGTGCGCTGCTGGTTGGTGTAGATGCAGATGTCGGCGGCGATGCTCAGGCTCTTCTCGACGATATCGCGCGCGCTGAGTTCCGTGTTGTCGTAAAGCGCCAGTGCTGCGGCCTGGGCGAAGGAGCCGCCGGAGCCGATGGCGATGAGGTTGTGTTCGGGCTCGATGACGTCGCCGTTGCCGGAAATCACCAGCGAAGTCTCGGCATCGGCGACCGTGAGCAGCGCCTCGAGGCGCCGGAGCGCCCGCTCCGTGCGCCAGGCCTTGGCCAGTTCCACGGCGGCACGCACGAGCTGCCCCTGATATTTCTCCAGCTGCGCCTCGAACAGTTCGAACAGCGTGAAGGCGTCCGCCGTACCGCCGGCGAAGCCCGCGAGCACCTGGTCGCGGTAGAGGCGGCGTACCTTGCGCGCGTTGCCCTTCATGATCGTGTTGCCGACGGACACCTGCCCGTCCCCCCCCATGACCACGCTGTTGCTGCGGCGCACGCACAGGATCGTCGTGCCGTGAAATTGTTCCAATGGTCTGCTCCCCGTGGGCGAAGGGGGGACATGGGGGCGACGAGTCGCGGATTCAAGCTCGGCCTGAGGGCCTTGCCCGCAGGCAACTGCTTTTTTTCAGCCGGCCTTGCGCTGCATCAGCAGCGTGTCGATATCCTGCTGGGCGGTGAGACTGCGCGCGCGGGCCATCGCCGAGCGGCTTTCGAAGGGACCGATGATCACACGGTACCAGCGCCCGGTCTGGCCGTGCGTTTCTTCCACGCGCGGCTCGAGACCGAGGAGCAGCAGTTCGGCCCGGCGCCGGTCCGCATCGTCCGCCTGGCGGAAGGAGCCCGCCTGCAGGAGGTAGCGCGGTGCATCACTGGCGGCACGTTCCTTTGGCAGCTCCGCGGGGTCGACGTCGACACGGATCTCCCGTTTCGGCAGCAGCTCGTAGAACTCGTATTCCGGTGTCGGTGCCGCGCTTGGCGCGCGCGCCGCCGCAGGCTCTGCGGAGCCTTCCGAGGGCACGCCGGAATCGGCGGGCAGCGTGGCGATGTACAGCAGAAAGGCGACGAACAGGCCGCTGGCCAGGCCGGTCACGAAGCCGCGAAGGAAGGGCTGCGTCGTGGCGCTGTCCTGCTGGCGGCTGGCTCCGCGCCCCTTGCTGCGTCGCTGCGCCATGGCGCTTACATCGCCTCCGGTGCGCTCACACCGAGCAGGTCGAGGCCATTGGCAATGACCTGGCGAACACCCTCGGAAAGCGCGAGGCGCGCCCGGCGCAGCTCTGCGTCGTCTACCAGCACCTTGTGCGCGTTGTAGTAGGCGTGAAATTCGCCGGCAAGATCGCGCAGATAGGTGGCGATCTGCTGTGGCTCTGCGGCGTCCGCCGCCCGCGTGACGACTTCCGGAAAGCGCGCCAGCTGCTTGAGGAGCTCGGCTTCCTGTGCTTCCTGCAGGTGGGCCAGGGGAAGCGAGCCCGCATCGAGATCGACGCTCTCACCGCCCTCGCGCAGCTTGCGCTGTACGCTGCACACGCGCGCGTGGGCGTACTGTATGTAATAGACGGGGTTATCGTTGCTCTGCGAGATCGCCAGGTCGATATCGAAGGTGAGCTGCGAGTTCGGCGAACGCGCCACGAGGAAATAGCGCGTGGCGTCGCGACCGGCTTCCTCAATGAGGTCGCGAAGCGTCACGTAGCTGCCCGCACGCTTGGAGATCTTCACTTCCTCACCGTCGCGCAGTACGGTGACCATTTGGTGCAGTACGTAGTCCGGCCAGCCCTCGGGAATGTCCACGGCAAGGGCCTGCAGACCAGCGCGCACGCGGGTTACGGTGCTGTGGTGGTCGGCGCCCTGCTCGTTGATCACCCGGCCGAAGCCGCGCTCCCACTTGTTGTGGTGATAGGCGACATCGGGGAGAAAGTAGGTGTAGCCCCCGTCCTGCTTGCGCATGACGCGATCCTTGTCGTCGCCGAAGTCCGTGGTGCGAAGCCACAGTGCACCGTCGCTTTCGTAGGTGGCGCCGCGCTCGATGAGGCGCTCGACGGTGGCTTCCACGGCGCCCGACTCGTACAGCGAGGATTCGAGGAAGAACACGTCGAAGCTCACGCCGAAGCTCTTGAGATCGAGATCCTGTTCGCGGCGCAGCCATGCGACGGCGAACTCGCGCAGTGCCTCGAGGTCCTCGATGTCGCCCGAAGCGGTCACCGACTTGTCGCTCGCCTCGACGGAAGCGCCGGCCTTGAAGGCATCGGCAATCTCGACGATGTAGTCGCCGCGGTAGCCGTCGGCGGGCCAGGCTGCGGCCCCGGGCTCGACGCCGCGGCAGCGCGCCTGCACGGACAGGGCCAGGTTGTTGATCTGCGCACCGGCGTCGTTGTAGTAGAACTCGCGGGTCACCTCCCAGCCCGTGGCCTGAAGAATGCGCGCGAGGCTGTCGCCCACGGCAGCGCCGCGGCCGTGGCCGACGTGGAGAGGTCCCGTGGGATTCGCGGACACGAACTCGACCTGAACCTTGCGTCCGCCACCCGTGTTGCTGTGCCCGTAGCGCTCGCCGCGCCGCAGCACTTCGCGAAGCACATCGCCCTGGCTGTCCTGCGACAGAAAAAAGTTGATAAACCCGGGTCCGGCGATTTCCGTGCGCGCGATCGCCGTATTCGCCGGCAGCGCGACGCACAGCGCTTCAGCGAGCTCGCGCGGCTTCATCGACAGGCGCTTGCTGCTGGCCAGCGCGACATTCGAGGCGAGGTCCCCATGGGCAGGATCGCGCGTACGCTCGACCTGAATCTCGGGTACATCGCCGTCGATACCCTTTTCGCTGAGGATTGTCTGCAGCGCTTCGCCAAGAAGCGCGGCCACCGTCTCTTTCATAGTGTGGCTTCGGTCAGTCTGCGTTAAGTCCGGGGTTGTGCCTGATGTGCTGCGCGAGCCGTCGCGGGCCGCGACGGATCGCGCCGGGCCTGCCGGCGAAGAGCCGCGCATTATCCCGCTTCGTCTTCACCTTTGCCACAGGCGGTGAACGCCGGAGACCGATCCCCCGGCGTTCAGGCGACGTCGATCGGATCTACGTCAACGAACCAGTTCAGGCGCCGGGGTCGTTTCTTCTTTTCCGCATCCCCGACGAGCGCGTCGAGGGCCCGACGCAGGCTCGTGCGCGAGGCCGCGAGACACCAGAGCTGCCAGCGGAACAATCCGGCGCGGCGCGATAGCGCGGCAGGGAGGGGACCGATAAGGCGGCAGTCGTCCGGCAGCGGAGGCAGGGCGCGGCGCAGCTCGTCGAGAAAGGCCTCACCGGCCCGCTCCTCGGGCGCATCGGCGCGGATCATGGCTAGCTGCCCCGTAGGCGGCAGACCGGCGCCTCGGCGCTCGGCGAGGAGCTGCGCCGCGATGCCCGCGTAGTCACCGCTGGCCAGGGCGCCAAAGAGCGCTTTCTCCGGGTGGTGGGTCTGCACGATGACCTGCGCACCGCTGCGCTCCCGCCCGGCGCGGCCGGCCACCTGTGTGATCAGCTGCGCCATGCGTTCCTCGCCGCGAAAGTCTGCGCTGAACATCAGCGCATCGGCATCGATGACGCCGACAAGCTGCACGCCCGGAAAATGGTGGCCCTTGGTCAGCATCTGCGTACCGAGAATGACCGCCGTCCTGGCGCTGCGGCCGAGGTCGACGAGGGTCTGCATCGCGTCGTGTCCGCGCATCGAATCGCTGTCGACGCGCAGCACGGGGCAGGACAGTTGCGCCCTGAGAAAGGCTTCCGTCTGCTCCGTGCCGAGGCCTCGGGTGAGCAGGTGGCGGCCGCCGCAGTCGGGGCAATGCCGCGGCAGGCGCTGCTGCGCGCCACAGTGATGGCAGCGCAGCCGGTCGCGGCCAAGGTGAACGGTGAGTCGCGCGCTGCAGTGGTCGCATTCGGCGACCCAGCCGCAGCCGTGGCACTGCAGCGTCGGTGCGTAGCCGCGACGGTTGAGAAAAAGAAGCACCTGCTGCTGATCGACCTCGGCGGTCTGGCGGATCGCTGCGAGCAGCTCGGCGCTGATGCCCGCCTCGAGAGGAAGGCCACGCAGATCGATGGTGCGCAGCCGTGGCAGCGCTCCGCCGCCGCGTCGCGAGCGCAGCAGGTGCTGCTGAAAACGGCCTCGATCGACATTATGCAGGCTCTCGAGCGACGGCGTCGCGCTGCCCAGAACCACTGCCACCTGCTCGAGTTGCGCGCGCTTGATAGCCACGTCGCGGGCGCTGTAGCGAAATCCGTCCTGCTGTTTGTACGAGGCGTCGTGCTCTTCATCGACGACGACAAGTCCCGGCCGGGCCAGGGGCGTGAATACGGCGGAGCGCGTTCCGATCACGATACCCGCGCTGCCGTTGCGCGCCGCCTCCCAGGCCTCGAAGCGCGCGCCCTCGGCGAGGCCCGAGTGGAGCGTTGCGATCGTGCAGGCGAAGCGTGCCTCGAATCGTGCGAGGGTCTGCGGCGTCAGACCGATTTCCGGCACCAGAACCAGTGCCTGCCGACCTTCTTCCAGGCACCGGGCGATCAGCTGCAGATAGACCTCGGTCTTGCCGCTTCCGGTTACGCCGTTGAGCAGATGGCAGCGGAAACCGTCACCGGCGGCGATGGCGCTGACGGCCTCGCGCTGCTCCGGAGCGAGTTCGGGTGGGCTTTCGCGCAGATCCGAAGCGGGAAGGCCGGGCGACGCGGTGCAGCGCACCACCAGTTCCTTTGCAAGCAGTTCGCGCATGACCGCGCTGCTGATGCCTGCGTCCCGGAGCTCATCGTTGCTATGGCTGCGCTCGCGCAGCAGGCTCAGGGCCCGAGCCTGGGATTTCGCGCGGCGCGGAGCGCCTTCGGGCAGGCCGCGGCCGCGCAGCGACAGGGTCCAGGCCGTGCGCGGCGGCTCGCGCCCCTCGCGGAGACGCTTCGGCAGCGCCGCGGCGAAGACCTCGCCGACGGGGTACTCGTAGTAGGCGGAAGCCCAGCGGCAGAGCTGTAGCAGGCGCTCAGGAATCAGCAGCTCCTCGTCGATCAGGCGGCTTGCGGCACGCAGCTGCGCCACGTCCAGCTCGCTCTCCTGCGCCAGTTCAAGCAGCACGGCCGTCGCTTCACGGCGGCCAAAGGGTACGCGCAGGCAGTGGCCCGGTCGCAGACGATCAACGGCGATATCAGGCGGAGCGGTATAGTCAAAAAGGCGGCGCAGCGGCGCGGGGACGGCTAGGCGCAGGACAGTCGCTGGCGGCTTGGAGGTCACGGCGCGAGCATAACAGAGCGCTTGTGTGCGCAAGGCGTTCTGGTAGAATCCGCGCCCCGTTTCCCGCTGCAGTGGCAGGGAACTCCAGACACCGTGCCCGGCTTTGAATCCAGGCGCCTGCCGTTATCGGGGCCAGCAACGATCGGGTGGCGGTGTCGCACACCAGGAGCTCAGCAATGAAGTCAGACATCCACCCGCGCTACGAGGCCGTCACGGCCACCTGCAGCTGCGGCAACCAGATCCAGACGCGCTCGACGCTCGGCGAGGACTTTTCCATCGACGTGTGCTCGCAGTGCCACCCGTTCTTCACCGGCAAGCAGAAGATCGTCGACAGCGGCGGTCGTGTCGATCGCTTCAAGAAGCGTTTCGGTAACCGCGGCTCCGCACGCTAGGTCGGTCCGGGCGCGCCTGCTGCCGCTGCGGCAGGCGCGCCGCTAGAAAATTTCCTGAAGCAGTTCGTCCGTCCCCTTCAGGCCCTCGCCGTCACCGGCCGGTGGCAGGTTTTCATCGCGGAAGTACTCAAAGATTCCGCTGTCCCCGGCGGGTGCCAGTAGACCCGTCTCGGGATCGATGCGTACATAGCTGATGCCCGCGGGTATCGGCCGGCTACGCTGCGGTGAGTCCGCCAGCGCCTCGCGCATGAACTCGATCCAGATCGGCAGCGCCGCTGTCCCGCCGAACTCGCGGCGCCCCAGGCGGCTGTAGTCATCGAAGCCGACCCAGGTCGTGGTCACCGCATCCGGATTGTAGCCAGAGAACCAGGCGTCGACGGGACCGTTCGTTGTGCCCGTTTTGCCGGCGATATCATCGCGTTCGAGCACCAGCGCGCGGCGCCCCGTCCCCCGGCGGATCACGTCCTGCAGCATGCTGTCGACAATGAAATGCACGCGTTCGTCCATGACCCGCGGCGCTTCTGCTGCGGGCGCGTCGAGAATTTCCTCCATCGACAGCTCTCCCTGCCCGGCGCTTTCGAGGCTGATGCAGGCCGCGCAGGCGCGTGGCGGCTCTGCCTGGAAGACGACTTCTCCCGCGAGATCCTCAATGCGCTCGATCAGGTAGGGCTCTACCCGATAGCCGCCATTGGCCAGCGTGGCGTAGGCGGCAGCCACATCGATGGGGGTCATGGTCTGAGTGCCCAGGGCCAGCGACAGGTCCGCAGAAAATGTGCTGGTGTCGATGCCCAGGCTGCTGACGTAGGAGAGGAAGCGGGGAACGCCGAGCTGCTGCAGCAGGCGGATTGACACGAGATTTCGCGAGCTGGCGAGGGCCGTACGCAGCCGGGTCGGGCCGAGAAAGCGGCCGCTGTCGTTCTCCGGGCGCCACACGCCCTCGAGCGAACTGTCCTCCATCACGATCGGTGCGTCGTTGATGATGCTCGCGGCGCTGAAGCCGGCGTCGATGGCCGCGCTGTAGAGGAACGGCTTCATGTTCGAGCCGGGTTGGCGCTGCGCCTGCGTCGCCCGGTTGAACTTGCTCAGGGCGAAATCGCTGCCGCCGACGAGGCTGATGATTGCGCCATCGCCGGGGTCGAGGGACACGAGTGCGGCCTGCGCCTCGGGCACCTGGGCCAGGAAATAGGCCGGCGCGTCGCCATCGCCATCTCGGCTGACGCGGATCAGGTCGCCCACGGCGAACAGCTCCGCGGGACGCGCCGGCGCTGCGTCACGCCGATCCTCGCTGATGTAGGGGCGCGCTGCGCTGATGCCGTTGGCAAAGGGCAGGCGCGCGGCTTCGCCACCCGGCAGCAGCAGGTCGACGCCCTCGTCGTCCACCGCCGTAATCACCGCCGGCAGCATCCCCGTGAGTTCGGGAGTTTCATCGAGGACTGCCTGCCAGCTCTGAAGCGGCAGCTCGGCCCCCGGAACCAGCGGCTGCGAGAGCAGGCGACGTTCGGGTCCGCGGTAGCCGTGGCGCTTGTCATAGGTGACCAGGCCCGACACCACCGCCTCCTGGGCGACTCGCTGGAGATCGCTGCGCAGCGTGGTGTACACGCTGTAGCCATCGTTGTAAGCGGAGAGTCCGTAGCGCTCGAGCATCTGATGGCGCGCCATCTCGGCAGCGTGGCCGGCGCTCAGGGTGATGCGGGCACCGTGCTCCTGCGCCGTCACCGGTGCCGCTCGGGCGCGATCGCGCTGTGCCTCGTCGATGTAGCCGAGGCTGTACATGCGCCCGAGAATCCAGTCGCGGCGGAGCTTGCCAGCCTGCGGCCCGCTGAGGGGATTGTTGCGCGAAGGCGCCTTGGGGATTCCCGCGAGCATGGCGTGCTGTGCAAGGCTCAGCTCGCCGATGCCTTTGCCGTAGTAGGTCTGCGCGGCGGCTTCGAAGCCGTAGGCGCGATGGCCAAGAAACACCCGATTCACGTACAGCTCGAAAATTTCCTCCTTGGTGAGGCGACGTTCGATCTCGATCGCCAGGAGAATCTCGTTGAACTTGCGCATGAAGGTGCGTTCGAGCGACAGGAAGTAGTTGCGCGCGACCTGCATGGTCAGCGTACTGCCGCCCGACACCTTTTCGCCGGTCAGGACCAGTTCGGATACGGCGCGCAGCAGTCCACCGAAATCGATGCCGCGGTGGCGGAAGAAACCATCATCCTCGGCCGCGAGCAGCGCCTGTACAAAGCTTTCGGGGATATCCTCGTAGGTCAGCGGGTTGCGCTTCTGCTCGCCGAACTGGCCGATGAGGTCGCCATCGCGTGTGTACACGCGCATCGGCGTCTGCAGGCGGACGTCGCGGAGCGTCTCGACGTCGGGCAGGGCGGGTGCCAGGTACAAGTAGACGCCGGCGAGCAGCCAGGCAAGGCCCAGCGTCGCGAGAAGCGCGAGGCGCAGGCACCAGTGGAAGAATTTCACGGGGAGGCGGAATCCGGAGGAGATTGGGTTGACCCTTGGGCGTGTGCCTCCGCACAGCGATTTTGGCGCTCGAAGCCCACCGCTGAGGGCCGCGGCGCTTGCGCGCGATCAAGGAACTGACGGGTTTCGGTGGCTATGCTGGTAATTATAGGCTTTTTTTGTGTTTTCATTGCATTGGACCCTATTTTAAAGCTTAATGTTTATGTATAAGAAGATAAAACAAAGCTAAGTCCGTGAAACATATAGGAAAAACGACTTGCTTGGGTTACTAGGGAAGCGTAAGCAGACGCCGCTGCTCGGGCTCGATATCAGCTCGACCACGGTCAAGCTGCTCGAGCTCAGCCGTACGGGGGATAAATACCGCGTCGAGAGCTATTCCGTGTCTTCCCTGCCGCAGGATGCGGTCGTTGAGAAGGCGATCAATGACGTCGACGTCGTCGCCAACGCCGTGCGCGCGGTGGTCATGCAGTCGCGAACCAAACTCAAGACCGCCGTTGCCGCTGTTCCCGGCTCTGCCGTGATTACCAAGCGCGTCGACATGCCCGCCGGCCTCAGCGATGACGAGATGGAAACACAGCTCACGCTCGAGGCCGACCAGTACATACCTTATCCCCTCGAGGAAGTGGCGCTCGATTTCGAGGTTCAGGGTAGCGTTGCCGACCGCGACAACATGGTCGATGTCCTCCTCGCCGCCTGCCGGCGCGAGACCATCGATTCACGCGTTGAGGCCATCGAGGGTGCGGGCCTCGAGGCCAGGATCATGGACGTTGAGCCCTACGCCATGGAGCGCGCCTACGCGCTGATCAGCGACCACCTCGAGCTCAAGACCAACAGCATTGTCGCCGTCGTCGACATCGGCGCAACCATGACCACGCTCAGCGTGCTCAAGGATGGCGGCACGATCTACACGCGCGAACAGCTCTTCGGCGGCAAGCAGCTCACCGACGAAATCATGCGCCGCTACGGGCTCCCGCTCGAGGAAGCGGGCCTTGCCAAGAAGCAGGGCGGCCTCCCCGATGACTACGAGCCGGAGCTGCTCAATCCCTTCCGTGACGCCGTCGTGCAGCAGGTGACGCGCTCGCTGCAGCTTTTCTTCTCTTCGAGCCAGTACAACGACGTCGATTACATCATCATGGCCGGGGGCGTCTCCTTCATGGAGGGGCTTTCGGACCTCGTGCAGGAGCAGCTGGCAACGCCCACGGTCGTCGCCAACCCCTTTGCCGAGATGACCATTTCCTCGCGAGTCAACGCCGTGGCCCTGGCCAGTGATGCGCCCGCGATGATGATCGCCTGCGGGCTGGCGCTGCGGAGCTTCGACTGATGGCGCGCATTAACCTTTTGCCGTGGCGCGAGGCGCGGCGCGAAGAGCTCAAGCGTGCTTTCCTCACGATCCTCGGTCTCGTTGCCATCGCCGCCGTGGCGGCGCTGATCCTCGCCGACCGCGTGGAGAATTCGCGTATCGAGTACCAGCAGGCCCGCAACGACTACCTGACGGCCAACATCCGCGAGCTCGACAAGCAGGTCGAGGAGATCAAGGACCTGCAGCGCAAACGTAACCAGCTCATCGATCGCATGCGCGTTATCCAGGAGCTGCAGGGCAATCGGCCGATCATCGTGCGCGTGCTCGACCAGCTCGTGCGGACCGTACCCGACGGCGTGTTCTACACCAGTGTGTCCGCCGTGCGCGACAGGCTCAGCATCGAGGGCGTCGCTGAATCCAACAACCGCGTGTCCAGCCTGATGCGACGCCTCGATGCGTCGGACTGGCTCAAAGACCCGAACCTTGACGCGGTTCGAGCCGCGCCCGACTACGGTGATCAGGCCAATACCTTCGAGCTCAGTGTCCTCGTCGACCTGCCGTCGCAGGAAGACGTTCCGGCCGGGGCGGCACGCACGGGGGCGGGGGGCTAGTCATGGCGTTTGAAGACAGCCTGCGCGCACTGCGCGAATTCGATGTCAACGACATCAGCCTCGACAACATCGGCACGCTGCCCGTTCCGGTCAAGATCATCCTTTGCCTGCTACTCTTCATGGCGGTGCTCGCCGGCGGCTATTACTACCATATCAAGGGCCTCCAGGAGCAGCTCGCGACGGTTCAGTCCCGCGAGAACACGCTCAAGCAGGAATACGAGCAGAAGGCGTTCCAGGTGGCCAACCTCGATGCCTATCGCCGCCAGATGGCCGAGATGGAGGAGTCCTTCGGGGCTCTGATCAGCCAGCTGCCCTCCGATACGGAGGTTCCGGGCCTGCTCGAGGACATCACCAACAAGGGCCTCCTGAACGGCCTGCAGATCAGTTCCATCGACCTGCAGCCCGAGGTCAGTCGCGAGTTCTACGTCGAACTGCCCATTGCCATCGTTGCTTCCGGCTCCTATCACGATCTCGGCGCTTTCATCAGCGGCATGGCCGGGCTGCCGCGGATCGTGACGCTGCACGATTTCACCATCGAAGCGGTTACCGACAGCAGCACTGCCTCCCTCGACCTGAACATCACGGCGAAGACCTATCGCTACAAGGATGGGGACGAGTGAGATGAGTACGCCGCGTAAGCTGCTGCTGTCGCTGGTCGTTCTGGGACTTGCTGCCTGCGCGGACCGCGGTTTCTCCGACCTCGACCAGTACATGGCGGAGAAGCGCGCCCGCCCCGGCGGCGTCATCGCCCCGATACCGACCTTCAAGGCCTATGAGGCCTTTGCCTATAGCGCCACGCGACTGCGCAGCCCCTTCGATCGTCCGATCGAGGTGCGCGAGATCACGCAGCTCCAGGCAATCAGCGCAATCCGGCCTGACGAGACGCGGGCCAAGGAATTTCTCGAGCAGTACACCTTCGATTCGTTGCAGATGGTGGGCACGCTGGATCGAAGCGGCGAGGCCTGGGCACTGATCCAGGATCCCGAGGGCGGCATCCACCGCGTCCAGCTGGGTAACTACCTTGGACGCAACCACGGCAAGATCGTGGAGCTGACGGAGACCTATCTCGCGGTGGTTGAAATCGTCAGCGACGGAACCGAGGACGGGTGGGTGGAGCGTCCGCGAACAATCGAACTGAGCGGCATCTAGGGTCCTTGCCAGGGCTGGGCGGTGATTATGGAAACTATGCAGACTCAAGAAACATCCGGTGCTTCGGCCCGGTGCCTCCGCAGGCTGCTCGCTGTGATGCTCGCCTGTGCCTGCGGCCTTCTCGCCGGCACTCGCGCCTACGCCGTGGCGCTCACCGACATCGAGTTCAGCTCGCGCCCGGGCAGCAAGTTCGAGGTGCGTCTCGACTTCGACTCGGTGCCGCCCGCGGAGCTCCAGTCCTACACCATCGAGCGCCCCGCGCGCATCGCCATCGACTTTCCCGACACCACCTCGGAGCTCGATCGCAAGCGCTATAGCCTGCCCTACGGCAATGCCACCGGCGTGCTGGTGCTCGAGTCCGGTGAGCGTACGCGCCTTATCCTCAACCTCGTCAAGCTCGTGCCCTACGAGACGCGCGTCGACGGCAACAGCCTGTTTCTGACCGTCGGTCAGGATGCGGATACCGAGTATTACAAGGCGGGCACCGATCCGAACACGCTCGAGACGCAGGTCGAGCGCGTTCTGGACGTGCGCACCTCGATCGATGACCTGCAGTTTCAGCGCTCCGCCACCGGCGAGGGCCGCCTGATCCTGCAGCTCAGCGACCCCTCCGTTGACGTCAACGTGTTCAGCGAGCGCGGCGACGTCAAGGTCGAGTTTCTCGACACGGACATCCCCGAGCGGCTTCTGCGACGCTACGACGTCACCGATTTCGCCACGCCCGTGAACTCCGTCGAGGTGAACACGTCCGAGCGCGGTACCTCGCTGACGATTTCCACCTCCGGCGACTTCGACTACCTCGCCTACCAGACCGATAACGAGTATGTGGTCAGCATCAAGCCGCTGACGCAGCGCGACCTCGAAGAGCGCCGCAACGAGTTCACCTATGTCGGCGATCGCATTTCGCTCAACTTCCAGGACATCGAAGTTCGCGCCGTTCTCCAGCTCATTGCCGACTTCACCGAACTCAACCTGGTGGCCTCGGACACGGTATCCGGCCGCATTACGCTGCGGCTGAAGAACGTGCCCTGGGACCAGGCGCTCGAGCTCGTGCTCAAGACCAAGGGTCTCGACAAGCGCCAGGTCGGCAACGTTCTGCTGGTGGCGCCGGCGGCGGAGATCGCCGAACGCGAGCGCCAGGAGATCGAGGCCAACCGCCAGATCGCCGAGCTCGCACCGCTGCGCAGCGAGTTCATCCGCATCCGCTACGCCAACGCCGCCGACATCGTCGGCCTCTTCGAGGCGGGTTCCGAAGACGGTGGCAGCCTGATTTCCGAGCGCGGGTCGGTGATCGTCGAGAACCGCACGAATTCGCTGATCGTTACGGAGACCTCGGCCAAGCTTCTCGAGATTCGCGAACTCATCGACCGCGTCGATATCCCGATCCGCCAGGTGATGATCGAGTCGCGTATCGTGATCGCGCAGTCTGATATCGAACGGGAGCTCGGTATCCAGTGGGGTGGGGGTTACCTGAACCCCGATGTGGGCGGAGACATTCTCTCCGTGAGCGGCGACACGCAGAACGCGGTGGCGCTCAACAACTCGGTGATCAACGGCACGCAGCCGCAGCTCGCCTACCCGGGCGCGCTGCTTGTAGACCTCGGCGCGAGCACGCGCACCAGCGGCTTTTCCGTCGGCTTCACCTCGAACGACCTCTTCCTCACGGCGGAGCTCAGCGCGCTCGAGGCCCAGGGCAAGAGCGAGGTGGTATCGCAGCCGAAGGTGATCACCGGCGACAAGCAGGCCGCGCTGATCAAATCGGGTACGGAGATTCCCTTCCAGCAGGCCGCGGCGAGCGGCGCGACGGCGGTGCAGTTCAAGGAGGCCGTGCTGGCGCTCAACGTCACGCCGAACATCACGCCCGATGACCGTATCCTGCTCGACCTCATCATCAACCAGGACTCCGTGGGTGATCTTGTGCCCTCAGGCCAGGGTGGTCTGATTCCGGCCATCGACACCACGGAGCTGACCACGCAGGTGCTCGTGGGCAACGGTGAAACGGTGGTCCTCGGTGGTGTTTTCCGCAAGGAGAGCCTCGACTCGGTGACGAAAGTGCCTTTCTTCGGCGACATTCCCTACGTGGGCCGCTTCTTCCGCAACGAAGCCAAGTCGGAAGTGAAAACCGAGACGCTGATCTTCATCACCCCACGCATTCTCGCCGACACGCTCCTCGACTGAGGTCCCGCCGCGGTGCCTGCGCGCATGGCGGAGCCCTCGCGCCTGTTCCTCGTCGGCCCCATGGGCGCCGGCAAGACGACGATCGGCAAGGCCCTTGCGCGGGCGCTCAAGCTCGGCTTTGTCGACAGCGATCGTCAGATCGAGGAGCGCACGGGGGCCGACATTCCGTGGATATTCGACGTCGAGGGCGAGTCCGGCTTTCGCGATCGCGAGGAGCAGGTGATCGATGAGCTGACGCAGATCGATCATACGGTGCTGGCCACGGGCGGCGGCGTGGTGATGCGCGAGGCGAACCGGCGCGTCCTCGCCGAGCGCGGCTTCGTCGTCTACCTTCACGCGACGCTGGAAGAGCAGCTGCGGCGCACGCGCGGCGACCGCAACCGCCCGCTGCTGGCCAACGATGATCCCGAGGCCGTGCTGCGCGAGCTGATGGCCGTTCGCGAGCCGCTCTATCGTGGCATCGCCGACCTCGTGATCGAGACGGACCGCAGCCCGCCGCGGCAGATTGCGCAGAAGCTGCTGTCGCAGTTACCTTAGCGCGCCCTCGCCGCTGTGGGGTGAAACGAGCCAGGGAAGAGCCACAGAATTTTTGTGGCAACTGCGGGAGTGCCTCGAAAACGGCAAAGGAACGCCGCGCAGCCATTGCGACGAAACCGCGACGAAACCGCGACGAAACCGCGACGAAACCCCGACGACACAGCGAAAACATTGCGAAGGTGTCACGAACGTATCACGAGCCCATGGCGGATTGTGCCTGCTTATGCCCACACTGAACGTTGATCTCGGCGAGCGCAGCTACCCGATCTACATCGAGTCCGGGATCCTCGATGACGGCGATCGCCTGCGCCGTCATCTCGTCGGACGCGAGGTGCTCATCGTCAGCAACGACACCGTCGCGCCGCTGTATCTCCAGCGCCTGCGCCAGTCCCTGGGAAATCCCGGGCTGGTCTCCGAGGTAGTCCTGCCCGACGGCGAGCAGCACAAGACGCTGGCCGTGCTCGAACAGATCTTCGATCGCGCCCTCGCCGATCGCCATGGCCGCAACACCACGCTGGTGGCGCTCGGCGGCGGCGTGGTCGGTGATATGGCCGGATTCGCTGCTGCCTGCTACCAGCGCGGCGTCGCCTTCATCCAGGTCCCTACCACGCTGCTGGCCCAGGTCGATTCCAGCGTCGGCGGCAAGACCGCGGTCAATCATCCCCTGGGCAAGAACATGATCGGCGCCTTTCATCAGCCGCGGGCAGTGTTCATCGACCCGGATGTGCTGGCCACGCTCGAGGCCCGCGAGTACGCCGCCGGTCTGGCCGAGGTGATCAAGTACGGCCTGATCTGCGACGCGGGCTTCTATCGCTGGCTGCTCGATGAGCGCGCCGCGCTGCGCGCGCGCGACACGGCGGCCCTCGCTGAAGCCATCGAGCGCAGCTGCGCCGCCAAGGCGCGCGTCGTCGCCCTCGATGAGCGCGAAGCCGGCCAGCGCGCGATCCTCAACCTCGGTCATACCTTCGGCCACGCAATCGAGGCCGCACAGGGCTACGGCGAGTGGCTCCACGGCGAGGCCGTTGCCGTCGGCATGCTGCTCGCGCTGCGCCTGTCGGCCCGGCGTGGCTGGCTGAGCCAGAAGCAGGTGGCGGAACTCGCCGAATGGCTGGCTTTCCAGGGGCTGCCGACGGTTCCGCCGGCAATGGACGTGGCGCTGTGGCTCGATCACATGTACCGCGACAAGAAGGTCCTCGACGGCCGTCTGCGCCTGATCCTGCTGCGCGCCGTGGGCGAGGCCTGCATCGTCGACGACGCGAACCGCGACGAGTTGACGGAGCTTCTCACCATGCCCGTCAGCGCCTGAGAGGCCGCGGGCTACCGCTTTTTGCCCGCTCCCGGACGGTTTGTTCCGCCCTGCCCGTCTGTGTACACTTTTGAGCCTTTTGCCCGTCGCAGGCAGCGAGGGGATTCTCTGAGGCGAGAGGCCCGGTTCCTGTCCTGCGGGTCTCTGTCGAGTCGGTCACACCCCCCGTAACCTCGTGCCAACGGCGCGAGGCCCGCGTGGGCCTGCGGCCGTGCTGTCGACGCGGATTTCCCGCCCGGACCATGACTAGAAGGAAGCTGACCTGAGCATGAGCGCAGGCCTCTACAGACCCGACGACGTTCGAGACAACTGCGGTTTCGGGCTTATCGCGCACATGTCCGGCGATGCCAGCCACCGTCTGCTGCAGGTGGCGATCGAGTCGCTCACCTGCATGACGCACCGCGGCGGCATCGCCGCCGACGGCCGCACGGGCGATGGTTGCGGCCTGCTCCTGCAGATGCCCGAGGCCTTCATGCGCACGCTGGTGGCGGAGTGTTTTCCCGGCGCCAGCCCCGGGCGCCTCGCCGTCGGCCAGATATTCCTGAGCCGCGATGAACAGCGGGCCGCGGCCGCGCGCAGGGCGCTGGAAGATGCCGTTCGCGGTCGCGGTCTTACGGTGCTGGGCTGGCGCGAGGTGCCTGTCGACGTGAGCGTCTGCGGCGAGATCGCCCTCGCGGCGCTGCCGCGCATCGAGCAACTGTTCATCGACGGCGGCGAGCGCACGCCCGATGAGCTGTCCTCGGATCTGTTCGTGGCGCGCCGCCGCGCGGAAATCGCCGCCGAGGGCGATCCCGACTTCTATATCTGCAGCCTGTCGGCGCGCGTGATCTCCTACAAGGGCCTGGTGATGCCCGTCGACCTGCCGCGCTTCTACGCCGACCTGTCCGACGAACGCCTGACCACGGCGATCTGCGTGTTCCACCAGCGCTTTTCCACCAACACGATGCCGCGCTGGCCGCTCGCGCAGCCCTTCCGCCTGCTCGCGCACAATGGCGAGATCAACACGATCGAGGGCAACCGAAACTGGGCCGAGGCGCGCACGGCGCTGTTCGAGAACGAGCGCCTGCCCGACCTGGCCGAGATCGCACCGCTGGTGAATCGCACGGGCTCCGACTCCTCGAGCCTCGACAACATGCTCGACGTGCTGCTCACGGGGGGCATCGAAATGCCGCGGGCGCTGCGCATGCTGATCCCGCCGGCCTGGCAGAACATCGAGGCCATCGACCCCGACCTCAAGGCTTTCTACGAATACCACTCGATGCACATGGAGCCCTGGGATGGTCCCGCGGGCATCGTGCTCACGGATGGTCGCTACGCCTGCTGTCTGCTCGATCGCAACGGCCTGCGTCCCGCGCGCTGGGTGCGTACCGTCGACGGTTTTATAACGCTCGCGTCCGAAGTTGGCACTCACTCTTACCGCAACGAGGACGTGGTCGCCAAGGGACGCGTCGGCCCCGGACAGCTGCTCGTGATCGACACGCAGACCGGCGAACTGCTGCAGTCCAACGAGATCGACCAGCGTCTGAAGTCCGCGCATCCCTACAAGCGCTGGCTCAAGGAGAACTCGCGGCGCATCGTCGGCAGCTTCGACGGTGAGGTCATATCACCGACGATCGAGGCGGCGAATCTGCCGCTGTATCAGAAGATGTTCCAGGTCAGCTTCGAGGAGCGTGACCAGGTGCTGCGCCCCCTGGCCGAGTCGGGCAACGAGGCCGTTGGTTCGATGGGCGATGACACGCCGATGGCGGTGCTGTCGCTCAAGCAGCGCTCGCTCTACGACTATTTCCGGCAGAAGTTCGCCCAGGTGACCAATCCGCCGATCGACCCGCTGCGTGAGGCGATCGTGATGTCGCTGGAAACCGATCTCGGCGTCGAGCGAAACCTGTTCTATCTCGGTCCCGAGCACGCGGACCGGGTCATTCTCAGCTCGCCCGTGCTGTCGCAGGGCAAGTTCAACTCGCTGCTGAACCTCGATCGACCCGGCTTCAGCATCAGCGAGCTCGACGGCAGCTTCGACCCTGCCGAGACCG
This sequence comes from Halieaceae bacterium, assembly GCA_036351355.1. Lineage (GTDB taxonomy): Bacteria > Pseudomonadota > Gammaproteobacteria > Pseudomonadales > Halieaceae > Congregibacter. Next base: position 83,043 of record JAZBOX010000121.1, read on the forward strand.
ACCTGCGCAGCGCCCTCGAGGCCCTGACCGTCGAAGCCGAGCGCCGCGTCCGCGGCGGGACGACGATCCTGGTGATCTCGGACCGCAACATCGACAACGGTCGCCTGCCGATCCACAGTCTGCTGGCGACGGGCGCAGTGCATCACCACCTCATCCGCGCGGGTCTGCGCTGCGACGCCAACCTGGTGATCAAGACTGCCAGCGCGCGCGATTCGCACCACCTCGCCTGCCTGCTCGGCTTCGGCGCCACCGCCGTCTATCCCTATCTCTCGTACTCGGTCCTCGAGGATCAGCTGCGCAGCGGCGAGCTGCTCGGTGACCCGATCGTCTGCTTCAAGAACTATCGCCGCGGGCTGAACAAGGGCCTGCTCAAGATCATGTCGAAGATGGGTATCTCAGCGGTCAGTTCCTACCGCGGCGCGCAGCTCTTCGAGGCCGTGGGCCTCGCCCGTGAGGTCGTGGACCTCGCCTTCTGCGGCGTCGCGAGCCGCATCGAGGGCGCGCGCTTCGTCGATCTGCAGGAGGACCAGGAGCGCCTGGCGCGCGCGGCGCGGCTGTCGCGCAAGCCGATCGCCCAGGGCGGACTGCTCAAGTACGTGCACGGCGAGGAGTACCACGCCTACAACCCCGACGTGGTGATGAGCCTGCAGCAGGCCGTGAGCAGCGGCGACTACGCCGACTACAAGCGCTACGCGACACTGGTGAACGAGCGCCCGGTTGCCTCGCTGCGCGATCTGCTTGCGCCCGTCGCCGAGGGCGGCCCGATTCCGATCGACGAGGTCGAGCCCGTCGAGGCGATCATGAAGCGCTTCGACTCCGCGGGCATGTCCCTTGGTGCGCTCAGTCCCGAGGCGCACGAGGCGCTCGCCGTGGCGATGAATCGCGTCGGTGCGCGTTCGAACTCCGGCGAGGGCGGCGAGGACCCCGCGCGCTTCGGCACGGAGCGCGTGTCGAAGATCAAGCAGATCGCCTCTGGGCGCTTCGGCGTCACCCCGCACTACCTGGTCAACGCCGAGGTGCTGCAGATCAAGATCGCCCAGGGCGCCAAGCCCGGAGAGGGCGGCCAGCTGCCCGGCGGCAAGGTCAATGAGCTGATCGCGCGCCTGCGCTATTCCGTGCCGGGCGTCACCCTGATCTCGCCGCCGCCGCACCACGACATATACTCGATCGAAGATCTCGCCCAGCTCATCTTCGATCTCAAGCAGGTCAACCCCGAGGCCCTGGTGTCCGTGAAGCTGGTGTCCGAGCCAGGAGTCGGCACGATTGCCGCGGGCGTGGCCAAGGCCTACGCCGACCTGATCACGATCAGCGGCTACGATGGCGGTACCGCCGCCAGTCCGCTGACCTCGATCCGCTATGCCGGCTCGCCCTGGGAGCTCGGCCTCGCCGAGGTGCAGCAGACGCTGCGCGCCAACGGCCTGCGCGGCAGCATCCGCCTGCAGGCCGACGGCGGCATGAAAACCGGCCTCGACGTGATCAAGGCGGCGATTCTCGGCGCCGAGAGCTTTGGCTTCGGTACGGCGCCGATGGTGGCCCTGGGCTGCAAATACCTGCGCATCTGCCATCTCAACAACTGCGCGACGGGCGTGGCGACGCAGAACGAGCGCCTGCGCGCGAACCATTTCGACGGCACCGTGGACAAGGTGGTGAATTTCTTCACCTTCGTTGCCGAAGAGACCCGCGAGTGGCTGGCGCGGCTCGGCCTGCGCTCGCTCGAGGAGCTCATCGGCCGCACGGACCTGCTGCAGCGTCTTCCCGGAGACACGGCGCGGCAGCGCAGCCTCGATCTCAATCCGATCCTGCACAAGCCGCTGGAGGCCGAGGGTCAACCCGAATTCTGCCAGCTTGCCTCGAACGACCCCTTCGACCGTGGCGAAAAGGCCGAGGCCATGGTTGCCGCCACGCTGGCGAGCATCGAGGCCGCTACGGGCGGCGAGTTCGAATTCGAGGTCACCAACTGCGACCGCTCCATCGGTGCGCGCCTCTCCGGCGAGATCGCCCGCCGCCACGGCAACCTCGGTATGGAGGACCGTCCTCTGGTGCTGCGCCTGCGCGGCACGGCGGGGCAGAGCTTTGGCGTGTGGAACGCCGGCGGCCTGCACATGTATCTCGAGGGCGACAGCAACGACTACGTCGGCAAGGGTATGGCCGGCGGCAAGCTGGTGATCTACCCGCCGCCCGATAGCCGCTACGCCTCGCAGGAGGCGGTGATCGTGGGTAACACCTGCCTCTATGGCGCAACCGGCGGCCACCTGTATGCGGCGGGCCTTGCCGGCGAGCGCTTCGCCGTACGCAACTCGGGTGCCCACGCGGTGGTGGAAGGGGCCGGCGATCACTGCTGCGAGTACATGACCGGGGGTTGCGTCACCGTGCTCGGCGAGACCGGTGTGAACTTTGGCGCGGGCATGACCGGTGGCTTTGCCTACGTGCTCGACCAGCAGCGCGGCTTCATCGACCGCTACAACTCGGAGCTGGTCGAGATCCACCGCGTGAGCTCGGAGAACATGGAGGCGAATCGTACGCACCTGCGCGGCATCATCGCGCGCCATGTCGAGGAAACGGGCTCGGCCTGGGGTCGCGAGATCTTTGAAAACTTCGAGGATTACGTGGGCAAGTTCTGGCTGGTCAAGCCCAAGGCCGCAGACCTGCAGCAGCTGCTGAGTCGCCTGCGCGACACGGACTGAGCCCGATTTCCGGGCGAGGAATGCATCATGAGCGGACGTGTACACAACAACTTTCAGTTCATCGACGTGGGTCGTGCCGATCCCGACAAGCGCGGCATGCGCGCGCGGCGGACCGAGTACGTCGAGATCTACGACCCCTACACCAAGGCGCAGGTCGAGGAGCAGAGCGAGCGCTGCCTCGAGTGCGGCAACCCGTACTGCGAGTGGAAGTGCCCGGTGCACAATTTCATTCCGAACTGGCTCAAGCTCGTTGCCGAGGGCAACCTTTTCGAAGCCGCCGAGCTCAGTCACAAGACCAATACGCTGCCCGAGGTCTGCGGTCGCGTGTGCCCGCAGGACCGCCTCTGCGAGGGCGCATGCACGCTCAACGACGGCTTCGGCGCGGTCACCATCGGTTCCGCCGAGAAATACATCACCGACACGGCGCTGGCCATGGGCTGGCGCCCGGATCTTTCCGATGTCGTGCCGACGGGCAAGCGTGTCGCCATTATCGGTGCGGGCCCGGCGGGCCTCGGCTGCGCTGATGTGCTCGTGCGCGCCGGGGTCAAGCCCGTGATCTTCGATCGCTACCCCGAGATCGGCGGCCTGCTCACTTTCGGCATTCCGGAATTCAAGCTGGAGAAACAGGTGATGATGCGCCGGCGCGAGATCTTCACCGATATGGGGATGGAGTTCCGTCTGAACACGGAGGTCGGCCGCGATGTGACCATGGAGGCGCTGCTCGAGGAGTTCGACGCCGTTTTCCTCGGCATGGGCACCTACACGGCCATGGAAGGCGGCTTCCCCGGCGAAAATCTGCCCGGCGTGCACCGCGCCCTCGAATTCCTTGTCGGCAACGTCAATCACAACCTCGGCTTCGATCAGTCGCCGGACGCCTACATCAACCTCAAGGGCAAGCGCGTGGTGGTGCTCGGCGGTGGTGACACGGCCATGGACTGCGTACGCACGGCGGTGCGTCAGCAGGCGGAGCACGTGACCTGTGCCTACCGCCGCGACGAGCTCAACATGCCCGGCTCGCGCCGCGAGGTGGCCAATGCACGCGAAGAGGGCGTGGAATTCCTGTTCAATCGCCAGCCGATCGAGGTCGTCGAGTACTTCGGCGAGGCCTGCGGCGTAAAGACCGTTGAAACGCGTCTTGGGGAACCCGGTCCCGACGGCCGCCGCCGCCCCGAGGCGATTCCCGGCAGCGAGGAGGTGCTCGAGGCCGACGCCGTGATTATCGCTTTCGGCTTCCAGCCCAGCCCTGCGGCCTGGTTCGAAGGCGCCGGTGTTCGGATCAACGACTGGGGCGGCGTGATCGCCGAGGAGCACCAGGAGTACAAGTTCCAGACCACCAATCCCAAGGTGTTCGCCGGCGGCGACATGGTCCGCGGCTCAGACCTGGTGGTCACGGCGATCTGGGAAGGGCGTCAGGCCGGGGAAGGTATCCTCGATTTCCTGGAAGTTTAGCCGTCCCGTCCGCGTATCTGCCCGTGCTGTTCCCTGACCGACGGCACGCATCGCCGGTCAACTTTGTTCTCGATCAAGAAAGGCGGCCATTGGCGCCGGCCCGTCGTAGCCAAGGCGGCCGCGCTGGGGGACAATTCCGCCTCGATTGAAAGGCGCTGTCCGCGCCGGTCTCATTGGCTTTGACCGGTAGCAGCAGGCCGTCCGGGGGACAAGGAACCAGGTACATGACCGAGCTGAAGAACGACCGTTTTCTGCGCGCACTGCTCAGGCAGCCCGTGGATCGCACGCCGCTGTGGATGATGCGCCAGGCCGGGCGCTATCTCCCCGAATACCGCGCCACGCGCCAGCAGGCCGGCTCCTTCCTCGATCTGTGCAAGAACGCCGAACTCGCCTGCGAAGTCACGCTGCAGCCGCTGCGACGCTATCCCATGGACGCGGCGATTCTGTTCTCCGACATTCTCACGGTGCCCGATGCCCTTGGCCTCGGCCTGTACTTCGAAACCGGCGAGGGCCCGCGCTTTCGCAAGACCGTGCGCAGCGCCGAGGACCTCGCGGGTCTCAACAGGATCAAGGCCGACGATGACCTCTCCTACGTGATGGACGCCGTGCGCACGATCCGCAGCGCCCTCGGCGGCTCCGTACCGCTCATCGGCTTCTCCGGGTCGCCGTGGACGCTCGCCACCTACATGGTGGAAGGCGGCTCGTCGAAGGACTTTGCCCACGTCAAGACCATGGCCTACGACACACCGGAACTGATGCACGAACTGCTGTCCGTGCTTGCCGATGCCGTCGCCGACTACCTGACGGCACAGGTCGAGGCCGGTGCCCAGGCGGTGCAGATTTTCGATACCTGGGGTGGCAGCCTGAGCGCGACGGCGTACAAGGAATTCTCGCTCAAGTACATGCAGCGTATCGTCGCGCGCCTGCCGCGCGAGACCGAGGGGCGCCCGCTGCCGGTGATCGTGTTCACCAAGGGCGGCGGTCAGTGGCTGAACGCCATCGCTGACTGCGGTGCGCATGCCGTAGGCATCGACTGGACCACGGACATCGCCACCGCCCGCCAGACCGTTGGCGACCGCGTGGCCCTGCAGGGCAACATGGATCCGATGATGCTCTTCGCCTCTCCCGAGCGTATCCGCGAGGAAGTCGCTTCGATACTCGCCGGCTACGGCCACGGCAGCGGCCACGTCTTCAACCTCGGCCACGGCATCACGCCCGGGGTGAATCCCGATCACGTCACCGCCTTTGTCGATGCCGTGATCGAGCTGTCGCCGCAATACCACCAGTCATGAAATACCACCCGTCATGAACTGAAGGCGCCTGCACCAATGCTCTGACCCACCTTGCCTGGTTTACCGGATCCTGGCCGATGGGTCAGCCCGCGCGCGGGACCTCGCGATCTCTGATCCAGGCCGCGCAGCGCTCGAGCCAGTCCTCGTAGTCCTGGCCCGGCCCCATGGTGCAGGCGAAGCCGTGCTCCGCGTCGCCGTAGTGCGCGTAATCGACCGGGACACCTGCGTCGAGCAGCGATTCCACCATCGCCATGCCCTCGTCTCGCAGCGGGTCGCGTCCGGCGGTGCACAGGATGACCGGCGGAAGTCCGGCGATCTGCGCTGAGCGGATGGGAAAGCCGCGCTGCGTGGCGGTCGCCGCAGGGTCCGCGCCGGCGAGATAGGTATCCCAGAACCAGCGCATGAGCGCGCTGCTCAGCGTCTGCCCCGTCGCACAGTCGGTGTAGGAGGCGTAGGGCTGACTGTAGTGGTCAACGACGGGATAGGTCAGCAGCAGACCGCCGAGACTGCGGCGCAGCGTATCCGGCGCCTCGAGCGCCGTGCACAGGGCAAGCTGGCCACCGGCAGAGTCGCCGGCAAGTACGATGCGCCCGTTGTCGGGCCCGAAGTCGCTGTGACGCTCGGCAAGCAGCGTCGCGGCTGCAAGGCAGTCGTCCTGCGCCGCGGGAAAGGGGTGTTCGGGCGCGCGCCGGTAGTCGATGGCGATCACCGATGCGCCGCTGGCACGACTCAGCGCCGAACAGTAGGCGTGGTGCGTCTGCAGGTCCCCGATGACCCAGCCGCCGCCGTGGAAATACAGTATCAGCGGGCGATCTGCGGCCTCGGCGCCGCGGTAGAGGTGGCCGCCGATCGGGCCGACGGGTCCGGGAAGCTCGACGGCACCGACGTCGTCGTGAACGTTGGCGGCGTGCCAGGCGCGCCAGGTTGAAAAGCGGTGGTAGTTCCGAAGCGCTCCCGCCTTGAGGCTGTTCAGTACGCTGCCCACGCTCAGTGCCCCATCGTGAGGTCGTCGTCGGCCTCTACCGTGTCCGGATCCTGCACGTACCAGTAGACGCCGTCGCTATCGCGGCTGCGCCTTATGCGCCGTCGCCACAGCAGGCAGTTGAGGTGCGCGATGGTCTCGCCGGTGGCAAGGCCCAGACTGCCCGCGTCGATGTCGCGCTGGAACAGCGCGGGGAAGCAGTCCACGGCGCGGCGGGGCTCCGCGAGGTGGTCGAAGAGCGCGTTGAGATCGTTCTTGTGCGACTCGAGGAGCTGGCTGAGGCGCACGTGCAGGCCCGTAAAGGGCGCCTCGTGCGAGGGCAGCACGAGCAGGTCCTCGGGCAGGCGCTCGCGTAGTCGCGAGCCCGAGCGCAGCCAGTTCTTGAGTGGATCGCCCTCCGGCTCCGTGGGAAATACCGACACGTTTGGCGTGATCCGCGGCAGCACCTGGTCGCCGGAGATGAAAAGCTTGAGCGCCGGACAGTACAGGCAGATGTGCTCCGGCGAGTGGCCGCTGCCTTCCATCATCTGCCAGTAGCGACCGCCGATATCGAGCGTCTCGAGATCGACCAGGCGGATGTAGCGATCCGGTAGCGGCGCCACGGCCTTGCCAAAAAAGCCAAAGCGCCTGCGGTACTGTTCGAGCTGCTCATCGGTGTAGCCGGCGCTGCGATAGAAATCCAGCGCCACCTGCGGTGCCTCGCGGCCCGTGTCCGCCACCAGCAGGCGACACATCATGTATTCGGCGCGCGACATCCACAGGTCGCAGCCGAAGCGCTCGCAGATCCACCCGGCCAGGCCGACATGGTCCGGGTGCATGTGCGTGCAGATCACGCGCTTCACCGGCCGCCCCTGCATGAAGCCTTCGAACAGGGACTCCCAGATCTGCCGTGCGTCCGGCAGGTCGAGGCAGCTGTCGACCACGGTCCAGCCGTCGCCGTCCTCGAGCAGCCACAGGTTGATGTGGTCGAGGGACATGGGCATGGGGAAGCGCACCCAGTAGACGCCGTCGGCGATCTGCTGCGGCTCGCCGGCGACGGGGTTCACCCTGCGCCCGAAAGGGTAGGTGAGTCCGCGGTGGACCTCCGCCTTCGCCGCGGGCTGCGGCGCGGCGCGGCGAGCTTGGCCGGGCCCGGGATTCCGTGCGGCTGCGCCGTCGGGCCCGGCCGCGGCTGAGGTAAGGGGTGGGGGCATGGGGGCTTGGGTCCTCATCGAGGTGCGTTATAGTGGTTGTACACCCTGATCCTGTCCAGCCGCGTCGCAACCGCGACGCCGCCGTCGCTATCGCGTGGACGCCGTGGCGATGCCGCCGACGGGATGGCTACAGAGGAGGGACCATGTCGACTGCGTTGCGCGAAAGCAATATCGCCAATCTTGATGGCCGCGATCTGGATGTGTTGATCGTGGGTGGAGGAATCAATGGCGCCGTGGCCGCCGCCGCCCTGGCCGGGCGAGGCGTGTCCGTCGGGCTGATCGACCGCGGCGACTTCGGCAGCGGCGTGAGTTCGAATTCGAGCAATCTGGCCTGGGGCGGCATCAAGTACCTCGAAAGCCGCGAGTTCCTGCTGGTCAACAAGCTCTGCCGCTCGCGCAACGAGCTGATGCGCGCCTACCCGTCGACGGTGAAGGAGATCCGCTTCTTCACCACGATCCAGCGCGGCTTCCGCTTCTGGGCCTTCTTCGTATTCCTCGGCAGCGTGCTCTACTGGCTCATCGGTCGCTGCCGCACGCGGGCGCCGCGCTACCTCTCGCCGCGGCAGATTGCCGAGCTCGAGCCGGAGATCGAAACGAGCAACGCCGCAGGCGGTCTCGAGTATTCCGACTGCTACCTCTACGACAACGACGCGCGCTTCGTCTTCGGCTTCATCCGCCGTGCGCTCGACGAGGGCTGCGTGGCGGCAAACTACGTCGGGCTGCAGCATGCCGAACGACACGGTGATCACTGGCACTGTCGCCTGCGCGACGAGGAAACGGGGCGCGAGCTGTCGACGCGAGCGCGCGTACTGATCAATGCCTGCGGCCCCTGGGTCGACCAACTCAACGAGCAGCTGCAGATTACAACGCGCTACCGTCATCTGTTCTCGAAAGGCATTCACCTGATCGTGGATCGGGTGACCGACAGCCGCCGTGTGCTCACCTTCTTCGCCAGCGACGGTCGGCTTTTTTTCCTGATACCGATGGGGCCGAAGACCTGCATCGGCACGACGGATACGCCGGTGGAGCGACCGGAGGTCGGGGTTACCGATGAGGATCGGCACTTCGTTCTCGACAACGTCAACAGCCTGCTCGCGCTCGCCGACCCGATTCGCCCCGAAGACGTGATCGCCGAGCGCGTGGGGGTTCGTCCGCTTGCCGTGACCGGTGATCCCGCGGCAACGGACTGGGTTCAGCTGTCGCGCAAGCACGAGATTGAGGTCGACCGTGAACGCCGGCATATCAGCATCTTCGGCGGTAAACTCACGGACTGCCTGAATGTAGGCGATGAGGTGGCCGAGGAGGTCGCTCGCCTCGGCGTGCATATCCCCTCGCCGAAACGCCTCTGGTACGGCGAGCCGCAGGGCTCTGTGCGCGAGCGCTTCATGCAGCAGGCAGCGCAGCTCGGCCTCGACGCCATGACCGATCCGGGGTCCTCCGAGCCGCTGTCCGTTCGCTTCTGGCGTCGCTACGGTGAGGCGGCGTTCCAGCTCCTCGATCGCATCCGCGAGGACAGCTCCAGCGCCGAGCTGCTGATCCGGCACGCCGAATACACGCGCTGCGAAATTGAGCTGACAGCGCGACGCGAAATGGTCGTGCGCCTCGAGGATTTCCTGCGCCGGCGTTCGAAGATCGAGCAGGTCGTCAGGCGGCAGGACCTCAAGGCGGCGCCGGGCCTGCGCGAGGCCTGTTCCATTTTGTTCGCAGACGAGGCCGAGGAACGCCTCGAGCGGTACCTGCAGCAGATGGCTGACCGTTATCCCGACTTTCCTGCCGCCGCGCCTGGCTCCACGGAGACGCCGGATTCAGAAGAGACGCAGGGGAGAGCGGCGTAAGTCGGCGGCTCGCCTGCGGAGCACCGCGAGTCGCTCAGTTGCCCTCGTCGGACATCGAGCCCAGCAGCGCCTGGCGCAATTCGGGGCGAGTGGTGTCTTCGGACACCCAGATATCGAGGAACTGCTGACCGAAGGCCGGGTCGTCGACGCGGCCAAGTCTTTCGCCGTTGAAATAAAAGGTCGAATGCTCCTTTTCGTCGATCTCCAGGCTCAGCACGTCCCCCTTGTGGATGTCGGGCAACAGCGCTTGGAGGCGCTCCAGCCAGGCCGCCTCGCGCGGGTGGCTGCGACCCATGGCCTCCCACTCCTGCGAGGTCCGCTTGACCAGCGCTTCGCCACGCACGTCGATGAGATAGTCGATCTCCAGGCGGAGCGGGCGCTCGCGCTCGTCGTAGCGTCCACTCGGCGTGTAGAGCCTTGAGTCGTAGATGGACCAGAGAAACACGCGCAGCCGGGCCTCGCCGACCTTCCTGAGGCCGTCCTCGAGGCCGCCGGCCTGCGCGTGCCCGGGCAGCGATAGCAGGGCGCTGAGCAGGCCGATGCACAGGCCGGCGGCGGCGCGATGCCAACTGCGATTCTTTGTGTGTGATTTCGGGATCATCGGCAGCCTTTACGGTGTGTTGGCAGTTTCAGATCCCGTTGAGCCCCTGGAGTTCCGCAGCCCTTGCATGCCGCGTGCGTGAGCGGGAGCTGGCCAGGAGGGAGCAAGAGGGCCCGATATCGACTCAGCCCGCGATCCCGTAGTGCGCCGCCGTGGCATCGAGCGCTTCCCTTAGCTTCTCGATCAGGAAGTCGATGTGCTCGTGCTCGCAGATCAGCGGCGGCGCCATGATCATGGCGTCACCGGTCTGGCGCACCATGAGGCCGAGGCCGTTGGCCGTGTCGCGGCAGAAGACCGCGGCTGCAGAATCCGGGGCGAGGCGCTCGCGCGTGCTCTTGTCGCGCACGAGTTCGACGGCGGCGAAGCAGCCGCGACCGCGTACCTGGCCGACGACGGGGTGCTCGATCAGCGGCGCGAGCGCGCTCTGGAAGTAGGGCGCAAGATGCTCCGCGGCACGCTCGATAATCCGCTCGTCACGCAGGATCTTGAGCGTGGCAAGGCCCGCGGCGCAGGACGCCGGGTGGCCGGAGTAGGTCAGTCCGTGGGCAAACTCGCCGCCGCCGCCCAAGAGTACCTCGGCGATCTGGTCGGAGATCAGTACACCACCGAGGGGCATGTAGCCGTTAGTGACGGCCTTGGCAAAGGTGATCAGCTGCGGCTTCATGCCGTAGGTCTGGCTGCCCCAGCACTGGCCCGTACGTCCGAAGCCGCAGATCACCTCGTCGGCGATGAGCAGGATGTCGCGCTCGTCGCAGATGCGCTGTACCTCGGGCCAGTAGCTGTCGGGCGGGATGATCACGCCGCCGGCGCCCTGCACGGGTTCGGCGATGAAAGCGGCGACGCGGGCCTCGCCGAGTTCGTCGATCTTCGCCTCGAGTTCGCGCGCCACGCGCAGGCCGAAGCTGGCCTCGTCCTCACCCGGCGCGCTGACCTCGAACCAGTGCGGCTGGTTGATGTGGTGCACATAGTCGAGGCCGCGGGCCTGCTCGTGCATCGCCTTCATACCGCCGAGAGAGGCCGCCGCGACCGTGCTGCCGTGATAGGCGTTCTTGCGACTGATGATCAGTTTTTTCTCCGGCTTGCCGAGGAGGTCGTAGTAGCGGTGCACGAGCTTGATGTTGGTGTCGTTGGCCTCGGAGCCCGAGTTCGTGAAAAACACGTGGCGAAAGCCCTCGGGTGCCACTTCGGACAGGGCAGCGGCGAGTTCGATCGAGGGCTGGTTCGCGCAGCGGAAAAAGTTGTTGTAATAGGGCAGCTGCTGCATCTGCTCGAAAACGGCCTGCTTGATGGCGTCCTGCGAGTAGCCCAGGTTGCAACACCAGAGACCGGACATGCCGTCGAGCATGGCGTTACCGTCGCTGTCGTAAATGTGTACGCCCTCGGCACGGCTGAACACGCGCCCGCCGCGCTCGGAGTAGTCGTGCAGGTCCGTGAACGGGTGCAGGTGGTGGGCCCGATCGAGGGCGCGCAGGCTTTCCGTGCTGAGCGTGGTGGTCATGGGCGAAACTCCGTGGGGCAGGCGGCAAGGCCACCAGGATGGCAGGAGATTCTGGCACAGGGGCTGCCGTCGGGCCGTAACCCAAAGGTGTTGCGCCCGTCCCCCAGCAGGCATAAAACGGTCATGTAACGGAGTCCCCCTGATGAGCTATTTCAGCTGCGAAGAAGCCCCCTGCGTCGATCGCGAACGTCATGTGCGCCTGCGCATCGAGCCACGCGAAAAGGACCTTGGCGAATTCAGCGTGCGCCGCGTGCTGCCGGCGACACGTCAGCGCATGGTCGGTCCTTTCGTGTTCTTCGATCACATGGGCCCGGCGGATTTCCCCCCGGGGAAGGGCATTGACGTTCGCCCGCACCCGCACATCGGTATAGCCACGATCACCTACCTGTTCGAGGGCGAGATCCTGCATCGCGACAGCCTTGGCGTGGTCCAGCCGATCCAGCCGGGCGCGATCAATCTCATGACCGCCGGTCGCGGCATCGTGCACTCGGAGCGCCCCGGCGAGGATCTGCATCGGGCCTCCAGACTGCACGGCATTCAGTCCTGGATCGCCCTGCCTGAGGAGCTCCAGGAAATAGAGCCCGCCTTCCACCACTACCCATCGTCAGAGCTGCCCGAATGGAGCGAGGGCGGCGTGCACTTCCGCCTGATCATGGGGGAGCTGCAAGGTCAGTGCTCGCCGGTGACGAGCTACTCGCGCACGCTTTATGTCGACCTGGCAATGGACGCTCGTGCCGCCTGTCGGCTTGCGCCGAGGGAGAAGGAGCTCGCGCTGTACGTGGCCGAAGGTTCGATGTCGGTCTGCGGCGAAACGGTCGCGGCCGGAGTGATGGTGGTATTGGAGTCAGGGTCCCCGGTCGAGCTCGTGGCGCAGGAGGATGCCCGCGCGCTGCTGATCGGAGGCGATCCGCTCGGTGAGCGGCACATGTACTGGAACTTTGTCAGCAGCGACCTTGCGCGGATCGAGACGGCCAGGGACGACTGGCGCCAGGGTCGCTTCGACCAGGTGCCTGAGGACGACGAGTTCATCCCGCTGCCCGGCGAGGAATGACGCCTTGGCACCGCGCCGCCTGCTGGTGCTTTTCGCGCACCCGTCCCTCGAGCGCTCGGAGATCAACCGGCACCGCCTCGCCGTCGCTCGCGACTGTGCCGAGGCGACGGTGGTGGACCTCTACGCCGAGTATCCCGACTACCGCATCGATATTGCTGCCGAACAGGAAAGGCTGCGCGCTCACGACGTGCTGATGTTTCTCTTTCCGCTGTACTGGTATTCAACGCCCGCGCTGCTCAAGGAGTGGCAGGACCTCGTGCTCGAGTACGGTTTCGCCTATGGAAGCGAAGGGCGGGCGCTTGCGGGCAAGTACTTCATCGCCGCCTGCAGCGCCGGCGGACCGGCCTCGGCCTACGGTGCCGAGGGCTTCAATCACTACTCGCTGCGCGAGCTCCTGCGTCCCCTCGAGCAGACGGCACGGCTCTGTCACATGCTGCCCCTGCCGCCCTTTGCCCTCTTCGGTGCGCGTACGGCCGTCGAAGAGAACAGACTCGACCCGCACCTGGCAGAGTTCCGGGCGCTGCTGGAGGCCCTCGGCAACAACACTCTCGACGGCTGGCCTTCGAGCGATGTCGGTACGGCGAACGAGCTGCTTGGCGAGCCTGCCGGCGAGGTGCAGCCGTGACCGCGCTGCTACTGGAGACGTTTGTCTACCTGCTGGCCGCCGTTGTGGCTGTACCGCTGGCGAAGCGGCTCGGCCTTGGATCCGTGCTCGGCTATCTTGTCGCCGGTGTGGTTATCGGTCCGGTTCTCGGACTCGTGGGCTCCGAGGAAAGCGTGACCATTCAGCACTACGCCGAATTCGGCGTGGTGATGATGCTGTTTCTTGTCGGCCTCGAACTCGAGCCGGCGATGCTCTGGCGCATGCGCGCCCGTCTCCTCGGCCTCGGGGGGCTTCAGGTGTCCACGGCCGCCGCCGCCTTCACGGCCATAGGCTTACAGCTGGGTCTTGACTGGCGCACGGCGCTCGTTGTCGGACTGCTGCTGTCGCTGTCCTCGACGGCGATCGTGCTGCAGACCTTCAGCGAAAAAGGTTTGACCCGCGCCGACGGTGCGCGCAGCGCCTTCTCGGTGCTGCTGTTTCAGGACATCGCCGTGATCCCGATGCTCGCGCTGATTCCCCTGCTGGCGATTCCCGAGCTGACCGTGCTCGACGCCGGCGGTCACGCTGACGCGGGCCACCACGAGCTCAGTCTGGTGAGCGGGCTTTCGGGCTGGCTCTATGCGCTCGTCGTGATTGCGGCCATTGCCGTCGTGGTCATCGGCGGACACTACCTGTCGCGCCCGCTGTTTCACATCATTGCGGAGACGCGCCTGCGCGAGGCCTTCACGGCAGCAGCGCTCATGCTGGTGATCGGCATCGCCGAGCTGATGCTGTTGGTGGGCCTGTCGCCGGCGCTTGGTACGTTCCTCGCCGGCGTGGTTCTCGCAAACAGCGAGTTCCGCCACGAACTTGAATCGGTCATCGATCCCTTCAAGGGGCTGCTCCTTGGCCTCTTCTTCATCACCGTCGGCGCCGGCGTCCAGTTCCCCGTGCTCGCCGAGAATGCGATGCTGGTGGCGGGATTGACTGCTGGCGTCATCCTTATCAAAGCTGGCCTGCTCTTCGCCCTCGCGATGCTGTTCCGCATTCGCCGCGCCGATGGCTGGCTGTTTGCACTCAGTCTTGCGCAGGCCGGCGAGTTCGGTTTCGTGCTGATCAGCTATGCCGCGCAGAACAGCGTGCTGCCGCCGGAGCTCGTGCCGCTGCTGTCGGTGGTCGTGGCCCTGTCGATGTTCCTGACGCCGCTGCTGTTCATCGCCTTCGAGCGCCTCGTGCACCCGCGCTACGAGGGCGGCGATTCCGCGCGCGAAGCCGACACGATCGAATCGCGCGGTCCCGTCATCATCGCCGGCGTGGGACGCTTTGGTCAGGTCGTCAACCGCATGCTTCGCGCCAATGACATTGCCACGGTGGTGCTCGATCGCAACCCGCAGCAGATCGAGAACATGCGTCAGGTCGGCATGACAACCTGGTATGGTGATGCGGCGCGGCCGGATCTGCTGCACGCGGCCGGCGTAGGGGAAGCCTCGCTGTTCGTCGTGGCCATAGACGATCAGGAACAGGCCCTGGAAATGGTGCGCTACCTGAAGCAGCATCATCCGCAGCTACGGGTCCTCGCCCGGGCCTACGATCGCGGTCATCTCTACGCGCTGCGCGAGGCGGGGGCGGACTGGGTGGTCAGCGAGACCTATCACTCGGCCCTTGAAACCGCCAAACATGCGCTGCGCGGTCTCGACTACCACCCGTTCCGTGCCGAGAAGCTCACCGCTGCCTTTGATCGCGCGGAAATGCGCGGCCGCGACGCGCTCTACGAAGCCTGGCTTGGCAAGAGCGATGGCGAGCGTTTCGGACGCGACTTCCGCACGCTCTACATGGAGCTCGAGGAAGCACTGGCGGGCTCCATGAGCGCCGACCGCGCCGATCGCCATGATCACGGCGAACGCGGCTGGACGCCGCCACCGAGGGCCTATGCCGAAGACTATGCCGAAGACTATGCCGAAGACTATGCCGAGGATCTGGCCGGCGAACGCTAGCCGGTCTGAACAAGCGACAGGTGGTTTCCGAGGGCAACGATCGCGTTGCGCTCGATGAGGCTCAGCAGCTGCTGCTCTGCCTTGCTGCAGTGCTCGCGTAACTCGTGGATTCCTTCCCGGCTTGCCTGTGCCGCGCCATCCGAGCCCCGAAAGGTTTCCTCGATCAGCGCACGCAGGTCATCCTGCGTCCGGTGCAGCTGCAGTAACTCCGGCTCGCTGCGCAGACGGCGCGCTGCCTGCCCCTGAAGCCAGCTTGACAGCCCGTTCCGGACCTGCAGCGCCGGCATTGCCCGCGACCGGCCCTCCTCGTAGTCGGTCAGCAGTTGAATCCAGTGTCGCACCTCGACGAGCGCATACAGGATCAGCTGTTCCTCGCGCGGGATGCGAACGGTGCGTGCCCAGGAGTCGGGCGCGCGCCAGTGGGAGGACCATTTGCGGAAGTCCCGGGCGGGCATGGCCCGGGCGATGAAGTAGCCCTGGGCGTGTTCGCAGCCGAGGCGAAGCAGGAGTCTGCCGTGCTCTTCGCTTTCCACGCCCTCGGCGATCACATCACGGTGAAAGGCCTGCGCGAGACCGAGCACGCCCTTGATGATCGACAGGTCATGGGGGTTGGACAGCATCGAAATGACAAAGCTGCGGTCGATTTTCAGCGTGTCGGCGGGAACGCTCTTCAGATAGCTCAACGATGAGAAGCCGGTGCCGAAGTCGTCGAGGCTGACGCGTACGCCGAGTTCCTTGCAGCGCCGCAGCGCTCCGCTGGCGATCATGTCGTCTTCGAGGGCTCCGGTCTCCAGGATCTCGAGCTCGAGATGCCCGTCGGGCAGTTCGGGAAACTCTCCGAGCAGGTTGCCAAGCTGGGTGACGAAGTCGGGTCGCTTGAACTGGAGCACGTCGATGTTGACCGCGACGGGGCAGGAAAAGCCCTCCTTGAACCACGCGGAGCACTGCCGCAGAGCTTCGCGCAGCGCCCACTCGCCGATGGCGACAATCTCTTCTGCGGATTTCAGTTCGGGAAGAAAAGCTCCGGGCATGATCAGGCCGCGCTCCGGGTGCTCCCAGCGCAGCAGCGCTTCCGCGCCGATAAGGCGTCCGCGGCGCATATCGACCTTCGGCTGATAGTGAAGTTCGAACTGGCGCAGGCTCAATGCTTCGCGGATGACGCTCCGCGCGGCCTGGTCCTGCTCCGCCTCGCGGAGCTTTGGAGAAAAGCGCCGCATGCGGTTTTTGCCGCTGTTCTTGGCCTCGTACATCGCCTGGTCGGCCTGGCGCAACAGCTGGTCGGCATCCACCTCGCTTTCCTGCGGATACACCGTAGTGCCCATGCTCGCGCCAAGGGAAATCCGCTGGTTCTCGATGAGCAGTGTTTCCGAGGCTGCGGACAGCAGGCGCTGATACACCGCCAGCGCGTCCGAACTTTCCTCAATGCCGGTGATCAGGGCGACAAATTCGTCGCCGCCGATGCGCGCGATCACGTCCGTATCGCGCAGCGCTTCGAGCATGCGTTTGCCGACCTTTACCAACACCTCATCGCCAATTTCATGGCCGTAACGATCGTTGATCGGCTTGAAGTCATCGAGATCCACAAACACCACCGCAAGCCGGCGCTTGCTTTCCTTCGCGCTCTCCATGGCGCCGCGGAGCCGGCCGAGGAAGGCGGAGCGGTTGAGCAGGCCCGTGAGCGCGTCGTAGTTGGCCAGCTGGTACAGGTGGTCCTTGCTGTTGCGAAGGCTGGTGACATCGCGCGTGGCGCCGGCGAGGATCAGGGCACGGCCGCTGCTGTCACGACGCACCACGCTGCCGCGCACGCGGAGCCAGATCCAGTGACCGTCTGCGTGGGTGACCCTCAGTTCATGATTGATGTACGCCGTCTCGCCTCGCAGGTGCGCGATCAGCGTGGCCTGCGACTCCTCGAGGTCATCGGGTACGACCAGCGCCGCGAGATCCTCGATCGTAGCCGCCTCGGAATCGAGCTCCCCGCGCCCGAGCAAGGTCCAGAAGCGGGTATTGACGGAGACCCGACCGCTGACGAGATTCCACTCCCAGGTGCCGATATCGGTGGCGCGGATCACGTTCTCGAGGCGCTGGCGCTGGGCCTCTACCTCGGCCTCGGTATGCAGAATCCGCCGCCGCGAGCGCCACAGGCCCGAGATCACGACTAGGGCGCCAAGGGCAACGACAGCGAGGGTCGCCATAAGAAGCTCGGAAGAGCGGCGCAGCTGCAGCGTCTGCTCGGCGATCGTCTCTTCGAGGTGCGCCTGGAGGTGGCCCAGTGCCTCGGCCATCTGCTCGCGGTCGCTTACATCGGTGATCACTGACAACAGGGCCGTGCTGCCATCGACGGGCATCGGCGAACTTCGAACTTCCACGCTGCGTACGGCGCCGTCGGCCAGCCGGTGTCGGAACACGAAGTACTCGCGCGCCTCCTCGCTCGCCAGCTTCATTTCCTCCTGCACCTGCGCTTCTGTCAGCGAGTTGAGCTGCTGGATGCGCATCGACTCAAGCTGGCCCGGCGCGTAGCCGTAGAAGCGATCGGCGGCCTCGTTGGCACTCAGGATCCCGCCCGTTGCCGGATCGATCAGCAGCATGACGGCGTCATGATTCTGCAGTCCCGAAGGCAGTTCGACGGCGCCGAGCGTTGGCGACGCTGAACCCAGGGCGGCGAGAGCGAGGCAGCCGAGAAGGGCCCTGGCGGGATCGCGAGGCATCCTGCGGGGAAAGTCGAGGGAGACGGCGCTACGCTGTCCCGATCGGTCTGGCGTGCCGTCGGGAGCGAGTATTCGCTTCATGATGCGTTCACACAGAGCTTGACGATGGCGCTCGTGCGTGAGTGTCGCAACTCACCGTCGCCCTGGCTCTAGTTCTTAAGTCGCGTTCTGCCTCAAGGATCCAACCCGCGACGTCGTGAAATCCGGCTGACAACGATGGTGGCCAGCAGCCCGGCGAAGAAAGCGGGGACCATCTCGTAGAGGTCGAAGGCCGCGTCCTTGGGGCCGACAACCCAGAGAATGCTGGTAGCGAAGCCCGCAGCGATCCCCGCCAGGACTCCCTGCGAGGTCGTCCCACGCCAATGCAGCGTGCACAGGATGACCGGGCCGAAGGCTGCGCCGAGGCCGCTCCAGGCGAAGAGCACAAGGGTGAAGATGAAGCCCTCCTGGACGAGGGCGATGAGGCAGCCCGCGATGCCGAGCCCGAGCGTGACCCATTGCCCGATCGATGCCTCGTTCCTGCTGCCGGATTCCGGGCGACGCAGGTGACGGACGACGTCGTGGACGATCGCCGAGGAGGCCAGGTTCAGCAGCGAACTCACGGTCGACATCACCGCGGAGAGCACCGCAACGACGATCACGCCGGTAAGCAACGGGGGGAACAGGCTCTGCGCCAGCGTCGGCAGTACGGTTTCCGCATCCTCGAGGTCGGGAAACAGCACGCGACCGACGAGACCCGTCGCCACGGCGCCGGCGTCGAAGAGCAGAATCACCACGATGGACACGCCCGCGGCCCTGGGTATTTCCTCGGTGCTGCGGATCGCCATGAAGCGCACGAGCAGCTGTGGCACGCCCAGGAACGGCAGCCCCACGGCAAGACCGCTGGCGATGACGGCAATGGCCAGCCAGCTACCGTCGTCACCGGGCCAGGGCAGCAGTAGCGCCGGGTCCACATCGCGAAGGCCCTCAAGCATCTCGCCGACGCCGCCAACGGCGTCGATGCCGGCCACGGGCACGGCGATCAGTGCGAAGAGCATCAGCATGGCCTGTACGGCGTCGGTGTAGGCCACGGCCTTGAAACCGCCGAAGGCCGTATAGGCGACGGTAACCATGCCGCCCACCCAGACACCGGTGCTGAAGTTCCAGCCGAGAAAGATGTTGAATGCCTTTCCCGTGGCGAGCATTTGCGCGGCGACGTAGGCGCAGGCCATGGAAAGAATAATGGCAACGCTCAGGTAGCGGATCGCGCGGCCGCGATCCGGAAAGCGCGTGGCAAGGAAGTCCGGTACGGTGATGCTGCCGTTATCGCGCGACTCGGCGTTCAGGCGCCGGGCCACGAAAAACCAGGCAAGGCCCACGCCCACGGTCTCGCCGATGACCACCCACAGCGCCTGCATCCCGGTCAGATACGCCACGCCCGAGAGACCGAGCAGCAGCCAGGCGCTTTCGCCTGTGGCGTTCATGCTGAAGGCCGCCACCCAGTAGGGCAGGCGGCGGCCCGCAAGGAAATACCCGGCGGCCGAATCGTGGCTGCGCCGAGCCCATACGCCAATCGCCAGCATCGCGCCGAGATAGACGAGAAGGACGGCGATGACGGGAGAGGTAGCTATGCGACGATGACCGCTTGCGGGGCGGCGCTAGGAGGTGCCGCGGAGCGATGGCGCGCTGCCCCGGAAGTCGGGAGGCAGCGCGCCAGAGTGGACAGAACGCGAAACGGGATCAGAACGAGTAGCTGGCGCGAACGCCCGCCGTGCGCGGCCGCGCAGGGCCAAAGACATACTGCGGGTAGGGCGAGCCGTCAAAGTCCTCACCGAAGGTGCCGTCGGACCAGGTGTTGTCGAAGATGTTTTCAACATAGCCGCTGATCACCCAGTCGTCGGTCTGGTAGCCGATGATGATGTCGGTCTGATCGATCGTCGGAATGACCTGCTCCGCCAGGCTCGGCGGAATCCAGTCGCCGCGCATGTCGTCTTCCCAGGACCAGGCCAGATTGCCGAAGAGTTCACCGGCGCCCATCGGGATTCGCCCATTGAGGACGGCGAAGGCGGTGAACTCCGGTGCCAGGGGCAGCTGCTCACCCTCGCAGGCGTCTTCCGTGGCGCCGAGATCCACGGCCGCGCCGCAGAATGCCTGCACGTCATTGGCCTCGGAATCGAGCCAGGATCCGCCAAAGCGAAGGCTGATATTGTCCGTCAGGGCGGCATTGATCTCGACCTCGCTGCCCCAGCCATCGAGGGTGCCAACGTTACCAGCGATAGTCTGGAAGCCGCCTCCGTTGGGGTTGGTCTGCGTGAAGAAGGACTGCAGATCCTTGTATTCATACAGGAAACCGGTGAGCGAGAGCTGCACGCGACCGTCGGCCAGCGTGCTCTTGTAGCCCACCTCGTAGGAGGTGACCGTTTCCTCATCGAAATCCGCGGGACGATCGACGCCGAGCAGCGCTTCGCCGTCTGTCGCTTCACCAGTAGCGATGTTCTCGAAGCCGTAGGTGTCGTACCCGCCCGGTTTGTACCCAGTGGCGACCGACGCAAAGAACAGCGTATCGTCGTTCGGACGCCAGTTGGCGGCCAACCGGAAGGTCGTTTCATTCCAGCTCTGCGAGTCCGAAAGAGCCCCGTCCGGCGTTGGCGACACACCCTGCACACCGCCTGAGAAAATCGATCCGCCGAGATCGGGCAGACGCTCGTTCGAGTAGTCGCGATGGTCGCGCTGATAGCGCACCCCGGCCGTCACGTCGAACTCTTCGCTGAAGGCATAGCCAAGCTCGAAGTAGCCCGAATAACCGTCGTACTTGCCCTTGGTCTCGTTGTAGTCATTGATCAGACCGTTAGACGATGCCGGGAACTCGTAGCCGAGGTAGCTCTCGACGTACGCGGACGAGCAGCCGCGGTAAGTCTGGCCGGCGTAGGCGTA
>JAZBOX010000122.1:0-2258 GCA_036351355.1 Halieaceae bacterium
ATCATGGAGTACAAGGGCGGCAAGCGGGGCGAGGCGCCGCAGGTGCTGGTCGGCAAGGGCATCACCTTTGACACGGGTGGCATCTCGCTGAAGCCGGGCGCGAAGATGGACGAGATGAAATTCGACATGTGCGGCGCCGCCAGCGTGCTCGGGACGCTGCACGCCGTGTGCGAGCTGGGCCTGCCCATCAACGTGGTCGGCATCATTGCCGCCGCCGAGAACATGCCCAGCGGACGCGCGACCAAGCCGGGCGACGTGGTCAAGTCCATGGCCGGCAAGACCATCGAGATACTCAATACCGACGCCGAGGGCCGCCTGGTGCTCTGCGATGCCCTGACCTATGCCGAGCGCTTCAAGCCCGCGGCGGTGATCGACATCGCCACCCTCACCGGCGCCTGCGTGGTGGCGCTGGGCTCCCACGCCAGCGGCCTGTACGCGAACAACGACGCCCTTGCCGAGCAGCTGCTGCAGGCCGGACGCGACACCCACGACCGCGCCTGGCGCATGCCGCTGTGGGACGACTACCGCAAGCAGCTGAACAGCAACTTCGCCGACCTGGCCAACATCGGCGGTCCCGAGGCAGGCAGCGTGACCGCGGCGTGCTTCCTCGCCCAGTTCGCCGAGAAGTACCCCTGGGCCCACCTCGATATCGCCGGTGCCGCGTGGAACAGTTCGCCCAAGGGCGCGACCGGGCGACCCGTGTCGCTGCTGCTGCGCTACCTGCAAGAGCGTGCCGGCGCGCAGTGACCCGCGTCGGCTTCTACGTGGTCGCCTCCGAGCAGGCCGACCAGCGTCTGCACGTGGCGGCGCGGCTCGCCGACAAGGCTTTCCAGCGCGGCCACGATATTTTCATCCACTGCGCGGATCGCGAGCAGGCAGAGGCGATGGATACGCTGTTGTGGACCTTCCGTCCGGACAGCTTCCTGCCGCACGCGCTCGCCGGCGGCGCGGACGCGGAGCGTGTGGAGATCGGCTGGGGCCAGGAACCCGAGCGGCACGATGACCTGCTGATCAATCTCGACCTGCGCGTACCGCCCTTTTTTCCGCGTTTCCATCGCGTCGCCGAGGTCGTGACTCGCGACCCGCGCAGCCTGGACGCCCTGCGCGCCGCCTGGACCTTCTACCGCGAACGCGGCTTCGCGTTGGAAAAACACGATATCGGCGGCGTATAATCCGCGCCCTTTGCAGCCCGCCCGAGCACCGGAAACCGCAGCGCATGGACAAGACCTTCCAACCCGCAGACATCGAACGCCGCTGGTACGAGCACTGGGAAAAGAGCGGCTATTTCGCGCCGCGGCCGGGGGGCGATCCCTACTGCATCATGATTCCGCCGCCCAACGTGACCGGCAGCCTGCACATGGGGCACGGTTTCCAGGAAGCCATCATGGATGCCCTGATCCGCTATCACCGCATGGCCGGCTGCGAGACCCTTTGGCAGGTTGGCACGGATCACGCGGGCATCGCCACGCAGATGGTCGTGGAGCGGCAGCTGCAGGCCGAGGGCAGCGACCGCCACACACTGGGGCGCGAGGCCTTCATCGAGCGCGTGTGGCAGTGGAAAGCGGAATCCGGCGGCAATATCACGCGTCAGCTGCGCCGCCTGGGCTCCTCGCTGGACTGGTCGCGCGAGCGCTTCACCATGGACGCGGGCCTGTCCCGCGCGGTACAGGAGGTCTTTATCCGCCTGCACCGCGAGGGCCTGATCTACCGCGGCCAGCGCCTCGTGAACTGGGACCCGGCACTGCACACCGCGATATCAGACCTCGAGGTCGTCGCCGAAGAGGAAGCCGGCCATCTCTGGCACTTCCGCTACCCGCTGAGCGACGGCAGCGGCCATCTCACCGTGGCGACCACGCGCCCGGAGACCATGCTCGGCGACAGCGCCGTGGCCGTGCACCCGGAGGATTCGCGCTTCGCTCACCTCGTGGGCAAGCGCATCCGCCTGCCCCTGTGTGAGCGCGATATCCCCATCATCGCGGACGACTACGTCGACCCCGACTTTGGCTCCGGCTGCGTCAAGATCACGCCGGCCCACGACTTCAACGACTACGCCATGGGCGAGCGTCACGGCCTCGAGCTCATCAACATTCTCGACGCCGACGCGCGTATCAGCGAGGCCGCGCCCGAGGCCTATCGCGGTCTCGACCGCTTCGACGCACGGCAGAAAATCGTCGACGACATGCAGGCACTCGGGCTGCTGGAGAAGATCGATGACCATCGGCTGATGATCCCGCGCGGCGACCGCTCGCACGCCGTGG
>JAZBOX010000123.1:0-71593 GCA_036351355.1 Halieaceae bacterium
CAGCGGCGACTTCCAGGTCCAGGCCACGGAGAATGTCCTTGCCGTCGACGCGGGCGTGGAGGTTGTCTATCTTCAACATTGTTCGGCGACTCCTTGTGCGCCTGCACGGGGCAGGCTGTTGTCCCACGGGCAGGCCATCAGCCCACAGACCCTTCGAGACTGACCTCGAGAAGCTTGCCGGCCTCGACCGCAAACTCCATGGGCAACTCGCGAAATACTTCCTTGCAGAATCCGTTGACGATCATGGACACGGCTTTTTCCGCGTCGAGACCGCGCTGCTGGCACAGATACATCTGATCGTCGCTGACCTTGGACGTCGTCGCCTCGTGCTCGACCACGGCGCCGGGATTGCGGCTCTCGATGTAGGGGAAGGTGTGCGCCGCGCACTTGTCTCCGATCAGCAGCGAATCGCACTGCGTGTAGTTGCGCGCGCCGTGCGCGCGCGGGCTCATGCGCACCAGGCCCCGGTAGGCATTCGAGCTGCGCCCGGCGGAGATGCCCTTGGAGATGATGGTCGATTTCGTGTTGCGGCCGAGATGGATCATCTTGGTGCCCGTGTCGGCCTGCTGGAAATTGTTGGTGAGGGCCACGGAGTAGAACTCACCGACGCTGTCGTCACCGCGCAGCACGCAGCTGGGGTACTTCCAGGTCACGGCCGAGCCGGTCTCGACCTGCGTCCAGGAAATCTTGGAGCGGTTGTGTGCGACACCGCGCTTGGTGACGAAATTGTAGATGCCGCCGCGGCCCTCGGAGTCACCGGGGTACCAGTTCTGAACCGTCGAGTACTTGATCTGCGCGTCATCAAGCGCCACCAGTTCCACCACGGCGGCGTGGAGCTGGTTCTCGTCGCGCATGGGCGCGGTGCAGCCCTCGAGATAGCTGACGTGGCTGCCTTCGTCGGCGACGATCAGCGTGCGCTCGAACTGACCGGTCTTGGCCTCGTTGATCCGGAAGTAGGTGGACAGCTCCATGGGACAGCGAACGCCCTTGGGGATGTACACAAAAGATCCGTCACTGAACACCGCGCTGTTGAGCGCCGCGTAGTAGTTGTCCCGCCGCGGCACCACGCTGCCGAGATACTTCTTCACCAGCTCGGGGTAGGAGTGGACGGCCTCCGAGATAGGACAGAAAACCACGCCGGCATCGGCGAGCTTCTCGCGGAAGGTCGTCGCCACAGACACGGAGTCGAAGACGGCGTCGACGGCAACGCCGGCGAGCATTTCCTGTTCGTGCAGCGGGATGCCGAGCTTCTCGTAGGTAGCCAACAGCTCGGGGTCGACCTCGTCGAGGCTCTGCGGGCCATCCTTCATGTTCTTGGGCGAGGAATAGTAGGACAGCGCGTTGTGGTCGATTTCCGGGTAGTGCACGTGCGCCCATTTCGGCGGACTCATCTTCAGCCATTCGCGGTAGGCCTCGAGGCGCCACTCAAGAAGCCACTCGGGCTCGCCCTTTTTCGTAGAAATGAAGCGGATGACATCCTCATCGAGGCCCGGAGGCAGCGTGTCGGATTCGATGTCGGTGATGAATCCCGCGGCGTACTCTTTCTCGATGCGATGATCGATTACGTCCTGAGTCATGGTGTAGTCCTTGCGTGCGCGCCGGCCCTTCAGGCCGTGCGTATCAGAATTTGTTCGCCTTCGTTCGGATCGGCGCTGAAGTCGGCGCCCTTCACTCGCCCGACCTGCTTCTCCGAAATCTCGCGAATCTCGCTGCGCCTCACCAGGTCGGCGAGACTGATGTCGTCGAGAAAAGCATGAATCTGGTCGGACAGGTCCATCCACAGGTGGTGCGTCAGGCAGATCTCGCCTTCCTGGCAGCCGCCCTTGCCACGGCAGCGCGTGGCATCCGTGTCCTCGTTCACCGCGCCGATCACTTCGGCGACACTGATCGCCGCTGCATCACGGCGCAGACGATAACCACCACCGGGACCCCGAACGCTGCGCACCAGCCCCTCGCGGCGGAGATTGGCAAAGAGCTGTTCCAGATAAGACAGCGAGATACCCTGACGCTTGGAAATCGCCGCCAGGCGTATGGGCCCGCGAGACTCGTTGAGCGCAAGGTCGAGCATCGCGGTGACGGCATAGCGCCCCTTGGTTGTCAGTCGCATGGGAGGATCCCTCGTGTCGCCCGTTCCGACGACCAAAGACGGCGCCGGGTGCTAGACCGAGTATTTTAGTCAACTATAAGACCCTTTGCATTACTTGGTTTTTCGCCGCCGCGCACGTCTCGGTGGCTCGCCCACAGACATAAAGCTGTCATACAATCAGGGCTGCTAAGGGCGAACTGCGCGAAGCGCCCCGGCGCAATACTCGTTCAGCGGATATCGGCGGATAATGAGCCCCATGAGTTCGCCCAACGTACTTGTCTTTGCCAGCGGAGGCGGCAGGAGCGGAAAGGAGTCGGCCGCTCAGGCGCTGCTTCGGCGCTGTCGTGAGCATCCCATCCACGAGCGCTGGTGGCTCACGCTGGTAGGCGATGCGCAGCTGCGCATCGAACACGCACTGGATCTGAAGAAGAGCGACCTGGCCGTGTTCATCGCCGATGCCGCGTCGCTGCGCGACCCCTATCGCTTTTTTCCGTTGCCGCACGAATCCGGTCATCGCATCACCTCGTCGGACAGCGGTGTCACACCGCAGGACGTTCTGCACACGCTGTCGACGCTCGGCAGGCGCGACGAGATACCCCAGTGCTACTGCCTCGAACTGCGCCAGACCGGCGCCGAGAGCCTGTCGGCGGACCGCGTGGCGGACGTCGACAGTGCCTTTGGCTTCCTTCTTGGCCTGCTCAACGAACCCGACGCCGCGGTCTGGAACGATCAGCTCAGCAGCCGCTGAGCGCGGCGATCGGCGGTGGCGATCGACGGTACTGCGACGCGCACGGGCCGACGGGAGTTGTCGCGTAAGGCAGCCGCCAGGCGAAGCTCGATGGGCCGGGCTAGCTCTCGGCCTCGATTTCGATGACCACCGCGCCGGCGGCGATCTGATCGCCCTCGGCACCGTGAACCGCAGCAACCACTCCGGACGCGGGCGCCGTAAGGCGATGCTCCATCTTCATGGCTTCGATGACGGCGACGTCGTCTCCGCGCTCGACGCGATCGCCAACGGAGACACGCAGCGCGAGCAGGTTCCCGTGCATGGGCGCGAGAACCGCGCCCGAGGCCGCAGCGTCGGCGGCGCTGCGGTCGATGTCGAGGCGATTGCTGAAGCGGAAGCTGCGCCCCCGCCACTGAAGCGCCACCTCCGCGTCGCCGGCGAAGTGCACGTGAACCGTGTACTGGATTCCGTCGACGTCGACGCGCAGCAGACCCTTTCGCCCTTCGCTGAGAACCGCGACGCGGGTGACCGCATCGGCGCAGCTCACCTCGAAGCGGTCAGCGGCAAGCTGCGTGACCTGCAGCAGCACCTCGTCGTCGCCCACATCATAAAGAAAAGTCGCCGGCAGGCGGCGCATGCCGAGAACGGCCTCGGAACCTGACACGCGCGCCTGCGCCGCCGCGGTGGCGAGATGGCGCATCTGCAGTGCCGCAGCGAGCGCGCGATCTTCAGCACCGCTTCGCACCGTGGACACGGCGCCTGTGAATTCCTCGGCCAGGAAGGCCGTGGTCGCCTCGCCGGCTGCGAAACGGTCCCGCCCGAGCACGTCGATGAGAAACTCGCGGTTCGTGGTCACGCCGAACAGCACCGTATCGTTCAGCGCCCGCAGCAGTCGGCGACGGGCCGTCTCGCGGTCCGGGCCAGAAGCCACGATCTTGGCGAGCATGGGGTCGTAGAAGGGCGATATCTCGAGGCCGTCACACAGGCCATGATCAACGCGAAGCCCGGCGCCGCAGGGCGCGAGCCAGCGCTCCACGCGCCCGGTCGCCGGCAGAAAATCCTTGTCGGCATCTTCCGCGTAGAGGCGCACCTCGATCGCATGCCCGCACAGGCGGACGTCCTCCTGACGGAGACCGAGCGGTTCGCCGCGGGCCACGCGCAGCTGCAGGTCGACGAGATCGAGGCCCGTGATGCATTCGGTGACCGGGTGCTCAACCTGAAGGCGCGTGTTCATCTCCAGGAAGTAGAAGTTGCCGCTCTCGTCGAGAAGAAACTCCACGGTCCCGGCCCCCACGTAGTCGATGCTGCGCGCCGCGGCGACGGCGGCATCGCCCATGGCGCGACGCAGCTCCGCGGTCATCACCGGACAGGGCGCCTCCTCGACCACCTTCTGGTGGCGCCGCTGGACGGAGCAGTCGCGCTCGCCAAGGTGGATGAGCTCTCCGCCGTGATCGCCGAAAACCTGCACCTCGACGTGACGCGGCCGCTGCACAGCCTTCTCGAGAATCAGCTCGCCGCTGCCGAAGGCATTGCTGGCCTCGGAGCGCGCCGCCTCGAGGGCGGCGGGCAACGCATCGAAGTCCGTGACCAGACGCATGCCGCGCCCGCCGCCGCCTGCTGCCGCCTTCACCATCAGCGGAAGCCCTATCTCCTGCGCCGCTGCGATCAGTGCGGCGTCGTCGGCGTTCGCCTGCTGGTAGCCCGGAACGCAGGGCACGCCGGCCTCGAGCATGCGCCGCTTGGCGGCCGCCTTGTTGCCCATGAGTTCAATGGCCTGGGCCGAGGGACCAATGAACACGAGGCCGGCGGCCTCGC
Source organism: Halieaceae bacterium (assembly GCA_036351355.1). Classification (GTDB taxonomy): domain Bacteria; phylum Pseudomonadota; class Gammaproteobacteria; order Pseudomonadales; family Halieaceae; genus Congregibacter. The sequence continues at coordinate 4,629 of JAZBOX010000123.1, forward strand.
AGGCCGCGGCGAACACCGCGTTCTCCGACAGGAAGCCGTAGCCCGGGTGGATCGCCTGCGCACCGCTGCGTCGCGCCGCGTCGAGGATGCGCTCGCTGTTCAGGTAGGAATCGCGTACGGGCGCCGGCCCCAGCAGCACCGCCTCGTCGGCGAGCGCCACGTGCGGCGCCTGCGCATCGGCCTGGGAGTACACGGCGATGGCGCGGTAACCGGCGGCGCGCACGCTGCGGAGAATGCGCACGGCGATCTCGCCGCGGTTGGCCACCAGTACGCTGTCAAAGCTGCGCGTCATCATTGTGCTCCCGGATCCGTATCGCGCGCGGCCCAGTGTGGCGCGCGCTTCTGCGCGAAGGCCTGCATGCCCTCGCGAGCCTCCTCGGCGAGCATGGCGTCGGCGAAGCGCTCGGCGGCAAAGCGCACCAGCTCCTGCTCCTCGAGTTCGGCGCTCGCGGCAATGATCTGCTTGGTCAGCGCCACGGCCCCCGGCGCCGTCCGTCGCGCGTCCTCCAGAATGTGCCGCAGACGCGCCTCGAGGGCGTCGCTGTCGGCCTCGACGAAGTGCGCAAAGCCAAGACGCCCGGCCTCCACGCCATCGAAGCGCTGCGCCGTCAGCAGCAGGCGACGCGCCTGCGAGGCGCCAACGCGGCGGATGACCACCGGCGTGATCTGCGCCGGCGGGATACCGAGGGTTACTTCCGTGAGCGCAAAGCGCGCATCGGCGGCGGCGATGACCACATCGGCGAGGCAGGCAATGCCCAGGCCACCCGCCATCGCGGCGCCCTCGATCACCACCACGAACAGCTGCGGCAAGGCGCGGATCGCGCTCATGAGGCGCCCGAAGTCGGCATTGGCGGCCACGATGTCCTCGCGCGGCACGCCGGCCTGGAAGACCTCGCGGAACATCTTCAGATCGCCCCCGGAGCAGAAACTGCCGCCGCGCCCGCGCAGCACAACAAAGCGAAAGGCTTCGCCCGGGAGCACTTCGAGGACCGCTGCCAGTTCGTCCGCCATCGTGGCGGACAGGGCATTGCGTGCCTCGGGTCGATTGAACCAGATCGTCAGGGTCTCGCCCTGCGCCTCGAGCTCCAGCTCCCTTACCTGCGGCAGCATGCGACGTTCCTCGCTGTGTCCGGACTGATGATGATCACATGCGCCCCACGCCAAAGGCGTTGGGGCGCACCTCACGGTGGCGGGCTTCCCAGCAGATGCGCAGCGCCTCGCCGATGACGCGACGGCTGTCGCGCGGATCGATGAGACCGTCATCGAGCATGCGTCCCGATGTGTAGAAGGCGCCGCTCTGGCGATCGTAGTGGGCGATCACCCGCGCCTCCTGCTCGGCAAGCATGGCCTCATCCACCTCCAGACCCTTGCGCGCAGCGCCGGCGCGAAAAACCTCGGACATGGTCTTCGCCGCCTGTTCGCCGCCCATGACGCCGATCTGTGTGTTCGGCCAGGAAAACAGAAAATCGGGGTCGTAGCCCTGGCCACACATGCCATAGTTGCCGGCTCCGAAGCTGGCGCCGACCATTAGCGTCAGGCGTGGTACGCGGGCGTTGGTCACGGCCTGGATCATCTTCGAGCCGTGCTTGATCATGCCCGCCTGCTCGTAGCGCGTGCCGACCATGTAACCGGTGATGTTCTGGATAAACAGCAGCGGCGTATCGGACTGGTCGCAGAGCTGGATGAACTGCGCGGCCTTGGCGGCGCCGTCGGGATCGATGGGGCCGTTGTTGCACAGGATGCCCACGGGGATACCGTGAATCGACGCCTGCAGGCACAGCAGCGTCACGCCGAAGCCCGCCTTGAACTCGAGAAAGCTCGAACCGTCGACGATCCGCGCCACGACTTCGCGCGCGTCGTAGGGCTGGCGGTAGTCGACGGGCACGACGCCAAGCAGCTCCTCGGGGGAATAGGCCGGTTCATCGAAGGTCTGCGGAAGCGGTCGCGCGCAGCGCCGATCCCAGTCCAGGCGCGCAAGCAGGTCGCGACAGATCTGCAGACCGTGGGCGTCGTCCTCGGCGAGGTATTCGACCAGGCCGGTGACGCTGGCGTGCATGGCCGCGCCGCCGAGTTCCGCGTCGTCGGCGATCTCGCCCGTCGCCGCCTTGAGCAGGGCCGGACCGGCGAGGTAGGCCTTGCCGTTGTTCTTTACACCAATCACGTAGTCGCTCATGCCGGGCATGTAGGCGCCGCCGGCAGCGCTGGCGCCATGAAGCACGGTGATCACCGGCAGGCCCGCCGCGGACAAGCGCGCGAGGCGCGCGAAAATCCCGCCGCCGGCCATCCACATCTCCACTTCGTAGCCGAGCAGATTGGCACCGGCGCTCTCCACCAGGTGGACCAGCGGCAGCTTCTGCTGCAGGGCGATGTCCATGCTGCGCAGGCCCTTGTGCGTCGAGGTGCGCGTCATGGCGCCGGCGTTGATGCCCGAGTCATCGACCTGGACCATGCAGCGCGTGCCGCTGATATAACCGACACCTGCAATCTGCGTGGCACCGGGTACGGAGGTATCGGGATTGCTGTCGTCGACGAGGAAACCGGCCATGTTGCCGATCTCGAGAAAAGGAGCCCCGGGATCGAGGAGCCTTGCGAGCCGCTCGCGCGGCAGCAGCTGACCGCGTTTCTCGAAACGCGGGCGCGCGGCGTCGGACAGCGTGCTGGCGCGCTCGAGGAGTTCGTTCATATGCGTGATCAGCGCGAGGTGCGCCTCGCGGTTGCGCGCAAAGCGCTCATCGGCCGCGTTTATGGCGGAGCGAAAGGGACTGCCGGTCAGGAACATGGGCGCTCAGCCTCGCTTTTGCGCGGTGCGCGGTGAGAGAAGGTCGTGCGCCTCGGCCAGGGCGCGTGGCAGGGCAAGGCTTTCGCACAGCAGGAGCTGGGCATAGCCCTTGCCCTGGGGATCGGCGCGCAGGCTGGCGATGCCGCCGCCGCCGAGCACGTCGTGGAGGAGGAAGTTGAGCGCATGCGTGCCCGGCAGATAGAAGCGCTCGACGGCTCCCGGGCCCGTCGACGCGAGAAAATGGGCAAAAAAGGAGGCGACGGCCTCTGCCGTGAAGTGCTGGGCGATCCACGGCAGGAAGTCGGCGTGGCGGGCCATGATGCCGATGTTCGCCTTGTCGCCCTTGTCGCCGCTGCGCGCGACGGCGAGAGCTTCGAGAGGCACCTCGACCATCTCTGCTCCGCGCTGGGCGACGTCGGGCAATGGCGCCTCGGCGCGAACACCCGGGCCTTCGCCTGGCAGCGCAGCCGCAGCCCCTGCCGCGTCGCGGTAATCCACGGTCATGCCGTCGATCTCAACGCGCACGGGCACGCGCTCGCGCTCGACGAGCAGGGAGAACAGACGCACCACGGGCGTCGGCTTGGGCCGTGCGCCGGCGAAGCCGGTCAGACCGGGCGGTGCGGTCAGGGCAAGCCCGACCATTTCCTTGAGAAACACGCCGATGCCCTGGGCGCTCGGGTGGCGCGCGGCAACCTTCAGGTCGACCTCGCGCGGGGAAAGGTCGCGGGCCGCCGCGCCGAAGTGTGTCTCGCTGCCGAGCACCTCGAAGCTGCGCTCGCTGAGCGGCGGCAACCCCAGGGCACCGAGGCGCTCGTCCGTGCGCCGAAATATCCCCTCGGCAAGATGGCGCGCCTTGCGATCCGCATCACGGCCGTACATGGTCCAAAGCTGGCCGGCGCGAAAGCCGTCGGCCCAGGTGGCGCAGACCTTGAGCGTCGCCGGAACGCCGCGGCCGCGAGCGCCGCTGACGCACACGACATCCGGCGCTTCCTGCTCCAGCTTCACGGTACTGAAGTCGCAGATGACGTCGGGGAGCGCGTAGGCCGCCGGATCGCCGATTTCGTACAGCATCTGTTCGCCAACGGTGGCGACGCTGACCACGCCACCGCTGCCTTCGGGCTTGCTCACGCGGAAGCGACCGTCGGCCTCGACCTCGGCGATCGGGTAGCCGGCATCAAAGAGACGCTCGCCCAGCTCTTCCCAGTCGGTGAAATTGCCGCCCGTGGCCTGCGTGCCGCACTCGAGAATGTGACCGGCGAGACTGCCCTGCGCGAGGCGGTCGAGATCGTCAGGCTGCCAGGAAAAGGCGTGGATACAGGCACCGAGGGTCACGGCGCTGTCGACGCAGCGTCCGGTAACCACGATATCGGCGCCGGCATCGAGCGCCGCCGCGATCGGGAAAGCGCCGAGGTAGGCGTTCATGCTCGCAATCCGCTCGGGCGCGGGGAAAGGTGTTCCCGAGAACATCTCCCGGGCACCGGTGAATTCGCCGGCGCGCTGCACGAGATCATCTCCCGAGACGACGGCCACGCGAAGACTGAGACCCTGCGCGGCGATCGCTTCGCGCAGGGCTTCGGCGCAGGCTTCCGGATTGACCCCTCCGGCATTGCTGAGCACGCGAATGCCCTGCTTCGCGATGGCCTGGAGATACGGCAGCATGGCCGCGCTGACGAAGTCTGTCGCATAGCCCTTCGAAGCATCGGCCGCGCGCGCCCGCGCGAGGATCGACATGGTGATCTCGGCGAGGTAGTCGTAGACGAGAAAGTCGAGCCTGCCGCCGGTAATGAGCTGCGGCGTGGCCAGGGATGCATCGCCCCAGTAGCCCGAAGCCCCTCCGATGCGGATCGAGCGCGCTGCCATGGTGTACCTGCCGTGTCGGGAAGGCTCCGCATGTTATGCGACACTTGATAAATATCAAGTGTCGCTCAATCTTGATATTTACGCGTTCTTCGACCCGCGCTAATGTCGCCCGATCGGGTCATCGGAACACGCCATGAGGGACAGTGCGCGCCAGCGCTCGCGCGAGCGCCTGGAAGAACGCGAACGCATCATTCTCGATGCCGCCGCCCGCCTGTTTGCGACAACCGGCTTCCACGCCACGTCCACGCGACGCATCGCCGCCGCCGCAGGCGTCTCCGAAGGTACGGTCTTTCATTACTTCCGCAGCAAGAACGACCTCATGCTGGGAATCCTCGACCGCTTTTACAACGAGGTGCTCAATCCCGGCGCCGCCGGCATTCTCGATACGGTCATGGGTACGCGTGCACGCCTGCAGGCGCTCGCGCTGGCTCACGTACGCGCGCTCGCCGCCGACAACGCGCTGATGCTGCGCCTGTTGCAGGTCTACGTCGGCGTGGACCTCGAGTTCGCCGAACGCGAGGCACGGTCACCGCTTCGCGCGCTCAACCGCAGCTATGTCGGTCACCTTGATCGCATTCTGCGCGAGGGCATGGAGCGCGGCGAACTGCGCCCCGACCTCGAACTGCGCCCGCTGCGCGACCTGTTCTTCGGAACGCTCGAGTACGGGCTGCGAACGCATATCTACCGCTTCGGCGAGGCCGGCCTGGAGGACTACGTGGCGCTGCTGCTCGAGCCGATCTGGCAGAGCCTGCGCGCCGACGCCGCACTAGCGCCGGACAGCGGAGCAGCGCTCGAACGTATCGAAGCCGCGGCGAGGCGCCTGGAGCAGGCCGTCCTGAAGATCACTCAGACGGGAGCGAGCAAGGCATGACCCGGATCGAAGCGCATGCCGATCTCGACGCCTGTGAACGCGAACCCCTGGCTTTTTCGGGACGGATTCAGGATGTCGGTGCCCTGTTCATCGCCAGCCCCGGGGACTTCCGTATCAGCCACCACAGCAACAATCTCGCGCGCTGGTTCGATGAACCGTCCGCGCCCAGCCCAACGCTGCAGGACTACTTCCAGGACGACTGCAGCTACTTCGTACACCGCCGTCGCCCGCTGTTCGAGGGCCGCCACTTCCTCGTTCGCGGAGCGCTCACCAATCGCGGTGTCGAGGGCGACCTGCTGATCGCCACGGCGGAGGATGAGCAGTTAATCGTCGAGTTCGAGGCCCGCGAGGCAGAGCCTGGCGGAGCCCCGGGGGAAGCGGAGGCAACGATCACGCGCAACGAGCACGCACTCGCCGAGAACATCCTCGTGGAAGAAGCGCTGCGGCGCATCCACGCGCTGACCGGCTACCCCAAGCTCATGCTTTATCGTTTTCTCGACGACGGCTCTGGCGAGGTGGTCGGCGAGTTCAGCGATCGTCAGCTCGACAGCTATCAGGGCCTGCGCTTCCCCGCCTCGGATATTCCGCAGGTTGCCCGCCGCCTCTACATCGACAACCCCTTCCGCCTGATCTTCGATACGCGCGGCGCCGAAACCGAGGTAGTCGCCGTAGGTGCCGCCGAGAACACTCCGGACCTGTCGCTGTCGACACTGCGCAGCGTCTCGCCAGTCCACGTGGAGTATCTGGGCAACATGGGCGTGCGCTCCTCGGCCTCCTTCCCGATCCGGGTCATGGGCAAGCTCTGGGGTCTGCTGGCGATGCACGCGGTGGATCCGACGCCGCTCAGCATGGAGGCCCGGGTGGCGGTCACCCATCTGGTCGAACAGGACTTCGCCCGCCGCCTGCTCGACGCGCGCGTGCGCGCGGATCACGAGCGCTTCAATGCCAGCCAGCAGCTTCTTGAGGACTGTGCGCAGGCGGTGGTGTCCGCCGCCACCGCCCCGCAGCAAGCCGGGAAGGAGCTGGCACTCCTCGGCAAGCTGATTGCAGCGGACGAGCTTTGCGTGCGTCTCGATGGAAACTGCCTCCACCGCGGCGACAGCCTCGCCGACGAAGAGCTGGAGGTCCTGGCCGGCCTCGCCGCGACGCGCGCCGTCAACGGCCAGTTCTCGACCAATGTCGTGAGCAAGTATCTCGACCAGAGCGACCACTTTCGCCACCGCGCCAGCGGGCTCCTCTACAGTACCTTCGTCAGTCGCGTTGGCAGCGGACGCATGGAAATACTCTGGATCCGCGCAGAAAAAGGCGAAGCGGTGATCTGGGCGGGCAATCCGGAGAAGCGGCGCAGCGTGGTTGACGGTGAAGAGCGCATCTCGCCACGCCAGTCCTTTGCCGCCTGGCACGCGACCAACGAGGGCGTCGCCGAGGCCTGGCTTAGCAGCGACCTGATGCTCGCAAGCAAGCTGCTGGTGCGGGCGCTGGCCCTTGAGCACGGCGATTGACCGCCACGGGCGCGGCCCCAGGTCACTTTCTACGACTTCCGGCCTAGTGCGGCCCGTCAAGAACTGAGTAAACTTCGCAAATTATTGGCGAAGCGCCGAAGAAGCGCCCAGCGTTGTGAGCCAGGGGACCGACAAAATGAATGAAGTTGAAGTAATCGACGACTTCTACCTGGTGACCATCGGCGCGTCCGCGGGCGGTCTCGAGCCCCTGCAGGCGTTTTTCGGCTCCATCGAGGCGCTGCGGAACACGGCGCTGGTGGTCATCCAGCACCTGTCGCCCGACTACAAGAGCATGATGGGTGAGCTCCTGGGCCGAAACACGGATCTCCCGATCACCACGGTGGAAGACGGCACCAAGATCGAGGCCGGCAACATTTACCTGATCCCGCCGCGCTTCAACATCTTCTTGCGCGACCGGCGGACCTTTGGCGTCGCACCCAAGCCCTCGGGCGTCGTCAACCTCCCGATCGACGTGTTCCTGTCGTCGGCGGCGGGGTTCTACAACGAACACATGGTGGCCGTAATCCTGTCCGGCACGGGAAGCGACGGCGCGCGAGGCGTGGTCGAAGTGAATGCCGCGGGCGGTCTGTGCCTGGCCCAGAGCCCGGAAACGGCGCAGTTCGACGGCATGCCCAACTCTGCGATCGCCACGGGCTTTATCGACGACATCGGCAACGCCGCCCACCTCGCCAGGTGCGTGGGCAACCACATCGCCCGGCGCGACGGCATCAGCGCCTTGCCAGACCCCGACACGGGCGATTTCAACGACGAGGTGAAGCTCGGCGATGTGCTGCACGAGCTGCGCCTGCGCACGGGCATTCCCTTCGACGAGTACAAGAAGTCGACAGTCGCGCGGCGCATCGAGCGGCGCATGGCCCTCAAGCACGTGAACACGCTCGGCGCCTACCTGCAGCTGCTGCGCACCGAATCCGACGAACTCGACACCTTGCGACGGGAAACGCTGATCGGCGTGACCAGCTTCTTTCGCGACCCCGAGTCCTTCGAAGCGCTCAAGGCCGCGATGACGGAGATCGTGGCCAGCAAGCGCTCCGGGGAATCGCTGCGCATCTGGGTCGCCGGCTGCAGTACGGGCGAAGAGGCGTACACCATGGCGATGATCGCCGACGAGTGCCTGCAGGAAACGAGCAAGGTCATCGAGCTCAAGATCTTTGCCACGGACCTCGAACAGACCTACCTCGACGTGGCGACTTCGGGCACCTACCCCGAGTCAATCAGCTCGGAAGTGTCCGAGGAGCGCCGCAAGCGCTATTTCCAGCAGGCCGGGGATCAGCTGCGCGTGCGCCCCGAAGTTCGCAAGTCGGTGATCTTCGCCCGTCACAACATGATTTCGGACGCGCCGTTCACCAAGGTCGATCTCGTCAGCTGTCGCAACACGCTGATCTACTTCGAATCCGATCTTCAGGAGCGCGTGCTCAAGCGCTTTCAGTACGCCCTGGGCACCAACGGCGTGCTCTTTCTCGGCTCGAGCGAAAGCCTCGGGCGCCTGCAGCGCGACTTCACGGTGATCGACTCCTCGGCGCGGATCTTCCGCGCGTTGCGCCCGGCGATACTGTCGCTCGAAGCGCTGCAGACAGACCCCAAGACGCTCGCCTCCACGGGCCGCCTCCGGCATGCCCTGGGCGGGCGGGACGGAAATCCCGGCAACCCCGTCGACCGCGCGCGCCAGACACTGATCGAAAGCATCGCGCCACCGAGCCTTCTTCTTTCGCATTCGCGGGACGTTGTGCATATCTTCGGCGATGTCTCACCGTTCCTGAAGCTGCCAAAGGGCGAGGCCACGCTCGACGCCTCGCGCATGCTGGATGCCACCGCCGCATCAGCGCTCCTGCGACTGATGAAGGAACGCGATGCAGAGGGGAACAGCACGCGTCCGATCCAGTCCGCGCCGCTGAAGCTCACGGATTCTGAAGACCGCTTCTACCGCCTGCAGCTGATTCCGCTGCGCGACGTGCCACAGCAGCAGGGGATGCAGATTCTTGCCTTCGTCGAGGTCGAATTCGCTTCGGATCAGGAGGCCAGTGACCGACCCAGCGATGCAACGGACGCCAAGGTCGAGGTGCTCCAGAGCGAGCTCACGCTGACGCGCCAGAATCTGCAGAACACCATCGAGGAGCTTGAAGCCTCGAACGAGGAGCTGCAGGCAACCAACGAGGAACTGCTGGCCTCCAACGAAGAGCTGCAGTCGACGAACGAAGAGCTGCAGTCCGTCAACGAGGAGCTGTACACGGTCAACAGCGAGTACCAGGAAAAGATCCGCATCCTCGATCGCGTCAACGAAGACCTCGACACCATGGCCACGGCCACGGGAATTCCCACGCTCTTCCTCGACGAACGCATCAACATCGTGCGCTTCACGCCGTCTATCACCGATATTTACCAGCTTCGCGACTCGGACATCGGCCGCGGTCTCGAGGAGTTCTCGAGCAAGATCGGCTTTGAGAAGCTGCCTGCGAAGGCTCGCGAGGCGCTCAGCACGCAGGAGTCGCAGGAGTTCTCGATCGAGGCAACGGACCACACCCCCATACTTGTGCGCATCGTGCCGTACAGCGAAACCGCTTATGGGGCGAGGGCCCTGGTCGTACTGTTCATCAATGTCGCATCCGTGGCGTCGGCCGCCGAGCGCGTGGGCCTCGGCGCGGCCGAGGCCGATGCCTGAAGGCAACGGCAGGTCGCGCAGGCAAAAATCAACTACATTCTGTGGCAGCAAGCCCGGTCGACGATCCCGGGCAGTGGCATCGGGCAAAAGGTCTCCTGCGATGAAATCGCCAGCAGGCCTCAGCACGGACCGCGCACGGTAAAGCACTCAGGATCAGCACTCGATGGCAAACATCACCGATCCCACCAAACTCGACAAGGAAGAACTCATCGCCGAATGGGCGGTGCGCGAGGAGGAATTGCGACTGCAGTTCGAAAGCCTCAAGGCCGCGCAGACGCAGGCGCAGGTGCTGCTCCAGCGCTACGAGCGCATTTTTTCTTTCTGCCCACTGCCGCTGATGGTGATCGACAACCGGGCCGAGGTTAAGGAACTCAACACGGCCGCGCGTATGCTCGTGGGGCGCAGTCTCCAGGGTAGGAGCAACCTGCTGCTCAATGCCCTGACGGAAGAGTCGCGGCTGGAATTCACTCAGGCGCTTCGCCGCTTCATGAGCGAAGACGCAGCCAAGGCGCAGCAGCTGACGCTTGAGTTCCGCGACGTCGGGGGGCTGCACCCCTCCCAGCTCGTATCCCTCGATACACACCTGCCCCCGGACAATTTCGTGCTGATCCTCACCCCCGGGAAGCCGGAGCAGGTCAGCGGCAAAAACTGATCGCGGGCGCGCTTTCGCGAGGGACGAGCACTTCGGTGCACAGCACGTAGGCGCGACGCGCACCCTCGACGGCTTTCGGCAGCCTGCGGTTTTTATCGCTGACCTTATCGCCGGCTTCATCGCTATCGCTGACTTCAGGCGTCAGCAGCGCTTCCAGGTGACGCGCGAAGCGCGGCCAGCGTTCGCGCCCACGCCCGCTGAAGTGCGCCAGCGGCAGATCGGGGCCAAGATTTTCGCGGAGCTTGCGAGCGATGATCTCCCCGCCGAGTGCGGCACCCTCGAGCACGTACCAGGCACCCAGCGCCTCCCAGGCGTCCGCCAGCAGCATCGCGCAGACGGGACGATCGACATCGGCCACACGCACGCCGCTCGAGGGAGGATCGATCGAGGCAAGCGCGGCGAGATCGGCGTGAAGTCCGTCGAGCAGTTGCTCGGGGTGCAGCTGCGGATGGGCCAGCATTTCCCAATGAGGACTGATCGCGGCGATGATTTGCTGATGCAGAAGCAGCAGGCGCTGCAAGCTAGACGTGTACTCGGTCGCAGAGACGTCGCTGGAGAGCAATCGGTTCATGAGCGGCAGCGAATCGACGCGCCGGTGATCTTCGCGCGTCGCTTCGCGCAGGTACAGCCTTGCGCTGTCCGCACGCCGGTCTCCTGCCTTCGTAGCAGGAACATCGCTGGCAACAGCGCTGCCCCTACCCTGCTTTGATCCAGCTACCACGGAAACGCGCCTCAATAAGCGGACTCGGGATCAGCGCGCAGATAGAGCGCCTCGCCCGATACGCTGCGCGTGCTGTAGCTGCGCGTCCCGCGCGAGCCCACGGCCGAAGGACCATAGAGTCGGATCCATTCCCCCGGCTGGGCCGTCAGCACCGTTTCGAAACTCTGCAGACGATCGCCGTCCTTGCGCGCGACGGAAAGCGCCACCTCGATGCGGCCATCGTCGAGCAGCCGCGGCGCAAGCTCGAGGCGCTCGCCTTCGCGCGGGACCTCCTCGACCTGCGTCCATAGGAAGCCACCTCCGCGGCGAAGTCGCGTCTCGCGCCCCTGCGCGCGAGCGAAGCGCAGCGTACGCCCGGAGGACACGAGGAATGTGTACGCCTCGGCGCGCACGGTGCTGACCACACCGGAGCGCGGCGGCTGGGCGCTCAGGCTGAGCTGCAGGTTTTGCGCCTGCGCCGGCGCAAGCGGGATGAACGTGAACAGGAACGCGAGCAGGGCTGCGCCGGCACGCCCGGAACAGGGAGCGCGAAGAGCGAGACGGCGCCGCCGCGTGACCCCATTCAAGCCGTCGATCGTCATCGCTCCGCTCGCGGCTTCTTCGCCGGCGAGGCCTTGCGTCGCCCCGAAGCCTTGGCCGTGGTCGAGCTCGCAGCCGGGCTGCGGGCGCTTCGGCGCTTCGCCGCGGTCCCGCTGACCGCCCCGGTCGAGCGCTTGCCCGCGGTACGCTTCTTTGCCGGGCTTGCCCGCTGCGTGCGCTTGCCCGGCGGTGAGGCAGCGACGGGCTGGTGCCGTGTCAGTGCCGTGAGTTCCGCCAGCGAAGCCTCGAGGCAGGCCATGAAGAACTCGATGTCGGGCAGCACTTCGCGCGTGGAGATCACGTTGAAGCTCATCTTTCCATCGTAGCTCGGCGTGCCGATGAACAGGCCCATGCCGTCGGCGAGGGGCGCAAGGCCGACGCTGCGCACCATGCGCGCGCCGTTCATATACATGGGAATCTGCGGACCGGGCACGTTCGAGATGAACAGGTTGCACAGCCGCGCCGCGGCGCCGCTGCGCAGGATCAACCGGCTGGCCAGTACCTGCGTGGCGGCAGGCACGTGGCGGGTGATGTCGGTCATCAGGCGCGCCGACAGCCCGCTTCGCGCTTCCTTGCTTGCCAGCGTCGCCTGATTGATGCGCTTGAGACGCTTCAGCGCATCGGCCTCGTTGGTGAAGATCGGCGTCGTCATCGCGGCGATGTTGTTGCCGGGCAGATCACCGCCGTCCCTGTCCTTGGGACGCGCGTTGATCGGCACCCAGGCAATGAGCGAGTCCTCCGGCAGCTCATCGTGGGCGAGAAGATAGCGGCGCAGTCCACCGGCGCAGATCGCGAGGACCACGTCGTTGATGGTCACGCCGGGATGCAGGCGGCGTATCGCCTTGAGATCGTCGAGGGGCACGACGCGCGCATCAAACATCTTGTGCGGCGACAGATCGACGTTGAAGCGCGTCGGCGGCACGGGGTGCTTGTCGCCTTCGCGCCGCGCGACCACGTCCTGCGCCGCCTGCACGAGATTCGGCGCCGCGCGCATCACCGTCTGCGCGATGGCCAGCGGCGAGCGCAGATTGTTGCGCACGGCGCGCGACAGCATCGCCGACATGCTGGGAACGTCACCGGCTTCCGTCTCCGGCTCCTCGAGCCTGATCAGCGGCGTGCCGAGGTTGTCGGCATCGGCGAGGCTGGCGAAAAACTTCATCAGCGAGGCGCCGTCCACGGCGGCGTGGTGGATTTTCGTGGCGATGGCGTAACAGCCGGGAGGGAGCCCATCGACGTGGTCGAGTCCCTCGATCACGAAGATCTCCCAGGGCGGACGGTTCATGTCCAGGGGTCGGCTGTGGTATCGCGCCATGTGAATGCAGAACTGGCGCCAGTCACCGGGTTCGGGCAGACGCCCGTGCTGCATGTGGTACTCGAGGTCGAAGTACTCGTCCTCCACCCAGTAGGGATAGTCAATTTCCATCGGCAGGCGCAGCAGCCGACGGAAGAACACCGGGTTGTAGGCCAGACGCTCGCGCACGTGTCGGATGATGTCCGTGTAGCGCACGGTGCGTCCCTCGGGCACCGTCGAAGGGTCGTAAATCGATACGCTGGTCACGTGCGTGAGGTTGTGTTCCGTTTCAGCGTAAAGGAACTGCGCGTCCTGCGGGCTCAGCTGGTGCATACGGGCATTTCTCCTCGTTGCGGCAAGCTTACCGCAGCCTGAGCGGCGATCGGGATGGCTATTGCGCTGCGCGGCACGCCCTTTCACATGCATCCTTTGACCCAGATCAAATTTGGCCGGCCAGCGCGCCAAAGCAGTACCGAAGAACTATGTCGGGCCCAGCCGGAGGCTGCTAGCTTTCGGCAAATGGAGTATCTGCCCGCAATAGCGGTATCCGGGAGGTAGGTCGGCCATGCAACTAGTCAACGGTTCCTTTGTCGCTCACGGTGCAGGCTTTAACGAAGCCACACGTTTCGAGTGCGGTATTTGCTGGTGGGTCTACGATCCGCATCGAGGCGACGATGTGTGGCAGATCCCCCCGGGCACCAGCTTCAGCGAGCTGCCACGCCACTGGCGCTGCCCCAGCTGCGATGCCTCACTTGCCCAGTTCATGGCCCTGGACGATACGGAGCGCGTCAGACTTCGTGACGACGCCCGCGCCCGGCGGCAGACGGAACTGGCGTGCCTGCGCGAGCGGCTCTTTGACGCTCATCGCCGCCTGGCCAGCCGATTGCAGGCGCTGCCGGGCTATAACCACGCGCTGCGGGTTGCCGTTCCAGCGCTCCGCGATTCGGCGCACGGCCCCGTCGCCGTACTCACCACCCCCTGGAGCATGAACCTCCTGCTGTTTTCGGAAGACGCGGAGCAATTGCGCAAGGGCAGTGTGCGCAAGCACGTCTTCCCATCGGGGAGCTATCACCTGACCGCCGACTACCTCGACGGTGTCGGCCACTTCGAAAGCTGCGCCGTATTCCCATCGATGGAGGGTTTTGACGAGCAGCGCACGGCCGTGGCCATCGCCCTTGAGACCATGGCGGCGCTGTTTCGCACCGATGAGCGCGAGCACAGCACCCGACCACGCATCGACAGAGTGCGACACGGCTTCGCCGGAGCGGCTGCGAGCCGGTAGACACAGCGGCAGCTGCTGGCGCGGTCAAGGCCTCCGCCGTCACGCTGCACGCGCTTTCGGGACGGAGCGCCGCCGCAGCGGCCCGCCGCGCAAGGGCGCGCCCCGGCTGAGAGCGACAGTATCTTGACGACAACACTGCTCATCCTCTGCGGCAGCGCAGCCGCCATCGCCTTCGTGCACACGCTGCTGGGCCCGGACCACTACCTGCCCTTCGTGGCCCTTGGCCGTGCCCGAAACTGGTCAGCGCGGCGTACGCTCGGCGTGACCCTGGCCTGCGGTTTCGGCCACATCGTCGGCTCGCTGATCCTCGGCACGATCGGCATTCTTCTCGGGCTGCAGCTCGAATCGCTGACCTTCCTCGAGGGCCTTCGCAGCGATCTCGCCGCCTGGGGCCTGGTCGCCTTCGGCATCATTTACCTGAGCTGGGGTCTGCGCCGGGGCTATCGCGACAGGACCCACAGCCACTGGCACCGCCATGGCGACCGGCTGCACCGTCACGAACACCGGCACGAAGCCGAACACAGTCATGTGCACACGGCAGTCGATGCCTACGAACCCGAAGCGCAGCGCAGCCTGAGCGCCTGGACCGTGTTCATCATCTTCGTTGTCGGCCCCTGCGAGCCGCTGATCCCCGTGCTCATGTACCCGGCGGCACGCGAGAGCCTGATCGGCGTCTTCGCCGTCGCCGGCGTCTATTCGCTGGTCACGGTGGCGACCATGCTGCTGGCAGTCACCGCGGCCCTGTGGGGAACGGAGCGAATCGGCGGACTGTTTTCCGCGCGCTGGGGGCACGCGATTGCCGGCAGCATCGTCCTGCTTTGCGGCCTGTCGGTGACCGTGCTCGGCCTGTGAGCCGCCTCTGTGTCACGGCAGGGCAGCGGCGCGCACACGCTCGAGACGGCGCTGCAGATCGCGAAAGGCCTGTGCCATCTCCAGGCGCCGCTCGCGGTGCGCCTCGGCCTCGGTGTCCTTGGCGGCAGCGGTCAGGTTCAGATTCTCGAACAGACGATAGCCGTTGCTGAAGAACAGCCGGCCGATCGATGCCTCGGAGCTGATGCGGCGCTGCAGATAGGCCTGGCGCCCGTAGGCGAGCGCCTGCTGTACGCAGTCCTTTTCCTCCAGCGATACCGTGCCCGGCTGCCGCGCCATCACGTCGGCCACCACGCGGTAGGCCTCCGTGAACGGCAGCAGCACCGAGTGCGCCACATGAGGGCGCAAACGCAAGAACAGCGACGCTGCCGCCCGCGGGTCGTCGAGTGTTGCCTCCCACTGAGGCTGGTAGCGTGACAGCTCGTCGTCTATGTCGCGGTGGAACTGCTCGCGCGGCGCGTAGAAGAATTCGAACTTGAAGAAATCGCGCAGGCGTTCCGCCTCGCTCCAGAACGCTTCGGCGCCGGTCAGCTCCTGCTGCGACAGGTGTACCAGGGTGAGCTCGGCGATCGCCTTGTTGAGAAAGTAGTGAATCACCATGTTGCGGTAGTAGCTGGCGACACCGTGCTGCTCGGCGGCAATCGCGTACACGCGCTCGGGGCCGTCGTCGTAGCGTGTCAGCACGCCGCAGGTGATCATTTTCTCCGTCAGGCTGTCGATCTGCGCGTCGTCCTGCTCCTCGAGATTCTGCGTCAGCGGCTTGCCGCGCTTGCGCGCCCACTCGACCAGGGCGTTGATCTCGCCGCTCAGTTCATCGGCGGTCAGCGCCCGCGGCGCAGCTCCGAGCAGCACCATGCTCAGCAGCGACGGCAGCGTGATCGGCGAGACGCGATTCACCTCCACGCCAACGGCGAAGGCCACTCGCTGCAACTCACGCGGGTCCTCCGGAGAGGGCACCTCATCGAGGACCACGGGCTCGCCGAAGTCGAAGTAGATCTTGCCCATCGGCTGGCGCAGACCACGCAGGTAGCCGATGAACCAGCTCAGGCTCTCGGGTCGCTTGTTGGCGCCGGACTCCTGCGCCGCGTAGTCCGCCACGTCGCCGATCATGTCGTAGCTGATCGAGACCGGGATGATGTGCAGCTTGCGCGCACCCGTGGCGTGCGCCGCATCCATCACGTACTTGAGCAGGCCGTAACGCGGCGGCATCAGCTTGCCGACACGCGAGCGCGTTCCCTCGAAGGCCCAGGACAGGGGAAAACGCTTCTCCATGAGGTAGCCGATGTACTGGCGCAGCACGGTCTTGTACAGCGGATCGTCCTGAAAGCTGCGACGGATGAAGATCGCGCCGGCACGGCGGGCCAGGAAGCCGAGTCCCGCAAACGCCATGTTCACGCCGCCGAGAATGTGCGGGTTGGGAAAGTCGTTGTCGAAGAACACGGAGTTCATGGCGAAGCCGTCGACGTGCGTCTTGTGCGTCCACAGCAGAGCTGTCGGGTACTCGCGCGACCACTGCCGCACGCGCTCGAGGCCCTCGCGATCGATGACCACCTCGGCGTCGTAACCCAGGTGCATGACCCAGTGGTTGAGCTGCGCCATCACGTCCAGCCAGAAAGGCTTCGGCCTCGCGATCAGCTCGCGCATGATCGCGTCGGACTCCACCAGCAGGTCGTCGATGCTTCGCCCTGTCTCCTCGCTCACGGACTTGAGCGCTTCGCGGAACTTGGCGCTGGCAAGCAGGTTGTTGGCGACGCGACGAGGCACCTTGTAGCGGCTGCCCTGCAGGCGCCGCTCTGCCACGTCGAGCGCAAGCCCGGCCTGCGCCGCGATGAAGGTCGCCAGATCAGCCTCCGTGCTCTGCTCGCCCTGGCGCTCGTGGAGCCGCTGGCGAAGCTCGGCGAGCGTGGCTGCAGCACCGGCCACGCACACGGCGCGGTCTCGATCCTGGCGCAATAAGCGCATCGCTTTCGCAGGCCCCGGACGCCTCGGATTGCCGAAGAGCAGATCGCGCGGCCGCGGTCGCGTGTCCTTGTCCTGCAGCGAGGTACGCCAGACGACGCGCAGCGGAATCACCGCCGTGTCGCCGGGAAGATCGAGAAGCGCGCGCAGGGGTTCGCCCGGCGGGTTCTCCGGATCGCGCACGATGGGAAGCACGCAGCGGTGCACCTGGGCCTCGATGCCGTGCGCGTCGAGGGCGACCTTCAGACAGCGATCGAGCTCTGCCTCCTCAACGTGATGCGCCGCATCGAGTATGGCGATGAGGTGAGCGCTGGGCTTCAGCGCCTGCCATGCCTGTGCTGTCATCGAGTCCTCACTACGGCGCTTTTCTTATCTACCGCTGGATACCGTTTCAACGGGCCTCGCAGCTTTTGCAACCGCTCACTATGACGCCCGGCCGGGCGTGGGGGCTTGATAATACCAGCGCCGGCTCCACCTCGTAGGTTCACACCGATGATTGATGAGGCGCTGCACCGGGCCTGAAAGCCCCGGCAGAAGACTTGGCAGCGGGGAAGCCAGCTCCAGGCGCCGCCCCGGATGCGGTCAGACAGGAAGCGAGCGATGGAACCGGACAAGGAACAGAGACGCTTCGGCACGGGCATGCAGATTCTGGCGTGGATCTCGCTCCTGGCGCTGCTGACGCTCTACTTTGGCGATGTGCTCGACCGGCAGCGCAATCCGAATCGTGACGTCGCGACGGCTGTCGGCGCCAACGGCGTGCGCGAGGTCCAGCTGCGTCGCAATCGGATGGGTCACTACGTGAGCTCGGGAACGATCAACGGCGAGCCGGTAGTGTTCCTCCTCGATACCGGCGCCACCGGCGTTGCCATTCCCGCGCCGCTGGCGCAGCAGCTCCGGCTGCCGCGCGGCCGCCCTTTCATCACCAACACGGCCAACGGGCAGACGCGAAGCTACCAGACTCGACTCGGTGAAGTGGCCATCGGCGATATCCGCCTGAGCAACGTCGAGGCCGCGATCACGCCGGGACTGTCGATGAACGAGGTGCTCCTCGGCATGAGCTTTCTCAAGTACATCGAATTCACGCAGCGTGGCAACACGCTCACGCTGCGGCAGTATCCCTGAGCGGAGCCTTGATCGCGGCCGACTTTGGACGACAGACGCTCAGCGCTGCCACTCAGTGCTGCCAGGGCGGCAGCGTCTCGAAACCCGGACCCAGCGGTACTTCCAGACAGTTATCCGCCGGCTGAAAGCCCTGCCCGACCATCTCATCGTAGGAGCTGCGCTGCATCAGCACGCACTCTGCGGCCTCAAGTTCAGCGAGCGCCGTTTTCATGGCAATGAGGTTCCGCGTCTTCAGCACCGCGTTCGCCCGGTCGGCGATCAGGTAGCGCTCACCATCGATCTCGGCATGGGCAATGTAGAGACTCAGATCCACGGACTCGATCACCAGCCGGTCGAGACGTCGACCACGCAGAGCCTTGAGAGTTTTTTTCATACGCTATTCCGACCGGCTGAAACACGAGTGTGCCGCGCAATCGATCCCAATGCGCCGCACCAATGCACGCCAGCAATCATTAGCCACGACACAAGATGGACGAGTCCTGACAGACACCTGACCCCACGCAAGGGCGGGGCGTGGGGAATCATGGAGGGAGCGTAACAGCGACCGGAGTGACTCCCCACGTCGCGACCGACCCGAAGCGCACCAGAACCCCGGGTCTGCATCAGTCGACGGCCCAAGGGCGGGGCGTGGGGAATCATTGCCTCGGACCTGCTCTGGTTGGCGGCCCAAGGGCGGGGCGCGGGGAGTCATGGAGGGAGCGTAATAGCGACCAGAGTGATTCCCCGCGTCCCGACCGACTGTTGCGCACACCCGCCCAACTCGCACCAGCCCAATCAGCCCGACGAGCGAAAAAGATCCTGCGCCCCCTTCTGCGTGCGGTCGCGATAGCACGGCCCGCAGGCCGGCCGGTAGCGCTCATCGGCGCCCAGCTCGATCTGCGGACCGTCAGTCTCCGCACCGCCTTCGGAGATACGCAGGTTGAACACCGCCTTGCGGTTGCAGAAGTGACAGACCGTCTTGACCTCCTCGATCGCGTCGGCCACCTCGAGCAGCCTCGCCGAGCCCTCGAAGGCGCGGGTGCGGAAGTCCGTGCGCAGGCCGTAGCAGATCACCGGCACATCGAGATCCCAGGTGATCTCGCGCAGCTGGTCGATTAGCGCGGCGGAGAGAAACTGCGCCTCGTCCACGAGCACGCAGGCGGCACCGGCGATGGCGGGGCGATCGAGGCGCGTATCGGCATCCACGAGCATATCGGCTTCGCGGCTCAGACCCGTGCGGCTGCCGACGGTTTCGGCGCCGAAGCGCTCATCGAGACGCGGGCGGATCACCACCACCTTCTCGCCCTTCTGCTCGTAGTTGTGGGCCACGGCGAGCAGGTTGAGCGACTTGCCGCTGCTCATGGTGCCGTGGCGGAAGTACAGTTTGGCCATTGATCAGCTCCGCGTGAGGTCGAAGCTTAACCCGCCCGACCATCGAAGCGGAGCCCGTCAGCAGGCGCCCCGTGCCAGCAGCACCGCAGGGACCGTGGCGAGGAGCAGGCGAATATCCAGAATAAGTGAGCGCTTACTTATGTACTCGATGTCGAGCTCCACCTGCTGCTCAAAGGGGATATCGCTGCGACCGCTGACCTGCCAGATGCAGGTGATCCCGGGCTTGACGGCAAGACGCTGGCGCTGCCGGGCCGTGTACTCGGCGACCTCGGAAGGTACCGGCGGACGCGGGCCGACCAGCGACATGTCACCGATCAGCACATTCCACAGCTGCGGCAGTTCATCGATGGACGCCTTGCGGATGAATCGGCCGACGCGGGTGATACGCGGATCGCGACGCATCTTGAAGGTCGTGCCGCCGGGCATCTCATTGGCAGCCATCAGCGCCGCCTTCCGTTCTTCGGCGTCTTCGAACATGGAACGCAGCTTCCAGCAGCGAAAGGGGCGACCGTCGCGACCGATTCGCGTCTGCGAAAAAAGCACGGGGCCGGCGGAGTCGGCCTTGATCAGCAGGCCGAGGACAAGGAAGAACGGTGCCAGCACGGCGAGGCCGATTACGGCTCCGATCATGTCGATGCCTCGCTTCGCCGCCAGGTAGAGCCGCTCCGGCATGTCGCGCAATCCAAGCGGCGAACCACCAGCGAGATGAGCGGCGATCGTATCGACGGAGTCTGCAGAGGTAGAGGTATAGGTGGTAATCATGGGTCCTGATCCTGGGAAGACTTGTAGGCAGGCCCATTTGGCAACCGCTGTGCCAGCGCTCTTATTTTTTCCAGGCTATTGTTTTCATTGACTTTTATGAACAGACCCTGCGATTGGCGAGCAACACCCACCCGACCGGGATTTGTTACGCAATGCATTTTGCGATCGTAAACGCGAATTTTTTGCCTCACGCGAGGCCGTCGACTCGTCAACGCTCCGCGGACACCGGCAAGACTGGTTGCGCTGACTTTTATTTCCCAGCCCGCGGCAGCCCTGTAGCCTGCGCGGGGTGAGCAGAGATCGTCCTCGAATCACGCTGGCCCGGCTTCGAGGGGCAGCATGGCTTGCCGGCAGTCGCGGGGCCGGGGTTGCAGCCCAGATCGGCGTACAGATTGCCGCGGGCGCGGTCAGTGGCTCCGCGGGCATCGCCCTGCGCAGCG
This sequence comes from Halieaceae bacterium, assembly GCA_036351355.1. Taxonomy (GTDB): domain Bacteria; phylum Pseudomonadota; class Gammaproteobacteria; order Pseudomonadales; family Halieaceae; genus Congregibacter. The sequence goes on from JAZBOX010000123.1 coordinate 25,367, forward strand.
TCCTCAGCTACTGCGCCGCACGATCGCATCTGCGCCGGCTAGAAGCCCCTGCAGGCTGAGCCTCGCGTCAGCGATCCTTGCATTCTGCATCCGATGCTCGTCGCATTTTGCAATGCACTCGGAGGCAGGTGGCGCCGTTACGCGCGAGATAGATTCCAGGCGTCTGATTCCTAAAGCTTTTTATGCTGGCACCGGTATTGCACAGCCATGGCAAAGAGCGCGGTCGACCCGCCTCTACCGGAAACAGGACGCCGACGCGAACGTGAACACAGTGACCATGGCAAACGCCCCCAGCAGCGAACGCGAGTGCGTGAACGCCCTCGGCATCCCCGTTGACGAACTGACCCTCGAGTCGGCGGTGAATCGCATCGCCGCGATGGCAGGCTGTCGTGACGGTCGTGCCCGGCTCGTGTCGACGCTGAACGTGGATTTTCTGGTGAACTCTCTTGGCACGGCGCTCGCGCGACCGCGCCATCCCGAGCTCTTCGATGTGCTGCGCGCATCGGACCTCGTGACCGCCGACGGCTTCCCCATCGTCTGGCTAAGCCGCATCCTCGGTCGCCCGCTCCCCGGCCGCGTCTGCGGATCGGACCTCGTACCGGCACTCGCCGAACGCGCGGCGCAGCAGGGCTTCTCAATATTCCTTTTCGGCGGTGCCGGCGATGTCGCCGAACGCGCCGCCAGGACGCTGCAGGCACGCTGGCCGGCGCTTCGCATCGCCGGCACGGCGGCACCACGGGTTACGACCACCGGGGCGGCGCTGGCGAACACGGCCGACGAGGATCGCGAACTGCTCGAGCAGATCCACGCCAGCGGCGCCGACCTGCTGCTCGTCGGCCTCGGCAATCCCAAGCAGGAGCTGTGGTTTAACCGCAACCGCGAGCGCCTGCAGGTGCCCGTGTCCATCGGCGTCGGCGGCAGCTTCGAGTTCATCACCGGCGGCGTGCGACGGGCGCCACGCAGCTGGCAACGCCTGAATCTCGAATGGGTGTACCGCATCCTTCAGGACCCGGCACGCCTCTGGAGACGCTATGCCCTCGGCATAGGCAAGCTCGCCGCACTGGCGGCGCCCGTGCTGTGGATGCGCCTTGGAGAGGCGACCTCTCCGCACAGGCCCACTGCCGTTCCCGCGTCCGGCCTGCCCTGGCGGCGCCTGTGGTCCGCGCGCGACAGCGCGCTTTCCCTGCTACCGCTCCCCCGCGACCTCGGCCAGCCCTACCTGCGCCGCGCGCTTCTGGATCTGCGTCAGGACGCCGGCACCGACGGTCTGCGCATCCTCGATTTTTCCCGGGTCCGCCGCATCCGCCTCGACGCGCAGCAGGAGTTCTTCAGCCTCGCGCGACTGGTGGATGCCGGTGAACTCAAGCTCATGGGGATGAACGAGGGCGTTCGCCGCCAGCTCAGGGCCGCGCGCCTGATCGATCTGGTCGATGGCGACACGCACGGCGCCCTCGCTGGACTGTCGTTGAAAGCGTCGCGCGGAAATGACTTCTGCTGCCAGTCCTACTCCCTCGGAGACTCGACGCTGGTCATGCTCTGTGGTCGCGTGAATCGCGAACAGCTTCAACAGATGGGCTTCGTCGAGTGCCTGCTGCACAGCGCGCGCGATCGCCGCTGCATCATCGATTTTCGCGGCGTCAGCCTGCTCGAGAGCTCGGGCATCGCCGAGCTGCTGCCGCTTATCGCGCGCGAGGCGAGGGGCAACGCGGAAGTCCTGCTGTCGGGCGTCGGCTACCGCGTGCAGCAGATGCTGCGCATGGCCGAAGTGGAGCTCACGGCAGGCGTCATCGACGATCGCGCCCTGCTCGGGCACATCACCGGGAACAGCGGCCGCTAAGGCCGCGGGATCTCGCCCATGCACTACGATCCCCATCCCATGACGGGATTGCGCAGCGGCGCGGCCTCACTGATCGAAGAAGTGCCGGATGCGCTGCCGGCGCAGCTCGGGCTCGATCGCGGGATCGAAGTCGCCGGCACGGCCGGCGATGAGTTTGTACCAGGGCAGCTCCTCGGTGCTTCGCGCAAGCTTCTCGGCGTAGTCGCTGAGCTTTCCGACCACGCGGGCGGGATTACCGGCAACGATGCTGTCCGCGGGAACATCCCTCGACACCACGGCCCCGGCGCCGACGATGGCGTTGGGGCCGACGGTCACGCCCGGCAGCACGATGGCGCCGTGACCGATGAACACGTTGTCGAGCAACCTCACCGCGCCCACCTTGTCGACGGGCTTGCCGTAGACGCGGCGAATCATATTCACCGAGCCGTCATGACCGAAGATCGTGCACTGGGACAGGCGCACGTTGTTGCCAAGACTCGTCAGATAGGGGTTGGAGACATTGGCGTAGGTCGGAATCGAACAGTCATTACCGATATGCCGGTAGTTCCCCCAGCGCTGCAGATAGCGCGCGTACTCGAGGCCATCGGGGCTGCAGAGCTTCACATAGAGCCGGTGGAGACGCCCCGTCCGCAGGGCAATGCGGCGCACAAGCCGTCGAACCATTTGCAACGCTCCTTGATCTTCGAAGCCCAACCGCCGAGACCCGATCGCCGACTCCCGCAGCAACGATCGAGACGGGCATAAAGCACTGCGCCCGAAACGAGAACTGTACAGGACACCGCCCACCATGCACCCGGAAAAAAGGCCCAGCCGACCATGACCATCGACCTGATCACCGTGAGCTATGGCCCGGACCTCGCGCGCTGCCGGCGTCTTTGCGCGACGATCGACCGGCACGTTCGCGACCATCGCGCCCACCTCGTAATCATTCCCCGCCGCGACCTGGCCGCCTTCCGCGATCTAGAGGGGCCGAAGCGGAGGGTCGTCACCATCGAATCGATGATGCCCGGCCTCTACTGGCAGCTGCCGTTTTCGAACTGGTCCGTCGTGGCAGGCCTGCGGCCGATCCCCCGCCTTGCCGCCATGCGCGGCTGGATCGTGCAGCAGCTGGTGAAGCTGGGTACCGCCGCTGCGACCGATGCCGAGGTGCTGTGCATGATCGACTCCGACGTGCAGTTCTGCCGCAGCTTCTCCGCGCGACACTTCCTGCACGGCGATCGCGTCCGCCTCCAGACCGTCGCCTGGGACACGCCGCCGTCGAGCCGCCATCCGCGCTGGCAGGCCACCGCCGAGGGCATGCTCGGTCTCGCGCAGGCCCACTTCGAGCGCGACTACATCGGCAACCTGATCACCTGGCGCCGCGATCATCTGCTGTCGATGCTGAATCATATTGAAGAAACCCATGGCAAGCCGTGGTACATCGTCGCCGGCCGCGGGCTGCGCTTCTCCGAGTACATCCTCTACGGGAACTACGTCGACCGCGTGCTCGGCGGCGAGTCCGGCCATGTCAACGAGTGCCCCCACTACTGCTTCGAGCTCTGGGACCAGGCCGAGGTGGCCGAGCTCCAGCGCGGCGACAGCCGTCTCAAGGACGAGCAGGTCGCCGTACTGATCCAGTCCAAGCTCGGCCTCGACGAGCGCGAGGAGCGCGAGCTCATCGCGATGCTCGAAGCGCAGGATGACCCGGTTTCGCCCTGCGCCGAGACTGCGCCTTGCGCCTCACGCGGGTGACACCGCTCGAGACTCCGCCTACCCCGTAACGGCCTGGCCCAGCGTTTCCTGCACTTCACGGATCAGCTGCGCATCGATCTGCGAGGACTGCTTGCCGTAGGCGAAGACCAGCGCCGTGTCGCAGAGGATGTTGATGCGCCGGGGCAGGCAGCGGGTCAGGCGTGCAATCTCGGCACAGGCCTCATCGCTGAACAGCGGGTCGGTTCTGCCCGCGACTTCGAGGCGATGGCCGATATAGGCCCGAACTTCCTCCGCCTTGAGCGGCGTCAGGTTGAAATCGACGGCCACGCGCTGCGCAAGCTGCTCGAGCGCGGGCTCCTGCAGCATGCTGCGCAGCTGATGCTGCCCGACGAGGATCACCTGCAGCACGCGGTGCTTGTCGACATTGATATTGGACAGCAGGCGCACGGACTCGAGCGCCGACGGCTGCAGGTTCTGCGCCTCGTCGATGATCAGCAGCACCGTACGTCCGGCCTGATAGCTGCTGAGCACGAACCGCTCGAACTGCCGCTGCAGCGCCACCGCGGATTCACCTCGGGCCTCCTGCTCGAAGGCGCTCAGAATCCACGGCATGATCTCGGTCATATGCGGATGCGTGTTGGTGAGCATCCCCACTTCGTACTCGTCGGGAAGCGTGCGCAGCAGCTGGCGGATCAGGATCGTCTTGCCGGCGCCAATATCACCGGTGACCACGGCGAAATCGGCGCGATTACTGATGGCGTACTCGAGCATCGTGCAGGCAAAGCCGTGACGCTCGCTGAGGAAGAAGTACGCGGGGTCCGGAGCTACGCCGAAGGGCTTCTCGCGCAGCCCGAAGAAGGACTCGTACACGGCGGCGCCTCAGTCCCGCCGCGCCCGAACCCAGGCGGTCTGCCGCCCGGTCCAGAAAGCGAGGTACATGGGTATTTTCGCGATCATGTACACGGGTAATCGCAGAAGCTCACCCGCAGCGATCAGGTCGCGCCCCCAGCGCTGCCACGCCGCCAGCAGCGCCAGCGTGAGCAGTGCGATGGAAGCGGCGCTGAGCAAAGCGGGCGCCCAGACGCCTGCGATCAGCGCGATCGCCAGCACGAGCACGAACCAGAGCAGCTGCGCCATGGCGAAAAAGGCCAGCGGCGGCACGGCCAGGTCGAGGCACAGACCTAAAAGTCGGTAATCGCTGCGACGAAGCGCCGCTATAAGCATCGACGGCACCGTTTGCGTGATGATGCCGAGATGCCCGTGCTCCCAGCGCCGGCGCTGGGCGCTGGCGTCCTCCCCGGCCACGGGGAACTCGCTGGTGACGCGTGCCTCGGGGCAGAACGCCACGGGCGTACCGCGCAACGCCAGCTCGACCCCAAGCTGCATGTCTTCCACGATACTGGCCGTTGCCAGACTGATCTCCTCGAGCGACGACCAGGGAAAGGCCATGCCCGTGCCCATGAGCTGGCAGGGCAGCCCGATCCGCTTTGCGCCCAGCGGACGGACCTGGTTCTTGACCCGCCAGGCGAACTCGGAAACGCGCGCGCGCAGCGCCGTCACGCCCTCGGGCTGCAGCATGAGATCGAGCGCCTGCTGCGGACGCCCGCTGTCGACCGCGCGCCGCGCGAGCACGGCGAGGGACCCGGGCGCCAGCTCGCAGTCCGCATCGACCACCAGCACTACCGCGGGCGGATGGTCCCCGAGCTGACGCAGACCGAAGTCAAGGGCGAAGCCCTTGCCTCGCCGCTGCGCGTCGCTGCGCTCGACAACCTCGGCGCCGAGCTCTCTGGCAACCGCTGCGGTGTTGTCGCTGCAGTTGTCGGCGATCACCAGCAGGCGATCCGCAGGCCCGAGCTCGGCGAGCGCAGAGCGGACGCCCCGCGCGATGCCAGCCGCTTCGTTGTGCGCGGGCATCAGGATCGCCGTCGTCGGGTGGCTGCAATGAGCCACCTCCGAATGACCAGCGACGGGCGGCAGCCGGGCCTTGACCGAGGCCCACACCTCGAGCAGAAGAAATGCGCTGAGCCCGGCCTGCAGCGCGGAACCCAGTATCAGCAGCGCGAACAGCAGGGTCACGAGGGGGTGGCCCCGATTGCAGTCCCTGTGCCGCGAATGCAGTCGAGCAGCTTGCCCGCCTCCGTCACAGCACTGTGCCGACTGCGCACGCGGCGACGGCCCTCGGCGGCAAGGCCGGCAAGGCTGTCAGCATCGGCTGCGAGCACGGCGGCCATGGCTTCGGTCAGCTCTTCGACGGAACCGGCCGGCACCAGCCAGCCGCAGGCGCCGGGCGAGACAAGCTCGGGGATGCCGGCGATGTAGGTGGACACCACCGGGCGACCGAGGGCCAGCGCCTCCATGATCACTACGGGCAGGCCCTCGGCAAAGCTCGGCAGTACCATCGCCCGCGCGCGGCGCAGCTCCTCGGCGACGCGCGCGCTGCTGACCCAGCCGGTGATCGTGACCTCGGCCGACAGATCGAAGCGCGTGATCAGCGCCTCCACCTCGGAACGCATCTCGCCGTCGCCGGCCAGCACCAGCTCGAAGGCCAGGCCTCGCTGCTTGAGATTGCGCGCCGCCTCCATCAGCAGCAGCTGCCCTTTCTGCTCGCACAGTCGTCCAACGCAGACCAGGCGCGGCGCTTCGGGCACGGGGGTGAGCGGAGCGTCGAGGAACTGCGCGTCGAGACCGCAGTGAACCTCGCGGATCTTCGGCCACTGGGCGTATTCGACCCAGCGACTGAGCTGGCTGCGTCCGTAGGAGCTGATAGCCACGACAAAGGCCGAGCCGTCGATCTTCTCGCGCAGCTTGAGCGCAAGGGGACGGTCGAACTCCTCGGGGCCGTGAACGGTAAAGCTGTAGGGTGGGCCTCCCAGCCGGCGCACGAGCAGCAGTACCTCGGCGGGATTGGTACCGAAGTGCGCATGGGCGTGATCGACGCCGACCTCGTCGAAGCATCGCTTGAGGCGACAGGCCTCGGCGAGATAGACAAGGTGGTAGACCATGGCCCGGTCACCGCGCCAACCGAGCCTGAGCGCCCATGTCAGCGCCACGAGAAAGGCCAGCGGCGAGCGCAGCGCCACGGCGAGCGTATCCGCAAGCAGACCGGCCATGCCGTCCCTGAGCAGATAGCGCGTGCGCTCGCGCTCTTCGCGATCGAGCGGATCGACCAGCTGCGCATCCCAGCCGCGCAGAGCAAAGCGCGCCACGGTTACGCCCGCAGATTCGAGGGCGAGAATCTCGCGGCGAATAAAGCTGTGGCTGACCTGCGGGTACTGATTCACCAGGTAGGCGACGGTTGGCATCGAGGGGTGTCCCGGGTGTCGGTGGGTATTAACGGTTTCTGGACACAGGCGCGCAGCCTACTTGTATTCGATTATACGGGCGGTTTCAGAGCGCGCCCGCGAGCGCAGGTAGCGCCAGGCGCCGACCGCCTCGGGGACCTTGCCAAGCATCACCAGGGCTCCATAGAGCAAGCCATGGGGGAGCGGGTCGTCGAAGGCCTGCCCGCGGTAGAGCGCGATGCGGGCCGTCATCAGCGGCAACAGCGCCAGCAGGGCGAGCGCTAGCAGCAGCGGTGCGGCCTCGCCGAGAACGAGGGCGAGTAGGAGCAGCAGCAGGACCGCGAGCGGGTAAGCCACACCCCACAGCGCGATGCGCAGCGCTTCACGCCGATTGTAGGCCTCCTGCGTTGCGCCGTAGGTGGCCGCACCCTCGGCGAAGGCCCAACCGGTGCGCACCACGCGCTTCCACCACTGCGACCAGCGCGAGATCGCGGCGTCGTGCAGCGTCATGTCGACATCGAGACGCTCGATACGCCAGTGCGCCTGGCGCAGGCGGTAGCACAGCTCGGGCTCCTCACCACAGATAAAAGCAGGATCAAAACCGCCGACGGAAGCAAAAGCGGCGCTGCGATAGAGCGCGTCACCGCCGACGGCCGCGGCCTCCCCGATCGGCGTGTTCCACTCCATGTCGCACTGGCGATTGAATATCGTGGCCTGCGGAAATCGCTCGCGGCGCCAGCCCGCCACGACGGCGAGTCCGGAATCCTCGCCCAGCCGCCGCAGCGCCTGTTCCAGCCAGCCCGAAACGAGCACGCAGTCGCCGTCCACGAACTGGATGAAAGCAGGTGGCGTCTTGGCGTCGAGGAGCGCGCGGGCGCCGAGATTTCGCGCCTTGCCGGCGGTAAAGCCCTCGTCGGGGTCGAGATGGACGACGGTGACGCCGAGGGACTCGGCAACAGCCACACTGTCATCGCTGGAGCCGCTGTCGACATAAACGACACGATCCACCATCGCAAGCAGCGACTCGAGACAGGCACGCAGACGTGCGCCCTCGTTACGACCGATGGCGACGGCACCGACCTGTTGCGAAATCACCAAGTCCTGCCTCCTCGGGCCGCGCTCGCTCGACGGTCTCTCGTCTCATAAAAACACTTCACCACGATCAAAGCCATCGACTCCATCGCTCGCTTTGCCACACGCATGGAAGCACGGCAGCAAAGTCGCTACATTCACGCGAGTCTTTGCGGCGGGAGCCTCCATGTCCAACAGCGTCGCCGTCATCATCGTCAACTATGGCACCGGCGCGCTCGCCATCGAGGCCGCTCAGAGCGTGCTCGAGCGGGAGCACGGCGGCGCGATGGTGAGCATCCACATCGTTGATAACGCCTCGCCGAACGACGATGCCGCGAGACTGTCGGCCTGGCTCAGCGCGCTGCCCGGCGATGAGCGCGATCGCGTCACGCTGCATCTCGAGGCCGAGAACCACGGTTTTGGTCGCGGCAACAACGTCGCGCTCGAGTTCCTCGAGCGTCAGCCGGAGCCACCCTCGCGCGTATTCCTGCTCAACCCCGATGCACGCCTCGAGAACGAGGCCATTGCACTGATGTCGGCGTGCATGGACGAACACCCCGCGGTGGCGGTGATCGGTGCCGGCGTGTCCTATGACGACGGCGAGCCGGCAAGCGCGGCCTATCGCTTCCCAAGCGCGATCAGCGAGTTTGTCGCCGCGGTCAACTTCGGCCCCCTGGCTCGCGTCGCGCGCCGCTGGCAGGTGGCCATTGGTGCGGACGCGCGCAGCGGTCCCGTCGACTGGGTTACCGGTGCCGCCGTGCTGGCCCGCTTCGAGGCCCTGCGCGAGATCGGCTTTTTTGATCCGGTCTACTTCCTGTACTTCGAGGAAGTCGACCTGATGCGCCGCCTCAAGCGCCGCGGCCACCAGGTCTGGCACCTGCGCGAGGCACGAGTTATCCACGCCAAAGGGGCAGCCACGGGCGTCAGCGCGCGCGGCGACGAAATCCGCCGACGGCGACCGCCGTACTGGTACGAATCCTGGTACCACTATTTCCGGCGCAACCACGGCTGGTTCGGGGCCGCGATCGCGGCGACAGCCTGGTACAGCGGCGCCCTGCTCAATATCGTGATCGCCGCCCTGCGCGGGCAGCCGCGACACTGCCCGGCGCACTTCTTCGACGACTTCACGCGCATCGTCGCCCGACGCCTGGCCAATCCCTTTCATACTTCGTAGCGCAGTCTGTTGCCGGAGCCACCCATGGCCAATGATCTCAAGCCCGACTTCGTCATTATCGGCGCCATGAAGTGCGGCACCACCACCCTCGCCGCGCAGCTCGGCGCGCAGGACGGCATTTTCATCACCGAACCGAAGGAACCGGCTTTCTTCTCGCACGACGAGATCTTCGCCCGCGGCGAGGACTGGTACCGATCGCTCTACGAGCCCGCGCAGGCAGGCGATATCAGGGGCGAAGCGAGCACCGAGTACAGCAAGCTGCCGACGTATCCGCACGCCGTCGATCGCCTCCACGCCTTCGCGCCCGATGCCCGCCTGATCTACATCACCCGCGACCCCTATGCACGCATTGTTTCGCATTACATGCATCTGTGGCGCGACGGCACGGTGCCGCGTGACATCAACCGGGCTGTTCGCGAGCACCCCGAGTTCATCGCCTACAGCAAGTACGAGGCGCAGCTGCAGCCCTGGATCGAGCGCTTCGGTGACGACGCCGTACTGAGCCTCAGCATGGAAGACATGGCCGCGAACCCGCAGGCCATCCTCGAGCGCGCGGCGCGGCATATCGGCTACAGCGCCGACGTGCACTGGCGCGATGACCTCGACCGGATGAACCCCGGCGTCGGACACATCCGCAGCTTTCCGCTCAAGCGCGTGCTCGTCGACAATCCGCTGATGGAAACCCTGCGCCGCCGCCTCGTACCCAAAGGGGCGCGGCTTCGCATCCGCCAGCTGCTGGGCCTCGAGCTGACCCGCAAGCCCATGCTTTCGGATGACACGCGGGCCTTCATTGCTGCCGAGCTGGAAAAGCCGCTGCATCACTGAGCGGCCCCGAGCAGGACGAGCAGCCAGCGCAGCACCTCATTGCACAACAGCCCGACGCCATAGCCCACGGCGATCGAGGGCAGCCAGGCAAGCTCGAGCATCGGATTGAGGATCCGATAGCGCGCCAGCAGCCAGAGAAAGGCCGGCAGCTCGGCGAAGCAGGCGAGGGTCACCGCCGCGACTGCGCCTTCTGCGCCGAAGGATCCGTGCGCCCAGGGGATGGCAGCAAATAGCGCCAGCGCGCGGCAGGCCGGCGCGATCGACATGATCCGCGCCCGGCCCATGGCCAGGAAGAGCTGCCCTGCCAGCTGGTAGCGCACCATCACCAGGCCGACCCCGAGCAGCTGCAGGAAGCGCCCCGCGAGCTGATAGCGCTCGTCGTAGAGCAGACCGATGATCACGTCGCCGGACGCGAGCAGTCCACCCGCGCAAAAGCCCGTGAGCAGATCGAAGGGGCGGCGCGTGCGATAGAACACCGCGCGCAGGCGCTCGGGCGCCGTGCGCGCGACCTCGCTGAACACGGGCAGCGCGATCTTGTTGGCAAGCGCTGCCACCACCTGACGGATCGCCTCGATCAGAAACACCGCGATGGCATAGGGCCCCATGACCGACGGCAGCAGCAAGGCGCCGAGGATCAGTCGATCCGCGTTGTTGGCCAGAAAGCTGATTGAAGACGACAGGATGATCCATCGTGAAAAGGCAAAGACGTCCGCCGCGTAGCTGCGATCCAGCAGCAGTCGGTTGCGCGGCCCTTCAAGGCTGACGTGACTCTGCACAACATTGGCCACGGAGCTCACCAGGCTACCGAGCACCAGCGACCAGATCGATCCCGTGGTCGCGGCGATGGTGATCATCACCACGATGCCAAGCATCTGGCTGATGAGGCGGATGCGGACGATCGCGCCCATTTGCAGCCTGCGCTGGGCCAGGGCAAGGCGCGTCGACATGAGCGAGTCGATCAAGGGCAGAAAAGACAGCGTTGCGAGGATCAGGGGCAACTCGTCGTGGGTGTACACCGACCCGGCGGAGAAATACCCCGCGGCGGCGGCCGCGGCAATACCCGCCGTGGCCAGAAGGAGCACGAGGCTGACCAGGGGACCGCGGATGATCGAGATCGTCCAGACCGTGTTGACGAAGCGCTCATCGTCCACGTGCTCGCTCTGGATGAGCTTGGCCTGCAGGCCGGCGTCCGTGAGCATCTGCGTGCCTACCACCAGCGTATTGGCGATCGCCATCACGCCGAACATCTCGGGTACGAGAAGACGCGTGAGCACGAGATTGCTGAGCAGGCGCAGAAGCTGCTGCGAGAAGCGCTCACCAAGCACGATAAAGGCTGCGCGAAGCGCGCGGCCCCTGAGTCCGTCAGCGGCCAAGGAAATGATCCCTCACGCTGGGGGCAACGCGGTCGCCCGAAGGCGTCTCAGGACGGGCGTCGGAGTTCGCCGTGACTGGCAGCCCATTGCCGCGCGCCGGTGGGGCGTCTTGTGGGCACCCGCCGGGCATGGGCGCTTCGCCCTCTTCGGCCTGAAGCGGCGATACGGCCTCGCCGTGCCTGATCCGCGCTGCGGCAACCATCACGCCGAACAGGAACCAGGTGAAGGACATCATCGACGCGTTCGGAAGCTGATCGACGAGAATGATCGTTCCGATCAGCGCCATGCCGGCCATAAGAAAGCGGAGCTTCTCCGGCGCGTCGCGCCGTGCCGACGCACGCAGCAGGGCAATGCAGGCGATCGCGGCGGTACCGAAGAGAGCAAAAAAGCCGACCAGGCCGCGATTGCCCACGGTGATGATCCAGTAGCCGTCGGTGGTGGAATCGTCGTAGCGGGCGCGACCGTAGCCACCCCAGCCGAAGAGTGGTTTTTCCATGGCCCGCTCGAGCAGCGCCTCCTCGTTGCGGAAGCGGAAGTTGAGCGAACTGGCGCGGTCCTCGTCCTGCCTTGCCGCCTGTTCGACGAGCCAGTCGTGGGGGAACACGTCCATCAGACTCATCAGCGGGTAGCTGATCACCAGCGTGAGCATCACCGCAGTCATCAGGTTGATCATGCGCAGGCGGAGCACGGCAAGCGCAGCGACCCCGACCACCCCGAGGATCAGCGCGCCCATCGACTTGCAGATCACCAGCATGGCCAGAATGAACAGCAGTACAAACGCCGGACGCACGCCAAAGAAAGACTCGCGGGTGCGGTAGAGCACGGTCGCAGCGAGCGCGCAGGCAGCGGTAAAGATCGCCACGAGCAGGCCGTGGCCCATGAACACCAGCGGCCGGAAGCCGCCCTGGCGCATCATCTGGGCAAAGGAATGGGGAAAGAAGCCATAGATCCAGTTGTGCAGCTGCGGACTGAGCCGGACCTCGAGCATCATCAGTGGTGCATAGATCAGACAGGCGATCACCAGATAGCGGGTGATGCGCAGCAGGTCCTCGGCAGAACGCACCACCATCGAGCCGATCAGGAATGGCAGCAGCTCGAGGTAGGCGCTCTGCACCAGCGACAGCGCGTCGTAGAGACTGAGTCCGGGCATGAAGCGCTCGGCCGTCACGATGGGATCGGGATTGTTGTAGGCCGTCAGCAGCGGCGCGAGCACCGACAAGGCAAACAGCAGTTTGAGCACGGCGCCTTCGGGCAGCAGCTGCAGGCGCTGGCGGCCGATCGTGAGCAGGCAGACCATGGCCACCACGCAGGGTATCGACTCCTTGGTAAAGGCCGGGATCACGGGCAGGTCAACGCCCACCTTCACGGGAAGGAACATGTAGCCGCCGGCGATCGCCCAGAAGGTCGCCTTCAACGTATCCCAACGGCGGTACATGAGCACCACCAGCACGGGGTACACGAACAAGGCGGCGTAGGCGATGGCATTGCCCATGATCGGTCTGCGAGGCGCTTCAGTGCAGCGACTTGTTGAGGATCGTTCCGAGAAAACGCCCCCGGGGAATCATCGCAAGGCACTCCTTCACCCGATGACCCAGGGTCTGTCCCGCGGCGACAACCATGAGAAAGCAGTCGATATGTGGGATCAGCATCAGCGCCGCGTCGGAGCGCAGCATCGACGGCATGTCCACGATGATCACGCGATCCTCATAGCGCGAAGCGACCTCGTCGATCTGCGACACGACGCGCCGCGAGGCCAGCATCTCGGCATGCCCCGCGACGGGCGCCCGCACGCCCGATGCCACCAGCCGGGCGCTGTCCGGACTGAACAGCGTCTGCTCGAAAACGCATGCACCCGCCAGCCAGTCATCGATGCCGAAAGCGGGCCGGTGCCCGAGCGTGGACAGCAGCCCCGGGCAGCGAAAATCGAGGTCGAGCAGCATCGCGGTATGGCTGGGCAGGCGCGCGATCGACATGGCAAGATTGATCGCTGTCATGGTCTTGCCCTCGCCCTCGTCCGGAGACAGCACGGCGAGCGTCTTCCAGCCCTCGGTCCTCATGCGCTGGACCAGCCGCGTTCGCAGCAGGTCGAAGGGAGCGCGCAGGGGGTCATCGGCGGCACCGGTGGCAATGCAGTGCCGATGCAGGTGTTCGCGGTCGAGCGGCACCAGCGGCGTTGCTTGGCGCAGGAACGGCGCGTCTGCGGCGAAGCGAGAGCCCGGCCCGGCGCCGGCGGAGACGGGCGCCACAGCAGCGATCGCGCTGCTTCCTGCCAGGGCTGGCTGTTGCGCCCTGACCGCTTCGGCGCTGCGTCCGTACGCAGCGCCGCCCGCTTGTTCCTCGCGGGCGCGGTTGAGCGCCTGTTGCAGCGTATCGATCATCTCAATCTCCGAGCGCGAACAGGCGCGCGATTACGCCGCTGAGCGGCATGTAGCTGAAGTGCATCACCGTCAGCAGCAGGACAGCCGCGCCCGCAGACGCAGCCAGCGCCAGCTTCTGGTAGCGGCTTGCGCCGCGCTCCTGCGTACCGCGCTCGACCATGGGAATGGTCACCAGAGGCAGCGATCCGGCAATGCGCTGCAGGCTGGCAGCACTGCGGATCTTGCGGTCGAGCATTTCGAGCACGAATACCCAGGCCGCGCCGACGAGACCCGCGGCAAACACCGCCAGAAAAAACAGCTTCTTGCGATTGGGCTTGTGCGGCGAGTCGGGCAGCACGGGCGGCTCGATCACCGTGAAACGCTCCGCCTGTTCCTCTTCCTCCAGCGAGAGCGCGAGACGCGCCTGCATTTCCTTGTCCGTGACTTCCCTGAATTTGTCCTCGGTGTTTTCGTAGTCGCGCATGAGAATGGCGAGACCGCGCTGCACCTCCGGCGTGCGCAGGACGATACCTTCGAGCTCCTCCTGCTTGGCCTCGAGCTCAAGCTCGCGCTGACGCAGCGTGTCGATGCGCTCGCGCACGGACTTCATCTGCGCCTCGATGCGCGCTACATCGATGCCGCCGTCGGCCGCCTCGAGCAGGGCCTGCTCCTCTGCCGATACCCGACCCTCGGCCCGGCCCTCACGCGCGATCTGCGCCTCGAGGCCGGCGATCAGGCGGCGCTGGCTTTTCACATCGGGGTGGCGCCCGGAGAAGCTGCCGAGCAGGCGCGTCAGCTCGGTCCGAGCGCGAGCAAGCGCCTGCGCCGGCGTCAGCTGTGCCTCATCGTCACCCAAGCCCCGCGCGACGGCGGCCTTCTCGACCTCAAGAAAGCGCAGTTCATCCATCGCACTTTTGACATCGAGGCGATTACCGCGCAGGGCTTCCTGCGTACGCTCGAGCATGTCCATGTGCAGCTTGAGATGCTCGGGAAGGGCATCGGCGTGGCGCTGCTTGTAGGCGGCGATTTCGGACTCGATTGCATCGAGGTCGGCCTTGAGGGCATCGGCTTCCTTACTGAGGAAATCCGTCGTCTCCGACGCGCGCTCCGTACGCGTGCGGAAGTTCTCCGAGAGGAACAGTCGCACCAGCTCCTGCGTCACCTCGAAGGCTTCCTCGGCGCTGCCGGCCTCGTAGCTGACCCGGAAGGGCATGCTCCGGTTGTTGCGCGAACCGGGACGCGAAAGCGTCTCGATATTGATACCCGCGCGGAAGCGGGCAATCAGCTGCGATTCGCTGAGCACGCGCCGCTGTTCGGGGTACAGGTCGAAGCGCTCGATGATGCGCAGGAGATTCTCGCGCGTCATGACCAGCCGGCGCACGATGCCGATACGCTCGCTGGCATCGCCATCGACGGTCGTCTTGACCAGGCTGTCCGGGATCTGCTGCCCTTCGACCAGGATCGTGCCCGTTGCGAGATAGGTCGCCGGCAGGCGCATGATCAGCGCCGTCGCGAGGCAGCACAGCAAGGCGCTCGGCCACAAGAAGGACCACCAGCGCCGCCGCGCAATATCGAGTGCGTCGGCGGGACTGAAGGGCAGACCGCTGTTTCCTGACTGATTCATTGCGCCCCCGTTCATCCCGGACTGAATTCCAGCGTGATCGTGGTCACCATGCCCTCGGCGTCGGAAAAGCCCTGCAGCTGCTTGTATTCCCACAGGCTTTTCAGGGTCCACAGGGGGGTGACGCGGTAGCGGTGCTCAAGACCGAAGCGCAGCGACTCGTTCCTGTTGGGCTTGCGGTTACGGCGCCAGGACGCGCGGGCAGCGAAGCTCGCGCGCGGGCTGAGGTCGTAGCTGAAATTCGCGCTCAGCGTGTCGCCGGACAGCAGTCCGGCAACGCCGCTCGGCTCCGTGCTCCGTTCCAGGGCAGCGCTGAATTCATAGCGCTGGCGCTCGTGGCGCCCGCGAAGCTGCCAGATCGGGTCGGTGTCGCGGGCCTCGCGCTCGCTGACCGCCACGCCGAACATCGCATCGATCTCCAGCAGCGGCGACAGCTCCCGACGGACTCCGCCCCAGGCGCTCGCCATGCGCGAACTCGGCAGCGTCGAGCCGCCTGGGGCAAGGTTGAGGTCCGTGCTGGCGAGGGGGTCGAGCTCGAGCAGACGCGCGCCGCCGTAGACGCTCTGGATATCCGACCATTCGCGCTCGACCTCCGAACGCAGCTGCGCCGTGCGATAGTCGACGAGGGCGATGTCGTCGTAGGTCGTACGCGTGACGTCGGCCATGCTGCGCAGCTCGGTGATTTCATCGACGGCATAGCGCCACTCGCCGCGCAGCTTGTCCTGCGTTCGCGTACCGTTGGTGCCCAGAATCCCGCTCTCCTCGAACTCCACCAGCCGAGCGGGAAGCGCGCTGCTGTAGATCGTGCTGTCGAAGTCGTGGCGCTTGCCGCGGTAGGACCAGAACAGCTCCAGCGTCGGGTCTTCACGATTGGCGACGATGTCCTGATCCGAAGAACGCTCGAGGCGCAGTTCCACGTCCCACTGCAGCTTGAAGCGCTCGTCGGCGAACCAGTAGCCGCGGTACATGGGCTGGATCAGCCCGAGCCAGATATCACCCTCGCCGAGCCCGTCGGAGCGCATCAGCGGATTGGTGTCGTACTGAGCCGCGGATTTGAGCGCGCCGAGGTGAATCACCTGGTCCGCGCTGATCGGGCCGGCAGCGGCGGTCGCCAGCAGCAGCGCGCCCCATCGAGCCAGTCTCGATGGCAGCGCCTTCTTCATCTCTGCGGTGTTCACGGAACGAGGACCGTGTCGCCGGCCACGAGCAGGTGATTGCTCGACAGATCCCGCCCCTCGAGCAACTCGTGGTAGTCAACGTCGATGAGATGCTGGCGAGCGCCCTCCCCACGGATGATGCGAATATCCTTGGTGTCGGCGAAAGCGTTCGGCCCCCCCGCCAGCGCAAGCGCACGGGTCACGGTCAGCGGCGCCATCAGCGGGAAGGCACCGGGGTTGCCCACGTTGCCGATCACGTACACCTGGCTGCCCGCGGCTTCGACCACGGCGACGGAGACCTCGGGCTCGGGGACGAAGTCGCCGATGCGCCTGGCGAGTTCAGCGCGCAGCGCCTCCACGGATTGTCCCGCGGCTTCGATCGATCCCACGAGCGGAAAGCTGATAGCGCCGTCCGGGAGGACGCGAAGCTCGCCCTGCAGGCGTTCGTCGCCCCAGACGGCAATGCGCAGGAGGTCGCCGGGCTGAATGCCGTAGGCCGCGGGCTGGGCACTGGCGGCGAGGCTCGCGACGAACAGAACAAGAGCGGCGGCGAAACGGAGCATTGCGATGAACCTGCGGATTGATTCGGTTGACTGCTGCTTCTGTTGAAAGAAGCGTTCCGCGGGTCCGCAGCCTGCTTTTTTATTTTATTTATTTATAAATTTCAGATAGTTATGCTTCGATAAGGCGGCTTTTGGGGTCATTGCGGGGCTGCGGCGCGGCGCGACCTGCGCACAGAGAGACGCATTAAGCACTGCATTTTGCAATTGTCCTTGCGCGCGGCCGAAAACCCGACATACTCGCGCTTTCGGGCATCGTGGCGCTCGCGGGAAGGAATGCCAGTATGAACTCAGCCATCCGCCTGATGATGGTCGAAGACAGCCCGTCGCTGTCGGCGATCTATTCGGCCTATCTCGACGAAGAGCCCTACAAGCTCGTTTGCGTCGACAGCCTCGGTCGCGCACATGCCACCCTGGACGGCTTCAACCCGGAAATCATCCTGCTCGACATCGAGCTGCCCGACGGCAACGGCATGGACTTCCTCGCCCACGTGATGGAACTGCCCGCGCCGCCGAGCGTGGTGATCATGACCGCGCACGGCACCTCGGACATGGCCCTCGAGGCCATCCGCGTCGGGGCGACGGACTTCCTGACCAAGCCCTTCGATGCGGCGCGCCTGCGCGTCACGCTCGCCAACGCGGCCGAACAGATCGCCCTCGGCCGCCAGGTCGAGGCGCTGTCGAAGCGCGGCCGCGAGACCTATCAGGGCTTCATCGGCGCCTCATCCGCCATGCAGGCGGTCTACGATACCCTCGATGCGCTCGCGCCCACGGACGCGACGGGCTTCATCGTTGGCGAGAGCGGCACCGGCAAGGAACTGGCCGCCGAGGCCATACACGCGCTTTCGCCGCGCGCCAGCGCCGAGTTCGTCGCCATCAACTGCGCCGCGATACCCGGCGAGCTCATGGAAAGCGAGCTCTTCGGCCACGTGAAGGGCGCCTTCACCGGCGCCAGCCAGGCCCGCGAGGGGGCGGCGAGCATCGCCGACGGCGGCACGCTGTTCCTCGACGAGATCTGCGAGATGGACCTTGAGCTGCAAAAGAAATTGCTGCGCTTCATCCAGACCGGCACCTTTCGCCGCGTCGGCAGCAACAAGCTCGAGACCGTCGATGTGCGCTTCGTCTGCGCCACCAACCGCGACCCGCTGCTCGAAGTGCGCGAGGGGCGTTTCCGCGAGGACCTCTTTTACCGCCTGCACGTGGTGCCCGTGCGCCTGCCACCGCTGCGCGAGCGCGGCCGCGATGTGCTCCTCATCGCGCGACAGTTACTCGAGCGCTTTGCTCGCCAGGCGGGCAAGAGCTTCGAGAATTTCTCCGCCGCTGCCGAGGAACAGCTGCTGCGCTACGCCTGGCCCGGCAACGTGCGCCAGCTGCAGAACGTGGTACAGCAGACCGTGGTGCTCAACAGCGGCGCGCAGGTGCAGCTCGAAATGCTCCCGACGGACGTTCGCGAGGGTCACATTGAGGCAGACACCGCCATGGGCATCGCCCAGGCGCGCGACAACGGCGATCCGCAGGCAGGGCTCGCGCTGCGCCGCAGCATCGAACCGCTGTGGCTGGTGGAAAAAAACGCCATCGAGGCGGCAATTGCGGCCTGCGATGGCAACATCAACCGCGCGGCGGGGCTTCTCGAGGTCGCACCATCGACGCTGTACCGCAAGCGCCAGGCCTGGGCTGGCGAGGGCTGAACACCGGCGGGAGGGCAGGCCATGTACGGACTGGTCAACAGCGCGCTTAAGGACATGATCGTCAACCATTTCGGTGAGGAAAAATGGCAGGCGATTCACCGCCACTCGCAGGTAGCCGACACGGGTTTCCTGACGATGCACCGCTACGACGACCGCATCACCTACCAGCTTGCGGGCGCCGCCGCGGAGCTGCTCGGCGCGCCCATCGATGACTGCATGGAAATGTTTGGCCGCCACTGGGTGGCGGCCGTGGCCGTGCGCGACTTCGGCACGCTCATGGACGCCACGGGCAGCGATACGGTCAGCTTCCTGCGCAACGTCAATGCGCTGCACGACCGTATCACCAGCACCTTCATCGACTACATCCCGCCCGAGTTCGCGCTCGAGCCCGTTGCCGGTTACCGGGACCGTTTCCACGTGCACTACCATTCCGAGCGCAAGGGTCTTACCGCCTTCGTGACCGGCCTGCTGCACGGCCTTGCCGAGCACTTCGGCGACGACATCGAGATTCACAGCATCAGCATCGACGATGACGGCGAGGGCACGCACAGTATCTTTGAGATCACCGTGCAATGAGCGAGCTGCGGCTTGCCCGCGACCAGCTCGAGCAGCTGTTCACGGTACTGATCGCTATCGCCGAGGATGGCAGCATCAGCTACGCGAGCAGCACCGCAGCGCGCTATGTTGAGGGGTTGAGCCCCGGAACAGCGTTTTTCGACCACTTCGATATCGTCCGGCCCGGCAGCATCAATACCGTCGAAGGTCTGCTCAATCCTCCACCCTCGCTGTTCCTGATCCGCGATCGGCGCCAGCGCTTTGCCGCTCGCGGTCAGCTGGTGAACGTCACCTGGGACGGCCTGGAGTATGCCTGCTTCTGCGGCTCGCCCTGGCTGTTCTGGATGGACACGAACTGCCCGGACATCAAGCTCGGTATCGAGGACTTTCCGCCGCAGGACTCGCAGCTTGACCAGCTGTTTCTGATGAACACGGAGCAGCGCATGGTGGCTGACCTCGAGAAGCTCAACAGCGAGCTGCAGGTCGCCAAGCGCGCAGCGGAGGAGGCGCAGGTGGCCAAGAGCGCGCTGTTCGCACGCATGAGTCACGAGATGCGCACGCCGCTCAACGGCGTCGTCAGTGCGCTGGCCCTGCTCTCCGACAGACCGCTACCCGAGGAGGCGCGCAAGCTCCTTCGCCTCGCCGACAGCTCCTCGCGCAACCTGCTCCACGTGATCAATTACGTGCTCGACATCTCGCGGCTGGAGATCGGCAACACGGAACTCGACCCCGTGCTGTTCAATCTTTCCGGCCTGCTCAAGAGCGTGACCGACATCGTGCGCGCCCGGGCGGTGGAAAAGGGGCTCGAGCTCACCTGGCATACCAGCCCGCAGCTCAACGAGACCTACATCGGCGACAAGGCCAAACTTCGCCAGTGCCTGCTCAACCTGGTCACCAACGCGATCCGGTTCACGCCTGCAGGGAGCATCGTTGTACGGGCGGCGCCCTCCACGGTCGGCGATGGCGACATGCTTCGCCTCGAAGTCGAGGACACAGGCATCGGCATCCGCCACGAGGATCAGAAGCGAATCTTCCAGCCGTTCTGGACCGGTAGCGGCGACCTCGCGATGGTCGACCGGGGCACGGGCCTGGGGCTGGATATCGTACGCCGCAACGTGGAGGCGATGGGCGGACAGATCGGCGTGGCTTCGCGCATCGGCAAGGGGTCACTGTTCTGGATGGAACTCCCGCTCGAGCCCGCCGAGGAAATCGCCCAGGAGGACGTCACGCGCGCGGCTTCCGGCTCGGCCAGCCTGCGCGGCCGCGTTCTGCTCGTCGATGACAATGAAACCAACCTGCTCCTCGGTCGCATGATTCTCGAGTCCCTGGGTCTATCGGTGCTCGAGGCCCGCGACGGCAGCAGTGCCGTCAGCCGCTGCCACGGCGAGGCCTTCGACCTGGTGCTGATGGACATCAGCATGCCCGACATGGACGGCATTGCGGCGACCCGAGAGATCCGCCGCTTCGCCTCGCGCGAACAGCTGCCCATCGTAGCCCTGACCGCCTATGCCAGCAGCGAGGAGCGCGAGCGCTGCCTCGACACGGGGATGAACGAGTACCTCACCAAGCCGATCGTGCGCGACCGCCTCGCCGAGCAGCTGGCGCAGTGGCTGGCGAGCGACGACAGCGCTACGGAGGCAGCGCCGGAGCTTGCCCTCCAAGGCAGCAGCGATGCGCCGGCGCTCGATGAGGCCGTGCTGGCGACGCTGCGCGCGCAGATCGGTGACAGCAATCTGGGGACCGTGCTCGATCAGTTCCGCAGCGAGGTCAGCGCGCGCTGGGAAGCAACGCGCAGCGCCTGGCAGCGCGACGATCCGGACACGGTGCGGCGCGAGGTGCATACGCTGTCGAGCACCTGTCGCAGCCTTGGCCTTCTGGCCGCCGGGGAGCATTTCAGCGAGCTGGAGGGGCGCTTGCGCGACGGCATCGCGCTCACTGCCGAAGGCCTTGGGGAAGGCGAAGCGCTGCTCCGCGAAGGGGTGGACCTGCTCCTTGCCTACCGCAGCGAGCCCTGAGTACGGGCGCCGACGCACTCTGCTAGCATCTTCGCGCTGCAGCCGCAGCAGGCACGAGATCCGCCGCGACCGCCGCCCGGATCGCCACCATCCGCACCCGCGAGGTAACCGTCATGCGCACCCTGCTCTGGATCATTGGTCTTCCCGTGTTCGTGCTGATCCTCGCCGTGTTCCTGCTGCCCTTTTTCATCGACCGGGACACGCTTGTTGCCCTTGCGTCAGAGCAGCTCGAGAGCCAGACCGGCGTGGTACTGCGCGTCGATGGCGAAGTCTCCCTGAGCCTGTTCCCCGAGGTGGCCGTGGCCATGAGCGGGGTTCGCGCCCAGCTGCCTGACAGCGGCGGCACGATCGAGGCCGACTCGCTGGCAACGGGTGTTGCGCTCATGCCGCTGTTCAGCGGCTCGGTGGAAATCGCCAGTCTCACGCTCAGCGGCGTGACCGTAAGCACCGTTGCCGTCGATGAGCAGGCGGCGAAGGCGGCCGCTGTGGATACGAGCACGCTCAGCGATCGCGAGCTCGATGCCTACTATGCGCTGCGGCAGCAGGTACGCGAGAAAGCCGGCGCCCAGGCCGCCGCGAGCACTCTCGCCGTCGGCCTCAGCCTCGAGGTCGGGGAACTGGCCCTGCGCGACATCCGGATCCGAACGGTCGACAGCGCCGGCAACCGGATCAGCGAGGTTCTCCTCGAAGAATTGATCGCCAGCGACATCAATACAGCCGGGCGCCCGATCCCCCTGAGCGCCCTCGTGACCCTCCCCGATGAGCAGGCACCGACCGACATCGTCCTCGACCTCGTACTGCGCAGCGACCTCAACGCGGACACGCTGTTCATCGACGAACTCACGGCGCGCATCAGCGGCGCCACGCCGGCGCCGCTCGAAGTCACCGCCAGCGGCGAGTTCACGCTCAATACGCAGCGCGGCACGATCGAGCTGGCGCTGCGCTCCGAGGGTCTCTCGGGCGAGGGTCAGGTCAGCTACGCCACCTTCGAGAGTCCTCAGATCCGCGCTGACCTGAGGCTGAGCGAGCTGGTTCCGGCACTGCTGCTGCTCGCCGGCCCAGAAGCGGCGGCCGAAGCATCAGGCAGCGAAGGCGCGGCTTCTGCCGCGTTTCCGCTGCACGCGCTGCGCATGGTCGACACGGCGGCGACGCTGAAGATAGACAGGTTGAGCGCGGGCGCGCATGTGCTCGAGGATGTCGATGCGCACCTGCGGATCGTTGACGGCGTGGCCACGCTGGACCCAGTGAAGGCACAGCTCCACGGCGGCGCCATCGATTTGAGCGCCGTGTTCAACGGGCGATATAACGAGGCGACGCTGAGCACCGAAGGCTCCGTCACCGGCTTCGATGCCGCGCGGGCCACGGCGGCGATGGACGCGGGCATCACCGCCTCGGGAACCGCGGACCTGAGCTGGGAACTCGGCGGCAGCGGCCGCGGCAGCGAGGAACTCACGCAGAGCCTGAGCGGCCCGATCCGCTTCACCACCGAAGACATCAGCATTGCCGATATCGCCATGGAACAAATGGTGTGCCGTGGCGTAGCGCTGGTGAACCAGGAGTCGCTGAGCGCGGAATTTCCCGCCGATACGCGCTTCGAAGCGCTGTCCGCGGAAATCCTGCTCGAGGACGGCGTTGCGCGACTCGATCCGCTGATCGCGACGCTGCCGGCCGTCGGTCTGAGCGGCAACGGGGAATTCGACCTGGCGTCCGGCGACCTGCGCGCCAGCCTGCGCGCGCAGCTATCAGCGCAGCTGGCCGAGCTCGACCCCGCCTGCCGGATCAACGAGCGCTATACGGAGCTGCGCTGGCCCGTCGAGTGCCGGGGCAACATCGCCGACGATCCGGCGGACTGGTGCGGCATGGACGTCCGCGAGATCGTCAAGGACCTCGCCGAGGGCGAACTCAAGCGCAAGGCCACGGAAGAGGCGGGCAGGCTGCTCAACAAGCTGTTCAAGCGATAGCGGGGATTGAAGGAGCCGCGCTGTGTCGCCCGGCGCCCGGGAGGGTGTCACTCCGCAGTCGCACATCGGTCAGCCCTACGCGATTGCGCGTTTCTGATGCGCGACGAAGCGCTGCCTTTTGCCCGCCGCAACTGAGCGCAGTGCGTTTGCCGCAGCAGCACGACGAGAGCGCTGTCAGGCGGCGCGCAGCACCCGCCCCAGCGCATCGCGCCCCAGCACCTCGGTAAAGTCGCCGTCCTGCCAGACCACTTCACCGCGGATCACCACCTCGCGCACGATCGGCGGTGGGCGGTTGACCATCTGGTGGTGCTCGAAAAGCTCGCGGTAGACGTACTCGCGCGTGTCGTTGGTATCCCAGGCGCGCAGCTGCTGCGGGTCGATCAGCACGAGGTCGGCCTGCGCCCCCGTCTCGATGCGCCCGACATCGAGGCCGAAGAACTTGGCGGGCTCGCGCGTCAGGCGCCGGACCATCTTCGCCACCACGGTCTCGCCGCGGGCGTCGGCCAGCCTCAGCGACATGAGATTGGCGTCGAAGAAGGCCATGTTGGTGATGTGCGCACCGGAGTCGTTGAAGCCGGGCAGCGCCTGGGGGTGGAGCAGGTAGTCGATCGTCGAGCGGTTGCCGACGTTGGAAACGTCGGCCCAGTAGCGGAAGTCCTTGTCGTAGCGGCGCATCAGCCAAAGCATGAAATCGGCATCATCGCGCGGGCGCTCGTCGAGGCTCATGAAGGCCTCGCGCTCCACATCGGAACGTGCCGCGGTGGCGTCGCCATCCTTGAAGCGCAGCAGGCGCTGATAGACCTGCTCCAGCGTCTCGCCGTCCCAGTCGGCCACCGGCGCACCGTCGAACACCATGCGGTGCAGATCGCGGATCACCAGGTGATCGGGCCAGCCGATGCGCGCCTTGAAGCTTGCCCAATCACCCCCGGTGCGACCGTGCAGCCAGTCGCGGCGAAACTGCTCGACCCAGACCGGATCGTGCATCAGCGCGTGACGGCCCTCAACGTCATCGTATTCGAGGGCAATCAGCTGCGCCGTCGACGGCAGCTCCTCGTAGAGCGGACTGACGATGCCGTCGGACCAGACGCGGAAGTTCGTGCCCAGGGCCTGAAAATGCAGGCAGCCCTTGAACAGGCGACTGTTCATGAGACGCGCGAAGCCCAGGAACGCCTTGGTGGCGCGCGGCGCCAGGGCCATCTCCATCGCGGACAGAGCAGAGACCTTGAGCGTCTTGCCGAACAGGCGGCCGCTGGTCAGGGCGAAGTAGAGCAGCGCCGTCAGCCGATTCTCGAGGATCGGCGTGGTCTGCCATACACGGTCATGACGGCGCACCACCTTGAGCAGGCGCCGCAGCTCGCCGAAGCTCGCGAACTGCGTCGGGATACGCTTGTCCGTGTGCGGTTCGTTGGCGAGGTAGTGAAAGGGCAGCCCGTCCGTCGACAGGCCGAGATAGCCCTGCTCGAGCGCGCGATCGAGCAACTCTTCCATCTTCTGCAGCTCGCTCTCAGTGGGCGCGCGGCTGATCGCCGCCTCGAGGCCCATGGCCTCGACACGGAGCATCGAGTGCGGGACGAAGGCGGCCACGTTCGGACCCAGCGGCATCGCCGAGAAGTGGTCATAGTAGGCCCCCGTGTCCTTCCAGCTGATGGCGTCGACGAGCTTGCGCAGCACCGCCTTGGGAATGTTCTCGACGCGCGTGAAACAGTCGACAATCGGGTCCTGGCCGCGATCATCGCGCTGCGTGCCAAAGCAGGTGCCGAGACTGCAGTTGCCAAAGAGCACGGTGGTCGTGCCGTGGCGAACCACTTCGGGAAGACGCGGATCGAGGTCCACCTCCAGGTCGAGATGCGTGTGGATATCGAGGAGCCCCGGCATCAGCCACAGGCCTTCGGCTTCAATGACGCGGTGGGCGTTACTGCAGGGGAGCTCGCGGCCGCGGGCGACGATGACGCCCGAGCGAATAGCGACATCCTCCACCGCTGCCGGGGCGCCGCTGCCGTCGAAGACCGTCGCGTTGCGGTAGAGCAGGTCCCAGTGACCCTCGGCCTGTTTGGAGTTCTCCATTGCTTGCATCCTGCTACGGTCCTTGCGCTACCCTGCGGCAGTCAGGACTGAGCCTAACGAGGGAATCTCCAAGAACCAAGCCATGAATATCGCTTTCGACAACCGCTACGCCGCCTTCGGCAGCCCCCTGAGCCTGCCGCAGACCCCGGACCCGGTGAAGGCGCCGGGCCTGATCCGCGTGAACGAAGCGCTGGCACGCAGGCTGGGCATCGATCCCGCGTGGCTGGCCTCCGACGAGGGCGTCGAGGCCATTGCCGGCAATCGCGTCCCCGAGGGAGCCGAGCCGATCGCAACGGCTTACGCCGGACACCAGTTCGGTCAGTTCAATCCACAGCTCGGTGACGGGCGTGCCGTACTCCTCGGCGAGGTCGTCGGCACCGACGGAAGGCGCTACGACCTTCAGCTCAAGGGGAGCGGGCGCACGCCCTGGTCTCGCGGCGGAGACGGTCGTTCGCCGCTGGGCCCGGTTCTGCGCGAATACCTCGTCAGCGAAGCCATGGCGACGCTGGGCGTACCGACGACGCGCGCACTCGCGGCCGTGACCACCGGCGAAACCGTCGTCCGTGACGGCCTCGAGCCCGGCGCCATCCTCGCGCGCGTGGCCTCGAGCCATCTGCGCGTGGGCACGCTGCAGTTCTTCGCCGCTCGCGACGACCGCGACTCGCTGCGGCGTATCGTTGACCACGCCCTCGAGCGCCACTACCCCGAACGGGCACAGACCGAGAACGCGGCCCTGGCCCTTCTCGAGGCGGTGATCGAAGCGCAGGCCTCGCTGATCGCCCACTGGCAGCTCCTGGGCTTCATCCACGGCGTGATGAATACGGACAACATGCTGCTCTGCGGCGAGACCGTCGACTACGGTCCCTGCGCCTTCATGGAGGTTTTCAAGCCGGAGACCGTGTACAGCTCGATCGACGTGCAGGGCCGCTACGCCTACCGCAACCAGCCCGGCATCGCGCACTGGAACCTCACCCGCCTCGCCGAGGCCCTGCTGCCGCTGATCGACGAGGACACGGACACCGCCGTTGAAAAGGCGCGCGAGGCCATCCAGCGCTTTCCCGAGCTTTTCGGTGACGCGCACAGCGCCGGCGTCGCGCGCAAGCTCGGCCTCGCCTCGCTGGCCGAGGAAGACCGCGACCTCGCCGAATCGCTGTTCACGGCGCTCGCCGAAGACCGAGCCGATTTCACCCTGGCATTCCGTTTTCTTGCCGAGCAGATTGCACCCATGGAGCCCGCCTCGAGTATCGGCGATATCTTCGAGCCCGGCCCCAGGCTGCTCGAATGGCTGCCGCGCTGGATGCAGCGCCAGGCCCGCGAAGCGGCGTCGGCGGAGCAGCGCCAGGGGGACATGCTGCAGGCGAACCCCGTATTCATCCCGCGCAACCATCTCGTCCAGCGCGCCATCAGCGAGGCCGAGGACGGCAGCTTCGAGTTCTTTCATCGAATGAACGAACGCCTGGCGGCACCGACGGACTACGATCAGCAGGATCGCGATCTCGCCCTGCCGGCGACGCCGCAGGAAGCGGTGCTGCGTACCTTTTGCGGCACCTGAAGCCCGTATCGCCACCGGCTCACCGAGTGCCCGGCCAGGCATCGGCCCGCTGGCCCCGATGGCTCGAGACGGCCGGGGTGTTTTATGGACAGCAGCGCTTCGATGGCAACACGGTGCTTCGCTGACAACTGGGAACCACCCTCTACGGGCCGTATAATCCGCGCCGTCTTCGCCGCCCCCGGGGAGCTCCCTTGAGCATCGAATTTTTTGGCAAGTCCCTGTCCGGGCTGTTCACGGTCCCCTCGGGCATCGTGACCACGGCGCCCTCGATCATTCAGTACTTCCTCGACGAAGTGCCGCAGATAGGCGTGATCACCACCAAGAGCATCGGCCTTGAGCCCCGCGCGGGCAATCGCGAGCCGATCTACTCGCAGTATGCACCGGGCTGCTTTGTGAACGCCGTGGGCCTGACCAACCCCGGCGCCGAGGCAGCGCTGGCCGGCCTCGAGGAGCTCGAGGTGCCCGCCGACCGTTTTCTGCTGACCTCCATCTTTGGCGGCAGCGTCGACGAGTTTGTCGAGGTCGCACGCATCCTGGCACCGGTTTCCGACGGCCTCGAGCTGAATCTGTCCTGCCCGCATGCCAAGGGTTACGGCATGGCCATGGGTCAGGACCCCACCCTCGTGGCGGAGATCGTGGCCGCGGTAAAGGAGGCAGTGGACATCCCCGTCATCCCCAAGCTGACGCCGAACACGCCTGATATCGCGGCAATTGCCCGCGCCGCCGAGGCCGCCGGGGCCGACGGCTTCTGTGCTATCAACACGGTCGGACCGGGCTATACGCTCGCCCACGGCGAGCCGGTCCTGTCAAACGGCATGGGGGGCATGTCCGGCAAGGGCGTCCTTCCGATCGCACTGAAATGCATCCGCGAGGTGCGCGAGGTCAGCGAACTGCCGATCATCGGCTGCGGCGGTTTTTCCAGCGCGGCGGATGTGGACGCCGCGCTGGAAGCCGGCGCCGATGTCGTCGGTATTGGCTCGGCGCTGACCGGGCTGACCAGCGAGGAGATCGGCCGCTATTTTGAACGACTCGAGCAGGACCTCGAGGGCGACAGCGAAGCGGCGGCCTCCATGGTGCGCTACGACGTCGATATGTCCTTCGCTCCGGTCACGCTCGTGAGCAACGAGCGCGTCTGCGAGGATATCGCCCTGCTCACCTTCGACGGCCGGGTGAACATCCAGGCCGGTGAGTTCGTGCACCTGTGGATTCCCGGCGTCGGCGAAAAGCCCTTCTCGGCCCTGGTCGATGATCCCTTCACGCTCGTGGTGATCGATGTCGGCCGGTTCACCCACGCACTCATGGAGCTGGCGCCGGGCAGCGAGGCCTATGTGCGCGGACCCCATGGCGTCGCCGTGGCACCACCGGAAGATGCGCGCATCATGGCCGTTGCCGGGGGCACGGGCCTTGCGGCCGTCTACCAGCTGGCGCGCGATTTCGGCAATGCAGCGATCTTCGCCGGGGCGCGCAGCGCCGATCGGCTGTATTTCATCGACGAGTGCACGGAGGTAGCAGACCTGCACATCGCCACGGACGACGGCAGCCGTGGCTTCCACGGTCGCGTCACCGAACTGCTGCGCAGCGAACTCGAGACCATGGACGAGGACGAACTGTCCTCGCTCGTGTTCTACAACTGCGGGCCCGAGGCGATGGTACGCGCCGCGATCGCCGTGCAGCGCGAGTTCGTCAGCGAAGCGCAGATCTTCTCCGCCGTGGACTACATGACCAAGTGCGGTGTCGGTATCTGCGGCGCCTGCGCCACGCCCGACGGGCGGCGCATCTGCGTGGACGGTCCCTTCCTGAGCGACCTGGACCCCTGACGGAAGGACAGGCGCCTGACGCGAACCGCGGTCCGCGATTTCACGCCCCCGAAGGACCCCTGACGACAGTGTTTGCCGAGGCCCTCAGGCCCTGAGCTGATCCCCGATCGGCAGTTCGCGGATGCGGCGGCCGCAGGCGGCGTGAATCGCATTGCACAGGGCGGGGGCGAAGGGTGGCGTACCCGGCTCGCCCACCCCGGCCGGGGCAGCGTCGCTGTCGACTACCTCCACTTCGATCCTCGCCGGCGACTCGGGCATGCGCGCCACCACGTAGTCGTCGAAATTCGCCTGCTCGACGGCGCCGTCGCGGACGGTAATCTGCGAGTGCAGCGCCAGGCTGAGGCCGAAGACCGAAGCGCCTTCCATCTGGTTGCGCACGGAGTCGCGATTGACCACGGTGCCCGCATCCACAGCGACCCAGACGCCGGGAATCGACAGCTCACCCGCCTCGCTCACGGAGACTTCGACCACGGTGGCCACGTAGGTCAGGAAGCTTCGGTGCACCGCCAGTCCAAGACCGGAACCCTTCGGCAGCTCGCGACCCCAGCCTGCCATCGCCGTGGCGCGCTCGAGCACGTGGCGAAGACGCGCTGTGTCGTAGGGGTATTCGGCGAAGTCGGCGCCGTAGTTGGCAAACTTGGAGCCCGTCGCCGCAAAGTCGATGACGCGATCGGGACCGATCGCCTCGAGCATGAACTCGCGGTGATCACGCCCCGCCGCTGCGGCCAGTTCGGCCATGAAGGACTGCTGGGCAAACACGTGATAGATGTTGGCAACGGAGCGCATCCACCCCGTGCGCACCTGCGCCGGGGCGCGACCGGTTTCAGCGCGCAGATGGTCGATCGCGTAGGGCACATCGGAGAGCCCAAGATCGGTCTCGAAGCTCGGCACCTCGGCGCCGGCGTCGAAGGTCGCTTCGATCGTCGGGAAAGTGGAGCGGTGGCGCAGGGCGGTCAGGCGCCCGTCGCCGTCGAGGCCACCCTCGAGATGCTGGGCGCTCACCGTGTGGTAGAAGCCGTGGCGGATATCGTCCTCGCGCTGCCACTGCACACGCACCGTGCGGCCCGTCTTGTGGGCCAGAAACGCAGCCTCGCCGGCGAAGTCGGGCTTGGATTTGCGGCCGAAGGCACCGCCGAGCAGGGTCACGTGGACGCGTACGCTTGCTTCCTCAACCCCGAGCATCGCTGCGATCAGCTGCTGGTCCGTCTGCGGGTTCTGCGTACAGGACCAGACCTCGACCACGCCATCGACCACGCGAGCAGTCGCGGACGGCGGCTCCATCGGCGCCTGCGCCAGATGAGGCACGTGGTAACGCGCCGCGTGGCGCTGCGCTGCGGCAGCCAGGGCGGCCTCGACATCGCCGCGATCGGCGTGAATGTCGGCGGCGGCATCGGTGGCCGCATCGAGCGTTTCGCGGAAGGGCCCCGAGCTGTAGCCCTCGTTCGGCGATGCGCTCCAGTTGATCTTCAGTTTCGACCGGCCCTGCTGCGCAGCCCAGGTGTTTGTCGCGAGCACGGCCACGCCGCCCAGGGGCCGGAAGAGCACCGGGTTCTCGGTCAGCGCGGGCATCTCGACCACGTCGATCACGCCGGGGACCTTCAGCGCCTCGCTGGCGTCGAAGGACTCCACCTTCGCCAGCACGACAGGCGGCCGCTCGATGCTCGCCACGACCGTATCGGGCAGACGCACGTCGGCGGCGAAGACGCCTCGACCCGTGAGAATGTCCTGCATGTCGACAATGGCCTTGCCCTTGCCGATGTAACGCCAGGCGCTGCGCTCCTTCAGCGTGAGCGCGGTCGCCGGCGGCGGCTCCATGGTGCCGACCGCCGCGGCGAGATCCGCGAAGTCTAGGACGCGCCCCGTGGCATCGTGGTGAACCTTGTGCTGCTCGACGCGGCAGGCGTCGGCGGCAACGTCCCACTGCGCAGCCGCGGCCTGCGCAAGCATGTGCCGGAAGCTCGCCCCGACGAGGCGCAGGCGCTCGAAGTTGAAGCGAATGCTGCGCGAGCCGTCCGTATTCTGGTCGCCGTAGCGTTTGTCACCCAGGGCCTGGGCGATGAACAGACGATCCCAGGCGGCCTCCATTTCGTCGGCAACGATCTGCGCTACTGCTGTACGCGCATGCTGTCCCATCTCGGAGCGATGGCAGGTGATCTCGACGCGCCCGTCATCGAGCAGGGCAACGAAAAGCTCGGCGTCCGTGTTGGCCGGGGTCTCGGCCGCAATCGCTCCGGGGATCCCCGCCTGGCGTCCGAGCAGGGGCATGGCAAGCACCGCAGCGCCGCCCACGGCGCCGGTGCGCAGGAAGCGACGGCGGGACAGGTCAAAGTAACGGTTCATGACGCAGGCTCCGCGAGATCGAGCAGCGCGGCCTTGATCCGCGGATAGGTGCCGCAGCGGCAGATGTTGCCCTTCATGGCCTCGTCGATGGCATCGCTGTCGGGGCTGGGATTCTCGGCGAGGAGCGCCGCAGCCTGCATGATCTGCCCCGGCTGGCAGTATCCGCACTGGGGCACCTGGTGCTTGGCCCAGGCCTGCTGGACGGGGTGACTGCCATCCTTCGAGAGGCCTTCGATGGTGGTGATCTTGCCGCCCTCCGCCGCAGCCAGCGGCGTGACGCAGCTGCGCACGGCGCGGCCATCGAGGTGCACGGTGCAGGCACCGCAGAGACCGGCGCCACAGCCGTACTTGGTCCCGGTCATGGACAGCAGGTCACGAATGGCCCACAGCAGGGGCATGGTGGGGTCGGCGTCGACCTCGTGCTCGGCGCCGTTCACATTCAGCTTCATCGATAGTAGTCCCTGGGCATCTGGCCGACGGAGTATAGCCCGCGCACGTCTCTCGGCCAGCCAACGCATGACCGGCTCAACGGCGCGATCAGTGCCCGGCGGCCTGCGCGAATTCCATGCCCTCGGGCATCTGCCAGGCCTGCATGGGCGCGAGGGCAACGCGCTTGAGGTCCACGACGCCGAGGGGATTCACTGGCATACCCTGCACACAGGGCTGTTTTAGGAATGTGTCATGGCGGCGAAAGAGCGGGATTATCGGAAGCTCCCGAAGCAAAATCGCCTCGGCCTCGCGGTAGACTGTCATGAGCTCAGTGAGATCGGCAGTGCTTCGCGAGTCGACCTCAATGAGCCGATCAAAGGCGGCGTTACTGAAACGACTGTCGTTGGTACCTCCGCCCGTGACCCAGCGATCGAGAAAACCCGATGGTAACGAGCCGCCGGACCAGCTCGCCAGCACGAGATCAAAGTCACCGCCCACCAGACTGTCGAGGTAGACCTGATACTCCTGGTTGACGGCGCGCACCTTGATTCCCAGCACATCGCTCCACATCTGCAGCACCGCCGTCGACAGCGCCCGACCAGACTCTCCGCTGGCGGCCAGCAGCTCGAGCTCAGGGAAGCCAGCACCACCCGGGAAGCCGGCCTCGACAAAGAGCTTGCGCGCTGTCTCTGGATCGAAGGCAATGCGCTCCTCGGGCGGTTCGTAACCGAGAAGACCTGGAGGGAGGTAACGCCCCATCGCCGTAGCCGCGCCGCTGTATACCGGGCGCGCCAGCGCCTCGCGGTCGATGGCCAGAGCGAGGGCGCGGCGCACGCGCACGTCGGCGAGGGGACTTCGCTGAAGATTCACCGCGAAGTATTCGGAGCGCATGATCGGCTCGTTGACCAGCGGCGAGGCCGCGATGGCGCCATACACACCAAGCTTGCTTGAAGGCAGCCCCGAAGTCACATGAATCTGACCGCTACGGAAGAGCTTTTCCTGTGTGGCAACACTGTTGACCGGATGAAACACCAGGCCCTCGAGCGCGACATTTTCAGTATCCCAGTAAGTCGGACTCCGGCTGATTCGAAGATCGCGCTGGAAGCGCCAGCTGTCGAGAACGAAGGGACCGTTTCCGTATAACGCACCGGGCTTCGCCCATCCCGAGTATCGCGCAGCTTCAGCGCCGTGCTCCAGCAAGCTCCCGCGATGCACGGGAACGGCGCCCATATGGGACACGTTGAGCAACAGGGCTTCGAGCGGCAGGGGATATTCGAACTCGAGGCGCAAGGTGTAGTCATCGAGTGCCCGAGCGCCGAGACGGCTGAAATCGTCGCTCTCGGCACGGTAGAGGCTCCGCGCACCCTCCAGATGAAAAAAGATCTCCGCCAGCTGGTTGCCGAGGCGCGGATTGACGGCCCGGCGCCAGGCGAAGACGAAGTCGTGTGCGGTAACGGGATCGCCGTTGGACCAGCGCCCGTCACGGCGCAGGAAAAAAGTCGCACCGAGGCCATCGCTATCGTATTCCCAGCGCTCCGCGGCCGCGGGCTCGAAAGCAAGATCGGTTGGGTCGATGCTGACCAGCGGCTCGAAGAGCGCTGCAATCAACTGATACTCCTGACTGCCGCTCGCAACATGCGGGTCCAGAGTCTGCGGTTCACTACCGAGGGCGATGTGCATCACCCCTTCGGCGTTGCCGCGAGCGACGCGCGACTCGAAGTTGCAGCCACCAAGGATTGCGAGAAGCGATGCAGCGAGAGAAAAGGAACAAAAATCCCGCCGGCCGGAGCGCCGCAATCCGGTACCTGACTGAATTCTGGGACGGGCGAGGCTGAGCATGAGCGAGTCCGCGGGGCGTCCGAAGTCCAGAGACTACCCCATGTGACCGCAACTTGCAGTCGGCATGCAGTCGGCGCCGCGCTCTGTATTGATCGGGGACTCCCGCGTGCCGGGATCAGTCACTCACGGTATCGGCGCGGGTTTCCTGCTCAAGGAGATCCAGCAATTGCAGCGCCTCGCCACGCGAGCCTCCGCAGGTCTCCTCGGCGGCGCGAAAGCGGCGACAGACTTCCGGGTAGTTCGGCGCATGCCAGATACGGCAGCGATACGACTGCGGATCCAGGTTGACGCAGACCTCGCCGGCGGCCTTGCCCTGCGGCATCCCGGGCAGCGGCGAGGAGATCGACGGCGCTATACAGCAGGCGCCGCAGCCGGCACGGCATTCCATGTCCTGCCGTTCGTAAAGGCGCGGCGTCGCTCAGTCCATGCTCATCTGCAGCGATTTCACCACCGCAGTCACAAAACCCTCGGTCTTCACGAAGCCGGTGGTATCGACTTCGTCGTCGAAGTCAGCGGTCGGCTTCGCGGCCAGGATTTCCTCGAGCGACTGACCAGCAGCCACGTGTTGTGCGATGCGTTCGCGGATCGCCACGAGGCGGTCGTGGTAGGCCTTGAGATCACCGCGGCGGGCTACGCTGCCGTGCCCGGGGATGATCAATGTTTCGTCATCGGCGAGCTCAAGCGCCATCGCGCAGGCTTCGATGATGCCGTCGATATGCCCGCCGCTGGAAAGATCCACAAAGGGGTAGCTGCCGTGGTTGAAAATGTCCCCCATGTGCATCGCGTTGGCTTCCTGGAAGTGCACGATCGTGTCGCCGTCCGTATGCGCGGGATTCACGTGAATGCCGCGAACGGTCTGGCCATTCACGTGCAGACCGAGCGAGTCGTTGAAGGTCACCACGGGCAGA
The DNA here is from genome assembly GCA_036351355.1 of Halieaceae bacterium. Lineage (GTDB taxonomy): Bacteria > Pseudomonadota > Gammaproteobacteria > Pseudomonadales > Halieaceae > Congregibacter. The sequence continues at coordinate 59,483 of JAZBOX010000123.1, forward strand.
GCGGCGGGGACGGCAGGCTCGATCACGCGCCCGTTACCCATGTTCTGGCCAGCCACCATGCGTGCACGCACGTTGTCGTGGGCCATGATCAGGCTGCCGCTCTTGCCGAAATTCTCGTTGCCGCCGGTGTGGTCGTAGTGCCAGTGCGTGTTGAGCACGTAATCCACGGGCCGGTCGGAAACCTTGGCGATGGCCGCGACGATGCGATCCGTCAGCGGCGCGAACTGATCGTCGATCAGGAAGGTGGCGTCGTCGCCCACGCTAAGGCCCATGTTTCCGCCGGCGCCGGTCAGCATGTAGATCCCGTCGCGCAGCGGCTGCGCCTCGATGACGACATCCTCCATCTGCGCGAGACTCGACGTCGCAAACAGCGCGGCGCCGAGGGGGAGAATCTTGAGCGAACGAAATACGGGCATGGCGGACTCCGGGTCTGGGGTTGCTGAACGGGGAATGGTACACCCGCAGTCTCGCCGGCGTTCCGTTACCATCGCGTCCTCGAACCCGAGCAAAGGGAGGCAGTTCATCCGCATTGCAAAACAGGTTTCCCGGCTGTCACCGCGCACGACCCCTGTCTGGGCCCTTGGCCTGCTGGCGCTTCTTGGGTCCGGCGGAGCCGCGCCGGGCTGGAGCTTCGAGCAGGAAACGCAGACCTGGACCACCGCGCAGCTGGTCACGCCGATCACCGGGGATACGGCGCTCGGCCTGCGCTACCGCACGCGCTTTTCCGGCTTTTTCGAGGGCAGGAGCCTGTACCAGTACCAAGTGGCGGCCGGGAAAGCGCTCGGCGACGATCTGCGCGTGGACCTGGGCTATGAACTGTTCCGCTCGCGTCGCGGCACTGTGGAACATCGATACTTTCCGCAGCTGCAGCTGCGTTCGAGCTGGGCTCAGCTGCCCTTCCGCCAGCGACTGCGCCTGGAACTGCGCGACCTCGTCATTCGCGACGAGCTCGCCTACCGTCTTCGCTATCTGGTCGGCCATCGACGCCCGCTCGGCGACGGCGGCGCGTACCTGGAGCTGCGCAACGAGGTTTTTTTCTCGCTCAGCGAGGGCGACGGACTGGAGCGCGGATTCGTGCAGAACCGCGTCGGCGCCACCGTCGGCCAGCGTATCGGTCACCACCTGCGCGCCGAAGTCCGCTACCAGTACGGTTACGTGGACAACGCGGTGCTGACGCGCGGCGACCATCTCATTCAGTTCTATGTGCTCTGGGACCGGCGGTGAAGGGCAGCGACTACTACGAGCGCAACGCCGAGGCGCTGGCCGATCGTTACGATGGCATCGACGCGGAGCGCCTCCACGAAAGCTGGTCCGGTGCCCTGGACTCAAGGCCCGCCGGCCTTGCCTGCGACATCGGCGCCGGCAGCGGGCGTGATGCGCGCTGGCTGGCGAAGCGCGGCTGGGAAGTCGTCGCCGTCGAACCGAGCGCCGCCATGCGCCGGCGGGGCACTCGGGCGACCGAGGGCCTCGCGGTGACCTGGGTTGACGATGCGCTGCCGGCGCTCGCGTCGCTGCGCGGCAGCACCTGCCGCTTTGATCTCATCACCCTGCTCGCCGTCTGGCAGCATCTCGAAGCGGTGCAGCGCGTCGACGCCTTCGATACCGTTTCGTCACTGCTGCGTCCCGGCGGCCTCGTGGTGCTCACGCTCAGGCACGGCCACAATGCAGCGGAAAACCGCGAGCGCGGCTTTCACCCCGTCTCATCCGACGAGGTCCTCGCGCTGGCGGGCGATCGCTCGCTGATCCTCGAAGGGCGAGACCGGCGGCGCGATCTGACGCGTGCGGACGTTGAATGGGAAACGCTGCTCCTTGAGCATCACGAGGCCGCGAAGGACTCCCCCGCGACCGGCGCCTTCGCCGGCAGCTAGCCCGCATCGGCCATGGCCGGTGCGATCGCCCGCAGCGAGACAGCCTGCTGTTCGGCGTAGATGTTTTGCGATTGCCGCAACGAGCGGCCGAGCACCCGCTCGAAGTCCTCGCGGCTCGACGCCGCTGCGTAGCTCTCATCCTCAGCATCGCCGAGATTGGAGCGGAAAATACCCGCAGCGCTGACCGGAAGAAAATCCTCGTAACGGATCGGCTCCGCCCGCAGCCTTCCTGCGCGAAGCGCCTGCGCGCGGTCCTGCGCCGTATCGAATTTAACGGTCTGGTCCTCAGCGGACAGGGCGAAGCGGCAGTAGACGAGATCAGCCTCGACGAGGGCTGGCAGGTCATCGGGGAAGTCCGCGAAGGCCTCTTCGAGGGCCTCGGCGTAGGGCCGGTCCTTCGCCATCTGCCGCGCTGTCTCGAGGCAGCGGTCGTAGAGCGCGCGGCCCGCGGCGGTGAGCGCCGCCCCGCGCTGCTCGACTTCGCCGAAGCGCGCCGTGTGCGAGCCCTGCTCGACGGAGCCGTCTACGGCCTCGAAGCGGACCGCTTCGGCCTCCGCCGTGCAGGCCGTCTGCCGCAGCAGAATGGGCACCTCTCGCCGCGGCGGGCCTTCGACCACGGCCTTGGCATTGAAACCTCGCTCGATCATCGCCGCCTGCAGGCGATCGATATCCAGCGCGCTCGGCGTGAGGTGATTGATGTGCGGACCGCCAAAGGCCGCAACGTCCGCAATCAGCTTGTGCTCACCTGCCAGTGCCGCGTAGGTCGGCTGGTCAACGCGAGCCTGCCCGCGCCAGCGGAAGACATCGAGCGCCTCGCCAAGGAATTCGTCTACGCGCTCCACGTCGACGCCCCCCGCCCTCTCGGCGTCCCCGATCAGCGTCTTCAGGCGCGGCGAAAAAATCTCGCGCGCGCCGAGGAGTGCCTCCACTCGCGTGCGCACGTCAGCGTTCGCGATCAGCTCGGGGCGCAGCAGCGAACAGAACATGCGGAAGTGGTTGTGCTCAAAGGCTTCCGGGCGCGTCGGCCTGAAGGCCGTCGACATCACCGGAAGCCCCGCGGGAACCAGATCGTAGAAGTCCACGGGCTCCATGCCGAGCAGCGCGAAGAGGCGGGCCAGCCAGGCGAGTTCCTCGCCGCGACCGACGCGGATCGCGCCGTGACGCTGAGCGCTGATCGCGGCCACGGCTGCCCGATCATCGGCGCGCGCGTCGCCGTGCTCGCGCAGCCACGCTTCGTTGTTCTCGATCACGAGGTCGTGCAGGCGCGCGTAGGCCGGCACCTCGGCGCGGTACATATCCTGCAGCGCGATTGCGAAACGGTTCCTGAGCTGGTCCGGTGACATGGCGTTGAGTGTCTTCTCTGTCGTGTTGGTGTCGTGTTGGTGTCGTGTTGGTTTCGTGTTGGTTTCGTGTTGGTGGTGTGTTGGCGCGAACAGCGTTTCTTTTCAGCGCGGTGATCGGCGCTTGATGGGCGCATGATCGACGCGACGGTCCCGCACCGATCAGCCAAAGGCCCGGGCGGGAAGCCAGGTCACCAGCGCCGGCCACAGGAAGATGATCAGCAGCCCGAAAAGCTGTATCAGGATGAACGGTACAACACCGCGATAGATGCTGTGTACCGTGACACCCGGTGGGGCGACACCGCGCAGGTAGAAGATTGCCAGGCCCACGGGCGGGGTCAGAAAGCTCGTCTGCAGGCATACGGCGAAGAGCACGGTGAACCACACGGGATCGAAGCCCAGACCGGTCACCACGGGTGACACGAGCGGCAGCACGATCAGCGTCAGCTCGATCCAGTCCAGAAAAAAGCCGAGAATGAACGTGGCCAGCAGGATGCAGATCACGATACCGCCGCCCTCGAAGGGCAGCGACAGCAGCGCGCGTTCGATCAGTTCGTCGCCTCCGAGGCCGCGCAGCACCAGCGAGAACGCCGTGGCGCCGAGGAGCACGGCGAAGATGAACGCTGTGGTGCGCGTTGTCTCCTGCATCACCTCGCTCAGCACCGCCGGTGTGAGCACGCCCTTCATCCAGGCCAGGAGCAGCGCGCCCGCCGCCCCCATACCCGACGCTTCCGTCGGCGTCGCGATACCGAAGAAGATGCTGCCGAGGACCGCGAGGATCAGCAGCGCGGCGGGAAAGATGGCCTTCACCAGATCGAGCACGGCACCGAGGTCGATCGGTTCACCGCGCGCAGCCGGCGCTCGCGAGGGCTGCAGCAGACCAACGCCAAGCAGGTAGGCGATGTAGAGCAGGCTGAGCAGCGTGCCGGGCAACACCGCGCCCATGAACAGGTCGCCGACGCTCATCGCCATGCGGTCGGCCATCAGCACCAGCATGATGCTCGGCGGTATCAGGATGCCGAGCGTGCCCACGGCGCAGACCGTGCCCGCGGCGAGGCTCCGATCGTAGCCCTTGTCGAGCATCACCGGCATGCCCAGCAGTCCGAGGAGCACGACGGAGGCCCCGATGATGCCCGTGGTCGCCGCCAGCAGCACCCCTATCAAGGTGATGGTGATGGCGAGCCCGCCGCGCACGGGCCCAAGGAGACGCGCGACGCTGGTGAGCAGGTCGCGCGCGATGCCCGAGCGATCGAGCACCAGGCCCATGAGGATGAACATGGGCAGCGCCACCATCACCCAGTTCTCCATCACGCCCCAGATACGATCGACGACGAGCGAGCTGTAGCGCCAGTCGACGCCAGTGGCAAGACCTAGATCGATCTCGAACACGATGGCGATCGCCGTGAACAGTACGGCGAGGCCGCCGAGCACCCAGGCGATGGGGAAGCCGGTAAACACAAGGCCGATGAAGCTCAGGAACATGGCCAGCGCCAGAAACTCGCCGGGGGTCACGGCCTGTGCTCCGGCGGCGCGCCAAACAGGAAGGACCACACGCGGCTCAGGCGCGACAGCGCGCCGAGGAGCAGCAGCAGAAAGCCCAATGGAAGCGCCGCCTTGATCGCCCAGCGGAAAGGCAGGCCGCCCGCCGCCTGCGACACCTCAGACAGCTCGAAGCTCCGCCATACGAAGGGCAGGCTGTAGACGAGCACCAGCGCAATAAATGGCAGCAGCGCCAGGAGCAGACCGTAAAGCTCCAGCCAGGCGCGCGTGCGCGCCGAGAAGCGCTCCGACAGCACGTCGACGCGGATGTGCGCGTCGGCCTGGAAGGCGTAGGCGAGGCCGAGGAGAAAGCCGAGCGAGTACAGGTGCCACTGCAACTCCTCGAGTTCGACCCGCCCCTCGCCGAAGACGTAGCGCAGCAGCACGTTGCCGACGATCACCAGCAGCAGTACGAGCCACAGCCATGAAGCCGCTCGACCGACACGATCGAGCAGCGGATCGATGATCCGCGACAGGCGCGTGTCGGGCAGATTGCGGATCGCCATCAGAAGTCGCGCGGCAGGTAGCCCATTTCCTTCCACTGGCGGTAGACCAGGCGATAGGCCGTCTGCGAGGCGTAGACGCGCGCGAAGTCCGCATCGCGGTCGGCCTCGAGCTGCATCTGCTCGCGGGTGTATTCGCGCAGGGCTTCGAGGATATCGCGGTCGAGGTAGTGCGCTTCCACGCCCTTGGCGGCGAAGCGCTGCATCGCCGGACCCTGCCGCGCCTCGCCGGTCGCCAGCGTCTGCGTGGTGACTGCGTCGCAGGCCATCTCGACGAGGGCCTGATCGGCGGCACTGAGGCCATCCCAGTAAGGCTGGCCGATGACCACGTGTGACGCCGTGAAGGTCTGGTGCCAGCCAGGGAAGTAGTTGTGCCGCGCCACGCGATCAAAACCGAGGGCCTCGTCGATGGCAGGCTGCGAGAACTCCGTCGCGTCGATAGCGCCCTTCTCGAGCGCCTGGAAGATCTCTCCCGCCGGCAGCGTTGTGACCGAGGCTCCGGCGCGCTCAAGCACCTTGCCGCCGATGCCCGACATGCGGATTTTCAGACCGCGCAGGTCGTCGAGGTCCTCGACCGGCGCCCGGAACCAACCCGCCGTCTCCGGCCCGATGATGCCGCAGAGCAGCGGCTTGATACCGTAGCCCGCGTAGATCTCGTCGGCGAGCTCGCGTCCACCGCCCTCGAACCACCAGCCGAGATATTCCCAGGGTTCCATACCGAAGGGCGTGGCCGCGAACAGCACCGAGGCGGGAATCTTGCCCTGGTCGTAGCCAAGCCAGGTGTAGCCGGCCTCGACCTTGCCGTCGCGGACCGCGTCAACCAGCGAGAACGCCGGCACCAGTTCGCCGGGGTCGTAGACATCGAGCACGAGCGCGCCGCGCGTGGCCTCGCGCAGGCGCTGCGCCAGCCAGACCGGCGTCTCGCCGATAATCGGCGTCGCGGTGGGAAAGGCGCTGGGAACACGCCAGCGAGCGCGCAGCTGCACCGTATCCGCCGTCGAAGGGGAGCGCTGCACCGGGTCCGTCGCCGAACCCGGAGGACGAAGCGCGAGGCTGGCGAGCAGGCCTGCGACAAAGGCAACGATGACGGCAAAGGCAGCCGCGCGCTGCGAGATCACGGCTCAGTCCTGCCCGAGGTGCTCGTCGAAATAGCGCGTCATCGTGGAATACAGATGCAGTTCCGTTCCCTCGCCGGAGCGGATCGGGTGGCGGCGGTTGGGGTAGGCGAGGAAATCGAAGGGCTTGTTGAGGCGCACGAGCTCGTTGATCAGGCGCTCGCTGCTCCGATAGTGAACGTTGTCGTCGCCGGTACCGTGGACCAGCAGCAGCTTGCCCTCGAGGCCCGCCGCATGGGTGATCGGCGAGCCCTGTTCGTAACCCTCGGCGTGCTCCTCGAGCAGGCCCGAGTAGCGCTCCTGGTAGATCGCGTCGTACAGGCGCTGGTCCGATACGGGCGCGCGCGACACACCCACGGCGTAGGCCTCGGGGTAGCGGAACAGCATGTTCAGGGTCATCGAGCCGCCGCCCGAATGGCCCCAGATACCCACGCGCTGCGGGTCGAGGAAATCGTGGCGGGCGAGCAGATCCTGCAGGCCATCGTACTGGTCGCGCGACGACAGGATGCCGATGCCACCGTAAAGCGCCTTGCGCCAGTCACGCCCCTTGAGCGAAGGCGTGCCTCGGTTGTCGATGGACACGACGACGTAGTCGCGCTGCGTCATCAGCAGGTGCCAGAGATTGCGATCGCCCGCCCAGCGGTCGCGGACGGTCTGTCCGGCGACCTCGCCATAAACGTAGATGATCAGCGGGTAGCGCTTCTCGGGCTCGAACGCCGGCGGCCTGAGCATGAAGCCGTCGAGCTCGAGCTCGTCGCGCGCGCTAACGGTGAAGAACTCCGCATCGCCGCGCTCGAGGGCGTCGAGGCGGGCAATCAGCGCCGCGTTGTCCTCGAGCATCTGCCGCTCTTCGTGATCGGGTAGCGAGACCAGGCGGTACTGCGGCGGCTGCAGCAGGCGCGAATGCGTGTGCAGCGCGTGGCGACCGTCGTCGGCGATGTCGTAGCGGTTATCGCCGGTGAAGGCCTCGGGCGTGAGCCGCTTCGCCTCGCCGCTTCCATCGAGGCTGACGCTGTAGAGATAGCGCGCCGCCATGTCATCGGGCGATGCGGTGAAAAACAGCTGGCCGCCCTCCTCGTCGACGGCGAGGAGCTCGGCGACGTCGTAGGCGCCGGGAGTCAGGTCGATCAACTCGCGTCCATCGCTGCTGACCCGGTAAACGTGCCGCCAGCCACCTCGCTCGCTGATGAAGGTGAAGGCCGCTCCGTCCTCGAGCCACTCGACGTCGTGAAAGTCGTCGAGGTGCGTCTCTTCCTCGTCGAGGAGCAGGGGCGTCAGCGCACCCGAGGCCGCATCGGCATAGTAAAGCTGGTTGCGGTTCTGGCGCCGGTTCACGTGCTGCAGCAGCACGCGCCCACTGTCGGGCACCCACTGCATGCGCGGCAGATAGTTCTGCCTCGGGTCACCGGGCGTCTGTGCCCATACGGTATCGCCCCCGTCCTTCGCTACGATGCCGATGCGCGCGGCCGAGATCGTCTCACCGACCTTGGGATAGGGAATGCGCGTGATCGTGGGATAGAGCTCGCTGGTGTTGTCGATAAGCAGGAAATCACGCACGCCGCTGGTGTCGAACTGCCAGTAGGCGATGCGCTGTCCGTCCGGGCTCCAGCGGAAGCCGTCGCGGATGCCGAACTCCTCCTCGTAGGCCCAGCTCATGATGCCGTTGATCACGTGTTCGCCGTCGCGCTGCGTGAGTCTCGTGATCTCGCCGTCGAAGCTCTCGACGTAGAGGTCCGCATCGCGAACGTAGGCAACGGAAACGCCATCGGGTGAGAACTTGGCAAACTGCAGCGACGAGGGCTGCGCGTCGGGTCCGCCCAGCTGACGCAGGGCACCGCTGGGCAGATCGAGAACCCAGTAGTCGCCGCGACTCTTCACGCGCCAGACCTGTTCGCTGTTGGTGTAAATGAGCAGGCGCTTGCGGTCTTCGGACCAGCGGTAGTCGTCGACGCTGAGCGGTGCGTCGGCGCCCTCGGGCGTGAGCTGTGCCGCCGTTACCAGCACGCGACGCTCGAGCGTATCGAGGTCATAGGCGACGATGTCCTGCGCTTCGGCCTCTTCGCCCCCCTCGCCCTCCGCGCCCTTCTCGCCGCTTTCTTCGTCCTCGCCGTCTTCAGCTTCGGCAGCGTCGCTGCCCTGCGCCGAGGCAGCCGGCTCGAGTACCGTGTAGGCGTTTTCCTCGCTCAGCCACTGCGTCGCACCGGGCTTGTCGGCCTCGAACAGGTCATCGCGGAAGATGGCCTCGTTGCTGAGCTGTCCCTCCTGCGCCCGCGCAAGCCCGGCGATCGCGATGGGAAGCAGGCTGCACAGGATGCAGGCGAGAAGGCGGACGGGGGTCTTGAGCATGGCGGGCACCGGCGTAGATTGGCGAGCTTGGGGCCGGCGAGTATAGGACAGAGCGACGGGTGGGCTCGACCACCCGCCGCCCTCGATCGATCAGGCCACGTGCGTGTCGCGTCCGCCGAGCACGGTGCGCAGTATGGGAATGTCGATGATGCGGTCGGGATCGGCGCTGCGCGGGTCCTCGCCGAGAATCACGTAGTCGGCGAGCTTGCCCGGCGTGAGCGAGCCCTTCAGGTTCTCCTCGAAGGAGGCGTAGGCGCCGTGCATCGTGCAGATCTTGAGCGCCTGATCCACGCTGATGCGCTGGCTGCCGCCCCAGACGCGGCCCTGCATGTCCTTGCGCGTCACCATGCTCTGGAGGGCCATCATCGGCTCGTAGGGCCCCGGTGTGAAGTCCGAGGCCGGCGCCACAGGGATACCCCAGTCGAGGAAGGATCGATGCGCGAACATCGCCTCCATCTTCTCGGGGCCGTACTCCACCCATTTGTTGCCGTGGTAGTAGGCGTAGGTATAAAACGGCGTGGGCACGACGCCAATCGCCTTGATGCGGCGCAGCAACTCGTCGTTCACCAGCGAGCAGTGCTCGATGCGAAAGCGCGGGTTCGGCCCCTTATGATCCTTGAGCACGCGCTCGTAGGCGCGAAGCACGCGATCGATGGCCACGTCGCCGTTCGCGTGGATGCCGATGCGGAAGTCATGCTCGAAGGCATCATCGACGGCCTCGTCGATCTCGTCCTGCGACATGGTGAGGATTCCGAAATCATCCGGGCGGCCCTCGTAGGGTGTGCTCATGCTCATGGTGCGCTCCGAGGCGGAGCCGTCCGCGGCGTACTTCACCGCGCCTAGGCGGAGCATCTCGTCGCCGAAACCCGAGCGCACGCCCGCCGCCTTGAGCCCCGTGTAGATCTCCTGCGAGCCGGCGCCGCGCGCGCGGGCACCGGGCATGAAAGACAGGCGGAAGTGCATCTCGCCGGCGGCATTGGCGTCCTGGTAGGCAATCCAGGCCTCGCGCGTGCCGTAGGCGTCGGTGGTTGAGGTGAGCCCCTTGGAAGCCATGCGAGCGGAAGTCAGGCGCACGGACTCCTGCATGAGCGCGCGCGTGACCACGGGCCAGCGCCCGGCCTCGCGCAGCGGATCCATGGCGTGCTCGGCGACCTTCCCCGTCAGTTCTCCGTTCTCGCGGTAGAACTTCCCTCCCTCTGGGTCGGGCGTGGCGGCGGTGATCCCGGCAACGGCGAAACCCGCGCTGTTGACCACCGCCGTATGGCCGCCACGATGGCGGACAAAGACCGGCTTGTCGGGCACGGCCTCGTCGATGTCGCGCCGCGTCAGCGGACGTCCCTCGATGAACTTCGTATCGTCGTACATGACGCCGATGATCCACACGCCCGGCGGCGACTTCGCCGCCTTGTCGGCCAGCGCTTGCTGCACCTCGACGATCGAGCGGAAGCCCACATTCACGCCCACGGCCTCGCGCGCACCGAGGGGATGGCTGTGCGAATCGATGAAGCCGGGCGTGACCGTCTTGCCCGAGGCGTCGATCTCGAGCGTATCGGGGCCGATGAACTCGCGCACCGCCTCGGTGCTGCCCACGGCCAGGATACGATCGCCTCGGATAGCGATGGCCTCGGCGACGGGCTGCGCATCGTCCATGGTCAGCACCGTGGCGCCGAGGACCACGCTGTCAGCCCAGGGTCTGAGACTACCCTCGGGTATTGCCGCGCGTAGCGTCGGAGTGCTGATCAGGGTGGCGGGTAGCGCGGCTCCGGCAAAGAGCAGGCTGCGGCGGTCGAGGTTGGGCATCGTTCATCTCGCTTAGGGCTGCGTCGGTGTCTCTTCAAAGAAGACCGCCGCAGGCGATTTGTCCAGTAAATCTGCGCAAGCAATGACGGGGCAGCGGGCGCGGCAAGCGGATCCGGCCTCAACGACGACGGCACGGCAATGCCCACACGGCCTGCGCGGCTTTGCGTGTTAAAGTCGCGCGCCAAACGGTCCCGCGGAGCAAACCCATGCGCTGCACTATCAACAAGAAGCCTGGCTTCCCCAGCCCTGCCGCAGACCTGCCAGCGCTCCTTATCGCCCTTTCGATGGTCCTGGCCCTGGTCCCGGCTCTTGTTCCGGGCCTGGGCCTGAGCGCTGCCGCGCAGGACGGCCGCGACCGGCCGACGCTGCGCGCCGAGCGCCTCACGGTAGTGCCCACCCTCGACGGCGACGTACTCAACGACGCCGCCTGGACCGGCCTCGAGGCGGCCACGCACTTCCAGCAGATTCAGCCCGACGAGGGCGCACCGGCAAGCCAGCGCACCGAGGTATTTGTCGGCTACACCGACGACACGCTCTACGTTGGCGTTGTTGCCTACGATACGGATCCCGATGCGATCATAGTGTCCGACAGCCGCCGCGATGCGAACCTGTCCGATTCGGATAGTTTCCAGATGATCATCGACGGCTTTCAGGATCGCCAGAACGGCCTCGTCTTCGGCACCAATCCGGCGGGCATCCAGTACGACGGCCAGCTGGTCAAGGAATCGACCGGGTTTACCTCTGCCAGCGGCTCGGGCTTCAACCTCAACTGGGACGCACCCTGGGAGGTCGAGGCGAAAATTGACGACTTCGGCTGGTCGGCCGAGTTCCAGATTCCCTTCCGCTCGCTGCGCTACGGCGCCGGCGATATCCAGGACTGGGGCATCAACTTCCAGCGCAACATCCGCCGCAATAACAACGAGATCGTGTTCTGGGCGCCCCTGGACCGCCAGTTCGACATCCTGCGCATCTTCGACGCCGGCAACCTCGTTGGCGTTGAGCCACCGCCGCAGCGCAGCCTGCTGATCACCCCCTACGGCCTCGTTCGCACGGGGCGCGGCGAAGGCTTCGACGGTTCGGAGCAGGAAGAGGAGTTCGGCGTCGACGTGAAGTACACGCTCACGCCCAGCCTGACCCTCGATCTCACCTACAACACGGATTTCGCCCAGGTCGAGGTCGACGACGTGCAGGTCAACCTCAACCGCTTCAGCCTGTTCTTCCCCGAGAAACGCCCCTTCTTCCTCGAGAACGCCGGGCAGTACACGGTAGGCACGCCGCAGGAGGTCGAGTTCTTCTTCAGCCGGCGTATCGGCATCGACGCCAATGGCCTGCCCACGCCCATCGTCGGCGGCGCCCGCCTGTCCGGCAAGGTCGGCCGCGCCACCAACGTGGGACTGCTCGCCATGCGCACGGAGGCGGTTCCGGGCGAAGCACCGGAGAACGACTTTGCCGTCGTGCGCATGAACCAGGAGTTTGCCAACCGCTCGTCCTTCGGCGCCGTCTTCATCAATCGCGAGGGCGACGGCTCGCTGCTTGCCAATGGCGAGGAGGACTACAACCGCACCTACGGCATCGACGGTCGCTGGGGTTTCGGTGAATA
>JAZBOX010000124.1:0-17676 GCA_036351355.1 Halieaceae bacterium
CATCTCCTGCAGCGCGCGGCGGGTTGCGCGCCGTCGCAGGGCCACGGCCATGAGCAGCACCGCGCCAACCACAAAGGGGACGTCCCGGGTGAGTGCCGATACCCGGTCCAGAGGCTGCCAGCGGCTGATCATGGTCAGCAGTACTTCTACCTGCGCCAGCAGCTGCTCGGGCCGGGCGTAGTTGTAGTTGCGCACCCAAAGGAGGTTGCCCGTGAGCATGGCCTGGTAGTCTTCGGTGACGGTGGCGAGCTCCTGGGCGGTCTGGTTTTCATCGACCAGTAGCCTGAGCAGCGTGTTCTGCGCCTGCAGGTTGCCCTGCAGCAGGCTGCGTCGCTGATCGAGGAGGCGCTCGGCAGCGCGCTCCTCTCCGGGTGTCAGCGCGCCTCCAGCCAGCAGGGCGTCATAGGCGCTGCGGTCGCTGAACCTTCTGAGAAGTTGTTCGGAGTCGATGGCCGCCGATGAGACATCCGCAATCCGGGCGTTGCGGCTGCGGCTGTCGGCGAGGATTGTGGCGGGGTTGGGCAGGCTGGCCAGTCGCGACAGCATCACGTCGCCCAGGGCAGCCCCGAGCCCGGACACTTCCAGACGTCGCTGCGTAAGCTGTGCATCCTGCTGAATGTCCTCGATCGTCTGCCGTTTTCTGGCGAGGCCCTGGCGTCTGGCTTCTATGTCCCGGCCCAGCTCCCTGAACTCGTTGATGATTTCCAGATTGCCATCGGCTATTTGGCGCAGGGCAGGGCTCGGGTCACTCAGGCTGTCGATGATGCGGCGGGTCTCGGCGCTGCGCTGCTCTCCGGCGCTTTCGCGTGACGCCGCGGCAGCCTCGCGCAGCGCGGTGAGGAGAGCGTCGGCCTCGGCGATCGCAGCATCCAGCCAGCTGACCCGCGCGCTGCGGATCCGGTTGAGCTCAGGACTGCCGCGCAGCTGCAGCTCGATCAGCTCGCGCCGCTGCGTCCGGGCCTTTGCTGCAGCTCGAGCTGCGAAATGGGCGATCTGGTCTGCGATGGGCGCTCCCGCGTCCACTGCCGCACTGCGAGCGTCGCCGCCGGGGGCACCGAGCTCGGCAAGCAGCTTGCGCAGCTCTCCGTCCTTCTGCGCCATAGCGGCCGTCGCGTCGAGAGCCTCCTTGCGCTGGCGCACCCAGTCGCTGCGCTGGCCATCGATGACGCCAATTTCGGCTTCGAGCGCCGCGAGGTCGGGATTGGGGCCGAGGCGACGCTGGACCGTTGCCGGTGCCCGGCGGATGTCCGTCGCGCGGTTTTCGTAATCGGCGATGAGCTCCGCGCTTTCGGCGAGCGTTTCCTTGAGGCTGCGAAGCTCAGCCTCGGCGCTGGCTGCGAGTTCGAGGTCGCGCGCGGCGCCGTTGAGGCGCTCGGACAGGGCGGTGCGCTCCTCGTCGCCGATGCTGCTGTCGGCCGCGAGGGCGTCGCGCAGTGACGCCACGCTGGTGCTCGCCGGAGCACCGGTGGTTTCCTGCGCCGAAACCGGCGGGGCGACGAGCAGCAGCGCGAGCAGCGCGGCAGTAACGGTTTTCAGCTGACGGATCATTCCCGAGTCCATGAGTGAAGGGAGGCAAGGCAGCGACGGCCCCGGTGTGTCGCTCGCTGCTGCTCGAGAGGCCGAGGGGCGCTACGGGCCACAGGCAGACCCTGCGGGTCGTGCTGCCATGTTCATTTGAGAGGCGCCTGCTTCAGGGCTCGAGCAGCGCCTCGCGCATCCGACTCGCCCAGCCCTTGAGAGCGCGGGTATTATCGGGGCCCGTGCGCAGAAGCTGGCGATGGAGATCGCTGGCGGACTCGTAATCCGGATTGGCGTAGGCCCAGAGTGCTCCCCGGGTGACCAGAAGCGGCTCCCGGTCGGCTACCGGCGCGCTGATGATGGCATCGAGGGCTGCGATGATCGTGTTGTCCATGGCGTCTTCCGGGTAGCCGAGGCTTGCATAAGCCCGCTCAAGATCGTCGCGGAAGCGCTGGAACAGGGCTGCGAGTGTGTTCACCGGCAGCGCCGTGATTGCCGCGACGATGGCGTCGTAGCGTGTATAGGAGCGCGGGTCGACGCGATACTGATCCCCGTTTCTCTCTACCGTGAAACGCCCCTGAGGCCGCGCCAGGTTGAGCGTCCGCCGCGGCACCAGTCCACGTGCAAGCTGGTCGGCGCTGCTCACGCCACGGTCGAGGAGATAGGGCGCCGCCAGGCTGGCAGCGACGGGTTCGCCGGGCTGTAGGTCGGTGTCCGCAATCGCCCGGCGCAGGCGTGCATCGAGTTCCTCGGGAGTCGGAGCGGCTGGGGGCGCCGCAACGACTGGTTCCACGCTTTGCTCTTCGACGGAGCCTGGCATGTCCTCGGCTTCAGACGTGACCTCCGCTTCGGCCTCTGGTTCGGGCTCGGGTTTGGGCTCGGGTTCGGGAATGTCGGGTGCCGCGCGGATCGCCGCATCGGGTTGCGGCTGCGGTGCCGCAGCTATTGCCGGAGTCTCGGCAGTGCGCGGAGCGGGCGGCTCCGTACTGTCTTCGCTGTCGCCGGGCGCCAGCAGCCAGGCGCCACCGGCAAGGATCAGCACGGCGATGGCCATCAGCAGGGTCTGGGTGCTGTGACGGCCCTGTCTGTCAGCCGCCATGATGCGATCGTCGCGTTCCGCGCGCATAGCCTTCCTCCAAAAGCTCCAGATTCTATGGGATCGCCGGGATGATGGCGATGCGTGGAGACTAGCGGGACACCTGCGTGCTATCGATGCCGCTCGAAGACGTCGGCTCGGAACGCCGGGCGTAGGGCAGCTGCGCGATCCGTTGCGCGCGGTAGTAGGTATTCAGCCCCGATACGGCAATGCTACCGGCTGCCGCTGCGTCGAGAGCCATGTCACCGAGCAGCGCCGCGTCGGGTAGCTCGACGCGCATCACTTCACCGATGAGGAGATGCGTGCCGTTGCAGCGAATGGCCAGCTCCTCGCGCAGCGTCAGGCCTATACGCACCAGCGCCTCGCCGACGGCAGGAGCCTTGAAGTTGTCCCAGTACTCGGGCGTCAGCCCCGTTGCGTCGAACTCGGACTCGTCGCGGGCGTAGCGCGCCGAAGTCTGGTGCGCGGCCGCAAGCCAGTCCTCGCGCACGTGGTTGAGCGTGTACACGCGCTGGCTGCGGATGTTGTCCAGCGTGTGTCGCGGGACGCTGTCGGGCCGCAGGATCAGTCCGATCAGCGGAGGACTGGTACCGATGTGTACCGCCGAGTTAAAGATGGCCAGGTTGGAGCGGCCCGTCGCGTCGACGGTCCCGACCAGGCAGGCCGCCTTGAAGCCGGTGAGCGAGTTGATCAGGGCGACGCGCTGATCCTTCGCAAGCGCTTCAATGGCCGCTCGATTCAGATGCACGGCGTCCCCCGTCATCGCTCGGTTCCTGCTCGAACTGTCGACCGTAAAGGCGGTAGTAGCGCCAGTAGGCCCAGACGGCGTAGGCAAGATCCACCACATGGCGCAGCAGCGGCCAGCGCAGGACCGTGAGCAGACGGCCGCGACCGGTGCCTTCCCAGGCTGCAACGTTGGCATCGGCGCCCGTGAGCCAGCTGCCATCGGCGCGACGCAGGTGGAGACTGCGTAGGAGGCGGTCTTGCGCGGGTACGAACGGTGATCCGGCTGCCGCAGGCGCATCGGCATCGCAGGTCCCGTCGCAGTCTGCGAGGGCCATGTGTGCGACCGCGTCGTCGTCCGGCCCGTTGCCTGCTGCTGCTGCCGGCCCCTGGCCGCGCGGCAGCGAATGCACGTCGACGAGCGCGAGCTCATCGCCGCGAATGCGCCGTAGGGCTTCGATCTCGTCGGCGCATAGTGGGCAACGTCCGTCGTAGAACAGCGTATCGCGCTGCTCCTGGAACGCTGCCTGGTCGGTGGCCCGTAGCGCAGCGGGGTTGGCTGGGTCAGGCCTGGCGCGGTCAGGCACTGTGACCGTCGCCCCGGGTCTCTCTTGTGGTCTCTCTTGTGGCCTCTTGCGTGGCCTCTCTCATGGCCGCTCTCGTGGTACCTAGCGCGCACTCCCCACCGCTTGCGCTGCAGGTGCTGATCCTGAGCCATTTCCACAGGTAGCAGCGGGCAAAGATGCTGTTCCACAGCAGCGCGAACGCTGCGACCAGCGCCAGGCCCTGCGGCCAGTGGAAGCTGCTTGCGGTCAGGACCCAGGTGATGAGAGCGACGCCGAGGATCAGCCGGATAATGCGCTCGGCGACGCCTATGTTGCGCTCGATCATGATGCTGTCACGCGTTGTTTGTAGTCGACCAAACTTACGCGTATCGACGGCGTTTGGATGTCGCCGGCGCCGCGCCGCAATCCGGTGGCGCCGCAGCTTCCCTTCGCTCGGCGCAGCTTCCCTTCGCTCGGCGCAGCTTCCCTTCGCTCGGCGCAGTTTCCCCTCGTCCGGGGAAGCCCCCGCGGTTACCGAGCAGCTGCTGCCGGTGGTGGGTGCCGTGACTTTCTCAAGGCCTGCTGGCAGGCGTCAGCCGAGGTAGCTGTTCTGCAGCTCCAGAAGCGTTTCCTCGAACTCGACGCAGATGTCACCGAGGATATCAGCGACGGGCCGAACGGCGTCGATGCGTCCGCAGACCTGGCCCGTCAGCGGAATGGCAGCCTCCATGTCGCCCCCGAAGTAGAGCTCCTGGGGATTGCCGAAGGCGGCCATGGCATTGCTTTCCGCTTCGCGTTCGAGGGCGCTGGTCCGCTGCGTGCGCAGCGCGCGCAGACCCGGGGACTGAAAGCGGTTGAGAAACACCGTATCGGTTTCCGCAGCGTCCACGATGGCCTGCTTCCAGTTGTTGTGCACCGGCGATTCCGCCGCGGACACCATGCGCGTACCAAGCTGCACGCCCTCGGCGCCGAGGGCGAAGGCTGCGGCCATCGAGCGCCCATCGACGAATCCGCCGGCGGCGATGATCGGCACGTCCACCTGCGAGCGCACGAGCGGCAGCAGAACCATGCTGGCCACATCCTGCGGATTCTTGAAGCCGCCGCCTTCGCCGCCTTCCACTACGAGCCCGTCAACACCGTATTCCACGGCCTTCAACGCCGCCTTGAGACTCGGCACAACGTGAAAGACCGTGAGACCCGCGTTCTTGAGCAGTTCCGTGTAGCGCTCCGGCGATCCCGCCGAGGTAGTCACGAAGCGTACGCCCTGATCAATGATGAACTGGCCTATATCGGGATCGCGAACGAAGGCCTGGGCGATGTTGACGCCGAAGGGACGTTCGGTCAGTTCGCGCATGCGCCGGATCTCTTCGCGAATCACATCGAGTTCGCCAGAGGAGGTCTCGATGACGCCGAGACCCCCCGCGTTGCACACGGCGGAAGCGAGCTGCGAGCGCGCGATCCATCCCATGGGAGCCTGCACGATGGGCAGTTCGGCGCCGGTAAGCCGGGTGACGCGATTGTCGAATTTCATGGATCTCTCCCCTGAGCCTTTGCGGGACGCGTGCCGGCCGTGGCGGTGGTGGGACATCAGTCGTCGAGCTCGTCCAGAACCCGGGCCTGCGCCGCCGCGATGCGCGCCACGGGTACGCGGTATGGACTGCAGCTTACGTAGTCGAGGCCGAGCTGGTGGCAGAAGCGGATCGAGTGGGGGTCGCCGCCGTGCTCACCGCAGATCCCGTACTTGATGCCGGGCTTGACCGCGCGCGATTCCTGCACCGCCATGCGCATCAGGCGGCCGACCGCGCGCTGGTCGAGGGACGCGAAGGGGTCGTTTTCGATCAGCTTCTTGGTGAGGTACTGCGGAATGAATCTTCCGGCGTCGTCACGCGAGAAGCCGTAGGTCATCTGCGTGAGGTCATTGGTGCCGAAGCTCATGAACTCGACGGCCGGCGCCAGTCGATCCGCGCCGAGGCAGGCGCGCGGCGTTTCCATCATCGTGCCGATGCGGTAGCGCAGGGAGACGGACTTCTCGCCGACGACCTTGCGTACGCCGTGATCGATGATATCGCTGATCAAGCGGATTTCGCGCACGTTGATCACCAGGGGGATCATGATTTCCGGGTGCGGCTTCAGCCCCTCTTCGATCACCTCCAGCGCCGCACCGATGATGGCACGGACCTGCATCCGGGTGATTTCCGGGTAGACGACGGACAGGCGGCAACCGCGGAAGCCGAGCATCGGGTTGACCTCGATGAGATCGTTGCGCGCCTGCCTGATCTGCTCCGGCTCGCGGCCAAGACGCTGCGCCAGAGCCTCGACGTCTTCGGCCTCGTGCGGCAGGAATTCGTGCAGCGGCGGGTCGAGGAGGCGGATCGTGACCGGCCGGTCGTCCATCACGCGGAACAGTTCGGCCATGTCGCTCTGCTGGAATTCCTGTAGCACCTTCAGGTGCTCGATGCGCTCCTCGCGATCGGTCGCAAGAATCATCGCGCGCATGTGATCGATACGCTCGCTGCCAAAGAACATGTGTTCCGTGCGGCACAGGCCGATTCCCTCGGCACCGAGCTCACGCGCCTTGCGCGCGTCTTCCGGCGTCTCGGCGTTGGCGCGCACCTTCAGTCTGCGGTACTTGTCGGCCCAGGACAGCAGCATCTGGAAGTCGTCGGAGGTGCTGGCCTCGACCTTGGGAACATCCCCGAGCATGACCTCGCCGTTGGAGCCGTCGAGGGTAATTAGGTCGCCGCGCCTGATGACGGTGCCATCGGGGGCCCTTGCCGTACCGTCCTGCGTTGAGACGCGCAGTTCGCCGCAGCCGGTGATCGCACAGACGCCCATGCCCCGGGCGACGACGGCCGCATGCGAGGTCATTCCCCCGAGTTCCGTGAGAATGCCCTGGGCAACGCGCATGCCGTGGATGTCCTCGGGCGTGGTTTCACGACGGATCAGGATGACTCTCGATCCGTCGGCCTCCGCCGCCACAGCCTCGTCGGCGGAGAACACGGCGATACCCGTCGCGCCACCGGGGCTGGCCGGTAGTCCCGTGGCGATGACCTGGCGCTCTGCCTGCGGATCGACCATCGGGTGCAGGAAGGACTGCACGTGCTCCGGCGCAACGCGCAGCAGGGCCTCCTTCTCGTCAATCAGCCCCTCGCGAACCATCTCGACAGCGATGCGCACGGAAGCGCGTCCCGTGCGTTTGCCGCTGCGCGTCTGTAGGATGAAGAAACGCCCCTCCTGGACCGTGAACTCGATGTCCTGCATGTCGCGGTAATGGTGCTCGAGGAGTTCCTGCGCGGCGTAGAGCTCGTCGTAGGCTTTGGGCAGGCGTGCTTTCAGCGCCTCGACGGGCTCGGGCGTGCGAATGCCGGCGACCACGTCCTCACCGGCGGCATTGAACAGCACCTCGCCGAAAAACAGCTTTTCGCCCGTGGCAGGGTTGCGCGTGAAAGCCACGCCCGATCCCGAGTCCTCGCCGAAGTTACCGAACACCATGGCCTGCACGTTGACCGCCGTGCCCAGCGAGTCGGGGATGTTGTTCATCTCGCGGTACACGTTCGCCCGCGGCGTGTACCAGGACTGGAATACCGCTTCCACGGCGCGCCTGAGCTGAACGAACGGGTCTTCGGGGAAGTCGACCAGGGTTTTGAATTCGGCGATGACCGCCTGCCAGTCCTCGGCCTGCATCTGCACATCGGTGCTGTAGCCGGCCTTGGCCTTGTGGCGTTCGATGCGCTCTTCGAGCGCATGCGCGTCCGCCCCGAGGACCACGTCGGCGAACATCTGGATGAAGCGTCGATAGCAGTCGTAGGCGAAGCGCGGGTTGTCCGTCTTTTTCGCCAGGCCCTCGGCGATGTCGTCGTTGATCCCGAGATTCAGGATCGTATTCATCATGCCGGGCATGGAGATCGGCGCGCCGGAGCGCACGGAAAACAGCAGCGGATTCTCCGGGTCGCCGAAGCGCGCGCCCATCTTTTTCTCCACCAGGTCGAGGGCGACGCGGTACTCCTGCTCGAGGAGGTTGGGGAGCCGGTTACCGTTGTCGAAGTACTCGCGGCAGGTCGGCGTGGTGATGACGAAGCCGAAGGGAACGGGCAGCCCGAGGCTGGTCATCTCGCACAGGTTGGCGCCCTTGCCACCGAGGAGATCACGGTCATCCTTGCTGCCCTCGGAGAAGAGATATACGCGCTTGGCCATGGCTGTTTCCGCTGCTACCGATCAGCGCGCAAGTGTACCTGAGGCGCTGTGGGCGTGGGCGGCGCGGCTGGCTGCAAGAGTGAATTTTTCCGTTTACCCGCTGCGTCAAATACCTAGAATCGCGGCCGGTTTACCCATACTAAAACAACAAGAGTCGTACCTATGAAACCGCAAGCAAACCAGACGCAGGAAAGGCGGGCAAAGATCCGCAAAGGGAAGGACAGCTTCGCCACGTCCACCATCGCCGCGGCCGTCGCTGCAGTCTCGCTGCTCCAGTCCAGCGCCACCGCTGCCCAGGGCGGCGTTCTTGAAGAAGTGATGGTGACCGCCGCCAAGCGCGAGCAGACGCTGCAGGAAGTCCCCGTCGCCGTGTCCGTAGTGACCTCGGAGTCCATCGAACAGGCGCAGGTACTCGACATCAAGGACCTGCAGACGCTCGTGCCGAGCCTACGCGTCACCCAGCTTCAGGGCAGCGCCCAGACCAACTTCATCATTCGGGGCTTCGGCAACGGCGCGAACAATGCTGGTATTGAGCCATCCGTGGGCGTGTTCATCGACGGCGTCTATCGCTCCCGCGTGGGCAGTGCGCTTGCCGATCTACCCAAGCTCGAACGCGTGGAGGTCCTGCGCGGACCGCAGAGCACGCTGTTTGGCAAGAATGCCTCGGCCGGGGTGATCAACGTGGTGACGGCCAAGCCCGACCTCAGCGGCTTCAGTGGCTCCGTCGGAGGAACGCTTGGCAACTACAACCAGACGATCCTGCGCGGTGATGTGACGGGCCCAATCGCCGACAACCTTGCCTTCAGCCTGTTCGGCAGCATGAATGACCGCGACGGTTACTTCGACAATCTCGCGACCGGTTCGCAAATGAACGAGCTGAACCGCTGGAACTTCCGCGGCCAGATGTTGTGGGCCCCTACAGACCGTGCCGAAGTCAGGCTTATCGTCGACGCCGAGGGTATCGATGAACTCTGCTGCGGCACCGGGAATCTACAGAACGGGCCCACGGGCCTTGCAATTCTCGGTCTTGGCGGGCAGCTGGTGCCTGAAGCTCCCTTTGCGTACCAGACCTATCAGGACGTGGAGTCCGGCAACGAAGTCGACACGCAGGGCGCTTCGCTACAGGTCGATTACGACTTCGACAGCATGACCCTGACCTCGATCACATCGTTCCGTACGCTCGATCTGCTTCAGTTCGGCGACAGCGATTTCACCAGTGCCAGGCTGGTCACGCCTGACGGCGGTAATCTGAGCGACACGCGCATCGACACCTTCACGCAGGAAATCCGCCTGACTTCCGCCACGGACGGGCCGCTGCAGTGGATGGTGGGCGCCTTCTATTTCAGCGAAGAGGTGGAAATTGATGCCGCACTCAAGTGGGGTCCGCAGTTCCGCGACTACGCCAACCTGCTGGCGGGTGGTCAGTTTCTTCCAGACGGCAGCATCGTCGGACCGATTGATCTCGCTGAACAGCTGCTGGGCTTTCCCGCGGGTACGTTCCTTCCCTCCGGAACCGGTTTCCCCGACGAGCGGTACACGCTCGACGACGACACGCTTTCCTTGTTCTCGCAGTTCGACTACGACATCAGCGATGCGCTGACGCTCACGCTGGGGCTGAACTACACGGAATCCGACAAGCAGGCGTCGGCCACGCTCGTGTCCAACGATGTCTTCTCGGCGATTCCCTTCGCTGGGACGCCTCTGGCGGGATTAGCGGCCCTGCAGCTGACGCCGCCCTTCCTGAACTATCCGAATGCCGTCGAGAACGGTGAGACCAACGACGACAACATCACCTACACGCTGCGCCTCGCCTACGACGTTTCGCCGAACATGAACGTTTACGCCGGGTACAGCACGGGGTTCAAGGCGTCCTCGTGGAACCTGTCGCGCGACGCGCGACCCCTCGCCAGCGACCTGCCCGCGCTTGCTGAAGCCGGTCTCCTGCTTCCAAATCTGACCACGGGTACGCGCTTCGCCGGTCCGGAAGAGTCCGAGGTGATCGAGATTGGCCTTAAGGGTGAATGGGACACTATCGCCCTGAATCTGGCTGTGTTCACGCAGGAGATCGAGGGGTTCCAATCCAACGTGTTTAACGGCACAGGCTTCAACCTGGCCAATGCCGGTCTGCAGTCGACGGATGGGCTGGAGCTGGATCTGACCTGGCTGCCCGTAGACGGTCTGCGCATCGGATTTGCGGCGACCTGGCTCGATCCGCTCTACGATTCCTTTGTCGGTGGCCTGGGCATCAATGGCCCCACGGATCTTTCCGGGCAGCAGCCCGCGGGTATTCCCGAGTTCTCGTCGAATACCAATGCGAGCTACAACTTTCAGATCGGCCAGATCATGAGCTACGTCCGCATCGAGCATATCTACGAGAGCGATGTGCAGGTGCTCGACAACGTTCCAGCCTCTCTCGCATCGCGGGAGATCAACATGTTCAATGCCAGTGCCGGAATGAACTTCGCCAACGGCATCGAGTTCAATCTCTGGGGCCGCAACCTGAACGATGATCAGTTCCTGCAGTCCGCTTTCCCGACTCCGGCGCAGGACGGATCGTTCAACGGCTATCCCAACACGCCGCGCACCTACGGTGTAACGCTTAAGTACAACTTCGAGTAAACGCAGGAGACGGGTACAAAAAAGGCGCCCCAGCCGGAGCGCCTTTTTTTGCTTTCAGCCGGGGTGGCTACTGCTTTTTCATCAGCGCTTCCTTGGCCTTCTCCATGTCGACGGCTTCGGCCGCTTTTTCCATGTCGACGGCTTCGGCCGCTTTCTTGTAGTCGACGCCATCGGCGCTGACGGCCTTCTTCGCGGCCTCGAGGTCAACGGCTTCGCTGGCCTTTTCCGTGTCAACGGCTTCGGCGAGCTTCTTGAGATCCTGCGCCGCCGCGGGCAAGGCGGTGAGGGCGCCGATAAAGAGGAGGGCGGCGAGGGTCTTGCTGGCAGGCTTGTTCATAATTCGGGGTCTCCGAGGAGGGGTCGGGGTTGCCCTGTGGCTGCGGCCTCTGCTGCGTTCCACAGCTGGGACCAGCGCGCAGGTCACGGGGACATTCAGGGTTCTCAGGTTCAGCTCGACAGCTTCGGCTATAGTCTCGCGCCCGTATTCAGCACGAGGACTGCATTATGACCCTAAGCGATGCCGAACTGCACGCCGCGCTCGACGAGCTTCCCGGCTGGAGCGTCGAGGACGGCAAGCTCTATCGCGAGTTCTCCTTTGACGATTTTGTTGCAGCCTTTGCCTTCATGACGGCGGCCGCGCTCTGCGCCGAGCGTGCCAACCACCATCCCGAATGGTTCAACGTGTACAACCGCGTTCGCGTCTGGCTGACCACGCACGACGCGGGCGGCCTTACGCGACGCGACACGGATCTCGCGGGCGAAATGAGCCGCCTCGCCGCGGCCTGGCATCCTGCGTCCTGACGGCTACTGCTACCAGGCTATGCCGTAGTCGTCGCCGTAGTCGCTGGCGCCGCCCTGGAAGGTGCCCTGTTCAGGATCGATAAGAATGGCGGTAATCGGGCTGTAGGTGCGATCGACCACATCGACGTCGTAGCCCATGGCCTTGAGGCGATCGCGCGTGTACGGGGGAATCTGGCGGGTGATGCCAAGACGCCCGGGTTCGCTCTTGTGCGCTCCGAAGGAACTCTGCATCTGGTAGCTGTGAATGTTGTGTGCCTCCGTCGCCTGCTGAACGTTCATGCCGAATTCGACCACGTTGAGGAAAAACTGCAGCAGGTTCTGGTCCTGCGAGTCGCCACCCTGAACCGAGAAGGCCATGATCGGGTCGCCGTCCTTCAGCGCCAGGCTGGGCGTGAGCGTCGCGCGCGGGCGCTTGCCCGGTGCAACCACGTTGAATGGGTTGATGCGCTCGTCGAGGACGAAGCTCTGCATGCGCTGGCTCAGGCCCACGCCCGTGTTGCCGGCAACAAAGGCTGGAATCCAACCGCCGCTCGGGGTCACGGAAATCACCCAGCCGTCGGCGTCCGCTGCCTGAATCGAGGTCGTCCCGGCGAGGAAGCCCTCGTCGTGAGTCATGGTCATCGCCTGCTGGAAGCCCTCGGCGCCGTCGGCATCGGTGGCTGGCGGGATCGGTGTCCAGGCTTCGAGAAGATCGGCGAAAGGGTTTTCGCCGCCCTGGAAGGGGTAGGGGTCCCCGGGACGCGCGTTCGCGTCGTTGCGCTCGGGATTGATCAGCGCGCGGCGCTGAGCGGCGTAGTCCTTGGAAAGCAGTCCCGCTACGGGCTCTGCCGGCGGCACGTAGGGGTCGCCGTAGTAGAAATCGCGATCTGCGAAGGCCAGGTTCATCGTCTGGTAGAGCGTGTGGATGTAGTTCGCGCTGTTGTAGCCCATGGCCTTGAGGTCAAAGCCCTCAAGAATGTTCAGCGCCTGCAGCATTGCCGGACCCTGCACCCAGGTTGTGAGTTTGTAGACATCGATGCCGCGATAGTTGGTGCTGACCGGCTCTTCGAGGTGAACCTGCCAGTTGGCGAGGTCCTCCATGGTGAAGAGTCCACCGGCAGCCTGGCTGGCGCGAACGATCTCCCTGGCGATGTCGCCGCGGTAGAAGCGTTCGTAGGCTGCATAGATCGCCTCCTTGCGCGACTTGCCCGCAGCGAGCGCCTCGGCCTCGGCATCAACCAGCTTCCTAAGCGTCGCCAGCAGGTCGGGCTGACGGAAGAGTTCGCCGGCTGCAGGCGCCGCACGCTTGTCGGGGTTCTCCGGATCCAGATGCGGCAGAAAAACGCGTGTCGAGTCGGGCCACTGCTCGATGATCGGCCGGCGTCGCTCGATGTTGTCGGCCTGGGAGGCCTCAATGGGGTAGCCTTCGGCCATCTGCATCGACGGCGCGAGTACCTCGGCCAGACTCAAGCGGCCGAACTCGGCGAGCATCACCATCAGTCCACCGGGAGTTCCCGGCGTGACCGCGGCGAGGGGGCCGTATTCGGGCGGATAGACCATGCCCTTGCTGCGGAAGAATTCGGGCGTTGCCCCGGTTGGCGCCACGCCGAGGGCGTTGATGCCGATGACCTTTTTTGTCTTCGGGTTGTAGATCAGCGCCTGCGTCTCGCCGCCCCAGCTGAGCACGTCCCACATCGTCGAGGTGGCACCGAGCATCGCGCAGGCAGCGTCGATGGCGTTGCCGCCGCGCGCGAACATCATCGCCCCGGCCGAGGCGGCCAGCGGCTTGCCGGTGATCGCCGCCCAGTGGCGCCCATGGAGGACTGGCTTGGCCGTGTCCTGTGCGCCCGCGGGTGCGACGATCGCCGCGCACAGCAGAGCGCATCCTGCGGTGACTCTTCTGAGCGCTGGCGTCAGGGCGGGCAGGCCGCTTCGGGTGTGGCGTGGGGCGGGCATGGCGTTCCTCTTGCGGGGGTCAGTTTCGAGACGATCAGCAAAACGCTACGCAGCACGCGCTGCCGCGGATCAGCAGCGGCTGCCACCGCCAGGCTTGCCGGCGCAAAAGCAGAGTTCCTATGATCGCCTGCCATGGAGAGCGACGAAGCAGCCGGACGGACCGCAAGAAAAATCATCCATATCGATATGGATGCTTTCTACGCGAGCGTGGAGCAGCGCGACAATCCAGAGCTTCGCGGCCGGCCCCTGGCCGTAGGCGGCTCGGCGAAACGTGGCGTCGTGGCTGCGGCGAGCTACGAGGCGCGGCGCTTCGGTGTGCGTTCGGCCATGCCCGGGGTGACGGCGCGACGCCGCTGTCCGGAGCTGCTTTTCGTGAGCCCGCGCTTCGATGTCTATCGCGCCGTATCGCGACAGATCCACGATATCTTTGCTCGCTACTCGAAGGTGATCGAGCCACTGTCCCTCGACGAGGCCTACCTTGATGTGAGTGCCGATATCGCCGGCCTCGGCAGCGCAACGCGCACGGCGGAGGCCATCCGCCGCGACATCCGCCGCGAACTTCACCTTACCGCCAGCGCGGGAGTCAGCTACAACAAGTTTCTCGCCAAGCTCGCCTCGGACCAGAACAAGCCCGACGGCCTGTGCGTCGTGCGGCCGGAGCAGGGTGCGGACTTCGTCGCCGGTCTGCCCGCGAGGCGTTTCTTCGGAGTGGGGCCGCGCACCGCCGAGCGCATGGCGGCACTGGGGATCCACACGGG
Organism: Halieaceae bacterium; assembly: GCA_036351355.1. Classification (GTDB taxonomy): domain Bacteria; phylum Pseudomonadota; class Gammaproteobacteria; order Pseudomonadales; family Halieaceae; genus Congregibacter. The sequence continues at coordinate 14,190 of JAZBOX010000124.1, forward strand.
CCTCGACTTGCGACGCCAGACTCTGGAGTTCCTGCAGCAGCACTTTGGCAAGTCCGCGCGCTATCTCTACGCCGCCTGCCGCGGCGAGGACGATCGCCCTGTCCGTCCTGACCGCGAACGCAAGTCCATAGGCGGAGAGCGGACCTACGACTCCGATCTGCTCAGTCCAAAGGATCTGCACGCCGCGCTCGATGCGATCATCGCAATGGTCTGGGAGCGCATCGAGCGTCACGGCGCGCGCGGGCGAACGGTGACACTCAAGATCAAGTACGCCGACTTTCAGCAGATCACCCGGGCGCGCTCGCTGTCCGTGCCCGTGGACGGACGCGACAGCTTTGCGAGGCTCGGCCACGAACTGCTCGAGGCAACGTTGCCCGCTCCGCGTGGCATTCGCCTTCTCGGTTTGACGCTCTCGGCTCTTTTGCCAGCCAAGGCTGCGGGGGTCGCGGCGCAGGCGCTGCCGGCGTGTGTGGCGGAGGCGCCCGTGCAGGCGCCCGTGCAGGAAAGTCTGCTGTTTTGAACAACTCGCCGTTGGACTCAGCGACACGCAGGCAGCGCCCCGAGCACTGCGCCACCTGCGGCCGCGTCACGGCGCTTACCTTTCACCACCTCATTCCGCGCAAGCTGCACCGGCGCCCGCGCTTCCGGCGCCTCTTCTCGCGCGAAGAGCTCAATCGTGGTATCCACGTCTGCCGCGCCTGCCACCGCGGGATTCACCGCAGCTACGACGAGATGACCCTCGGCCAGCAGCTCAACTCCCTCGACCGGCTTCGCGCGGATCCTGTGCTCACGCGTCATTTTGCCTGGGTGGCGAGGCAGAAGTGCTGAAAGACGCGCGCTGGGCGGTAGTTTGCACGCAGAAGTCGTACCGCGGCGTCACTTATACTCGCGCCTGCAAGCGTCTGCGCCACCGGCGACTGTTTGCCCAGCCCGAAGCCCGGTCCCAAAGCCAGCCCTTAGCCAGGGCCCAGAATGGAAGCTCCCGCCATGGACGATGACAAGAGCCGTCAGGCCGCTCGCGACGCCGCCCTTCGTTACCACGCGCTGCCAAAGCCCGGAAAGCTGGAGGTACGCGCGACGAAGCCGCTGGCGAATGGCATCGACCTGGCGCGGGCCTATTCGCCGGGAGTCGCCGAGGCCTGCATCGAGATCGGCAAGGACCCCACGGCCGCGGCGCGCTACACGGCGCGCGGCAACCTGGTGGCGGTAGTGAGCAACGGCAGTGCGGTGCTCGGCCTTGGCAATATCGGTGCGCTGGCCTCGAAGCCCGTGATGGAGGGCAAGGCCGTGCTGTTCAAAACCTTCGCCGGCATCGACGCCTTTGACATCGAGCTCAATGAGTCGGATCCGGAAAAGCTCGCCGACATCGTCTGTGCGCTCGAGCCGTCCTTCGGCGCCATCAACCTCGAGGACATCAAGGCCCCGGACTGCTTTATCGTCGAGCAGCGGTGTCGCGAGCGCATGGGTATCCCCGTGTTCCACGACGACCAGCACGGCACTGCCATCGTCGTTGGCGCCGCGGTAAAGAACGCGCTGCATCTTGCCGGCAAGCGCTTCGATGAAATCAAGCTGGTTTCCACGGGCGGCGGTGCGGCGGGTATTGCCTGCCTGAACATGCTCCTCAAGCTCGGGGTCAGGCGCGAGAACATCTGGCTCTGCGATCTGCACGGTCTCGTGCACGAAGGCCGCGAGGTGGACATGAATCCGCAGAAGTCCGCCTTCGCCCAGCCTGGCCCGGCGCGCCGCCTCGAGGACGTGATCGACGCTGCCGACCTGTTCCTTGGGCTCAGCGGTCCGCGCGTGTTGACTCCGGAGATGGTCGAGCGAATGAGCGAGCGGCCGATTATCTTCGCCCTGGCCAACCCCGTACCGGAGATTCTTCCCGATGAGGTCAAGGCGGTCGCGCCCGACGCGATCATGGCTACGGGACGTTCCGATTACCCGAACCAGGTTAATAATGTCCTGTGTTTTCCCTTCATCTTCCGCGGGGCCCTCGACGTCGGCGCCACGGAGATCAACGACGCTATGAAAATCGCCTGTATCGACGGTATCGCGGCCCTCGCGCGGGCAACGACGAGTGCCGAGGCGGCCGATGCCTATCGCGGCGAACAGCTGATCTTCGGATCCGACTACCTGATTCCCAAGCCCTTCGACCCGCGCCTCATGGGTGTGGTGGCCAGCGCCGTGGCGCGCGCGGCGATGGAGACGGGCGTGGCTACACGGCCCCTCGACGATTTCACGGCCTACCGTCAGAAGCTCGATGGCTCCGTGTTCCGTTCGGCGCTGATCATGCGCCCCGTGTTCGCCGCCGCAGCGCGCTCCAAGCGCCGCATCGTTTTCGCCGAAGGCGAGGACGAGCGCGTGCTGCGCACGGCGCAATCGATCGTCGAAGAGATGACCGACCGTCCGATCCTGATCGGTCGCCCGGAAATCATTGCCCGGCGCTGCGAGCGCGCGGGATTGACGATCCGTCCCGGCGAAGATTTCGAGATCGTCAACCCCGAGGACGATCCACGGCACCGCCGTTACTGGGAGTCCTATCTCGAACTGATGGCGAGACGCGGCGTTACGCCGGACCTGGCGAAGGTCATCATGCGCACAAACTCCACGGCGATCGCCGCGATCATGGTGTACTGCGGCGACGCCGACAGCATGATCTGCGGGGCCTTCGGTCAGTATCTCTGGCACCTGAATTACGTACGCCAGATTCTTGCGCGCGAAGGGCACCATCCGCGCGGCGCCGTGTCGCTGATGATCATGGACGACGAGCCGCTCTTCATTGCCGACACGCACGTGCATCCGGAGCCCACGCCGCAGCAGATCGCCGACACGGTGATGGCGGCCGCGCGCCACGTGCGGCGCTTTGGCTTAAAGCCGAATATCGCGCTGTGTTCACACTCGCAGTTCGGCAACCTCGATATCGACAGCGGTCGGCGCGTTCGTGAGGCGCTGGAGATTCTCGAGTCCCTCGAGCCGGATTTCGCCTACGAGGGCGAGATGCATACGGACTCGGCGCTCGATCCCGCGCTGCGCGCACGGATATTTCCGCACTCACGCCTCGAGGGACCGGCCAACGTGCTCGTGTTCGCCTATGGCGACGCCGCCTCGGGGGTACGAAATATCCTGAAAATGCGCGGTGGTGCGCTAGAGGTGGGTCCGATCCTGATGGGGATGGGCAACCGCGCGCACATCGTGACGCCGTCGATCACGGCGCGCGGTCTTCTCAATATCGCCGCGCTGGCGGGCACTGACGTCGCCCACTACAACGAGTAGGACGCTTTGCAACAAGCTACGGCGAAAGCGCCGGAGAGGGACTGCGTCAGCCGACCGCGTGGCTATCGCTCAATTATCGCTCAGTTATCGCTCAGCGCTTGAACAGCTTGCCAAAGGCCTTGCCAATGGCGCTGTCCACCTGTTCGTCAGTCTCGCTATCGATCTCGTCCTCGACCGTATCACCGACGCGGTCGGCCTGGCGCTCGGCCTTGCC
>JAZBOX010000125.1:0-8114 GCA_036351355.1 Halieaceae bacterium
GTCCGATTCCAACTACGGGTGCATGCTCATTCTGTGGGACCGGGTTTTCGGAACCTACTGCGGTGATGAGACCGAAGGGCAGATCGGCGCAGGCAAGTGCGTCCCACTGTCGATCAAAGATCAGCTTGCGCTCGCCTTTTACTCGGACGAACGACTCAAAAATCTTTAGCTACGACCGCTGGGCGAAGAAAACTCTCTGCCCGCCGGTTTCTGTCAAAGACTTATTTCGCCATCCTGATACAAGACGTCACAGGGCATCCCACGCTTCCCACTCTATCGCACGACCCGGGAACGCTACGTTCGTGAACGGCCATTCCTGCGCGATCCATTCCTGCGTCCACTGATAGAGCGACGCATCAAAGCCCGCATCAAACTCGGCCTTGGTGACCCACAGAGAGACTTCAGCGTCATAGCCGTCCTTGCTTGAAGGTCGTATGTAGACGCAGCCGCGCTCGCGCTTGGCATCAGCGCTGAGCACGCCATAGGCAAAAGAAACGCGGCGTTCGAAGCGGCTCTGCTCGTTAAGCATATCCTGCATGGCGGCATCGGCATCAATGTCCTCGTGCGGCCAGTCCGTGCTGCGCGTAAACGTACGCTGAAGGTGCTCGATCGACGACATGTACGCCTCGTAATCCAGATCGACGAGTTCGGGTCCGAGGGGCACGAGCTTGAACTCGCCCGCATCCACCTCCACAGGCACCTCGAAGCCGGAAGGTACAAATGCACTGTTTTCGGTCGCTGCAGCGGCCGCTTTCCTGGCCTCGAGAAATTTGCGGTAGCCATCGGTCATCGCCCGGGCACAGTCGCCAGGTGTTACGCGCAGACCCTCTTCGCGACGGCAGGGGCCCGACATGACCTCGGGCATGTTTTCTTCCACCCACTGTCTCGCTTCGTAGTAGATGGGCTGATCATTGGAACTGGTTTTGACATCGACGATGTCGCTGCCTTCAAAAGTCAGATGGAAGGTATCGGTTACGTTGAAACCGGTTTCAAGCGCCACCACGGGGTCGTCCTGAACGGTGATGGCGCAATCGACCTTGTTTTCGGCCTGCGGGGCACAGGGCGCCCGTTCAACCACGATGTAGTTGCCGCCTTCTGCCCAACCCTGGTAGCCAAGTATCCTGCCCTGCGCATCGCCAGCTTTCGCAAGGATCGGTCGCAAACGGTCCGCGTCAAAGGAATAAAACGCATCGATCATCGCTTCCGCCTGTTCCAGCTGCGCGGACGATAGGCGCTGCGAGGTGGCCTCGTCCGCCCAGGCAACGGCGGTAGAACAGCACAAAGCAGCGGCCACACTGAAATGAACGCCTGGACGCATAAATCGGGGGCACAACAAGGGCATAAGTCACTCTCCAAAATAAACAACAAAGGCTGGATATCGCCATGATCACGTCGCATGGACCGCGCTGCATCACAATGACATAAGTGATGCTCTGAAGCGGCGCAGCAAGGACCGTACCTGAATCACTTTTGCGGCCCTTACTTGCTGATAGCCCGAATTCCTCAATCTACTGCCGAAATATCTCCCGACTACGCCAATACCACGATGCCGCCGTGTCTCCTTTTAAGGCACGACCACGCATCAACGCCCCGCGCTAGTGCCGATCTGCCCGCCCAGCAGGCGCTAAGGCCGGGAATAAACGCTTGGCAACATAATTGCATGGCGCCTCAGGTCCGCAGCCAAACGCCGACTACAGGTGTGCAGTGCGCGTCGCGTACTGCCAGCTGCTGCTCCGGAGAATCCGACGCAGTCGAATCGCTCCGCGCAAGCCCAGGAAACTTCAGTGAACGAAGCGGCTTGCGTCGGGTGCCGCGTTCGAGCCGCGCAAGCGGTTTGCATCACGGCACCTCAACGTCAACAGCGCTCATTTAGTGACAACCAGTAGTGCTAAGCAGCGCAAAGAGTCTTGAGGAGTAGAGAAATGAAGAGACGACTTCGGTCTATCCGTGGCGGAGCTATCGCGGGGCTTTCACTGATGGCCAGCGGCGTGCTGGCCCAGAACGGCGACGGGGCCGTTGAAGAAATAGTCGTGACCGGATCGCGCATCGTGCGCGACAGCGCTGCCGACTCGGCAGGACCGGTGACTGTGCTCGGGGGCGATACGATCCGCACGGCAGGTCAGAGCGATCTTGGAGAACTACTCCGTGAAAGCCCTGCCTTGAACAACTCGCTGCCTTCAAGCTTTTCCGCCATACCCGGCGACGAAGGCGATGCGGGCACCACAGACTCCGACGTGGGCCTCGGACTTCTCGACCTGCGCGGTCTTGGCGCCGTGCGCACGCTGGTGCTGGTCAATGGCCGCCGTCACGTAGGCGGTGGGCAGGGTTCGGCAGCGGTCGACGTCAACTCAATCCCGACGGTTCTGGTCAACCGCGTCGAGACACTTACCGGTGGCGCATCATCTGTTTATGGCGCTGACGCCGTATCGGGTGTCGTGAACTTTGTCCTTCGCGACGGCGGAGATTTCGACGGCGTCGAGCTTACGGTGCAGAGCGGAATATCCAGCCGCTGGGACGCTGAGGAATATTACGCTTCGCTGGGCACGGGCTTTGAGTTCGCCGATGGCCGCGGCGAATTCGTATTCGCCGCCGAGGGGCTCGTGAATTCCGAGGTTCTTGAGAGCGATCGCGAATTTGCCGGCCCATTCCGGGCGCTCGACATCAACAACAACCCGACGATCGCAGCGCTGACCGGCGTGAACCCGAACGCTACCCGCGCCTTCATCGCGCCGGTAACGAACCCGATTTCCAGCGCTCAGGGTGTTTTCAATATCGCATCACCCGACTCCTTTTTTGACGCCGTGATACCCGCTGTCAATGGCGTGCGAGACGGACTGGGCGTACCACTCATACCCGGCACGAACATCCCCGTCGCCCAGGTGATCGACACACCCTTCACGGGAGTGCCCAGGGCCTTCAACCCCGGTGTACCGTCAAACGTCAGCCAGGCCTTCGGCATTGGCGACGGACTGCAGTCGGCTCGCCAGACGATCCTGCCGGAGCAGGAGCGCTACAACTTCAACCTGAACGGGAGCTTTGCGATCAACGATAGCGCGTCTCTGTTCCTCGAATCGAAGTACGCGTTTTCAAGCAACTCCCAGGTGCAGGGTGTGGACTTCAACGACGGCATTCCAATCGCCTACGATAACCCCTACATCCCACCGGCGTTGGCCGAGCAGATCAGTCAGCTCCAGGCCGACGGAATCATTGGTCCCAACCCGGGCGACGGAAGCTTCTACGGTTTCTCGTCCAGCCGCGACAGCGACGACGCGCTAGTTATGCCGTCCGACGAAGTCGAACGCACGACTACGCGTATCGTCGCGGGTATCACGGGCGAGCTCGACGTCGCTGGCGGCGTTGCCTACGAGCTTTCCTATAACTTCGGTCGCACCGAGGTGGAGACAAACAATGTGAATCTGCGTCTTGAGGACCGCTTCTACGCCGCGCTCGATTCTGTTGTCGATCCTGCCAGCGGCGAAATCGTCTGCCGTTCAAACCTCGATCCGAGCGCATTGCCTCCGATTGCCCTCGGCACGTTCCCGGTCCCCGTCTTTACCAGCGGCGGACGCTTTACGGACTTCGTCAGCTTCACGCCGGGCGCGAACAGCGGTTGTGCGCCCTTCAACCCCTTCGGTCTTAACTCGACAACGCAGGCGTATGCCGACTTTGTCTATGTCGACGCAATCGACCGTTCGGAGCTCGAGCAGCGTGTGATCTTCGGCTCCCTGACGGGCGACACATCCTCCTTCTTTGAGCTGCCCGGCGGAGCTATCGGCTGGGCCGCCGGCATCGAATACCGCGAAGAGGAGAGCACCTTCACGGTCAATGAATTCGAGGGCACGCAGAACACCTGGGACGGCTCCAACGGAAACGCGGCCGTAGGCCTTGAGGGCGACTTCGATGTCTTTGAGTACTTCGTGGAAGTATCGGCACCGATTCTCGCTGACGCGCCTGCTGTCGAGATGCTGGAACTTACCGCCGCAATACGTTTCGCGGACTACAGCACCGTGGGGAAAAACGAGGCCTGGTCTACGGGCCTTCGCTACTCCCCGGGCTTTGGCCTGACGCTACGTGGCACCGTTGCAGAGGCTGTAAGAGCACCCAACATTTCCGAGCTGTTTTCTCCGCAGCAGCCCGACTTTTTCGCATTCCAGGATGACCCCTGCAGTATCGAAAACATCAACCTCGGCTCGCCCAACCGAGCATCGAACTGTGCTCAGTTCGTGCCCGCTGGCTACGATGTCAATGACTTCATCACTGCAGGCATACCCGGTGTTACCGGAGGCAACCCCGACCTTGAGGCAGAAGTCGCGACAACCTACACCTTCGGTCTGGTGTATGAGCCCACCTTCATCGAAGGACTTCGTTTGATCGTCGACTACTACGACACGGAGATCGAAGGTGCCATCGACGCCCTCGCCCCGGAGCGTATCGCCGAAGCCTGTGTCGACCTGGCTTCAACGAGCAACCAGTTCTGCCCGCTGATTCAAAGAGCACCCGAGGGCTTCATCACTTTCCACCAGTCGGGACAGGTCAACCTGGGTGCCTTCGAAGTATCTGGCGTGGACTTTGGCGTGAACTACGCGATGGATCTCAGCGGTGTTGGCGGCGGCCTGGGGATGCTGACCTTCGGGGCAACGGGTACGCACCTGCTGGCCTTCGATGAATTCCAGGACCCGGTCGATGCTACCGTCTTTGAAGATCGAGTCGGCGAGTTCGGCTATCCCGAATGGATCCTCAATACGAACGTCAGTTGGTCGCTCGGCCCGGTGACGCTGGCATGGTCGGGTCGCTACGAAGACAGCCAGCTACTGACCGGTCTGTTCAATCAGCAGTTCCTCGGAAACCCCTTGTTCTCCGACCCTGCGCAGACCGGCGACTCCTGGGTGCATGACTTCAACTTCAACCTTGATCTCAATGAGCGCATCACGATCTACGGCGGCCTGAACAATGCCTTCGATCGCCAGCCCTACCTGGGCAGCCTCGCACGCCCGGCCGGGCCGCGTGGCCGCTTCGGTTTCCTGGCGCTCAACTACCGCATCTGAGATGGGCCCTCGCAGAGATTACTGACCAGGGTGTCTGAGCGAAGGCAACCCCCTGTCTCTGCAGCGCGCGAGCCACATTGCCGAATAGTGACCGGCGACGTGGCTCGCGTTTTTCGTTGGGCAGGTTACGGCCTGGAGGAGCGCACGACCCGGTCTGCGCGCGCATGGTCGGCAAACGCCTCCCCAACCGCGGCTTCTGGCCTGACGATCGGCTGCACTAACCGATGCAGCCGTTCTCTGCCATGGAGGAGATAGTCAGGCAGCAGAGTGCGTGTCCCGGTATCGAAACACTCTGACCGCGACGCGCGTTGCTGACCGCCCCGCGTTCGATCCAGAAGCGGGACTTCACACCCGAGGCGATGTCCGCGCCGCAATGGCGCTCCTAATCCTCGTCATCTTCGTCGTCTTCCGCGCGGCTACAGGACTCTGGCAGGTAGCGCTTGTCCAAGGCGTCCACTGTGACCACATCCGCCACGCAGTCCCACTGGATTGTGTCGTCGCTCTGGGCTCGCGCAATGAGCAGGAAGGCAGATTCGATTTCTTTGAATCGTGCACCGAACTCGGCCATATCTACGAGGGCTCTGAGTGTTCCGGTACGTGATTTGTCGGCAGCAGGTACGCCCAACTCGCCTGGCCGGTATTCCATGCCTTTGAGGATGCCTTCCGGGATAAAAGCGCTTAGATTGATGTCCGATCCTGACTGCGGCATCTCGCCGTAGGTATCGAAGTACGCTTCGACAATCGCCTGCTGCTCCAGCCCCCGGTCAACGGCAGCGGATACGGCGTCTTCGATTCTCGAGTTGTGGTAAAAGCCGAAGGCTATTCCGATAAGCACTACTGCTACCATCGGATAGACAACCATCTCGGAGCTTGTGAGCCCACTCTGGCGACTCCCGGTTTGTGGTTTTTGCATCGGGCCGAGCTCCATTTCTGCACGCAGTCATGTCCCGCACTATTGCAGGCGCGCGCAGCCATGCAACTTTCGCACCCCAGTGCCGCTTTATTCGCTGCCGGGTTTCGTGCTCAGTGCCGATGCCTTCAAGATCTGCGAGGGCCGTCCCCGAGCCGGTATGTATTCCACACGGACATGGCCAGCACCAGGCACCGCCAGGGAAGCCGGGCATAATAATTGCTGCGTGGGTCTTATCACCGTATTTCTGGTTGTTTTTGGCGATTTTTCGAGCCACGACGCACGGATCCGGTGCGCGTCGCGGTTTTTTTGTCTCAAAAAGGGACACGGGGTGGTATGGAGAGCTGGAACTATCTCGTCGGCAAGCTGGACCCCCTGATGAAGAGGATCAAGCTGGACAGTACCCTGAAAATCGCCGGGCGAGAGATCCCTCCGGTGGTTATGGGCTTTGCATTGATCGCCATCTGCATCCCCATCTGGGGCTATCTTGATTATGAAGGTGATAACAAACTTATCGGCGCGCTGGTTGTTGTTCTGATGGCCTGGGGCGTTGCTCAGTTGGGCGCTTTGGGCCTGGGTGACGGTGTCGGCGAAAAACCGGGCAGCTTCTCTGCCGATCAGTCCCGGGCAGTCGAGCAGTCGCCGGACGCAAGGGAAGCCCAGCCCGATAAGCAGCAGCGACTGGCGCAACTCGCATTCGCGGGTGTCGTTGCTGCACTAGCCGTTATCTACCTCGTAAGAAACATTGACGCGCTCGAAGAAGTGAGCAATGAGTTTCGTTATCGCGAACTGGTCGAACTGGTGAAGCCGATCCAGGACACGATAGAGGCTGTTCTGCTATCGGGAGGCGCCGTCGACATGGACTTCCTCGATAGCGGAGTGGCAGGTTTGCCCGATGAGGTGCTTGTTTCTGGCGAGACCCACGGCATTTCAGTCATGGACGGACAGATCATCGCGACGTGGAAGAAGGATGAGTCAAACCTGGATGGGGTGACCTACATCCTTACGCCAAAAATCGAGGACGGAGATGTTAAGTGGGCAACCACCGGGACCTGTGGCAACAAAGACGCCTGTTGAATCATCCGCAATGCATTTAGCGACGAATCTATACAACCTGGCGATCAGCCAAAAAGCTCGGGGGCAGCAGCTGTGACCGATCAATCCATGAATCCGCTCGATATGCTTAACCCACTTGACCCGGTGGAACGCTCATCGTCCGAGACGGGCCCGTCCGGACACCCACTGGTGCGCACCGAAGAAGGTGTCATCACCGAAGGCAGCAAAGTAACGTGGGACAAGAAAGCGATTCTGTGGGCGCTGCCCCAGCCGCTTCTGGTTGCCGGCTCGGTGTTACTTGTCGCCGCCATTGTGGTCAATGAGTGGGGAGGAGAGTACTACCGAGTATGGTCACTGCTCGTAGCAGTCTCTGCCACACCCCTTCTGCTTATCGCCGAACGCTTTTGGGCCAAGAAAAAGTCCTGGCTGCTCAAGCCCGACGAAATGGCAGAAGACGTGTTCTGGATGGCCTCGGGAGGCCTGCTTTGGGTTCCTATTATTTCCGACCTTTATCGCACGCCGGTTTCTGATGGTTTCAAGGCCCTGCGGGATATGTCCCCACTGCAGATTGAGTTTCAACCGACCACGGTAATCGGGCTGATAGGGGCAATGCTGGCTATTCGATTCACCTCCAGCTTCTTCTACTACTGGTTGCATCGGATTCAGCACGAGTCCCTGTTCTGGTGGCGTATGCACGCGACGCATCATCATCTGACCAAGATGAGCGCCATGCGCGGCAATCGCACCCATCCCTTCGAATATCTGGCGCTTGGCCTCGGCACTCCTATGGCTTTGGCCCTGATGGGTGCCAGCGATGAGGTTTTGATCGTTTCGGCTGCCTTCGGCATGTGGAACGGAAAATTCAACCACGCCAACCTGCCAATGGTTTCAATGCCCGTGTGGGACTGGTTCTTTGCTACCGCACAGCAGCATCATTGCCACCACGCACTGGAACGCCGTCAGGCCGATTCCAACTACGGTTGCGACATCATTTTCTGGGACCGCGTTTTCGGTACCTACTGCGGCGATGCCGAAGTGGGTCCCGCCGGCGCAGGCACGGGCGTTCGCCTTTCCATCAAAGACCAGCTCATGCTGGCCTTCTA
>JAZBOX010000126.1:0-8507 GCA_036351355.1 Halieaceae bacterium
CGTCCTCGTGCGCAAACTCCTCGCCGAGCACAAGGAGTGGCTGACCAGCTAGCGCAGGCTGCCCGCCGGCAGCGGTACGGCCCCAGGACGGCGCGGTGGTTATTTATGGAGCGAGCGTCCCCCCTCCCAGCAAGTGGAGTAAATAGCCACCGCGCCGCCCGAAGATCTGGCGCAAATCATACGTCGAGCAGAAAAGCCATGTGGAGAGCTATCGCATCGATGCCCAAGGTTCCGGGTACGGCCCAAGGGCGGTGCGGTGGATGTTTACGGAGCGAGCGTCCCCCCTTCCAGCGAGTGGAGTAAATATCCACCGCGCCGCCCGACAAGCTCGCACCAAACCCAAAGCCAAAGAACCGATACGATCACTGCTCCGGCAAAAGATCGAAAGCCACCGTAATCCGCGGTTCATCTGACTCGAAGGGCACCGTGCCGTGCCACATGTACGAGGGGAAGAGCACCAGCGTCCCCACCTCCGGGCGCAGAACCCGCCGCGGCGGCAGGTCCAGTCCCAGCTCCGCCATCGGCTCGCCGAACTGGATGAAGCCCGCCGTATCCGACGCCTCGCGAACCTCGCGCGGAAGGTCTACATAGAAGGCAGAGCTGATCCAGCCCTCCGGGTGGATGTGACTCGTATGGTAGCCCTGGCTGCGCAGACGGACGGACCAGGCGCCGGCGAAGCGAAGACCGTCCGTTGTGGGCCGGCGGTGCCTGCGCGACCAGAACGGGTGCTTGTCATCCTGCGGAAAACCGCGCGCCGCCGAGGCGATCGCCGCGCGCAGCTGGCGCTCTAGGTCGCGCAGGCGCTCGTGCTTGAGGCGGAACAGAAAACCGTTGGTCTGCGTTCCGCCGCGAACGCTCTGCTCGATCGGGTGGGCGTTGTTCTTGTGCAGCCCCTCCAGAACCTGCCTGAGATCCTCGAAGAACATCGCACGCTCGACACCGTCGGGAGCCGCAACGGGAACGGGCACCACCATCTTTTCGTAGTCGACGAGCCAGGCCTCGCGGCTGTCACCCGCGAGACGCCAGAGGATCCCGAGATAGGACAGCACGATCTGATCAAAGGGGTCTTCAGCCAACACCGCCTCGCACAGCGCCTGCGCGCGCGCGAAGTCGCCGATGCGCACGAGCACCTCGATATAGGCATGGATCACCAGGCGATTTTGGGGGGCCTTCTTCAGCAGTGACTCGAAACCCGCTTTTGCCTCGTCGATCTCCCCCCGACGCTCCGCATCCATCGCCTCGAGGGAGAGAATGCCCGGCGTGTCGGGGCAGCCCGCGCGGCGCGCCTCGAGCAGCGCCTGCGACGCATCCTCGTCGCGGCCGAGTCGCTTCTGCAGTTCCACGAGCGTCTGCCAGAGCGCCGGGTCGTTGCCCGCACTGCGCGCCGCGGCCTGAAGATCGGCGAGCGGGTCACCCGGAGCGGCGGCCGAGTGGCGCACGCGGGCCAGCGTGCGATGCAGCGGCGCGTGCCGGGGATGGGCAGCGATACCACGCGTTGCGCTATTTACAGCCTCCTCGAGTTCTCCGGCGTCGATAAGCGCTGCGGCGAGATTGCGGTAGAGGTCGGGGGAGGAAAATCCAGCCTGCTCCGCCGCGCGGTAGGCATCCGCGGCTTCGGTGAAGGCACAGTCCTGGCGGAGCAGCTGAGCCAGCGAGTAGTGCAGTCGTCCGCGGCGCTGCACGCGGCGAAGGCCGTCGCGGCAGCTTGCCATTGCTGCCTCTATGTCACCGGAGCGCTGCAGGGCGGCGGCGGCCAGCTCCCAGCCCTCGCTGCGCTTTGGGTCGATCTCACAGCACTTGCGCGCGGCATCGAGGGCATCCTCGAAGTGGCCTCGGTCGAAGCGGCAGAGGCCGAGAAGATGCCAGCCCGAAGCGAAGCGCGGCGCCGCCTTCAGAAGGTCGCGCAGCAGCCCCTCGGCCGCGTCGAGCATGCGATGGCGACGGAGGAAGGTCGCGTAGCTGAGCCAGTGCTCGGGGCGCCGGGGCTCAAGACCGATGAGCATGCGATAGGCGCGATCGGCCAGACCGTTGTCACCAGCGCCCTGCGCCGCCTGCGCGACCAGAAACAGGGCCTCGCCGTTGGCGGCATCGCGCTCGAGCAGGCCACGGCAGAGGTCGATGCACTCCTGGTGACGCGATGCCCGAAAGGCGCTGCTCGCGCGCGCCAGCAGTTTGCGCGGGTCTTCGGCCACCAGAGCTACCTTCTTCGATCAAAGGACCGATCTTAGTCTGCGCTTCCGGCGCGTCAACGCCGCTGCGGATTTCGCCCCGGCGCAGCGGCAACTACTCCCTTCAGCCTACGCGAGTTGTCGGTTTCCGCACGCTGCGCAGAGCGCTCCGCATTCGGTGTAGGCTGCGAAGCACCATGCTGCCCGGGAGAGAGCAATTGACGTTCCTGACCGAGAGATCGATGAATTGCGGTCCAACGAGCTCCAGCGCGAGGCGTCGCCGACCGCTGGCTCGCCTGATGCTTGCGGCGAGCGCAGCGCTTGCTGCGACAGCTGGCGAGGCCGAGGACTCAGCGAGTCCGTCACTGGATTCGCGCTCGCCGCTGACAGCCTTTGAGCAGATCTGGCAGCTGACGCGCGAGCAGATCTACCCGCCGCAGCTCGTGGCAACGCACTTCGATGCGGCAAGCTACACCGCGCTGCGCGACAGGGTTGCGGCGCTGGACCGCGTGAGCGAGCTGCCGGCGGCACTCAATCCGTTTCTCGATTCGCTGGGGGTATCTCACACGCAGCTGTATTCGTACGAAGAGTACGAGTACGCCTTTTTCCGTTCGCTGTTCGCAACGCGCGATCCGCAAACACCGCCCTTTTCGCATCCGGGCCTGCAGCTGCTTCGCCACAAGAGGCAGTGGTGCGTGCGCGAGGTGCTCGACGGACTGCCGGCAGACCAGGCGGGTCTGCGTCGCGGCGATAAGCTGCTTACCCTCGATGGCGGGCCCTTTGAGCCGCGCCGCCTGTGCGACGGCGGCACGCGCCAGACGGACAAGCCCCATACGCTTGGCATCCGGCGCGACGGGCAGTCGCTGATAATTTCCCTCGCCTGTCTTCGCCAGAACCCGCATGCGTCGATGCACGATGCGATCAGCAACAGCCGGCGCCGCATCGCGGTCGGCGACGCGAGCGTGGGCTACCTGCGCCTGTGGACGGGCACCGGCCCCGAAGCGCTCGAGCGCTACCGCGATGCGCTGGCCGAGCTGGCAGACAGCGACGCGCTGATTCTCGATCTGCGTGGAGGTTTCGGCGGCGCGTGGTACGAGCACCTCGACCCGTTTTTCCCGGATCGCCAAGGTTTCTTTTCTTTCACATCGATCAATCGCGAGGGCAGCCAGACCTTTGAGGCCGAGGCCAGGGAGAGCAAAAACCCCTACGAAGGCCCGATGGTGGTACTCATCAACGAGGGCACGCGCTCGGGCAAGGAGGCGGTTGCCTACCAGTTCAAGAAGTCAGGTCGCGCCGTGCTGCTCGGTACGCGCACCCGCGGTGCCTTCAGCGCCGGCAAGGGCTTGTTCGTCGATGACGCGGGTCCGCTGGTCTACTACCTGGCAGTAGCCGAGTACCGCCTCGACGGTCAGGTCATCGAGGGCGTGGGCATCGCGCCCGACATTGAAGTGCCCTACCCCGTCGTCGCCTCGGATGATGCGGTAATGGATTCTTCGCGCGCTGGCGCAGTATCGAAGCTGGGCAGCACCGACACGAGACGTGACCTAGGAAGTAACCCGATCAATGACCCGCAGCTCGACGCTGCGCTCGAGCATCTGGCGAAGCTGCTTGGGGGATGAATACGGTGATAGACAAGGCCGCAGGCGGTGCCGAGCAGTCATAGCGACGCGATGAGCGGAGCAAACTCAGCGTAGCCAGCAACCCTACGACGCGCGACAAGCCAGGAAAGGCCCGGATAAAAACTGCCGATTAAAAAAAAGGGCCGACAAAGTCGGCCCTCGTTCTGCGCTTGCGCGACAGATCAGTACTGCACGGTGAAACCGGCGAACATGTACTGGCCCAGGACATCGTAGAAGCCGGGGTAGGTGTTCCCGTTCTCGAAGTCCGTGGCACCCTGAACAACGCGCGGGGGACGCTCGTCGAAGAGGTTGTTGATACCGACTCGAAGCTGCGCCCAGTCACGCACGTCCCAGGTGGCCGAGATATCAAAGTAGCTCATGTCCTTGAGATCGAGGCCCTGGCCACCGCCGGAGATCAGCTCTTCCGATCCTTCAATGTAACGCCAGATCAGGCTGGCCGTGACATTCCAGGGGGTTGCCCAGGTGGTCTGCATGCGGTTCTGGAGCTCGGGAGTCGGCAGCTGGCAGCCCAGACCGTAGACACCCTCACAGTTGAGGGAGTCGGCGCCCGGGAATTCCTGCTGCTCGAAGCCGAGCACGAAGCCGGCGACGTTGGCGATGTTGATCGTACCCATGTCGCCGATGTCAAAGTTGTAGTTGACTTCGACATCCACACCCTCAACAGCCAGGAAGCCGATGTTCGTGCTACGCGCGTCGACACTGTTGTCGAGCGTCGCGGGGTTGCCGAACCACAGGCTGCCGAAATCGTCCCGGTTAACTGCCGTACAGAAAGTCGGATCGCCCGTGTTCAGACACTGGTTGAGCGATGTGGCCGCCTGTACACCCTGGATCGCGCCTTCGACCTGAATGTCGTAGTAGTCGACGCTGATCGTGAGCCCGTCGACAAAGCCTGGCGTGAAGATCACACCTGCCGTGTAGGTGTCGGCTTCCTCAGGGTTGAGGTCCGGCGAACCACCCTCGATGTCGTTGTACTGTGAGGCCGGGTTGGATACGGGGCCGCCCGCATCCCACAGCGCCTGGCTCACGCCAGTGCGCGCGCACTGCTCGAAGTTAAAGCCTTCGATACTGGTTGCATCGCCCGGATTCGCCTTTTCACAGGGGTCACGAGTCAGGGGGAAGAGTGAACCCACCTGAGGCCGGAACAGGTCAACGATGTTGGGGGCACGTACCGCGCGCTGATAACTGCCGCGCACTTTGAGGTCGTCGGTCAGCTGCCAGGCACCGGCGACCTTGTAGGTATCGGTCGTGGGGCCGAAGCTGTAGTCGGAGAAGCGGTAGCCGAGGTCGAGGACCACGGACTGCGCCAGCGGCGCGTCTTCGATCAGCGGGACGCTGGCTTCCAGGTAAAACTCGGTCACATCGAACTCGCCGGCGACGAGAACTCCGTTACCAACGTCGCCGTTGCGGAGGTTTTCGCTGGAGTTGAAGTTCAGCTGCTCGTCACGGTACTCCGTACCGACAACGAGCTCGACGCCGCTTTCCGCGAAGGGTGACTGGATGCCGTAGTCACCGAGCGAGCCCTGCACGTAGGCCATGAAGACTTCCTGAGCCGTATTACCGGTCTCGAAGGTCTGGGCGCCTACGAAATCAGAGGCCGCATCGGTTACACCGCCGGTTGCGAAGATGTTCCAGGGCTCACAGCCCTTCGACTGGTCGACACAGACGATGTTGCCGTCTTCGTCCTCGACAGCCTGCAGCGCCTGAATGGCGTTGAAGGAAGAAACGAAGTTGAAGTTGCGGCGGCTGAAGTCGACTTCAGAGTACTGCCACGACACGTCGTAGCGCCAGGTCTCGTTGATATCTCCGCGCAGGCCGAACACGCCGCGGTAGGTCGTGTGACGAATATCCGCCGTACGGGGACCACCCTCAACGGCACGACGGCCGAGGGGAAGTACGAAGGTTTCGCCATCGGTGCCGGCATTACAGCCACCGAGGTTCTGACCATCGCGCGTGGGATCGCGGATGATGTCGAGCTGCTGGGCGGACAGGAAGGGGTTGTCGCAGTTCACCGTCGCGTTGGTGCGGAAGAAGGTGCCCGAGGGGCCGAACTGCGTCGTGGACAGCGAGTCCATGAACATCAGCTCCGCATACGCCTCGACCTTGTCGTTGAGGTCGTAGTGCGTAAACGTGCCGACCGTTACGCGCTCGTCGGGACGCTGGAACAGGGACGGCGCGGCGAAGTTGAACAGGGGACCAAAGCCTTCGACGAACTCTTCACCGACAACGTGATAAGTCGGCAGCGTGGCCGAGGCAATCGGATCGCCCGGGATGCCAGGTGCGAAGGAGCCGGACAGGTTGGTGCCGGACCCGGCGCAGACCAGGGAGTCGGCCGTTCTGCCGCGCACGGGGCAGGCAGAGTGATCGCGCTGGATCTGCTCGACACCTTCGATCTCGCGGTAGGTGGTGAACGCCGTCATGTTACCGCGACCGTTGTCGAAGTTACCGCCGAGAATCAGCGTCATGTCGCTGATCTGGCCGTCGTTGGCCGTGCCTGTCGCGAAGGGCTGGCCCGCGATTTCAGCAGCGCGCTGCACGTCGCTCGCGGAGTTGTCGTGACGGTTCTGCGAGTACTGGTAATCGAGTTTGATGCCCTCGAAGTCGTCCATCATGATGAAGTTGACAACACCGGCCACGGCGTCGGCGCCGTAGGTGGACGATGCACCACCGGTCAGCACTTCCACGCGCTCGACAAGCTGGCCTGGAATGAGGTTGATGTCTGCGGCGTTGGTCGTCGCGTCCGGGGAACCCGCGGGAAGGCGACGGCCGTTCATCAGCACCAGCGTACGGTTGGTGCCCAGTCGACGCAGTTCCAGCGTGGCCGTACCGTTGGACTCAATGGCCTGGCCGGAAGACTGCGCCAGCTGAATGCCTGGGAGCGATACCAGGGCGTCCTCGACACGGGTCAGACCCGTCAGGCGCAGCTGCTCGTTGTCGAGCTGCGTGACCGGGCTGGATGAGACCAGGTTGGCGCGCTGGATGCGCGAACCGGTGACTACCACCTCTTCGACGAGCTGCTCGTCCTGAGCGAAGGCCGGAGTCATGCCCACGGCGGTGGTACCGACCGCCACGCTGACCGCGAGGCTTAACGGTGTCTTTTTCAACATACTACTTCCCCTTAAATGTGAGACGTTGCGGGAACCTGCCTTGGTTCCAAATGTCTTCTATCGCGTGGCCAGGTTCTCCTCGATCCCTTGCCGTGCATTACCGGCGCCCTGGGCGCTGATGGTGCGTCGCGCTGTAGCGCTCCGAACCGATGACTTTCAAACCAGTGCGAGCGGTTTTTTATGGCTCTGGCTGCCGTTTTCAGTGCCCCCGTGCGCCTTTTGAGCACACGCGGACGAGAAACCGACGCTGGTTTGAAATGAGAATGCCTTCGTTTCTGATCGAAAGTCCCATGAATGCCTTGATTCCGGACGCCGCCATCGTTCACCTGATCTCCCCGATGCAGTCCGGTCAGGCCGGAGGCAGGCTTCAGGAAGCTGTGGACGCTGGCGCGCTCGGTATCGCGGCACCCTGAAGCTTTACGCATCAGGAACTTGCGACACTCTCATTTCAGACTACTCGAAACAGGTCCTGCAAGTTTTGAGTGGTCTGAATCCATCACGTTGAGCTGACGCACTACCGACTTTGGTCGCAGTGAACCCCAACTGCGCTCCCGATACTACACAGTCTTAAAGTTCCATGATTGTGAAAAATTCACGACTTACAAGCGTGTAGGCGAGAAATCTATTGCGGAACCTGATGGTGTACCGATGGATGAAGCGAGGCCCTAGCGCGGCGACACGCCGACGCGACGCCCCGTTTCGACAATGGTGAGGCGATAGAAGCCGAGCCAGTTGCGGTCGATCCGGACCTCGGGGTTCGGCGGACCCTTGTAGCGGTATCGTCCGTCGAGGCGCTGAACCCAAGTCTGGCCGTTTTCCAGCTCGAAGACCGTTTCGCCGGACCAGCCGCTGAAGTCGCCCTTGATGCGCGATACGACCTCAAACTCCTCCTCGTCCTCGGCCTCACGGACGACTTCCGTCTTCTGCAGCAACTGGGCATCACCGGCGGTGTAGCGCAGCAGCCAGGCATCGAGCGCCTCGCGCTCCTCGGCGCTGAGCCTGTGGATGCCCGCAGCGCGGAACTCCTCCTCGGTCATCAGCGTCTCGATGCCGGGGAAGCCCTTTTCCTCCGCGAACGCGAGCGCGCTCGCGACGAGGGCGACCAGGGCCGCCGGGATAACCTTGCGGTATGCCACAGGTTTCATGCAAACACCTCCTTGCCTGCCATGGGCCGGTTACCTGCCAGCTATCTGCCGGCGCTCAGGCAGCTCGCTGCAGCCAGCACAGCCAACGCCGTTCTTGTATCACCGCTAGCCCTGCTCAGCTGCCCGCTTCTTGAGCATCGACACGGCCGGCAGTTCCTTGCCCTCGACGTACTCGAGGAAGGCGCCACCACCGGTTGATATATAAGAAACATCAGCAGCGATGTCGAAGCGGTCGATGGCCGCGAGCGTATCCCCGCCGCCGGCGAGAGAGAAGGCCGGGCTGGCAGCGATCGCCCTCGCCAGCGCTTCGGTTCCGGCGGCGAAAGGAGCGAACTCGAACACGCCCACGGGACCATTCCACAGGATCGTTCCGGCGCCGGCGAGCACTTCGGCCATGGCGGCAGCGGACTGCGGACCGATATCGAGGATCATCTCGTCGGCCTCCACCTC
>JAZBOX010000127.1:0-4966 GCA_036351355.1 Halieaceae bacterium
CGCGCCCGGTTCCGAGGGCTTTGCCCTGCTCTTCATCGACCTCGATCACTTCAAGGACATCAATGACAGCCTCGGCCACACGGTCGGCGACGCGCTGCTCAAGGCGGTCAGCGAGCGCCTGACCGAAGTCGTGCGCCATGGCGACCTCGTCGCACGCCTCGGGGGTGACGAATTCACCGTGCTGCTGATGAGCGTGCGCAATGCCACGGAAGCGAGCGGTGTCGCGGCGAAGGTTCTCGAAACGCTGGCGCAGCCGATCGAGCTGCCGGAGCACCGGCTGAGTGTTTCCGCGAGCATTGGCGTATGCCTGTTCCCCGACGACGGTGAAAGCAGCGAAGAGCTGCTGCGCAACGCCGATGCGGCCATGTACAAGGCCAAGAGCCTGGGGCGCAACACGCAGTGTCACTACTCTCCCGAGATGACCGAACGCGCGCTCAGCCGCGTGTCGCTCGAGGGCGAACTGCGGCGCGCCGTCGCCGAAGAGGCGCTCTCGATTGCGCTACAGCCGCAGATCGACATGCGCACCGGTCACATCACCGGCGCCGAGGTGCTTCTGCGCTGGTTTCACCCCGAGCGCGGCGCCGTGTCGCCGGCGGAGTTCATCCCCATCGCCGAGGATACGGGAATCATCCGCACGCTCGGCTACTGGGTGCTCGAACAGGTATGCGAACTGGGCAATGCGCTCGGTGAGGGTGCGAAAGATCTGAGTTTCGCCGTCAACGTCAGCGCGCGGCAGCTTCTCGACCCGGATTTCGAGGCGCGCGTGCGCGAGCTTCTGCACAGTTCGCGCTGCTCCGTACCTCGGCTGGAAATCGAGCTCACCGAGAGCGTGCTGATCCAGAATCCCATCCGCGTCCAGCAGATCATGGAAAAGCTGCGCGCCCTTGGCATCAGCTTCGCCGTGGACGACTTCGGCACGGGCTACTCATCGCTGGCCTATCTCAAGAACTTTCCCATCAACAAGCTGAAGATCGACGCTTCCTTCGTGCGCGACCTCGCCGTGGACGACAGCGACCGCGCAATCGCCGGTGCGGTGATCGCGCTTACGAAAAGTCTCGGTCTTCAGGTGATAGCCGAGGGTGTGGAGACGGAAGCGCAGCGCGATATTCTCCTCGCCGACGGCTGCCCTCATGCCCAGGGATTCCTGTACTCAAAGGCGCTGCCGGTGGATGCGTTCCGCCGCTTCGTCGCCGATCACTCGGCGAAGCGCTCCTTGCACTGACGTACGATGTCCTGAACGCCTTCCACGGTCTGTGGCTTCAGCGCCTCGGTCATCGCTTCGACGCAGCGGATGCGATCCTCGGAGGGATCCGAGCCCAGCAAGTACATGCCGAGAGCCGTGGCCCCGGCGGTGATGAGCATGGTGGCGAGCAGTATGAATGCCGGCATCAGCGATTCTCCCCGATACAGATTTCCTGGCCCTCGAAGACGGCGCAGCGCGTCGTTTCGGGCGCGGGCGACAGGGCGGCGAGGTCCGTCGCCGCGTCGGCGCCAGGGGCCTTGCTGCCTCCCTCATCGTCACCACTGTCATCAATGCACATGACTTCGCCGCGAAACAGCGCGCAGCGCCGCAACGCGCCGTTGGCATCGCGCTCCTCGATGATTTTTGCCTGCTCCGGTCGCGGGTCATAGAAAGCAATCATCTGGCGGAAGGCATCGGGACCGAGGGTGGCAATGCCGACCCAGGCCACGATTTCGAGCAAGATCACGATGCCGCCGAGGATCGCGAAGCGTTTGAACCAGACCATCACCTGAGCAGGTTCTCCATCCTTTCAGCCATCGCCGCCTTGTGTTGGTTCAGCTGCCCGAACTCGCCGGGGCGCCGGGCGCGATCATGGCTTCGGCCTCGATTTCAACGAGGTACTCGTCGCCAACGAGATCGGCGCGCACCAGCGTGTTCGCGGGCTGTACCTCGGCGAAGCGTTGCCCGTGCACGCGCGACACGGCTTCCCAGTCATCCATGTTGCGAATAAAGATACGCGTACGCACCACGTTCTCAAGGCCCGCGCCAAGGCTCTGCAGCGCCCCCTCGATCTTGTCGATGACGTAGTGCGTCTGCGCCGTGGGATCGCCGACGCCAATGGCGCGATCGCCGTGCGTTGCCGTGGTGCCCGAGATACAGATGCGGTCGCCCTTGCGTACGGCTCGGCAGAAGCCCGCGAGGTCCTCCCAGATCGTGCCGCTGAGGGCCAGGGTCTGGCCGTCGCTTCCGGTCTTCGTCGGGTAGGGAGCGGGCAATGCATCGATGTGGTGGCTGAGGTCGCCGGAGGCGGTGAGAAAGGGGGGCTTGCGGTACTCGTCGCCGCAATCACCAGGGATCGGGGTCAGCTCGGCGAGAGCGCCCTCGATGGCCTCGCGGCTTTCGGTATCGAGCGCGATATCGAGAAGCTGGCGATTGTTGTCGATGTGCTCGCTCTGGCCAAGGCGGGCGCCGATGATCACCGCGCCGACGGCGGGCTGCTCGAGGATGAAACGGCTCGCAACGTTGGCCACGCTGAGACCGCGACGACGGGCGACCTCGCCGAGCGTGCGCAGCAGATTCTGGAACGGCGCCCAGCCACCGGCCGTATCGATATAGCGCTTGTACTTCATCTGTGACCAGGTCGCGAGGCTGTCGAGATCGGGCTCCGGCTGGTCCAGCCAGCGCTCCGTGAGGAAGCCCCCGGCAAGGGTGCCGAAGGCGAGGATCTTCACCCCGCGCTCTTCGCACAGCTCGGCCATTGCGCCGGCGGCGCGCTGGTCGAGCAGAGAAAAACACACCTGGTTGGAGACCACCTCGATGCCCGCGGCGAGCACTACGCGCAGGTGCGCCGTATCGAAGTTGGTCAGGCCGATGTGGGCGATGAGGCCCTCCTCCTGCAGCTCCTTGAGGAAATAGAGATCGTCGAGGTAGCTCGGGTCGGCGTAGTTCCAGCCGTGGTACTGCAGCAGGTCGATGCGCTCGGCCTGCAGGCGCGACAGGGCCCGTTCGACGGCCTCGCGCACGACCTCGCGCGTCGACCCGCCGGGCTTTGGTACCCATTTGGTCAGTCGCTGCACCGCGTGCTCGCCGGCGTAGCGCGTCGCGAAGAGTCCCGCGATCTCCTCCGAGGAACCGTAGTGATCGGCCATGTCAAAGGTCGTCAGGCCCGCTTCCACGTAGGGGCGCATGCTTTGCGCGGCGGCGTCGAGGTCGACGCTGCGGTCGTCGCGCTCCATGTCGGCGATCTGCCAGAGACCGGTGACGACGCGCGATATGCGCAGGTCGGGGGCGAGTTCGGTGCTGTGGATGCTGTCCTGCATGCTGTGTCCGTTAGCCTTGGGGCGAAGTGAGTGTAAGGGCGAAAGTGATTGAGATGCGGTGGCGCTGGGCGATGTCGGGCGGCCAGGCAGCGCGGTGCTCAGCCCGGTGGCAGCGTCCGGAAAAGGGCGTTGGTGTCGATGCCGGCGCGGCGCAGCTTGCGGTACTCGCGCGCGTAGATCACCGAGGCCAGCAGCATGACGATGAGCCACACCCAGGTGGAGTGGAAGTACCAGGCCTCCGCCTCGGCGTTGAGATCCTTGTACACGTGGATGATCAGGAACCCACTCAGGAACACGACGCCCCCGATCGCCAGGGCGCGGCGCAGGCTCTCGCTGCGCAGCACGCTGATTTGCGCCGCCAGCTCGGGGTTGCGGCGCGGCAGCGTGATCACCGCCACACACATGAGCAGGAAGTTGACCAGCATCGAGGTCACCATGATGTCGATGCCGAGGAAAAAGTCGCCGGCGAAGTGACTGCCGAGAATGCCGATGCTCGCCATGGCGCCGCTGAGAATGATCGCTGTCTGCGGCGTATGACGCTGCGGATGAACGCGCGCGATCGCGCGCGGGAAGATGCCGTCCTCGGCCCAGGCGAACATCAGCCGCGATACGGCAAGGAGCATGGCGGGGAGGTCGTTGATCAGTGCGATGGCAGCGCCGGCGACGATGGCTACGCCCCAGCCTGCGGGGAGCAGGTAGGCGAACAGGCCCGGTGCGGTCACGTCGCGCTCGGCGGCCTCGGCGGCGATGTAGCTCCAGGGTACGGCGTGGTAGACCGCAGCGGTGAACAGGAAGTAGTAGGCGCCGACGCCGAGCACGGCGATGGCAATTGCCAGGGGCAGATTGCGGCCCGGGTTGCGTGCCTCGCCGCCGGCCTGGGCGATGGCATCGAAGCCGATGAAGCTCGAAAAGAGAATGGCCGCGGCAGCGAGATAGTTGCCAAGACTGAACTCACCGCCCGTGGCGGGCGGCAGCTCGCGCCCTTCGCGCTCGGTCAGCGCACGGGCGAAGTCCGCCTGGTCGTAGCTGAAGCCGGCGACGATCACGATCGCGCCGAGCGCGAACATCAGCGCCATCAGCGGGATCAGCGTGCGCTCGTAGTAGCGCGCACCGAGCAGGTTGACGCCGACAAACAGCCACAGCAGCGCCAGGGCGAGGCCGACGCGCACGGCCCCCGTGTCGAGCGCCTCCGCCACGCCTGCCCAGCCGAGCGCCGCGGCGATATCGCGCAGAAAGGGGATGATCACGTAGGCGATCACACCGATCACGATAGACAGGCCGAACCACTGCGAAAAGCTGGCAACGAAACCGAGGTAGGGATTGAGGCCGCGGCTGGCGTAGAGGTAGCTGCCGCCGGCGCGGGGCATGGCCGATGCGAGGATCGCGTAGGCCATTGCCGCGAGCAGCGCGGGCACGGCGGCGAACAGAAAGGCCGGCAGTACCCAGGGGCCGATGCCGGGCACGTTGCGCTGGATCATGAAGGGCACAACGTAGACGGACGCGCCGAGCATCGAGCAGATGCCCGTTGCCGCGAGCCCGACGAGCCCGAGCTGGCGGCTCAGGCCAGCACTTTCGCCGGTACGGGGTTCATCCATCGATCGGGACTCGATTGCCTGTTCCAGGGTCGGGTTCTGGCACGCGCCTAGGGCCGGCGCCAGCCGTAGTCCCGCGCCATGCGCGAGTA
>JAZBOX010000128.1:0-12409 GCA_036351355.1 Halieaceae bacterium
GAGCGCGAGCCCGTAGAAACTGCCTTCGGGCGCGAGGATCGTGCGGAAAAACCGGAACAGCGACGAAAGGTCGTTTTCGTCCGCCGGATACTTCTGAGCCATGGAGAATCGAATCGCGGTTGAGGGTCACCCATTATACGGAAGCGATACGCCTAAAGGTTCGATCGCAACCCGCGGCTCACATTTGATCAGCCGGCTACAAACGCCTCAGACCCCACAGAGAGCAGGGGTTTTGTGTTGACCGTGACACGCTGCCACAGGCTCTGGGACAGCGATTCGAGAGCCCCGGGACCAAAGTCGCCCGCCTCAATCCAGCGCACCAGCGCTGCCGCTACGTCCGGGAAGGCGATACGCGGCGCGGGGTCCTCGTGGCGCAGCCAGCGGCGAATACGGTCCGCATCGAGTTCCTCGATCGCCATGGCATAACCCAGCTCGCGCAGGGCGAGCGCGTTCGAAGCCTGCTCCATCTGTCGCCCCTGCGGCTTAACCAGCAGGCGCTTCCCCAGCGCGAGGCACTCGCTGGACAGCTCGAATCCAGCGTTGCACAGCACGGCCACGCAGTCGTGCAGATCGCGGCGAAATTCGTCGAGGGAGGTCGGACGCAGGTGCAGATTGGCCTGCTGCGCACGCTCCGAGCCGGGCGCATATACGTAAAATTCGTAGTCGGGAATCGCACGCAGCATCGCATGCACGCGCGCCTGCGCTTCAAAAGGGAGGTAAACCAGCACCTTGCGCGCGCAGCGCTTCACGGGCGCCCTACCCACGTCGACAAGCGGTGGCAGAAGCGGCGCACCGAACTTGTCCCAGTGCATCCCAACGCGTACGTCACCCGGCGCGAACAGGCGCATGACAAGTTCTGTACGAAGATCGCGATTGGCGACGGGTACGCGGTAGTCAAAGGCCGGCTGATGTCCCAGGCTGATCACGCGCCTGCCGCGCAGACGTCCGGCCCAGGCGGTGATCGGCTCGAAGTCCGTCATCACCAGTTCATAGGTCGATAGATCGAGGGCCAGCACATCGCGTGTAAAGCGCAGGTAGTCGTTGCCGAGCACCGTACGCAGGTAATTCACGCGACCATCGATGTTGACGAAGGTGAGGCCGCGGCGCGTCCGGTAAGCGCCGAAGCACTCCATGTCAAAAAAGCGCCCGGGCTCGCGTCCACTGAACAGGTAGTCGACCTCGATCGCGCTGCGAGCAAAGGCCGCTGCCATGGCGCGGGCGCGACTCAGGTGGCCATTCCCCGTGCCCTGAACGCCGTAGAGAATTTTCATGACCGCGCGTTGCGCTCGCCGACAGTACTCAGAGCAGCCAATAGGCGGTGGACAGCGCGACGCTCGAACCGAGCATCGCGCCCATCACCGTATCCGTTGGGAAATGCACGCCGAGGTAGACACGCGACATGCCGACCGCCATGGCCCAGCCGTAAAGAGGGAGCAGCAGCGGCCCCAGATGCAGCACCAGCAGCGTCACGAATAAAAAGGCCGCCGAGGTGTGTCCCGAGGGAAAGCTGAACTCGTCGGCAGCGGTGATCTTGCTCTCGAAATCCGGCAGCGCGTCGGCGGGACGCTTGCGGCGCAGCCCGTTCTTTAGCAGCCAGTAAGCCGCGCGCTCAAGCGCGAAGGCCAGGACGATATGCTGCAGAAACACGTCGCCCACGTCGTCCGACAGGGCAAGGAGGCCACCGATCACCACGTAGAGATAGCCGTCTGCCGAGCGCGAGATACGCCGGCGATTCTGCGCCAACCAGCTTTGCGACTGCTGCAGGAGCAGCAGCATCCGGCGGTCGAACTCCTGAATATTGTCGAAGACGCGCATGCAGCGAACCCTAGGCTCCGCGTGTGACGTTCAGGTGACGTGCAAGCTGAGGTTTATGAATTTTCTGTTAAGAATGCAAGCCCCGGGCTCGCGGGCGAAGACCCGTGAACGCCGCCCGCCCTCTGCGCAAACGCGGTATTCTCGGAGCCGCGAACACGCCGCACGGAGCATCGTATGAGCATTCTGTACCGCAGCGCCTTTGGCCTCGCCGACGATATCAGGGCCGGCAAGCTTTCCGCCGTCGCCGCCCTCGAGTTCTTCCTCGAACGCATCGAACGCTTCAATGGTGACCTGAACGCCGTTGTGGCCCTCGACACGGACCGCGCGCTGGCTCGCGCCCTCGAAGCGGACCGCGCCGCCGCGTCAGGAGAAAACTGGGGACCGCTGCATGGCGTTCCCATGACCATCAAGGACGCCTGGTGTACGGAGGGACTGGTCACCGTCGGCGGCAACCCGGAGTACGCCGAACACGTGCCGACCAGCAATGCTGCACCGGTGCAGCGCCTGATCGACGCGGGCGCCGTGGTCTTCGCCAAGACCAATGTTCCCTTCATGAGCGCGGACCTGCAGTGCTTCAATGACGTCTACGGCGCCACCAACAACCCCTGGAACCGCGAGCGCACGCCGGGGGGCTCCTCGGGAGGCGCCGCTGCTGCCGTGGCCGCGGGCCTGACTCCGCTGGAGCTGGGCAGCGACATCGGCGGATCGATCCGCACGCCCAGCCACTTCAACGGAGTTTTCGGCCACAAGAGCAGCTACGGCCTGGTCAGCACGCGCGGTCACCTGCCGCCAGGGGAAGCGGTTATCTCTGAGGCCGACCTGTCTGTCGCCGGCCCGATCGCCACCTGCGTCGACGACCTCGAACGCAGCCTCGACGTCCTCGCCGGACCGACAGGCCTGTTCCGCGGCGACAGCGCCGGCCGCCTGGCGGCGCCGGCCTTTGACAGCCCGGAAGACCTGCGCGTGGCAGTCTGGTCCGACGACGCCTTCTGCCCCGTGGAGACCTCCGTGCGCGAGCACATCGAGGCCGCAGCCCAGCGCCTTGCCGATCTTGGCGCCCGCGTCGATTACTCCGCGCGCCCTGAGGTCGACTTTGAAGGCAATCACATCAACTACACACAGTTGATCATGGCCGTGCTTGGCAGCGACATGCCCGCGAGCGTGCGCGAGGGCGCCCGCGCCATGGTCGACGCCGCCGATCCGGACGACATGAGCGAACCGCTGCTGCAGATGCGCGGCCTGGCCATGACGCACCACGAGTGGAAAATCCAGAACGAGCGGCGCCAGCGCATTCGAGTTGCCTGGGAGCGATTCTTCGATGAGTTCGATGTGCTGCTGTGCCCCTGCACGCACGTGCCCGCCTTCCCCCACGATCGCGAACCGGACCTGCAGGCGCGCCGCCTCACCGTGAATGGCGTGGAGCGACCCTACGGCGAGCTGCTGCGCTGGGCCGGTCTCACGCTCAATGCCTACCTGCCGGTCACCACCGTGCCTCTGGGAACCACACGCGACGGTCTGCCCGTGGGCATGCAGATCGCTGGACGCTACCTCGCAGATCGCAGCACGCTGGCCGTCGCACGCTGGCTCGAAGCCCATCACCGCGCCTTCGTGCCGCCTCCCGGCTACGGCGAGTGAGCCGACATCGATGAACGACTCCACCAGCCGCCTCCTCGGCGAGCGCGTGGCGCAGTACCGGCAGCTTCAGGGCCTGACCCTCGAACAGCTGGCGACGGCCTCCGGTGTGAGTCGCTCCATGCTCAGCCAGATCGAGCGCGGGCGCGCCAATCCAACGCTCGCCGTAACGCAGCGCATCGCGCAGAGCTTTGGTATCAGCATTGGCGAACTGGTCGACGACCCGAACGCGGGCAAGCGCATTGACGTGGTCCGTGGCGACGATCCCGCGGCGCTCTTTCGCGCCGATGCGCAGTGCGAGTTGCGAACGCTATCGCCGCTGCAGCTCGAGAAGACCATCGAGTTCTATGCGATCACGTTGCAGGCCGGCGCCGAGCTGGCCAGCGAGGCGCACTACGAAGGGACGCTGGAGATGTTCAGCGTGGCGCGCGGTGAAGCGGACATCCAGGCCGGGGAAACGCGAATTGCCCTGAAGCAAGGCGATACGGCGCATTACCGAGCCGATATTCCACACTGCATCGCCTGTCGCGGCGACGCCCCGCTCGAAGGCTATCTGATCGTCAGCTACCGCTGAAAGGCCGCGCCCGGCTCGCCGGATCAGCGCCCCGCCGAGCGCCGGTACAGCAGATGCACGCTCACCAGCATAACCGTCAGCAGCGCGATGGCCCCACCCTGATGGGCGGCAGCGACGGGCACCGCGACGCGACTGAGCAGCGTACTGATCCCGAGACCCAGCTGCAGCAGCAGAACCGCCGCGACAGCCATTCCCGCATGGCGCAGCGACCCATCGCCGCCGCGCAGGATCAGGCGCAGGGCAAAGCCGCCAACGGCAAAAAACAGGAAGTAGGCGAACAGACGGTGATTGAACTGAATCGTGGTCACGTCCTCGAAGGCCGCCTGCCAGGCGGGCGAGCCCGCGTACAGGCCCGGCGGCACAAAACCTTCGCCCATTCGCGGCCAGGTCGGATAGGCGTAGCCGGCATCGGTGCCGGCAACGAGACCACCGCTCAGTATCATCAGATAGACCAGGACTGAAAGCCCGGCGCCCGTGAACAGGACGCGCCGTGATACGCGGGCAGTGGGTTTCTCCGCTGCCGGCCACAGGCGCAGCACCTGCCAGACGATCGCGGCGTACAGGGCCACGGCAAGTCCGAGGTGGGCCGTGAGGCGGTACTGGGACACGCTGGGCCGGTCAACGAGACCACTCTGCACCATGTACCAGCCCAGCAGCCCCTGGCAGCCACCGAGGACGAACAAAAGCGCCAGGCGCGGCATCAGCCCCGGGCGGATCACGCCGCGCAGGGCGAAGAACAGCAGCGGAACCAGAAACAGCAGGCCGATAAGCCGCCCGAGCACGCGGTGGAGATACTCGTACATGAAGATCACCTTGAACTCGCCAAGGCTCATGCCCTGGTTGATCTTCTGGTACTCGGGAAACTGTCGATACTTGGCGAAGACTTCCTGCCAGGCAGCTTCCCCGATGGGCGGCCAGATACCCATGATCGGTCGCCACTCCACCATCGACAGACCGGATTCCGTAAGACGGGTGACGCCACCGAGAAGAATCATGCCGTAGATGACCACGGCGCAGGCCAGCAGCCACAGGGCAAGGTGACGGTCGTGGTGAGGTTGGTAAGCGCGCGAAAACATGGAGGGCCCAGCCGTTCAGGGCGCGGATGATAGCGAATACGCTCCTGCAGCGGCCACTGCCTTCGCCACTGTCTCGGGTGCTACCTCCGCTGCTGTGCGCGGCAGCAGCAGACCGACGACGAGACCACCGCCTTCGCGGTTGCGCGCTTCAAGGCGACCGCCGTGCTGATCGGCGATCCATTGCGCCACGGCCAGACCCAGACCCGTTCCCGCCCGCGAGCCGCGCTCGCTGCCGCGCCCCTCGCTGCTGAAGTAGGCGCGCGTGATCTGCGGCAGCTGATTCTCGTCGACGCCGGGACCGCGGTCACCGACCTCGAGGCGCAGCCAGTCGGCGGCTTCATCAACGCGCACTTCGATATCGCCCTGCGCGGGAGAAAACTTGATTGCATTGTCTATCAGCGCCATCAGCGCCTGCCGCACGCGATCCGCGTCGACGCGCCCCTCAAGGCTGCTGCGATTCGCGCGCAGCGTGAGCGTGACCTCATTGACACGCGCATAGCTGCGCGCCGCATCGACGGTCTCGCGCGACAGGTCAATGAGATCGACGCGCGCCGGCTCCACGGCGAGCCGGCCGTCGTCAGCACGGGCGAGGGTCAGCAGGTCTGCCACGCGCCGCCCCAGCTGTTCACCGTGCACGCGGATATGCTCGAGGGCATCGCGGCAGATGTCTTCGCCGCCCGCGGGCGCCTGCAGCGCGACCTCGGCTTCACCGAGCAGCACGGCGAGCGGCGTGCGCAGTTCGTGCCCGACCTTGGCGAAGAACAGCCGCCGCGAGTCATCGATACGCTGCAGACGCTCGGCCTTGTCCGCCAGCTCGCCCGTTCGCTCCGTCACCACTTCCTCGAGGCGCTCGTTGTGCTCGCGGAGCGCGTTGCGCTGCGCCTCCAGGCGACTTGCCATCTCGTTCAGGCGTTCGGCGAGACGACGAAGCTCCGGGGGACCGGCCAGAGCGATACGGTGCGCGATATTGCCCTCGGCGAGTTCCGACGAGCCCGCTTCGAGCGCGCGGAAGGGACCGATGAGAAACCGCGCGACGAACAGAAGTGCAAGGCCGATCGCGAGGATCGCGAGGGCGATGGAGAGCGCTGCGTAAGTCACCGCGCGCTTGCGCAGCGCATCCAGCTCGGAGATTACCGCCGCCACCTCGGCGCGTTCGTCGCTGAGCACCTCATCGAGGCGGGCAGCGAGCACGCGGTAGCGATCGAGCACTCCGGCGTCGAGCGCCGGTCCTGCAGCCGCGTTCGCGTCGAGCGCACGAAACAGCCGGGTGTAGTCCTCGCGCAGAGCGAAGGCCGCGACAAACTCCTGCGCCTCCTGCGCCTGCTCTTCGGCGTCGCGCGTGCTGCCGATTTCTTCCTGCGTGCGTGCGATGAGCGCGTCGATACCGACGGCAACGCGCTCGCGATCGGAAAACAGGCTCTTATCGAGGTCGCCGCCGGCACGGCGCTGCAACTCGGCCAGCATCGAGCGCACCGCGTCGGTCTCGAGGCCCGTCGCAATCGCCAGCTGCTCGTAGGAGCGCAGGGCCCGGTCGAGGCGCTGCTCGGCGTTCCAGGCGACGAAGACCGACAGCAGAGCGCCGCCGCTGACAAACAGCACCAGCGCGAGACTCGCGAAGACGAAAAGGCGTTTGATCGACAGGCGCATGCGCGTACTCGTTCAGCGCAGCTTGAAGCCGATACCGCGCACGGCCTCGATGCGCAGCGCCGACCGCGCAGCGGCCAGTTTCTTGCGCAGGTAGCCCACGTACACATCGACGCTGTTCAGCGTCACGTTGCGGTCCATCTGCCAGACGCGCTCGATCAGCTGCTCGCGCGACACGGGACGTTCGGCGCTGGCCAGCAGACAGGCGAGGATGTCGAACTCGCGCGGCGTCAGCAGCAGTTCCTGCCCGGCGACCGAGGCCTCCCGACGCTCCGTATCGAGAAGCAGGTCACCGTGGTTCTGACGCTGCGGAGTGCGCGGTGCGCGGCGCATCAGGACGCGAAGCCGCGCAGCAAGCTCGTCGACGGCGAAAGGTTTGGTCAGGTAGTCGTCGGCGCCCGCATCGAACCCCTCGAGCTTGTCCTCGAGCTCGTCGCGCGCCGTCAGCATGCATACCGGTGTTTCCACGCCGCAGCGCCGGAGCTGGCGACACAGGCCGAATCCATCGACGTCGGGCAGCATGAGGTCGAGAACGAGGGCGTCATAGCGCTGCTCACGGGCCCGATGCACAACTTCAGCGCCCTCGCGCAGCCAGTCGACTTCGATCGCGTGGTTGGCAAGGCCCCGGCGCACCACGCGGCCGATGCCCGCGTCGTCTTCCACGAGCAGAATGCGATGAGTCATAGCCCGCGCCCGCGGGCGTCCTGGTCGGCCAGCTCGGGCCGGTTACGGAAATACGCCAGCGCCTCGGGGTTGGCCAGCGCATCCGTATTGCTCACCTCCTCACCCAGCACCACGCGACGCACGGCGTGCTCGACGATCTTGCCGCTTATCGTGCGCGGTATGTCGGCAACCTGCAGAATTTTCGCAGGCACATGGCGCGGTGTGGTGTTGTCGCGGATCGTGCGGCGGATGCGATCGATCAGCGCGGCATCGAGACTCAGCCCCTCGGCAAGCACCACGAACAACACCACGCGGACGTCGTCCTCCCAGGGCTGGCCGATCACCACGCTGTCGAGGATCTCGGGCAGGCGATCCATCTGCCGGTATATCTCAGCCGTGCCGATGCGCACGCCACCCGGGTTGAGCACGGCATCGGAGCGTCCGTGGATTACAAAACCATCCCGCGCCGTGACTTCGCCATAGTCACCATGGGCCCAGACGCCGGGCCACTGCGCGAAGTAGGCGTCGTGAAAACGTCGGCCATCGCCGTCGTTCCAGAAGCCGATCGGACAGGACGGAAAGGGCCGGGTACAGACCAGTTCACCCTTCTCGCCGCGCACGGGCCGGCCGAGCTCGTTCCAGATCTGCACGTCCATGGCCAGGCCCGCACCCTGAATCTCTCCCGAGTACACGGGCCGCGTCGGCACACCGCCCACGAAGCAGGACAGTATGTCCGTGCCGCCGGAGATGCTCGACAGGCAGACATCGGCCTTGAAGTCGCGATACACGTAGGCGTAGCTCTCGGCCGACAGCGGCGAACCCGTCGACAGGATGCTGCGCAGCGAAGACAGGTCGTGGCTGCGCATCGGTCGCCTGCCGGCCTTCTGAAGCGCAGCGAGAAAGCGCGCGCTCGTGCCGAACACGCTGATGCCCTCCCGGTCGATGGCATCGAGCAGGCGATCGCCCTCGGCGGCAAGGGGTGACCCATCGTAGAGCAACAGCGTGGCGCCGCTGGCGAGGCCCGACACGAGCCAGTTCCACATCATCCAGCCGCAGGTCGTGAAGTAGAAGAAGACATCCCCGGGCCGCAGCCCCACCTGCAGCTGGTGCTCCTTGAGGTGCTGCAAGAGGGTGCCGCCGGCGCCGTGCACGATGCACTTCGGCACGCCCGTGGTTCCCGATGAGTACATGATGAACAACGGGTGGTCGAAGGGCAGCGCTTCAAAGCGAAGCTCCGCGGCGCCGCCGGTGAGCGCGTCGCTCCACGGTCGGGCGATGCCCACCGCCCCGAGATCGGGCACCTCGGCAAGCACGGGGACCACGAAGGCAACCTCGATACTGTCGATAGCGTCGACGATGGCAGCGAGACGGCCAAGGCTGTCGCAGGCCTTGCCGTTGTAGAGATAGCCGTCCGCGGCGAACAGCACGCGCGGGGCAATCTGGCCGAAGCGGTCGAGCACGCCGTTCACGCCGAAATCCGGCGAGCAGGACGACCACAGTGCACCGATCGATGCGGTCGCGAGCATGGCAACGACGGTCTCGGGAATATTCGGCATGAATCCGGCAACGCGATCGCCGGGGCGCACGCCGAGCTCGCGCAGCGTATGCGCCAGCGCCGCGACCTGCGCGCGCAGGTCGTCGTAGCTGATGCGACGGCAGCGACCATCTTCCAGCAGACCGATGAGCGCCGTTCCGTCCCCCGTGTGGCGGAGCAGGTTCTCGGCGAAGTTGAGCCTGGCATCGGGGAACCAGCGCGCGCCGGGAAAGCGATCGCCGTCTTCGACAACGCGCGGGCTGCCGCGCTCTCCCTTCACGGCGGCGAAGTCCCACAGCGCCGACCAGAACGCCTCGCTGTGCGCGACGCTCCAGCGGTGCAGGGCTGCGTAGTCGAGACCGCCGCGTACCGGCGCATTCGACTGAAGGGCGTCAGGCTGGAGGGCACCAGGATAGTAGCGACGCGCGAAAGCGACGATGGGCTCGGCCGCGCATCGGTCCGCCGAGGGTGTCCACAGGGGCTCGGGCATGCTGTTTCCGTGCTCGCTTTTGCGGCAGGAGGATTGCACAGATTCACCGCCCGGGCCATGCGGCCCGGCACTGGCGTTACACTGCGCCCCGCCGCGCGTCACGCACACCGCGCCGCCACGATGTCCCCGACAAGACAGACGGCCCCAGAGCCCCCAACAGCCAGCGAAACAGCACCGATGGAACTTCTCCGCCTCAGCGAGGCCAGCCTGCAATACGGCACGCAGATTCTTCTCGACGAGGTCGCGCTGTCGATCCACAGCGGCCAGCATATCGGCCTGCTCGGTCGCAATGGCGCCGGCAAGAGCACGCTGCTGCGCGTGCTTGCCGGCGACCTCGCTATCGACGGCGGCGAGCGCTGGCTGCGCCCGGGCGCGGGCGTCGCTCGCCTGACGCAGGAGCTTCCCGAACCTTCCGAGCAGCGCGTTTTCGACTTTGTCGCCGGCGGGCTGGCTGCCACGGGCGAGCTGCTGCAGCGCTTTGCCGAGCTGTCGCGGCGCGGCGCCGACGGCCTCGCCGAGCTGGAGAAGGTTCAGCACGCCATCGAGACTGCGGACGGCTGGCAGCTTCAGCAGCGCGTCGACACGCTGCTGTCGCAGCTCGACCTCGACGGCGACGCGACGCTGGGATCCCTGTCGGGAGGCTGGCGCCGCCGGGCCGCGCTTGCGCAGGCCCTGGTCAGCGACCCCGATATCCTGCTCCTCGACGAGCCCACGAACCACCTCGACATCCCCGCGATCGAGTGGCTGCAGGAACAGCTCACCGGCCTTCGCTGTGCCCTGGTGCTGATCACGCACGACCGGCGTTTCCTCCAGGGCGTCGCCCGGCACATCATCGAGCTCGATCGCGGCCGCCTCATCGAGTGGAGCGGCGACTACGAGGGTTTCCTGCGCCATCGCGAGCGCGAGCTCGCCGCCGAGGAAAAGGCCAACGCACGCTTCGACCGCAGGCTCAGCGAGGAGGAACAATGGATCCGCCAGGGCATCAAAGCACGGCGGACTCGCAACGAGGGCCGCGTGCGCGCTCTTAAGGCGATGCGCGAGGAACACCGCGCGCGGCGTCAGCAGACGGGCCGCGCCAGCATGGGACTCGATACGGCGGAGCGCAGCGGGCGTCTTGTTGCCGAGCTTGAGCACGTCAGCGTCACGCGCGGCGACCGCCGGGTGATCGATGACTGCTCGCTGCTGGTCCAGCGCGGCGATCGCGTCGGCATCGTCGGGCCCAATGGCGCCGGCAAGAGCACGCTCATCCAGCTGCTCACGGGAGAACTTGCGCCGGACTCGGGGCAGCTCCGCCTCGGCAGCCGTCTCGAAATCGCCTACGCGGACCAGACGCGCTCAATCCTCGACCCCTCACGGGACCTGATCGACAACGTCTGCGGCGGGCGCGAGTTCCTCGACATCGGCGGCCGCCGGCGGCACGCCGTGTCCTACCTCGGCGACTTTCTGTTCTCTCCCGAGCGCCTGCGAACACCCGTCGGTGCGCTTTCCGGCGGCGAGCAGAACCGCGCCGTGCTGGCTGCGCTGTTCAGCCGACCGGTCAATCTCCTCGTACTCGACGAGCCGACCAACGATCTCGATATCGAGACCCTCGAACTCCTCGAAGAGCTGCTGCTGGAGTTTTCCGGCACGGTGCTGCTGGTCAGCCACGACCGCAGCTTCATGGACAACGTGGTTACGGAACTGCTGGTGCTGCCGGGCGATGGCAGCGTTGACGAGCAGGCCGGCGGCTACAGCGACTGGGAAGCGCGCGGCGGACGGCTGCTGCCGCTGGCGGAGTCAATGCAGGCTGCGAAGAATTCGACCGCGAAAGCGCCGGCGGCCGAGGCCACGGCTTCACGCAACGCCGAAGCCGCAAAAGGCAGCGGGCAGGAAGCCGCGAAGAAAAAGCTCAGCTATCGGGAGCAGCGCGAACTCGAGGCGTTGCCCGCAGAGATCGAGGCCCTCGAGGCACGCCAGGCGGAGCTGCAGCAGCTGAGTGCCGACCCCGGTTTCTACAGTCGACCACGGGACGAAGTGCAGGCGCTGCTCGCGGAGCTGGCCGAACTCGAACCGCGCCTGGAGGCGAGCATCGAGCGCTGGAGCGAACTCGAGGAGCGGGCCTGAGGTCGCGGCGCCCTGGCCGACCTTGGCGCGCGCCGGGCGCGCAGCACGCAGATGCAGCGGCGCCGATCGGACTGGCGTCCAGGCCGGCGCCTCAGTCAGCAATCACCGCAGCGACTGCGGCCGCAAAGTAATCGATGTTGGAAGCGTTGATGCCGGCCACGTTGATACGCGAAGAAGCGAGCATGTACACGCTGTGCTCCTCGCGCAGCGCCTGCACCTGCTCTGCGCTGAGCCCGAGGAAGGAGAACATGCCCTTCTCGTGCTCGATGAAGGCGAAGTCGCGTCCCGTGGCGTCGCCCAGCTTCTGGCGCAGCAGACTGCGGAGGCCATTGACGCGTTCGCACATCGTGTGCAGCTCGGCCTCCCAGTCGGCGCGCAGCCCCGCATCGCTCAGCACGCGACCGGCGAGCAGTGCGCCGTGGGCCGGCGGCATTGAATAGACCCGCCGCGCCGCCACCTTGGCCTGACTGAGCGCGGCATCGGCACCGTCTCCGTCCTTGCACACGAAGATGCAGCAGCCCGTGCGCTCGCGGTACAGGCCCATATTCTTCGAGCAGGAGGCCGCGATGATCATCTCCGGCAGCCGTGCCGCGAGCAGGCGCAGGCCGGCGGCATCGGCATCCAGACCGTCACCGAGACCCTGGTAGGCGATGTCGATGAAGGGCATGAAGCCCTGGGCCTCGGCCATGTCGGCGATCGTTGCCCACTGTTCGAGGGAAAGATCGGCGCCGGACGGGTTGTGACAGCAGCCGTGGAGCAGCACGAGGTCGCCACTTCCGGCTGCCTTGAGGTCTTCGACCATGCCGTCGAAATTCACTCCGTGGGTGGCGGCATCGTAGTAGCGGTAGGTCTCGAACTTCAGGCCGACGCTGCCGAGC
>JAZBOX010000129.1:0-5734 GCA_036351355.1 Halieaceae bacterium
AGGGTCTTCGTGGCGCCCCATCCCAGCCCCAGAAATCAACGATGGTTGCGTAACAACCCTGCTTTTGAGCGAGAGACGGTTCCGGCGATGCGTCGCGCTGTAGCGGATGCGCTGCGTCAGCCGATTCAGACACAGTGAATAACGCTCCTGCACTCCCCAAGCGGTGGTCCCCAGCCTAAGGCGATGCGACGGATCGCCGAACAGGATCCGCTCAGCGCCACCGCCACGCGTGCATAAGCCCGGACCCAAGCGCCTCGTTTGAGCCTTCCTGATCTCTCTCGCGCAGCGGACGAGCGTGAACGGGACATAGCGTGTCACCTACAAGCTCACGCACGCGATCGTAGAACAATCGGTAATCCAGCGGCAGAGAGCGCACGGCGTCATCGATTTCGAGGAGATAAGGAGCCACCGTGCCCTCATACTCGACATCATCGCCCATGCGCATGGTGGCGATCCCGATGCGCTTGAGCCGAACCCGCAGCGTTCTCTCCATGAGCGCGTAGCACTCGTTTCGTCGCAGAACGTCTGCGCAGGAGGCAGCCGCCGCCATCAGGCAGAAGGCCACGTGGGGGAAGCTTTGCTGCTCGGCGTGCGACAACTCGGCGATTTCGTTAGTCAGTGAATCCCGGCCGTCTCGATGAACGTGCATCGAAAACGGACAAGCCACGGCGAGCCGGGATATCTCGGCCACGTGGCCTCTGCGGCTGCGCAGATGGCGCAGCGTGGCTGCATGAAGCCCGCCGCGACAATATCGTTCCAGAGGCAGGTCGTTGCTGGCGTCCACGGTGACCAGACGAACGCAGCCGGCAATTTTCCCGCTGGCACGATGGGTCACGTAGCAGTGGAGGGAGTGTTTGTCGAAATCGTCCTTTTCCTGTCGGTCGCGGAAAGGGCGAGGGTCGATGAAGCCAAGCTTTTCGCAGAAGATGTGATAGCGGAACCGGTAGATGGCCTGCCGTTCTGCTTCAGTGTCTGCCAGCGACACCTCAAAAGCGCGGTGAAAGCTGCGCCAAAGCGCCGCGTTTCCCCTGTCCGAATCGGTTTCTATCAACAAAAAACACCTCCACGCCCGAGCCGACTCCACGACGTTGGGTGCGTTTGCATGAATAACGGGTTGAAAGATCGCGCCGCCCAGGCGCGAACGAGAAGCACTTACAATACCGGAAACGTGCGCTGCGTCACAACTATACGCTGTGCTGGGCTCAGTAGTGCGTAAAAAGTTGACAGCCGGGCGTCTCCGCCCACCTACGAGACGCCTTCCGTCACCTCTCGGACCCCGAGGCGCGTCGGGTCATCAGCGGTGCCTGCGATGCGGTCGGCCAGATCGAGGCCGTGCAGGATACAGTCTCCGACCGAAATTCCGGCGCCGCGATAGTTACCGGCGAGGTAAAGGCCCGGTTGGCTTGCCTCGATGCGGTCCATGGCCGCGCTGATCTCGCCGTAGCCCAGGTTGTACTGGGGAATGGCGCGTTCCCAGCGGTCGATGCGCGTGAAAACGGGGCCATCGCGGACACCGAGCAGCGCGTCGATTTCCTCTGTCACCAGCTTCACGAGCGACTCGTCGTCCAGGCGAGCGTATTGCGGCTGGCGCGTGCCCCCGACGAAATTCGTCAACAACGCATGACCGTCGGGCGCCCGGTCGGGGAAGAGGGACGTCGGGAAAAGGCTGCCGAGAATCCGGCGCTTCTCCACCTCGGGGACGAGGAGACCGAAGCCATCCAGCGGATGGCGCAGGGCGCCAGGAGCGAAACCAAGGCTTACCACGCTCACGGGAGGTTGCTCGATTTCAGCGCCCAGGGACTTTTCCCAGGGACCATCAATGCTATCGAGGGCTGCGGCGCCGCCAGCGACCATCACGCGGCTGGCCTCCACAACATCGCCGGCAGCGGTCGTGATCTCCCAAACGGTACCGCGGCGCTGCAGGCTGCTGACCGCCGTGTCCGTGACCAGGTCCGGACCAAGACCGGACGCGAGCGCCCGAGGCAGCGTGTCCAGGCCGTCGCGGAAGGTGAAAATCCGCGCCTTGTCGGGGTTCTCGCGGCCCGCGGCCCGGCGCTCCCG
Source organism: Halieaceae bacterium (assembly GCA_036351355.1). Lineage (GTDB taxonomy): Bacteria > Pseudomonadota > Gammaproteobacteria > Pseudomonadales > Halieaceae > Congregibacter. The sequence continues at coordinate 2,062 of JAZBOX010000129.1, forward strand.
GGCCCCGGCCACGGTGCCGCGGATCAGCGAACCGTAGCGCTGCTCAAGTTCCGCCAGTTTGGGGAATGCCGCTTCCACCGACAGGTGAGCCGGATTTCCCGCATACACGCCCGCGATGAAGGGGTTGATCGCGTAGTCCAGAAATTCCGGTCCGAGGCGTCGCTGCACGAAGTCGCCGATTGCCTCCTCGCCGAGCGCCACATCACGCCGCGGGATGAAGGGCTCGCGAAGCAGCCGGAGCTTTGCACGCCAGGAGAAAAGCGGCGTTGAAAGGAAGCTTCCGGGGCCGAGCGGCAGGGCGCGAGGAATGCCATCGCGGACCACGTAGCGTCGCGAGGCCGCCGAATTGGCGAAGAGAAACTGCTCGGAAAGCCCCACGTCATCCTCGACGAAGCGACGAACCCGCTGGTCCTTGAGCAGCACCGTGTTCGGCCCGGTTTCAACGCGCCAGTCGCCCTCGCGAATCGTGTGGATCGCACCTCCCACGCGACTGGAGGCTTCGAGCACGCGCACTTCGATCCCGCGCTGACGCAGCGACCATGCCGTGGTGAGGCCGGTGATCCCGGCGCCAACGATCACCACAGGCGGTGCATCGCCGCGGGGCCCTGATTGCTGTGCGACGTTCATGGCAAACTCCAGCCGATAATCCGAATCCCGAAACTCCCATACTGCGCAGCGCAGGACAAGCACCCAGCCGCGCGGGAGCGATTCAAGATGAGCCAGATTACCTCGCCGCCCGCGATCCCGGCGGGCTGTTGATCTGGCGCGTCGCGATCTTGCACGACGACTGCTGCGGGAATCGGACTACAGCCTGGCCGAAATTGCCTTCCTGACCGGCTTTTCCGAGCAGAGCGCCTTCACCCGAGCCTTCAAGCGCTGGGCGGGACAGACTCCGCGCTCCTATCGTCTCGGCCCCACAGCCGCATGAGTGCAACCGGCGGTGACCGCAGCCTTGAGGCTGCTCGCGTCACGATTGGAAATTTTTTTCATGGCGCCCCTTGAAACGCACTCTCGCATCCCCCATTTGCGCGCTTGGAAGGCGTGGCCTTCCATACTGCATGGGTAACGGTGTATCCGGAGGATCACAACAATGACTTTGAAACCTCTCCACGATCGCGTGGTTGTGCGCCGCATCGATGCTGATACCACCAGCAAGGGCGGCATCATCATCCCGGGCACAGCTGCCGAGAAGCCCAACGAGGGCGAGGTCGTTGCCGTGGGGCCGGGAGCGGCCCTGGATAACGGCGACACGCGCCCGCTGACCGTCGCTATCGGGGACCGCGTCCTCTTCGGCAAGTACGCACCCACGGAGATCACCCTCGACGGGGATGAACTCCTCGTCATTCGCGAGAGCGACATTCTCGCCATCATCGAAATCACCACTTCGCTGGAGAAAGCAGCATGAGTGCCAAGGAACTTATATTCGCCGATACGGCCCGCGAGCGGATGCTCGGCGGCGTGAACGTGCTGGCCAATGCGGTCCGCGCCACGCTCGGCCCCAAGGGCCGCAACGTGGTCCTTGACAAGAGCTTCGGTGCGCCGAAGGTCACCAAGGACGGCGTTTCCGTCGCCAAGGACATCGAACTCAAGGACAAGTTCGCCAACATGGGCGCCCAGATGGTCAAGGAAGTCGCTTCCAAGACCGCCGACGTGGCCGGTGACGGCACCACGACGGCCACGGTCCTCGCCCAGGCGATACTGCGCGAAGGCCACAAGGCCATCGCCGCGGGCTTCAACCCCATGGACCTCAAGCGTGGCATCGAGGCGGCCGTACGCGACGCCACGGAAGAGCTGCGCAAGCTCTCGCGCCCCTGCGATGACGGCAAGGCCATCGGCCAGGTCGCGACGGTGTCGGCCAACTGGAACGCCGACATCGGCAAGATCCTCGCTGATGCCATGGAACAGGTCGGTCGCGATGGCGTGATCACCGTCGAGGAAGGCAAGTCCCTCGAGAACGAACTCGACGTCGTCGAGGGCATGGAGTTCGACCGCGGCTACCTGTCGCCGTACTTCGTGACCAACAAGGAGAAGATGCAGGTCGAGCTCGACCACCCCTACATCCTGCTCTTCGACAAGAAAGTCAGCAGCATCCGTGACCTCCTCGGCGTCCTTGAAGCCGTCGCCAAGGCCGGCCGTCCGCTGCTCATCATTGCCGAGGACGTGGAAGGCGAGGCCCTGGCCACGCTCGTGGTCAACAACCTGCGTGGCATCCTCAAGGCCGCCGCCGTGAAGGCTCCGGGCTTCGGTGATCGCCGCAAGGCCATGCTGCAGGATATCGCCACGCTCACGGCCGGAACGCTGATCGCCGAGGAAGTGGGCCTCTCCCTCGAGGAAGCCACCCTCGAACACCTCGGCAGCGCCAAGCGCGTCGTCATCGACAAGGACAGCACCACGATCGTGGAAGGCGCCGGCTCGAAGGCAGACATCGAAGGCCGCGTGGCCCAGATCCGTCGCGAGATCGAGAAGACCACCTCGGACTACGATCGCGAGAAGCTCCAGGAGCGCCTCGCCAAGCTGTCCGGCGGCGTCGCCGTGATCCGCGTCGGCGCGGCAACGGAAGTCGAGATGAAGGAGAAGAAGGACCTCGTCGACGACGCCCTGCACGCCACCCGTGCGGCGGTGGAGGAGGGCGTGGTACCCGGTGGTGGCGTGGCCCTGGTGCGCGCGGCGGATGCGATCCGCGATCACGTGACCACGGCGAACGAGGACCAGAACGTCGGCGTGAAGATCATCCTGCGCGCGATGGAGGAGCCCTTCCGCCAGATCGTGAACAACGCTGGCGTGGACCCGTCTGTGGTGCTTGCCAAGGTGCGTGCGTCAACGGGGACGCAGGGCTTCAACGCGCAGACCGAGGCCTACGGTGACATGCTCGAGATGGGCATCATCGACCCGACCAAGGTGACGCGGACGGCCCTGCAGAACGCCGCAAGCATTGCGGGCCTGATGCTGACCACGGAAGTCATGATCGCCGACGCGCCGCAGCCGAAGGCTGCGCCGGGCGCTGGCATGCCCGACATGGGTGATTTCTGATCCTGCAGTATCACCGCTGAAGTCACTCTGGGCCTCTTTCCGGAGGGCGAGCCAAGCGCTACAAAACGCTTGAGCTCGCTACCCGGAAGAGCGCCCATTCAATCCTTCACAACTGCGAGCCGTGCCCGCGACGCACTCAGCTTGCAGCGCTGTTCGCGGCAACGATAGCTGCCTCGCCGAGTTCGAAGTCCCGGCGCAGGGCTTCATCCAGTCGTTTGAGCATGGGTTCACGCAGACGCGCCTTGGTAGCCTTGTGCGCCGCCATGTTCAGCGTCGCGTAGCTCGCTGCCACTTCGCGAATGCGCTCGTGAAACTGCTCTTCGTCTTCGACCTCGTCGAGATAGCCGGCAGAGACGGCGCTCTCAGGATCATAGACGCGTGCCAGAGCGACGGCCTGGCTGAGCTGCGTTTCGTCGAGACGAGCCCGGGCCAGCTCGATGCCGAACCACGGCAGCGTCATGCCGATGGCGACTTCATTGAGGCCGAGCTTGTAGTTACCGCGCAGACCCACGCGGTAGTCCGCCGACAGGCACAACAATGCACCCATCGCGAGCGCATGACCGCTGACAGCGAGGATAACGGGCGTATCGAAGGTCAGCAGACGTTTCGACAGCTCCGCGCCCTGGCGCAGCAGGCGGGTCAT
>JAZBOX010000130.1:0-2212 GCA_036351355.1 Halieaceae bacterium
AGAAGTTTCAGATAGTCCTTGAAAGCAAAAGGCAGGTGCCCTTCGCCGCGGTCCGACATCTCGTCACGGAATGGAAGCAGCGGCTTCAATGGCGTTGAAAAACTCTGCAGCGCCCCCTCGTCTATTTGTGTGCGCGCCGCAACTCCCGGATCAAACGCGGGAGCAACCCGCTCCTTGATACTCGTATGCTTAGAAGCTTCCGGAGTCGACGCGATCTTGGCTCGTACGGGATTAAGGTCCACATAGGCCAAACAGGCCAGCAACGCCGCTTCGTCGATCAGCGGCTGCGACTTATAGCGTGACTCCCAAAAGTGGCCGGTGCACTCGTCCTCGCGATTCGCTCGTCGCGCAATGGGCTCGTTGAGACATTTCATGAACCAGCTGAGGCTGGCGAGGCGGTCTCGATAAACCGAGGCCAGCTTCGCCAGGTATTTCCTCTCAGCTTCCTTGAGGGAGTCACCAGCCAGGTATCGCTGCAAAAGCAGAGGCCCTTTGTAGAGGCATCCCCACCGCCGCAGGATTGCCTCATCAGGCACCGAAGAGAGTTGGTCGGGCACGAGCTTCACAACGATGTGGTAGTGGTTGGACATCACGGCATAGGCCGCCACATCGATCGCAAAAAGCGAGCTCAGGAGCCGGATTCGATGCTCAACCCACTGCCGCCTGTGCTCGTAGCTCTGGCCCGATTTATTGTCGACGCCGCACAAGAAAGCGCGGCGAACGCAGCGGGATGTGACGTGGTAGTACGGCGTAGCAGAGAGCGCAATCTGTTCGCAGCGTGGTCGAGTCATCGCAGTGGCGGTACCTCCGTGTACCAGCCGGTTCTTTTCGTGACGGCGGCGTCATCGCGGAGACTTGGGTGCTGCGCGAGTCGCGTGTCGTGGACCAAAGTGCCATCGACGCTCGGCGATCGCAATGAAACGGCGGGATCTGATTGGTCGGAGTGCCTGTCCTAATTAGATCCCTGTCCTAATTAGATCGCCCACCCGTGCCTGTCCTCGACGTGCCGTGGGTGCCTGTCCCCGACGCGCACCTGTCCCCGACGCGCACCATGTCCCCGACGCGCATCACGTGCCGTGGGTGCCTGTCGCCGACGCGCACCGTCCCCGACGCGCACCGACGCGCGCACCCCCGACGCACCCGACGCAGTGCCGTGCGGCAAAAATAGGTAGAAATACGGATGCGATGCCGTAGCCGCGAAACGTACCGTGAGATGCTTCGGATCACGGGCTCACACCCGTGACTCTGAGGTTCCCAGGCAAATCGCACCCGGAGGGTTCACTATGCGTTCCATTTACGGCTTTACTCTGGTGGTATTCCCGCTAATCGCTTTTTCCATCCCGGCCCAATGTGGCCCACTCACCATCGGCGTCGATGAGCTGACCGAGACGCTGGGCTGGGTCCGCGTCCGCGAGGTGATTTCTTGGCCAGACGTCATTGATGACAGCGGCCCGATCGGCACGGAAGACGGCGGTGCAGGGGTGCGCGAATCCTCGGTCGGTGCCATCGTTGGCGACGGACCGAATGGGCAGACAGGCAGCGGTTACGACGGAAACTACTCGGCGTATGCACGCATTGAAGGTCCCGACAGCCTTCCCAAGCTAGGCGTCTTCGCCAAAACGAATTCGCCCGCGAGCACCGCCTTTGATGCCTACGCAGAAGCGCGGGCGCTTCAGAGCTTTGTGTACAACGGTATAGGCGCCGAGGACTATTCCCTTCGCTTCGACCTCGACGGTATCGTGAGCGGCGACTACCTCGACTATCTCAGCGCGTCCATTCTGATCGGCACCGCCGACTACAACCCACAGGACCCGTTCGGAGAGCTTGGGCCTGCCACGGTCATAGACGTGCTGGACCTTTTCGCCATTGGCGACGCCAGCGAAACCAGCATGCCGATTCTCGAAAGCGGCTTCCTGAACTTCACCCTTAACCCGGGCGACGTCGCATGGCTTGATATCACGTTGTCCGCCGTCGCTCAGGATGGGTTTTCTGGGGGCAGGAGCCTGATCGATGCCAGCCATACGCTCGAAGCGGCCTTCACCCTGGGAAATACGCAGTTCCTGCAGGCGGGCCTTCCGGTAACGCCCGATAACGCGGTACCGGAGCCCCCCGTCATGGCGCTGACGGCTGTCGGCCTGCTTGCATGGGTTGCTTCGCCTGGCCGCAGTAGGCGAAATCGAAGGGAGTATGTATTTTGAGGGACAGACACTCT
>JAZBOX010000131.1:0-2695 GCA_036351355.1 Halieaceae bacterium
CAGCAGCTCCGTCGCGTGCTCGCTCGGCGACCCCGCCGGGAGAACACGCAGCTTGGGCATGTTGGTGCGAAGGATCACATCCTGCGGCTCCACCCCCTTGCCCTCGAGCAGATCAATAAGTCCCGGCGTATGCGAAGGAACACCGATTAGGCGCCCTGCGGTTGCCTTGAGTACGTCCGCATCGACGAAGAGAACAGTCTTGTCCTGCTCCATGGCGATGCTCAGCGCAAGATTGATGGAGGTGAAGGTCTTCCCGTCGCCCTGGAGGGCGCTGGTAACCATGATCAGATTCGGGTTGTCCGACTTGATCGCACCGCCGGCAATATTTTTGAGCAACGGCCGCTTGATGCCGCGAAACTCCTCGGCGATCGTGCTCCGGGGAACGCTGGGCGACATAAAGCCCCGCTCCTGCAGGGTCTCGAAAGGAATTTCCACCAGCGGCTTCTGGGGGCCGGGCGCGGAAGGTGCGTTGGCCTCCGGTGGTTTAGCGCCGAGTGAGGCGCCCGCGCGCTCCACGGTGTCCGGCACCGGCGCGTCCGCCTCGGCCGGCGCCTTCTTGCGCAGCGTTCCAAGGGCTTTCTCGATGGTGCTCATGCCAACTGCTCCCAAAGCTGCGGCGCCAGCAATACGGCCACGAACACGACCAGCAGCGACGCGGTACAGGCGCCGAAGCCCGCGAGGCGCCAGCGCTCCCGCCGTTTCTGTTCATCGCTCTTGTTCCAGGTCACGCTGCCCAGCAACGGCAGACCTGTTGCGACAGCCGGCATGCGCGCATCGCTCACGATGGGGTGGATCAGGGAAAGGCCCAGTGCCAGTACAACGCCAGCGCCCAGTGCGACCACGAGCACACCCGCATTGAGCAGCAGCTTGTTCGGCTCGCTGGGCTTGCTGGGTACGAACGGGGGATCGACGACACGGAAGCTGACATCACCCGCGCTGTTCTCCACGTCGGAGGAGATGCGCGCGGACTCACGCCGCTGCAGCATCTCTTCGTGCTGCTGGCTGAGCACGCCGTAATCGCGGCTGAGCTGCTTCAACTGGGCCTCGACCTCCGGAATGGAATTAACCTTCTCAACGAGATCGGCAACGCGCTCCTCGTACTCGTTAACACGCACGGACAGTTCAGCAACACTGGCATCCGCTTCCGCCAGCATGGTGCGCATGCCCTGGTAAACGGGACTGTTGCCGACCCCGCTGAAGTTGTTGACCGCACCTGGCCCCATGGCTTTCAGCTGCTCCGCCCGCTCGGCGCGCAATTCGTCTATCAGGCCGTTTAGTTGCCGAACTTCCGGGTGCTTGTCGGTGTACCTGGCGAGCAATGCATCGAGCTGCGACTGCAACGCCTGGATCCTGGTATCGATGGGCAACCCCGTGGGTGCGGCACTGCCGCTGCTGATGAACACCGGCTCCTCGCCGTCTATCTGGCGTTGCAGTTCATCCCGCCGGTTCTGCTGCTCCCGAAGCTCCAGCCTCGCAGCGGCGAGCTCCCCGCGAGCGCTCTGCAGACGCGCGTAGTAGTCCCCACTCTCACCGGGGAGCACGTCGACATTCTCCTGCTTGAAACGGGCAAGCCGGTTCTCGGCCTCCACGAGGCGACGCTCGGACTCCGCGATCTGCTTGTCGAGAAAGCTTTGAGCCCCGGAACTGTCTTCCCGTTTATCGTCCAGCGACATCTCGATGAATACGGTAATCAGCGACTGCGCGATACGCCGGGCCGTTTCACGATGCCTGTGTGTCACTGCGATGGAATACAGCGAGGCATTACCGCGGATACCACTGATCGAGATCGAGTCCTCAAGGCGCGAGATGAGGGCTTCCTTCTGAGCATCAGTAGTCACCTGGAGATCCAGGTCAGTCATTCGAGCCAGTTTCTCCAGATTAGGCCGGCTGAGCAGCGTCCGGCTCATCATGGCGATGCGCTGGTCGATGTTCGGCGTGATTGCCAGCCCACGCATCAACGGGCGAAGCACAGAATTGGAATCGACGTAAAGACGCGCAGTGGCCTTATAGGATTCGGGCATCTGCGTGACGAAGGCCCAGCCCGCCAACGCGATCACCCACGCCACGACAAGGGCGGCCCAGCGATGCCGCCAGACGCCCAGTGCGTAACCGTAAATCTGTGCAAGCGCTTCCTGCATGCTCCAGGCCCCCGCGGCGCGCCGCTATCAGAACCAGCTCTCGGCGATGATCACGATATCGCCGGGCATGAGCACCATGTTCGCGGAGATGTCGCCGTCTCGAAGCAGGTCGTCCAGGCGCAGGTCGTAGGCGCGTTGTTCGCCGTTGAAGCTGCGAATCAGCACCGAGCCGTTGCCATCGGCGAACTCCGTCATGCCACCCACCGCGATCATCAGGTCGAGCAAGGTCATGCGTTGGCGGAAGGGCACGCTGGCCGGCTGGGTGGCCTCGCCGACCACGCGCACCTGCTGCTCCGGCACGCCCACGAAGCCATTGACGATCACGCTGACCACCGGCTGGCGTACGTACTCGGCGTAGGCCTTCTCGATGTCCCGGGCAAGCTCGGTGGAGGTGCGTCCGGCGGCCTGCAGGTCCTCGACCAGACGGGTCGTGAACTTGCCGTCCGGGCGAACGATGCCCGTCGTGGTCAGTTCCTCGTTGCCCCAGACAAAGATCTCCATGGTATCGCCCGGGCCGATCACGTACTCGTAGTCGGGGATATCGAAGCGCTCTTCGG
>JAZBOX010000132.1:0-15545 GCA_036351355.1 Halieaceae bacterium
GGCCACCAGCACTTCGATCATCCCGACGCCGCGCGACCACCGAGCGCCTGGGGGGCTGCCGGTCGTCCGCTCAGGCTGCAGCAGCTTCCGCTTGGAGTGATTATTGTCTCTAGTCATCTCCGGAACACCCTCTATGGGCAAGCTGTACGTTGCACGGAAACGCGTCCCGAGGGCGCAAGCACCAGGGTGCGCTCCCGCTGCCCGGTACATCCAGCCACGCTGGCTTCGATCGTTACGGGATTTGCGTGCGAGGTAATCTGGCCGAGGGCTCCGAAGTCGATTCCGAGAGGAGCGTCAGGCTGATTGATTACCGCGCCAACCGCGGGCGCAGGCCACGCTCGCACCAAACGCCCACCGGCAAGGACCACCCACCCATCCGTCCAGGCTCCACTGCAGGTCGCGCCGTCGTCACTCGGGCAAACCTGTGCTGGCGCTCCGCGCCGAACCGCCTCAGCACGAGCCAGATTGATCGCACTGGTAATGTCCGATGCCAATCCGGCTGTACGGGCGTTCTGGATTACCGTGCGGAAGGTTGGGATACCAATGGTCAGAAGAATCGCAGCAATCGCTATGGTGATCATGAGCTCAATGAGCGTGAAACCACCCGGGCACCGCGCGGGACGCCTGTCGGCGCCAGCGATCGCTGCGTGGTTCCCCTGCGCACGTACGCACAGACGCGAAGCGGCCTCGTTTTGGCATCCGTCTCCGGGGCGCTCTCTACGCGTCTGGCGTTCAGAGCAGTATGTACGGCGCGTGTCCATGCTAATGAACTTAGCGCAGTAGCGATAAAGGTAAAGGAACTGAGCGCCTGAGCCCGACGGGCGGCGAGATTTTTCGACGAATGGCCCGGTCGGCGCCCGGGTGGCGCAACGAGGAGTCAGTCGACTTCCGTCAGTCGCAGCTCCCGCGGTATCGCAAAAGTCACATTCTCCGGCCGCCCTTCGACCTCGGTGACCACATCGGCGCCGAATTCGCGCAGGCGATCGATCACCTCCTGCACCAGCACTTCGGGTGCCGAGGCCCCGGCGGTCACGCCGACGCTGCTGACGCCATCGAGCCAGGCCGGGTCGATTTCGTCGGCGCGATCGAGCAGGTGGGCGCGCGCGCCCATGCGCTCGGCGAGTTCGCGCAGGCGGTTGGAGTTGGAGCTGTTGACGGAGCCCACCACGAGCACGAGGTCGCTGTCGGCGGCGAGTTCGCGTACGGCATCCTGGCGGTTCTGCGTGGCGTAGCAGATGTCGTCCTTGCGCGGACCGGTGATCTCGGGGAAGCGCTCACGCAGCGCATCGATGACCCTCGCCGTGTCGTCCATCGACAGCGTGGTCTGGGTCACGAAGGACAGGCGCGAGGGATCGCGCACCTCCAGGGCCTGCACCTGCTCCTCGTCTTCAACGAGGTAGATATCGCCGCCGGCGGAGCGGTCGTACTGCCCCATGGTGCCCTCGACCTCGGGGTGCCCTGCGTGACCGATGAGCACGCACTCGCGGCCCTCGGCGCTGAAGCGCGTGACCTCGATATGCACCTTGGTCACCAGCGGGCAGGTGGCGTCGAAGACCTTGAGGCCGCGGTCGCCGGCCTCCTTGCGCACGGCCTGCGACACGCCGTGGGCCGAGAAGATCACGATCCTGTCGTCGGGCACCTCGCTGATCTCCTCCACGAAGATCGCGCCGCGCTCGCGCAGGTCGTCGACCACGAAGCGGTTGTGCACCACCTCATGGCGCACGTAGATCGGCGCGCCGAAGACCTCGAGGGCACGATTGACGATATCGATCGCGCGGTCGACGCCGGCGCAGAATCCGCGCGGGTTAGCCAGCTGTATCTGCATCAGTGCAACTCCGCCGCCTCAATGCGGTGTACCTGTACATCAAACAGGATAGTACGCCCGGCAAGGGGATGATTGAAATCCACGGTGACCTCCTCGTCGTCGAAGCCCACGACCATGCCGGGCACCTCACCACCGGCGGCATCGGCGAAGGAACACACGAGGCCGAGTTCGAGATCGATGTCGTCATCGAAGTTGTCGCGCCCGATGCGCTGCACGTTGTTCTCGTTGGGCTGTCCGAAGGCGTCCTCCGGCGGCACCTGGAACAGCTTGCGCTCGCCGGGGCACATGCCGATGATGCACTGCTCGAAGCCGGGCAGCAGGCTGCCATCGCCGATGGCAAAGCTCACGGCCTCACCGCCAAAGTTCGAATCCACCTCGGCGCCGTCCTCCAGCGCGAGGGAAAAGTTCAGGTACACACGCGTACCTTCACCCACATTCATTTCCATAGCGTTCTCCTGCGCGATGGCAGCGCAGTTGCTGCGCGCCGCCAATGGCCGCGTCAAGCTCAGTTCGGCTGCGGACGCCCGGCCGTATCGTCCTCGGCGGAAAACAGGCTGTCGAGAATGATGACAGCGGCTCCCACGGAGATGGCCGCGTCCGCCACGTTGAAAGTCGGAAAATACCAGTCACGGTAGTGAACGCTGATGAAATCGACAACGTAGCCCAGACGCAGCCGATCGATCAGGTTCCCGACCGCGCCGCCCAGCACGAGTGCCAGCCCCAGGGCCAGCGGCCACTGCCGTTTCCCCAGGCGATAGAGCCACAGGGCGATCGCCGCGCTCACGCCGATGGCCAGGGCGGCAAAGAACCAGCGCTGCCAGCCGCCGGCACCGCTCAGAAAGCTGAAGGCCGCGCCTTCGTTGTAGTGCAGCGTGAGGTCGAACCACGCGAACAGGCGGACCGGCGCGGCGTAGTCGAGTGTGCCTACGGCCAGCGCCTTGCTGGCCTGGTCCGCCAGCAGCAGCACCAGCGCCAATGCGTACCAGGGCAGACTGTTGATCCTGCCCGATGCGAGCGCCGGCGCGTCGGCCTGCGCACCGGGATCCCGCGTCGCCGTCTCGGCTCTGTGCCCGGCACTCCCGGCTTGCCTCACTCGCTCGGCAGGCTCCGCCCGCTCGGAAGCCGCTGACGCCGGGTTCCGCTCCTGCGCTTCAGGCAAAGTGGCGCACCTCGCCATCGCCGTCGACGTTGCTGACGCAACGCGCGCATAACGTGGGGTGCTCGGGGGAGCTGCCAACGTCGGCGCGGCGATGCCAGCAGCGCTCGCACTTTTCCTTCGTCGACGCGCTCGCGACGATACGCAGCGCGGGCTGGTCCGTCGCGCGGGCCGACTCCGGCGCGTCGGCAAGCGCAGCAATGCTGGCCTCGGAGGTGATCAGCACGAAGCGCAGTTCGTCGCCAAGACGCTCCAGATCGGCGCGCAGCGCGTCGTCGCAGTACAGCGTGACAGTGGCGTCGAGGGAGCCGCGCAGACTGCCCTCTCCGCGCAGCACCTCCAGTTCGCGGTTCACGGCGGCGCGGGCAGCGATCACGCGATCCCAGAAGCCCCGGTCCAGTTCGTCCGCGGCACCGAGGCGCAGCAGCGGCTTGCCCCAGCCGGCGAGGAACACCGAGTCCTCGCGCTCGCCGGGCAGGTTCTCCCAGATTTCATCGGCGGTGAACGACAGGATCGGCGCCATCCAGCGCGCCATCGCATCCACGATGCGGTACAGCGCCGTCTGCGCCGAGCGCCGCGCAAGGCTGTCCGCCTGCGTGGTGTACTGCCGGTCCTTGATGATGTCGAGGTAGAAACCGCCAAGCTCCGTGGCGCAGTAGTTGTGCAGCCGCTGGCAGACCTGGTGAAACTGATAGCCGTCGTAGGCCTGCTGCAGCGCTTCCTGCATGCGCGAGGCGCTGTCCACGGCCCAGCGATCAAGCGGGAGCAGTTCTTCGTCGGCAACGAGATCCTCCTGCGGGTCGAAGCCGCTCAGGTTCGCGAGCATGAAGCGTGCCGTGTTGCGAATGCGGCGGTAGCTGTCGCCCGTGCGCTTGAGGATCTCGTCGGATACGGCGACCTCGTTACGGTAGTCCGTCGACGCCAGCCACAGGCGCAGGATATCGGCGCCGAGATCGTTCATCGCCTTGCGCGCGGGGATGATGTTGCCGAGGGACTTGGACATCTTGCGGCCCTGGCCGTCGACGGTGAAGCCGTGGGTCAGCACGGCGCGGTACGGCGCCTGGCCAAAGGCGCCAATGCCCGTCAGCAGCGAGGACTGGAACCAGCCACGGTGCTGATCCGAGCCCTCGAGATAGAGGTCCGCAGGCGCGGCCAGGCCTTCGCGATGGCGCAGCACGCAGGCGTGGGTCACGCCCGAGTCGAACCACACGTCGAGCGTGTCCGTGACCTTTTCGTAGGCCCCGGCCTCGTCGCCGAGCAGGTCGGCGGCCGACATTGAGAACCAGGCCTCGATACCGTCGCGCTCAATACGCTGCGCCACCTCCTCGATGAGATCGGCCGTATTCGGGTGCAGCTCACCGCTTTCGCGGTGCACGAACAGCGCGATGGGAACACCCCAGGTGCGCTGGCGCGAGATGCACCAGTCCGGGCGATCCTCGAGCATCGCCTCCATACGCGCCTGCCCCCAGTCGGGCACCCACTGCACGTTCTTGACCGCCGCCTGCGCGCCGGCAAGCAGACCGGCCTGGCGCATGCTGATGAACCACTGTGGTGTCGCCCGGAATATCACCGGCGTCTTGTGACGCCAGCAGTGCGGGTACGAATGCTGGTAGTTCTCCGCGTGCAGCAACGCGCCGCGCTCGCGAAGCGCCTCGATGATCGCGTCGTTGGCCTTGAACACGTGCTGCCCTTCGAACAGCTCGGTGCCTTCCACGAACACGCCGTTGCCGGCGACGGGATTGTCGATCGGCAGGTCATAGTGCCGACCCACCTCGAAATCCTCCTGTCCGTGAGCGGGTGCCGTGTGCACGGCACCGGTGCCGGCATCAACGGTCACGTGCTCACCGAGAATGACCGGCACCTCGCGGTCAATGAAGGGATGCTTCAGCTTCTGCAGTTCGAGCTGCCGGCCCACAGCGCGGCCGAGCACCTTGAGGCCGTCGAGGCCGTAGCGGCGGGCACAGCTCTCGGCGAGCGCTTCAGCAACCACAAGGCGCTGTTCGCCGCCCTCGATGAGCACGTAGTCGAGCTCCGGGTGCAGCGTCACCGCCTGGTTGGCGGGCAGCGTCCATGGCGTGGTGGTCCAGATCGGCAGGGCCACGGCGGCATCATCGTCGACACCAAAGGCGGCATTCACGGCGGCGGGGTCGATCGCGACGAAGGCGACGTCGATCGCCGACGAGGTCTTGTCCGCGTACTCGACCTCGGCCTCGGCCAGCGCCGATCCGCAGTCCAGGCACCAGTGCACGGGCTTGAAGCCCTTGTGCAGGTGACCGCGCTCGATGAGCCGGCCAAGAGTGCGCACGATGTCGGCCTCGAAGCGAAAATCCATCGTCAGGTAGGGATTGTCCCAGTCGCCGATGACCCCCATGCGCTGGAAGTCCTCGCTCTGCTGCTCGATCTGCGTGCGCGCATAGGCCCGGCACTTCTCGCGAAACTCCGCGGGCGTCACCTTGACGCCGGGCTTGCCCACCTTCTTCTCGACGTTCAGCTCAATCGGCAGACCGTGGCAGTCCCAGCCGGGCACGTAGGGCGCATCGAAGCCATCGAGGGTCTTGTACTTGACGATGATGTCCTTGAGCACCTTGTTCACGGCGTGGCCAACGTGCAGCTCGCCGTTGGCGTAGGGCGGGCCGTCGTGGAGGATGAAGCGCGGACGTCCGGCGCGCGCCTCGCGGATGCGCTGGAACAGCCCCATCTCCTGCCACTGCTTCAGGCGCTGGGGTTCGCGCTGGGCGAGGCTGGCCTTCATCGGGAAAGCCGTGCTCGGAAGATTCAGCGTGTCCTTGTAGTTACTCATAGCCTGCCGCTCAGCCTGCTGCTGTCGTGGGTGCCGCCGCGAAGTACGCGCGCGCGGCGTCGATATCCCGGTGAATTTGCTCCCTCAGCGCCTCGACACCATCGAAGCGCTGCTCGTCGCGAATGCGCGCGACGAACTGTATGTCGAGTCGCTGCCCGTAGAGTTCGGGGTTTCCTTCGAGCACGTGTACCTCGAGGTTGGCGCGCTGCCCCGCCGCGATCGTGGGCCTCGTACCGACGTTGGCGATGGCCGGCGCGTTTTCAAGGCCCGCGCCGGAAACACGCACGATAAATACGCCGCTCACAGGCAGGCTGCGATGGCGCAGGGCGATGTTCGCCGTCGGCGCGCCGAGTTCACGCCCGAGGCGTCGCCCGTGCATCACCCGTCCACTGATCGTCCATGGCCTTCCGAGCAGGGCCTCGGCCAGCTCGAAATCGCCCTCGGCGAGGGCGCGGCGCAGGCGCGTGCTGCTGACGCGCTCGCCACCGACCTCGACGGTGCGCATGGCGTGGGTCTCGAAGCCCTCGCGCTGGCCCAGGGCGTGCATGAACGCCGCATCACCCTCGCGCGCACGCCCGAAACGAAAATCGTCGCCCAGCACCAGCGCGCGGATTCCGAGACCGTCGATGAAGAGCTGGCGCGCGAAGTCGTCGGCAGACATGCTGCGCAGCCGCTCGTTGAAGCGAAGGCACAGCATGCGATCGACGCCAAGGCCTCGGAAGGCTTCGAAACGGGCACGAAAGCTCTGCAGGCGCGGTGGCGCGTCGGCCCCGGCAAGATACTCGCGCGGCAGCGGCTCGAAGGTCACCACGGTGGTGGGCAGGCCCAGGGCCCGTGCCAGTTCGTCGGTCTGCGCGACAACCGCCTGGTGCCCGAGATGCACCCCATCGAAAGCTCCAATGGTGGCGACGCAGGGTCGGTGACGATCGCGCAAGCCGCCCAGGCCGCGAAGGAGCTCCATGGAAACGCTGCGCAGTAAAAAACCAGCGCGGGAGTATATCGGAGAACCGGCTCGGGTCCTACGCGCCGTCCTGCGCGGAACGCGCACTCGGCGACGGCGCGCGCAGATCGGCAGGGCGCAGGCCGAGGAGCCACAGCGCGCCTGCGTAGGCGCCGAGGCCGGCAATGCACAGGCCGAGCGTGCGCAGGCCACGGTCCCAGGCATCGAGGGGCAGCCAGTCCTCGAGGGGCGGCAGCAGCGTGAGGAGCACCGCAAGCATGACCGCACAGGCGATCAGCAGGCGCGGCAGCAGGCGCCGCCACTGTTCGTCGAAGCGGTAGATCCCCTCGCGAATCAGGCCGCGCCACAGCAGCCCGGCGTTCAGCCCGGCGCTGACGCTGGTGGCCAGCGCAAGGCCGAGGTGGCCGGCGCCACCGGAGGTGACGAGGGCGATCACGAAGACGAGGTTCAGGATCATGTTGGCGACCATCGCGCGGATGCCGATCTTCACCGGCGTGCGCATGTCCTTGCGTGCGTAGTAGCCGGGCGCAAGCACCTTGATCAGCATGAAGGCGCACAGGCCGAGGCTGTAGGCGCGCAGGCTCAGGCTCGCCATGGCGATATCGCGCTCCGTGAGCGCGCCGTAGAAGAACAGCGTGACCAGAATCGGCTCGGCGAGACAGACCAGCGCCAGGGCTGCGGGCACGCCGACGAGAAGCACGCTGCGCACGGCCCAGTCGAGCGTGGTGGCGTAATCGCCGGCGCGGGCCGCGGCGTTCTGCGCGGCCAGCGTCGGCATGATCACCGTCGCCACGGCGATAGCGAATACGCCGAGAGGGAGTTCCGTGAGCCGGTCCGAGTAATACAGCCAGGACACGCTACCCGTGGGCAGGAAGGAGGCCAGCACCGTGTCCAGCAGCAGATTGACCTGGCTGACGGATACGCCGAAGAGCGCGGGTACCATCAGCGTCATTACCTGGCGCACCCCGGGATGGGCCAGATCCCAGCGCGGCCTCGGCACGAGATCGAGGCGATAGAGGAACGGCAGCTGGAACAACAGCTGCATAAGCCCTGCGGCAAGCACCCCCCAGGCCAGGGCAAAGGCGGGCTCGGCAAAGGATGGCGCGGCGATCAATGCCGCGGCAATCAGGCAAAGGTTGAGCAGCACCGGTGTAAAGGCCGGTACGGCGAAGCGGCCATAGCTGTTGAGCACTGCGCCGCACATGCCCGTCAGCGAGATCAGCATCAGGTAGGGAAAGGTGATGCGTATCAGGTCCGAGGTCAGCGCATACTTGTCCGGCTGAGCGATGTAGCCCGGCGCGAACACAGCGGCGACGAGCGGCGACGCCATCAGCGTGAGCAGCGTCAGCAGCAGCAGCGCGCCACCAAGCGCGCCGGCGACGCGATCGATCAGCTCGCGAACGGCTGCCTCGCCGCCCTGCTCGCGGCACTCGGCAAGCACGGGCACAAAGGCCTGGGAAAACGCACCCTCGGCGAAAAGACGCCTGAGGAAGTTGGGAATCTTGAAGGCAATGAAAAAGGCGTCGGCATTGGCACTGGCGCCGAGCACCGCCGCCAGCACCACGTCGCGGATCAGGCCGAGAACGCGCGAGAGCATGGTCATCGCGCCGACGACGGCGCTCGAGCGCAGCAGCCCCGGCCCTGTGGACGCCTCGGCGCTCACGGTGCGCCGCTTGGCCTGACGCTCCAGCGCTCGCGCAGCTCATCGCGATGCAGCGCCAGCCATTGCAGGGAAATCAGCGTGTGCCCGTTGTTGATACGCCCGGCTGCAAGGAGTTCGAGGACTTCGTCGACGGCAAGACGGTGCACGAGGATGTCCTCACCCTCGCTGTCGAGGCCGCGCACGGCGCCGGCATCGGCCGACACGACGCGCCCCACGAACAGACGGACGTGCTCGGAGCAGGCCCCCGAACTGGGATAGAAGGACGCGATGGGAATGAGCGCATCAAGGAGGCAGCCCGCCTCCTCCTCGGCCTCGCGGTGCACCACTGCCTCGTCGCTTTCGCCGGCGTCGACGATGCCGGCAACGAGTTCGAGCATCCAGGGGCTTTCGTCATCGTCGAGGGCACCGGCGCGGAACTGCTCAACGAGGATCAGCGTGTCGGATTCGGGGTCATAGGGGAGCACGCCCACGGCATCACCGCGCTCGAATACCTCGCGCACCACCGGTTCGGCCCAGCCGCCGCCAAAGGCGCGGTGCTGCAGCGTCTTGCGATCGACGGCGAAATAACCGTCGAAGACGCGCTGCGTTTCGAGGATGCGTACGTCCCCGGACGCAAAGCGCAGGCGGAAACTCACGCGCCGCGTCCTCCCGTATACCAGTGCACGTCGCGCGCGTGGCGATCGACGAGATCGGCCACGTCCAGAACCATCGCGAAGAGCGCCATGCGCACGAGCACGCCGTTGTCGGTCTGGCGGAAAATGGCGAGCTTGGGATTGTCATTCAGATCGTCGTCGAGCTCGCGCGCCAGCTCGCGCGAGTCGCGCGGCAGCGGGTGCATGATTACCGTGTTTGGATCGCAGTGCCGCGTGTACACCTGCTGATTGAGACGGAAGCGCCCGCGGTACAGCGCGGCCTCTTCCTGCGAGGCGAAGCGCTCCTCCTGCAGGCGCGTGCTGTAGACGATATCCACGTGGGCGATACCCTCCTCCATGGACTCGCTCTCGACGACCGTGTGGCCTGCTTCGCGCAGTGAATCAACAATCGCACCGGGCATCGCAAGTTCGCGCGGCGACACGAGCGCCACGCTGACGCCGTCGAATAGCCCGAGGAGCTTGCACAGGCTGTGCACGGTACGTCCGAAGCGCAGATCGCCGACCATGGCGATGCGCAGGCCGTCGATGCCGCGGCCGTGCTCAGCAAGCTCGCTGCGGATCGTGTAAAGATCGAGGAGCGCCTGCGTCGGATGCTCGTTGCTGCCATCGCCGCCGTTGATCACCGGCACACGGCTGGCCGCGGCAAACTCCGCAACGGAGCCCTCGGCGGGGTGGCGCATGGCGATCACGTCCGAGTAGCCCGACAGCACGCGCGCCGTGTCGTAGAGCGACTCGCCCTTGGCGATCGCCGAGTTCTCGAAGCCCGTGGTCTCGCGCACCTCGCCGCCGAGCAGATTGAAAGCGCTGCCGAAGCTCACGCGTGTGCGGGTGCTCGGCTCGAAGAACATGGAGCCCAGGATCGCCCCCTCGAGCACGCGCGTGACGCGACGCCGGCGGGCGTAAGGCTCCATGCGATCGGCGACGGCGAATACGGACTCCACGTCGGCGCGCTCGAACTGACCCACGGAGAGGATGTGACTGCCGGCAAATTCCATGCTGCGCTGATCGCTCCGTGACCTGTTGGCGCCGCATTATACGGACCCCGCCGGGCCCTGCGCTGCGCACGTTTCAGTGAAATAAGCCGCCGGCCAGGCCAAAGGCTCAGGCCGCAGCATCAGGACAGCAACTCGTCGCCCCAGTTCTGGAGCTGCGCAAGAATCTCCCGGTCGCGCTCGCTGATGTCCGCTTCGGCGAGGCGCCGTTCGAGATCGGTGTGGTATGCCTCGAGATCCGGGCCGGGTCCCTCTTCCCCGGTCAGGCGCGCGTAGCGAAAGGCCTCCCAGCGCTCGCGCTCTTCAGAATTCAGGGTCTCGGGAAAGTTGCGCGCACGGTAGCGAAACAGCATCTCATCGAGGCGTCGATCCTCGAAAACCGGGGTCGCCCGCGCGAGCTCCTCGGGACTGAGCATCAGCAGCCGATCAAGAAGGCGGCGGTCCGCCGGCGGCAGAAAGCCGCCGCTGTACAGCGCCTCGTCGACATCGGGGGCGCCCGCTTCGAGATCGAGGCGCGTCATCTCGCGCAGCTTGTCGCGGAGCGCGCCCGGATGACGGGACTCGTGCTCCCGGATCAGGCGATGGTTGCGCTCGCAGGCGGCGCGATCGAGCTTCGCACGTTCGAGCACGGCCCCCTCGGCCATCGCCGCGGGCAGCAGCACGGGACAGCGATTGATATGCACGGACTTGATCCCGGGCCGTGCTTCTCCCTCGCGCAGATCCGAGGCGCGCGTGTAGAGCAGACGCCTGAGATCCTCGCCGGAGAGGGCGATCAGCAGCTGCGCATCAACGGAGAGGTCGGCGCAGATCAACTCGTTGCCATTCGCCGGATGCCAGGTGAGCGGCACGATCAGGCCGAGATGTGCGCGCGCCGCGCCGAAGCGGCCCGAGACGTGGAGCATCGGCTGTTCGTGCTGTTTGGCGAGGAAGGCCTTCACCGCGGCCTTGCTGCGCTGGCGGAACAGCCAGTCGAACAGTTTCGGCTGCTGCCGGCGCAGCAGGC
This sequence comes from Halieaceae bacterium, assembly GCA_036351355.1. Classification (GTDB taxonomy): domain Bacteria; phylum Pseudomonadota; class Gammaproteobacteria; order Pseudomonadales; family Halieaceae; genus Congregibacter. The sequence continues at coordinate 11,054 of JAZBOX010000132.1, forward strand.
GCGCCATGGCGATCGTCGCGTTCACGTCTGCCAGTGCATCATGGGCGGCGCCGTGCTCGATACCATTGGCGGCGGTCAGCTCCGAGAGGCGAAAGCTCGGCTCGCCGTCCTCGCGCATCGGCCACTCGATCCCCTCGGGACGGAGCGCATAGGCGGTGCGCAGCGCGTCGATCAGGTCCCAGCGCGAGCATCCCTCGCTGTACTCGCGCGCGTAGGGGTCGTGGAGATTGCGGTAGAGCGTGTGGCGCGTGACTTCGTCGTCGAAGCGCAGCGAGTTATAGCCCAGGGCACAGGTCCCGGGCAGCGCGAGCTCTTCGAGGATTCTGCGGATGAACTCGGCCTCGACCACGCCGCGCGCCTCGGCGAGCTGGGGCGTGATGCCCGTGATCAGGCAGGCGTCGGGGCTGGGCAGGCGATCGCGCGGCGGTCGGGCGTAGATGACCAGCGGCTCATCGATCGGATTGAGCTCGAGGTCCGTGCGCAGCCCGGCGAACTGCGCCGGGCGATCGACGCGCGGCTGCGCGCCGAAGGTTTCGTAGTCGTGCCAGTAGAGCGTCTCAGATGAGCTCAAGCGCCTGCTCTTCGATCACCCCGCGCCAGTGCTCGGGCCCGGTCTGGTGCACCGAGACGCCGCGCGTGTCCACGGCGACGCTGACCGGCATGTCCTTCACCTCGAACTCGTAGATGGCCTCCATGCCAAGCTCGGGGAAGGCCACCACGCGCGATCCGGTAATGGCACGCGAGACAAGGTACGCCGCACCGCCGACGGCCATAAGATACACCGCGCCGTGCTTGCGGATCGCCTCGACACCCGTGGGGCCGCGCTCGGCCTTTCCGATCATGCCAAGGAGGCCGGTCTGTTCCAGGATGTAGTCGGTGAACTTGTCCATGCGCGTGGAGGTCGTCGGACCGGCGGGACCCACGACCTCGTCGCGCACGGGGTCGACGGGGCCGACGTAGTAGATAAAGCGGTCCTTCAGGTCCACACCTTCGGGCAGACCCTCGCCGCTGCGAAGCAGCTCCGTCATTTTCTTGTGCGCTGCGTCGCGGCCGGTGAGCATTTTCCCCGACAGCAACAGCGTGTCGCCGGGCTGCCAGCTCGCCACGTCCTCGCGCGTGACCGTATCGAGATTGACGCGACGAACGTCGGCGCCCACCTCCCAGGTGATGTCGGGCCAGTCGTCGAGATCGGGCGGCGTTTGCAGCGTGGGCCCGCTGCCGTCGAGCACAAAGTGCGCGTGGCGCGTGGCCGCGCAGTTGGGGATCATCGCCACGGGCAGCGAGGCGGCGTGCGTGGGATAGTCCTTGATCTTCACGTCGAGGACCGTGGTCAGGCCACCGAGGCCCTGCGCGCCAATCCCGAGACGATTCACCGCGTCCATGATCTCGAGGCGCAGCTCCTCGATGCGATTCGAAGGTCCGCGCTCGCGAAGCTCCTGAATATCGATCGGGTCCATGAGCGACTCCTTGGCGAGGACCGCGGCCTTTTCTGCCGTGCCGCCCACGCCGATGCCGAGCATGCCCGGCGGGCACCAGCCGGCGCCCATGGTCGGGACCGTCTTCACCACCCAGTCGAGGATCGAATCCGAGGGATTGAGCATGACCAGCTTCGACTTGTTCTCGGAGCCGCCGCCCTTGGCAGCCACGCGCACGTCTACCGTATCGCCAGGAACGAGCTCCATGTGAATCACCGCGGGCGTGTTGTCGCCGGTGTTTTTCCGCGCGCCGGCAGGATCGTCGAGGATCGAGGCGCGCAGCACGTTGTCCGGGTGCGTGTAGGCACGACGAACGCCCTCGTTGACCATGTCGGCCACGGAAAGCTTCGCGTCCCAGCGCACGTCCATTCCCACGCGCAAGAACACGGTGACGATCCCCGTGTCCTGGCAGATCGGGCGGTGACCCTGGGCGCACATGCGCGAGTTGATCAGGATTTGCGCCATCGCGTCCTTCGCCGCCGGATTGCGCTCCATCGCCCAGGCCTTGTGCACGGCCTGCACGAAATCCACGGGGTGGTAGTAGGAAATAAACTGCAGCGCGTCGGCAACGCTGTCGATGAAATCGTCCTGACGGATAACGGTCATGCTGTCCCCCTGAAGAAACCTTTAGCCGCCGGCGCCGCCGCCCTGCAGCGTGCGCAGCCCGGCTCGCAGCTGGTCGATGTTGGCGCTGGTGCTGCGCCGGAAGGCATCGATGGCGCGGATGGCCTCCTCGTTGCTCTCGACGCGCTTGCTGTAGCGCGCAAGCTCGAGATTGAGCGAGTTGAGCGCGTCGGCCACACGCTCGACCTCGGCCTGGCTCGTGCGCGAGCTGGTCATCAATCGTTCCATGTCGCTGGCGACGCGCGTGAGCTGGGCGATATCCGTGAGTGCCTTGCCGAGATCGGCCTGCGTGGCATCCAGGGCCTGCTGGTTGGCGGCAATCGCGTTGTCGAAGCGCTTCTCGCTGGCTTCGAGCTTGCCGAGGCGCTCCTTCGAGCGCTTCCAGACGTTATCCCAGAGCTTGCGCACCTCGGTGTCGAGCTCGCGGATCTTGGCGGCCTGCACCGCCGCGTTCTGGCTCATACCCTCGTCCGTGTCGGCAAGGCGGTCCTCAAGATCGGCGATACGCCGCTCGTAGCGGTCCATGGTATGTCCCGCCTGCGTGAGGCGCTCCTGCAGCTGCCAGGACCAGGCGCAGGCGCCCACGGCGACGAAAAAACTCGTGGCGAGCAGCAGGCGGGAGAGCAGCCCGGGGCGGGCCGTGGGCGCCGCATCACCGCGGGCCGCGCCGCGGCCATCGCCGGAACCGTTGCGGGCACTGCCGCGCGGACGGGGCACGGCGGTCGATGCCGCCGCGCTGTCACGACGCGCGCTGATCGAGGGGATAGGATCGACGTCTTCGTCTTTTGGCATGAAGAACACCTCAAGGCACCGTGAGCGGGGCTTTCGCCCCATGCTCCCGGTTGAACGGAGATTGGAATCGACCTGACAGCGTTACCGCAGCTTTTCGGCCTACTGCCGGCCTGCGCTCAGACCCAGGCGGCTTCAGCAGGCCTTTGCAGGCTCTATCGACGCTCTACAAGCAGGACCTGTCAGCAGGCCCTATCAGCAGGCCCTTAAAGAAAGGCCAACAGCGCCCAGATCACGCCGGCGAGGATAATGGCGAGGTGAACAACGCCAATGACGCTCGCCATCGGTCCCATACGGCCGACGATCGCGTTGATCTCGAGGATCACGATCAGTGCACACGCGGCGGCGAGGCCGGTCATGGTCAGGTCTTCGATATACAGGTGCTTCGAACCCAGCATACCGAGCAGCATCGGCCCGGAGAACAGCGTGTTCGTGCGCGAGGCCAGGCCGGCCTTGCCTGCGGCTGCGGCCTTGTCGCCCTCTTTCATACCGAGGACGATCTTCTGGTTCGGCCAGATGATCAGCCACACGTTCAGGAACATGAAGGTGCCGGTGAGAGCGCCCATCCAGATCAGCGAGCTGCCGACGATGCTGCCCATGGCGCCCACAAAATGCAGCAGTCCCAGGCCGGTCAGAAAGGTGACCAGCGCACCGTAGCGGAACCACGCCAGGGCTCGCGGTGCCAGCTTCTGCATGGCATCGGCTTTGGCCGAGGCCTCGGCTTCCTTGAAATACTCGGTCTGTACGAAATTGAAGTAGTAGAGCATGCCGATCCAGACGATGCCGGCCAGCACGTGGAAGTAGCGGATAACGAATTCTGTAACCATGGTTGTTATGACTCCGGTGAGAGAGGGTCCGTATGATACACACGGAGCCGCGCGAAGGCATCGGAATGCGTTGCTTTCGCGTATGCACTTATGCAGGTGCTCAAAAATGCACTTGCGCCAGCCAATAACAACGACCTGCGGCCCGTGAACGGGTGCGCCCCAGCGACCACCGCAGCGGGCACATTCGGGGTACGCCAGCCAACCGTCTGATCGATCACTTTGAAGCCCGCGGCTTCAGGGTTCGTTTGGCTGTTCGTTGGAATACCTCATGCGCCGGTAGCGTCGCCATTGGCTACATTCACCAGCACAGGAGACACAATCCATGGCCTTCGAACTGCCGGCCCTGCCTTACGAGCAAAACGCCCTGGAGCCGCACATCTCGGCCGAAACCCTCGAATATCACTACGGCAAGCACCACAAGTCCTACGTCGACAAGCTCAACGGCCTCGTCGCAGGCACGGACCACGAGTCCGCCTCCCTCGAAGAGGTGATCAATAATTCCGAGGGTGGTCTGTTCAACAACGCGGCGCAGGTGTGGAACCACACTTTCTACTGGAACTGCCTGTCGCCGAACGGCGGCGGAGAGCCCACGGGCGCCCTGGCCGAAGCGATCAACGCGGCCTTCGGCTCCTTCGACGACTTCAAGGCAGCCTTCACGGACTCCGCGACCGGCAACTTCGGCTCGGGCTGGACCTGGCTCGTACAGAAAGCCGACGGCTCCGTCGCCCTGCACAACACGAGCAATGCAGGCTGCCCGATCACGGACGACGTGACGCC